>CAYGPN010000005.1:0-146202 GCA_964352085.1 uncultured Gammaproteobacteria bacterium | reverse complement strand
TTAGGGAAATGCGCTTTCTTGAAAATTGAGGAATCTAAATAAACTTCAATTATTTAAACTTGCAGTACAATATTATTGATGGCTGACGAAGAAAAAGGTTCTGGCGATTCAAAGGCATACCTCCTTATTTTAAGGTGGACAATAGCTTTTATATTTTTAATTCATGGCTTTCAGAAATTCCATGATCCTGCATTTGCAAGTGGCGCATCAGATTTTTTTATAAGTTTAAAAGATGACGTTATTTTTGGACCTTATAAAAGAATATTTAAAGAGATTATAGTTCCTAATGCTCATCTTTTTGCTTTATTGGTTAAGTATGGTGAAATGGCTGTTGGGCTAGGTTTTCTTTTAGGAACTCCTCTTCGTATTTCAGCGACTGCTGGAATCTTTTTGAATTTTAATTACCTAATGATTGCAAGTATCCCAAGTCTTATTTATCTAAACTTGTTGATGATAGTTTGTCAGTTTGTTATCGTTGGGACTCATAGATCAAAGTGAAGCTAGATTTGAAAGCAATTTCTTTAAAAAGACTATTATTTGGCTTAGTAATTTTTCTAGCTTTATTCTTTCTTAGTTCGTATCTAAATAAGGAAAAGCCAAAACCTTTGGATCGGATTACTAAAAATCTTTCAGGCTCTGATTACTTGACCTCAGAGGCTTCTTTGGGTAATTTTGGTGGGGCACTTAGATTAACTCACCTTGGAAGAGATCCTAAAACTTTAAATCCATGGACCTCTAGTGATGCTACCAGCTCGACCTATGCTGGAATTCTTTTTGATGGTCTTTTAAAAAATGATCCAGACACTAATGAAGTCATCCCTAATATGGCTAAGAGTTTTGAAGTTTCAAATAAAGGTAAAAGGATCATAGTTCATTTGAGGGACTCTCTTTTTTGGACTGACGGTAAAAAAATTACAGCTGATGATGTGGTTTTTACATGGAATGATTTGATTCGTGACCAGATTGCTGTGAGCTCGTTAAGAGATATTTTGCTTGTTGAAGGCAAGTTTCCAGTTGTTAGTAAAATAGATGATCTTACTGTTTCTTTTGAAACAGAAAAAGTCTTTGCTCCTTTTCTAGATACTGTAGGAATAGCGATTGCGCCAAAGCATGATGTGGAGAGTTTTTTTAAAAAAGAAGGAGCAAGTACTTTTGAAGAAAAACAAAATGCTTTTAATTCTTATTTGAGCATTAACACGCCTCCTGAAAAGATAATTAGTAGTGGGGCTTTTAAACTTAAGAAGATAAAGTTTGGTGAAAGAATAGAATTTGAGCGTAATCCTAATTACTATCTAGTAAACAAAGAAGGCAAAAAACTTCCTTATGTAGATAGAGTAGTTTTCTCATATGTGCTTGATAGGAACGCAGATGTTTTTAAATTTCTAGCAGGAGAGTCTTATCTTCTTGAGGTCGAAACGCCGATGGTTGCACTTATTAAAAGTCTTGAAAATAAATATGACTTTAAGCTTTATGAAATGGGTCCAAGTTCAGGCACTAGTTTTCTTTGGTTTAATATGAGCAAGAACGTTCCGGAGCCTAAATACTCTTGGTTTAATAATAAGGAGTTTAGAAAGGCTGTGTCTTATGCAATTGATAGAGAAAGTATAGTCACTAATGTTCATCAAGGTTTGGGTGCGCCACTCTTTACTCCTGAATCTTTAAGATCACCATATTTAAATGAGAAAATTGCTAAGGGTCATAAGCGTAGTCTTAAAAAAGCTAGAGAGCTTTTAAAGGCTGCTGGTTTTAAGTTTAATATTAAGGGCGAAGTTTTAGATTCTAAGGATAATAGAGTTGAATTTAATTTACTAACCAATGCAGGTAATAAACAAAGAGAACTAATGGCTACAATAATTATGGATAACCTTAGTGAAATAGGCATTAAAGTAAATTTTAAGCTTATTGAGTTTAATAATTTTGTTTCTAGAATTATGGCAGGCGAGAATTATGAGGCTGGTATTTTAGGTTTTACTGGATCTAATGAGCCAAATAATGGCGCGAATGTTTGGAAGAGTGATGGAAGATTACATTCCTTTGACACTAGAACCCCTAAATCAACTAGCTCTTTAAGAAGCTGGGAAAAGAAAATCGATAAGCTCTTTTTAGATGGAGTTAGAACACTTGATTTTGATGAGAGAAAACGCATTTATGATGAGTTTCAAGAGATAGTTTATGAAGAGCTACCTTATATATATCTAAGCTCTCCTAATGTGATAACTGCTGCTAGCAATAAGCTTGGCAATCTCAGAAAGACCAAATATGCTGGAATGATGCCTGATATGGCTGAAGTTTACCTAAAATAGCCCTAAAACAAGGCTTTAAGTATTTACAAATAGTGTGTATTTGCGCTAATATGTATATAGGGAATTCTGTAAAATAGCTATAATTAGTCATTTTACTTGTTAAAGAATTTTCAAAACTGCTAATGGCATTAATTGGAAAAGCCATAAAAACAATAAAACAGGGTGCTCAAGAGTCTGTTGAGACTGCTTTGCGCACTAGTTTTCCTGGAATGACCACTACAGCATCTACATTATCGAAGCTTGCTAAAGAAGCAAATGATAGAAAAGCACGTGAGCTAAGCCAAGAGAGTGACTCTCACCAGAAAAACACTTTGGAAAAAAAAGAGTTTTATTTCTTTTTTGATAATGTGAAGAAATTAAGCAGCGTGAACCCGTGGCAGCTCTTTATGAAAGCCTTTAGATGGATAGCTCCAGGGTTTTCTAATATTGATGCTTATAAGGCTGCTCTCCAGCAGATGGATAGACTAGCAACTTATAAAAAAGCTAATTATTACGCCTATGAGGCAGCAGAGTTTTTTCTAGATAAGCTTCGCTCCCAGGTTAATAGTAGAGGTCTTATTGCAAGGGTTATGAATTCTACAGATGATTTAAAGGGCGATCCTTATTTGGAGGCTCATATTAATTCGGCAAGCTCATGGCTAAAAGCAGTTGACCATAACTCTGATACTGATAAGTTAAATCTTCGGGATTTAAGAGCAAAGCTATTAGATATGCCAGAGTTTATAAAAGATAAGCTTTCTACGCTTATTGACCAGAAGCTGCAAAGCTAGTTAGAGTAAAGGTTTTATGCTTTGAGCATTGGGTCAATCAAAGATTCTAATTCATTTTTAAGGTTATTATATTCAAAAGCATCTTTTTTACTTATGTAAGGTCCTCTAGGGCTAAGCACTATAAGTCCTAATTTTTTAAAATTTTCATTCCTTAACTTTCTATATATATCGGCTAATCTTCTTCTTACTTTATTTCTGACTACTGCTCTTTTATCAAAATTCTTAGATATTGATATTCCGAAAAATGGCATCGAATCCTTGTAAGCAGGTCTTGTCTGCGTGAAGGATAGCCTTAAATTTTTGGCATTAAGCTTTTTACCTTTTTCATGCGCTTGCTGAAAGAGTCCATTATATTTAATTCTTTCTTCTTTTGGTAACATCTTATTTAAAAGAAAACTCGCCTCAAATCTAAGATTCCAGGCGAGTCTAAAAATTGATTTAAGGTAGCAGCTTAAAGAGCGATCTTTCTGCGACCTCTAGCTCTTCTACGGCTAATAACCTTACGTCCACCTGGAGTGGCCATTCTTGCACGAAAACCGCTAGTTCTCATTCTTTTTCTTTGACTTCCGCCTAGAGTTCTTTTCATAACAGTAGAAAATTGTACTACACTAGCTGAGAATATTTAAAGTATTTGCAGGAAATATATACTTATTTAAGTAAAAGTAGTCTCGTAAATACTTGTTTTGGAGGGATTTTGCCTAGTTAATTACTATTAATGCAGCTTAATTCCCTTTAATTAAAACCTTCTCTTAACCTGAGCTTAATAGCCCTACTTTAAACTCTATTTAACTTAGGAGTACTATATGAAATTAATACGAGGCTTTCTTGTCCATGCTGCATTGTTGAATTCAGTTTTTATGGGCACTGCAATTGCAGCACCTGCAGACACAAATCCAATTAAAACAACAGCAACTAATAAGCGTGCGAAGAAAAAAGCACGACCAAATGTTTTTGATGATCAGGCCCCAACGACAAGGCAAATTTTAAAAGCTGGTGCACTTAGAGGTGTTATTGATAATTCTGGTGCTAGTCCGGAGCTTGTTATTGTCGATGTTGAAGGCAAAGGCAAGAAGAAAAGAAAAACACTTCGTAGAATTCCTTTAGGTGGAATTAGTAGTGATGGTCAAGTAACTAGCGGTGATCCTTTAGAGAGACTTTTATTTGAAACTCCTTCTGGTAAAAGTGTGAGTTTTAGTTTAGATGATAATGGTTTTGTAGTTGACGGTAGGGTTCTACCTTTTCAACAAGCTGCTGGTGGCGGAGGTGCTACAGGTGCAACTGGATCTCCAGGACCAGCAGGAGCAACTGGACCTACTGGCGCGACTGGTGCTAGTGGACCTGCTGGTGTTAAAGGTGCTGATGGTATTGGTATCAAAAGCATAGATTTTGATAGTAAAGCTTTTACTGGTGGTGCTACAACTTTAGAATTTGATCTACCTGCAGTTCAAGCGGGGCAAACACCAGTGAGCCTTGCGGTAATTAGAAATATTGCCGGTACTAGTATAGGCTTTGATATTAATTCAAATGAGATTTTAGTTGATGGTCAAAGAACTAGCATTGGACCTAATAACGCCGGGGGGTTTAACGCTCAAAACCCATTCCCTTTTTCAGATGATTTAGGCGCTTATATTGATGGCACTAAGATCCATATAGTTTTATTGCCACTACCAGCTGGCGCTTCGCAGACTTTTCTTCAAAAACAAAGAGCGAGTGGCTTAATAGAAAGAAGTGTTTCGATAGAATTTCTAGGTTAAATAGGAGAACTTATTGTCATTTAAAAAAGCACATTCACCAAAGAAACTCTGCTTAAATTTTTTTATTTTAGTAATTTTGCTGCTCAATTTTTCTTTTGCTCAGGCAGATTTTGTTGTGAATGACGATGATTCGCATATTATTACTAATGGATTATTTTTAGCTGAAAGTGCTGTAGTTGGAGGCTTAAATATTCAAGGTCCTTTTGATATTAGTATTCCTGGAGCTCAGCTAGGGCAGGTCCTTATTGCTGATTCAAACGAAAGGTTAATCTTACAAGATTTGCCAAGTGGTTCAAGTTCAAATATTCTTGATAATTCTGTTGGCGCTCAGCAGATTGCAGGCTTGGCTATTACTGGCACAAAAATACTTGATGGGTCAATTGGCTCATCTAAGCTTTATCCAAGCATTTTAAACCAGATTAATCAAAACGCTACTCAGTTAGTACAACTGAACAATGATGCTCAAACGAATGCAATAAATATCGCGTCAAATGCGACATTCATTAATGGAAATAGCATTGCAATATCTGCAAATGCTCAATCAATTTCTCAAAATGATGCTGATATTAACCAAAACGAAATTAATATTCAAGCAAACTCAAGTTCTTTGCAAGCTAATCAAACTAGAAGGATTACTAGCGATAATACTTTAGTAGATGTAGATAATTCTATAACTCAGTTTGATAATAAATTTGCTGACTCGACACAAGGGAACCAAGCATATACTGATTTAACTCTTGATGGGTATTTGCTTTTAAGTGAAATTTCAGACCCGGGCTCTACAGCAAATGCAGCTAAGATCTTTTATGATTCTGCTTCTAAAAAAATCCAAGTTTATGAAAATGGAAATTTAAAAGACTTTGTGCAGAGCGCTCAAGGTCCGGCGGGTCCTGTAGGTCCTCAAGGTGTTCAGGGTATTCAAGGAGATTCTGGTCCTCAGGGGAATCTAGGTGCGATAGGAGCTCAAGGAACTATTGGTCCTGCAGGTGATCTTGGTCCTCAAGGCAACACTATTTTGCCACCAGTAAATTCGACTCCTGATACTGCCTTAGTTTTTGATACTAATTTAAATAGCTTTGTTCCTAAAAACCTTTTCTTTGATTTCTCTAGAGATTTTGTAGTTTCAGGTGACTTTAATAATGCTACTTTGCAGCCTTTGACTTGCAATGATAAATGCCAAAATACTCCAGGAAGAAAATGTATGTTTGCAGCAAAAAGAAATGTTTTTAGTAGAAACGCATGTAATATACCTCCCTCAAGCTCAAGTGTTGAAGTGGTTTCATGTCTCTGCGCAGCTTTTAAGGCGGAAAATTTATAAAAATGACCATAGAGACCACTAGAAAAAATATTTATTTAGCAGAGAAAATTCTTCTTTCACTTAGTCTTGTGCTTTTTTCTTTTAATTTTGCAAATGCAGAATTTATAAAAGAGAAAAATGGAAATCATGTCGCTCAAGGAAAGTTTATGGCTGAAATCCTTTCTGCTGGATCTTTAAGCGTGGAGGGGAATTTTGATTTATTAATTCCAGGTGCTAATGAAGGTGAGATGCTGATTAGTGATGCAAGCGGAAATTTTAGATTACAGGCAATTTCTAATTTGGCTGATGACTCAGTTATAACAGGCTCAATTCTTGATAACAGCATCCCAGGATCAGATATATCAGATGGGGCTATAAGCCTTGCAAAACTTAATTCAGCTTTGAGTGATCAGTTGAGTCAAAACAATGATGCTGTTAATCAGTTGAATTCAGACATTCAGGCAAATGCATTATCTATTTTAAATAATGGATCTGAAATAGCTGGAAACACGGCATCTCATCAAAGTAATCAAATTTTAATTAGTCAAAATTCATCTGATATTTTGTCTAATACAACATTTATAACAACAAATCTAAATGCTCTTAGCGACATGGATGCAAATATCACTACTAATCAAAATGCTTTAACAAATAACCAAAGTGTTTTGCAGACTCTCGATGGAGATTTAGACTCTCTTGTTGCAGGAACTGACTCCTTCACTATTTTAAATAATAATGGAAGTATTATAATTTCTGAAATTGCTACTACGCCTAATATAGTTCCTGTTGATGAGGCTATTATTTTCTATGATGCAAACTCTCAAAGATTTAATGTTATTCAAAATGGACAATTAATAAATCTGCAAGGTCCAGATGGACCGCAAGGACCTAGTGGTCCTCAAGGACCTCAGGGGCTACAAGGACCGCAAGGTCCAGATGGCGATACTGGTTTAATTGGAGACCAAGGTCTTAAAGGTCCTCAAGGACCTGCGGGCTTCGGAGTGCCGGCTGCTCCAAGTTCGGGCGCTACAGTTGAGCCGATTGTTTTAACAACTAGAGTTGATAATGGAAATTTTGAGGCGAGAAAGATGATTGCGTTTTCAACAACTGTAGCAGCAAATAATATTACTTGCGAGCAAAGATGCTCTAATAGTGGACTGAAGTGTTTTGTTGGCAGTAATAGCGCAAATAATTTCATTAATATTTCTAAATCTATATGCTCTAGTACGCCAAATCCAAATTTCCCAGCACTTTGTCATTGCATAGGAGCTAGTTCTACAACACTTTAAAATGAAAACACGAGGACAAAAAATTAATAGCTTTAAATTGAATTCGCTGATTCTTTCTTTTGTGATACTTGGATTTATCTCAAGTAACAATGCTTTTGCTGATTTTGAAGTTACAAAAAATGATATTCATTTGGCAAATGGACCTTTCTTTACTAATGCAGCAAGTTTTGGTGGTTTGGAAGTTATTGGTGGGGTGCAAATATCTATTCCTGGAGCTAATTTAGGTGATGCTTTAATAGTTTCTTCTAATGGTAAGCTTGAGCCAGCTACTTTGCCTGCTGGAAGCCAAAGCCCAGCTGCAAATTCAATCAATGGCGATAAAATAGTCACTGCTTCAATTACTGGAGATAAAATAGCTGATGGCTCTATAGCTAGCTCAGAGATAGATGTAAATATAATTGCTCAAATAGATTCAAACACTGCAGCTGCAAGTTCTTTAAGAACAGATGTTGATAATAATTCTTCAGCTATTCAGGCTAATGCTACAAATATTTCAGCTAATAAAAATTCGATTACTCAAAACCTATTAGACCTAAATGCAAACTCTGGAGAGATTCAACAAAATAGTAACTTGATTACTCAAAACGAGAATAATATTCAATTGGAAAATACTCAGGTCTCAGATAATAATTCTGAAATTAGCTCTCAGCTTGCAAGTGTTCAGAGCTTGGTTCAAAATTTAAATGACTTAAAGAGTGGTGGACTTTCAATAAATGATATATTAAGCTCTAATATCTTAAAATTTAAAGCTATCTCGGCACCAGCAGCGCCATTAGATGACTCAACAGCAATTATTTTTTATGATGATTCTGATAAAAGAATAAAACTATTTGAAGGGGGAAGCCAAATAGCAAATCCTTTATTGCCTGGTCAAGGACCCGCTGGTCCTGCGGGGCAGCCTGGAGACCAGGGACCACCTGGAGTACAAGGACCTAAGGGTGATCAAGGACCTAAAGGACCAGTTGGACCCACTGGGCAGAGTGGAGCTGTTGGACCCAATGCTTTTAATATTCTTGCTGGTCAATCAGGCTTAGATAAATTTTTCTTTTCTAATCCTGCAAAGACTAGTTTTGTTCCAGGAGAATTTGTTTTTGATGAAATAAAAACCAGTACAGCAAATGGAGAGAGCTGTGATCAAAAATGTCCAAGTTTTGGTGCCGGTTTTGAATGTTTGTTAGTTTCAGAGCCAGGGGGCTTTCTTAAGGGCTTTTTGTGTGATGACATTGACAATAGTAATAATTCGAGCTTCTCTTGTATTTGCTTTAGGTCTAGAGTCAATTTGTTATAAATTCTCTTAATTTGTATATAATGTAGAAAGTATTAGATGAGACTTTCTTTAGCAGAAATCCGAGAACATATTAGATTGACACCAGCTCAATTTATTATGTTTAGTTTTGTTGGGATGAGCTTAATTGGTGGTCTTGTTTTAATGCTGCCTGTTTCTAATATTGATGGTCAGTGGCGTGGTTTTGTTGATTCATTTTTTATGTCAACCAGTGCAGTTTGTGTAACTGGCTTAGTGGTTGCAGATATTGGGCACGACTTTACTTTATTTGGGCAATTTGTGCATCTGGTGCTAATGCAAATTGGTGGTTTGAGTTATATGACCATCACGACAATTCTTTTATATATGATTGGTAAGAGGCTATCAATTAGTGGTGGTAAAATCTTTGATCTTTCAAATAATAGTGATAAAAAGATCAACTTTACTGACTTTGTTTTTAGAATCGGCTTTTTTACTATTGTTATTGAGTTTTTTGGCTTTTTAGCTTTGCTATTTCATTCTTATGCTTTTCCTTATCAAGCTGGGCAGCCAGAGTTAGGTTGGTTTGCAGCTTTGTTTCATTCAGTCTCTGCTTTTTGTAATGCTGGCATGGCTCTTTATTCTGATAGTTTATTTCAATTTAGAGATGAGTATTGGGTGCAATTTGTTTTTAGCTTCCTGCCTATTTTAGGTGGTTTAGGTTATACAGTTCTTCACGAATTTGCGCAGTGGTGGAACACACCTGCTCATAAGCCAAAACCTCACTTTTCTTTTCATGCGCGTATTTGTTTTTTCTTTACTTTAGGGCTTTTGATTTCTGGAGTTTTAATACAGCTTGTACTTTTATATGCTCAAAACCTTCCAGCCTTAAGCGATGCAAGTTTTCTTGATAAGCTTTGGATTTCTTTTTTTCAAACATGCGCAGCTAGATCTTCTGGCTTTGCAACCATTGATCTTCCGGTGATGGGAGATGCTAGTTTACTTCTTTTAATTGTATGGATGGTAATTGGAGCTTGTCCTGGTGGTACTGGTGGTGGTTTTAAAACAACTACTCTTGCTGTGATATTTGCAATCATTTATGCAACTCTTAAAAATAATAAAGATGTAAATTTACTGAATCGTAAAGTGACTCATTATGACCAGCAAAGGGCAATCACAGCCTCAACAGCAACAATAGTTGGCGTAGCTGCCTCAGTTCTTTTAATCAGTGCTTTTGAATGGGGGACAGGTATGCGCTTTATTGATCAGCTTTTTGAAGTCGCATCAGCTTTCACTACTGTTGGACTATCTACAGGGATAACAGGTGATTTAAGTGACCCTTCTCTTATAGTTCTTTGTTTTTGTATGATTGTTGGTAGACCTGGTCCGCTTTTATTTTTAATGGCAATAATTCATGAAAGTAGTAAGCATGGTGCTAGATACCCTGAAGAAGGAATTTTAATAGGTTAATTTTAATGAAAGATAAGAAATGGACAGAGTTAATGCTAAAGTCACTCAGCCAAGATCCTAGTCTTGCAAGTTTTGAGGATTGGGAAAAGGCTGGCGATTACGCTGCTGGTATTAGGTTCTACCCACACGCGTTTAATTGTTATAAAAACGCTTTTACTCTAGATAAAACAGAAGAGATTGCAGCGAAGTTAAATGTAGTATTAGACAAGATCACAAATGTTTTAGAGCATGTGCCTGAAAAGCTTAAGCCACTTGTTGAAGAAATGAGACTTAATAACCCGCTTGATCCAGCTAAATGGCTGCAAGTGGCAAATCAATTATTAAAAGAAGCAACAGAGGATAATGATTTTAGAGCAGCGAAGCTTGCCTTAGCATTTACTTCTTATGCAATTTTAAGAAGTGGCGGTGAGGTAGATGAGATTAATGAAATCTTAGAAAAATTAAACACCCCAGTTAAAATTCCAGCAGAGTTAAAAACTCTTGAACTTCAAGCCCCTGAAGATGGTCCTTTCCGCGCAGTAGCTTTTGGAGACAATGTAACTTTAGGAATGCAAAAAGATTGGGAAGTTGATCTTAGAGAAACTTATCATTTTATTTGGGCAAAAGAGCTTGGCGAGCATATTACACTTGCAAACTGTGGTGTTTCTGGTGCTGGGATGATGGATGCACTTTTATATTTGGGAAGAGACGTTGTGAATTACACGCCGAACCTAGTATTTTTAAATTTTGGTACTAACGATACATGGCTTTCTAAAAGAGTAATCCCTGCTTATGAAGCACTTTTGGATTCAGTTATAGATATTTTAAGACCTCATTGTGAAGTCGTAATCATTACACCTATTCCTCACATTCCAGAAAACTGCCCAGATCATTTAAGACCAAATAAGATTGATAATAAAGATTTGCAAATTGATGATTGGGTTTTAGCAGCAAAAAGATCAGCTGCAAGAAATGATATTGTTCTTGTGGATGCTTTTGCGGAATTCCCTGAAGCTGCTGCTGAGCGCAAGAAGTATTTTGCTAATGGTTTTAATCAACTTAATCTTGCTGGTCAAAAACTTATAGTTAAAGCAATTAATAAGGTTATTAGTTTTGCGTCATTGCGAGCATAGCGAAGCAATCTATGGATCGCCGCGCTTTGCTCGCGATGACGATGACTTTACTCGCAATGACGCATGAAGTAATATGTTAGACTATTTAGATGCTTAAAGGACAAAAGCTTGAGCTTGAAATTGAATCGATGAGTCATGGGGCTCATGGAATTGCTCGTAATGGTTCTAAAATTCCTATATTTATAGAAAATACTTGCCCTGGAGATAAGCTATTTGCTGAAGTTTATGACGATAGAAGAACCTTTGCTTTTGCAAGTATTCAAGAATTAATAAAAGCTAGTGAGTCTAGAAATGCAAACCCAAAATGTCCGCTTCATAAAGTTTGTGGTGGTTGTCAGTGGCAGCAAATTGATTATAAAAAACAACTTGAGTCTAAAAGAAAAAATATTATAGATCTTTTAGTTAATGAAAAAGTATTAGATAAATCATGGAGAGAGGATTATAAAAAAGATCCATCATTAATCCCTGAGGTTCTGGGCATGGATGATCCATGGAATTATAGAAATAAGATAGTTTACCCAGTTGGCACTAAAGAAAACGGACGAGTGGTTGCTGGTTACTATAAAAGAAATTCTCATGATCTTATTAACATTAAATATTGCCCTGTTCAGTACTCAGTCTTTGATGAGATTATGGCTTTTGTAAAAGAGGAGTGTTCTAAAAATGCTATTAAAAAGCCTTGGTTAAGGCATATCGCGATGAGAGCAAATCATGACCAAAGCCAAATACTTTTAACTTTTATAGTAAGAACAAAGACCCCTATCTATAAAAATAAAATCAAACAAAGCGGTTCTGGAGCTAAAAAACCTCTTCGTAAAGCTAGTGAGGAAAAGACTTTTATGGAACTCAAAGCTAAGCTAAAGAAAGTCGCTGCAATTATTAAAGAGAAATTCCCTAAGATTGTAGGGATATCTTCTAACTATAATGATTTATCAACTAATGTAATTCTTGGACAAGAAATGGAGCTGATTTTAGGTGAGTCGTTTATGCTGGATAAGCTAAATGACCTTAGCTTTAAAGTCTCGCCGACTAGTTTTTTTCAAATAAATAATGAGCAAGCTGAGAAGCTTGTAGATAAAGTTGTTGAATTTGCTGATCTTAAAGAAGGTGCAAAAGTCTTAGATGCTTATAGTGGTACGGGCTCATTAGCTCTCGCTTTAGCTGAAAATTCTAAAGCTAAGGTTCTTGGTATTGAAGCTGTGGAGAGCTCTGTTAAAGACGCTAGAGAAAACGCCAAGTTGAATAAGCTGGAGAGCGTAGACTTTAAACTTTCTAAGCTTGAAGATTCTATTTCAGAGATCGTAAAAGAAAAATATGACCTTTTGGTTACTAATCCTCCTAGAAAAGGCTGCACAAATAAAGTTTTAGATGCTTTTGGTAAAATTGGATCAGAAAAGATAGTCTATGTAAGCTGTAACCCTGCTAGTTTGGCTCGTGATATTAAATATCTAGAACAGTTTGGCTATAGCCTGAAGACATTGCAACCAATAGATCTTTTCCCGCACACCTATCATATAGAGTCCGTGGCTTTATTAACTAAATAGATTGCTTCGCTTGTCATTGCGAGGAGCCGAAGGTGACGTGGCAATCGCAATGACGTCTTATAGTTAAACTCTTGAATAAACTTCAAAGTCTAATTTTTCATTTGGCTTGATTTGATTTTCTTTTTCAAAGAAAGCAGCAGCAGCAATCATTGCAGCATTGTCAGTGCAGTATTTTAAACTTGGAAAGGCTAAGTCTTCAGCAGGGAAGCTATCTTTAAATAAAGACCTGACACCACTATTTGCAGCAACACCGCCAGCTAAAACAATTTTATTTAGTCCTGTTCTTTCTATCGCCTCATTAATTTTTTTATGAAAAGTTCTAGCAACACAGTCCTGGAAGGCATAGGCGATATTAGCTCTGTTTTCCTCCCATTCTTTAGGATCAGCAGATGTAATTTTTTCTTTAAGTCTCAGGGCAGCAGTCTTTAAACCAGAAAAACTAAAATCACAAGCTGGGACTTTAGATATTGGAAACTTATATTTTGATTTGTCATTAGCAGTCTGGGCAAGCTTGTCTAAGTGAGGCCCGCCTGGGTAAGGCAAATTTAGTAGCCTTGCCACTTTATCAAAAGCTTCTCCAGCAGCGTCATCAATAGTCTCGCCAAGTATCTCCATGTCACCATAAGCTTTGACTTCAATGATTTGTGTGTGACCGCCGCTAGCTAGAAGGCAAATAAAAGGAGGCTTCAGGTCTGAATCTATAAAATTTGCATAAACATGCCCAAAGAGATGATTGACTGGGATAAGTGGTTTTTTGTGAACCCAAGCAAGGGTCTTGGCTACATTCACACCAATTAAAAGCGCGCCGATTAAGCCAGGCTTGTTAGTTACAGAAATAGCATCAATATCAGCAAAAGTTTTATTAGCATCTTGAAGACATTTATCTATAATCGGAAAGATTTTTTCTATATGAAGTCTAGATGCGATTTCAGGAATTACTCCGCCCCATTCTTTGTGATCTTCAATTTGAGAATAAACAATATTGGATAAGACGTCTCTGCCATCTTCAACGATTGCTGCAGAAGTCTCATCACAACTTGTTTCTATGCCTAGAATTAACACAGAAATAATTATACACTCAGCATCTCTTAATTTTGCATATAATAGTAGAGATGGCTAAAAAAATTAGAGCAATTATATTAGATAAGGACGGCGTTTTTGTAGATTTCGCTAAGCTCTGGGGAACTATTATTAGCTATAGAGCGCAGACAATCGCTGAAAACGCGCTTTGCTCTAGTGATGGTTTTGAGACCATAAAAAATGATTGCATGATGGTTATGGGTTTGGATCCTAAAACTGACCGTTTTGACCCTTTTAGTCCTGGCTCTTGCATGCCTTTTGATCATGTGAAAATTGCACTAGCTTCTTCTCTTTTCACGAATATGAAAAAACTCAATTCTGAATTTACTTGGCATGATGCTTTAAAAGTAATTGATGATTCAACTGATTCAGTTAGAAAAGCTTATAAGATTGTAGATCACTCTGAGCCTATTGCTGGAAGCATAGAGAAAATTCAAGAGATCTCAAAAGCTGGCTATAGACTTGGGGTGCTCACCTCTGATACAGAAGCTAATGCTATGGGCGCTCTTGAGAAATTTAAAATTGATAAGCTCTTTTTTAAAGTACAAGGAGGGAAGAAAAAGACTCCAGAATTATATAAAGAGCTTTGTGCAAAATTAGGAGTGCTTCCTGAAGAGACTATTATGTTTGGTGATACTCCTATGGAGCTTAAGTCAGCAAAGGAATGCGGAGCTATGGCAGTAGGTCTACTTTCTGGTGTTGTGGATGAAAATAATAAAGCTATTTTAGAAGAGCATGCAGACTTTATTTTAGCTGCACTTGCAGACTTTGATCTTAGTTCTTTAGGTGATTCCACTCATGAAGGGAATAATACTAGTGAACAACAGAAACTAGTTGTGTCAGCTAATAAACAAGATATGCTCGATACTAATACTGTAGTAATTTTTAGTGATGGCGCGTCGCGAGGTAACCCTGGTGAGGCTTCTGTGGGTGCTGTATTAGAAGAAGGCGGCAATGTTGTAAAAGAAATTTCTAATGTTCTAGGCATCGCTACTAATAATGAAGCTGAGTATCAAGCTCTTATAGCAGGGCTTGAAGCAGCTATAGAAATGAATTATAAAAAAGTGATAGCAAATGCCGATAGTGAGCTTATGGTTAAGCAGCTAAAAGGCGACTATAAAGTTAAAAGCTCCAATATGAGACCTCTTTATCAAAGAGTAAAGGAGCTTGAAGCTCAATTTGATTCTGTTGAATATAAACATGTTACTCGCGCAAATAATTGGGTTGCTGATAAATTAGCTAATGAAGCTTTAGATCAAGCAATGCTTTAATACTCTACTTTAACTAATGTAAGGCCTTGTGCTGGAGCTGGTGTGATGCTTGCCTTTGCTTCTTTACCTTTGCCAACAGCTATAATCTCGCCAACTAAATTCCTTACCATCTGCCTTAAAAACCGATTGGCCTTAATGTGGTATTTGTAGCAAAGCTCATTTTCTTTAATAAGCTCAGATTCGTAGACTATGCATTTTGTGCTTTTAAATTTTGTTTCTGGATCATTGGGATCTTCGTAATGATCAGCGGCTCTAAAACAATATTTTTCAAAATCATGCTCGCCAATAAAGCTTCTTGCATGCTCTTGCATTTTTTCAAAATCTAAGGGCTCTCTTTCCCAAGCTAAGCTATCAAGTCTAAGAACGGGTCTTTGCCTGCGGGTGAAGATCTTATATAAATATTTTCTAGATTTTGCATGAAAGCGCGCATGGAAATTATCATCTGCTTCTTCTATCTTGACTGCAGCTATATCTTCAGGGAGTATGCCGTTAAGGTTATGCACTACTTTATAGGAGTCACTTAAATCTTGTGGACTTTTAAAATTTACTACTTGTCCAATTGCATGTACTCCAGCATCTGTGCGGCTTGAGAAAATACAATCAACATCTTCTTTTAAGTAGATCTTAAGCGCGTCTTCAAGTTCGCTTTGAACAGTTCTGATTGGAGTCTTTGTGCTGCTTTCTTGAGCATCTTGAATTTGCGAACCACTAAAGTTCGCGCCATTGTATTCAAGTTTGAGCTTGTAATTTTTCATCGCCTAAAGAGCCTTGCTGTAGAAGCTTTAAGGATAAGTCTAATACAAGTGATTATTCTTTGTCTAAAAGTTTTTTAAAAGTATCAATATCTTCGTGAGTACCAAGTACTAGAATCGAATCTTGTTTCTGCAAAGCTGTTTTAGGTGTTGGTGAAACGTTAAACTGCCCACCAGCCCGCCTTATCGCTAGTACGTTTAAGTGGTGATCTGATCTGATATCTGTTTCAGCAAGCGTAAGTCCCGAGTACTGTTTAGGTAAATGAAGCTCTGCGATACTAAAATTTTCATTTAAGGCAAATTCTTCAAGGAAGCTAAGTCCTATTAGTTGCTTTCCAACTCTATTACCCATTTCTGCCTCTGGGAAAATAAGAGTTTCAACACCAATTCTTTCTAGAATTCTCCCATGAATATTATTACTAGCTTTAGCAACAATATTTACAACGCCTAAATCTTTAAGTGTTGCGGCGATAAGCACGCTGTCTTCAATATCAGTACCAATGCCGATAACAACTGAGTCAAATTTTTCTAACTCTAATTTTTGCAAAGTAGACATGTCGGTCGCGTCTAATTGCATTGCATTAGCAACGACTTTTTCATCAATAGCTGCTTGTACTACTGACATATCATTATCAATAGCTAGAACGTCATGTCCATTTTCGTACAAGGTCGCAGCAACGTTTTTTCCAAAACGCCCAAGACCAATTACTAAATAGTTACCTTTTTCTTCTTTTGGCACTTAAAATTCCTGTTGTATAAAGATTATTCCTTGGATGAGACCACTACTAACGCTGCTCTAATTACTCGGTCTCCAATTTTGTAGCCTTCTTTAACGACTTCTAATATTGTACCTTCATCTTTGTCAGAATCCTTAACTGTACTGACAGCTTCATGAAATTCAGGGTTAAATTTCTTAGCAGAGTCAATTTGCTCTACGCCACAGCTCTTTAGGCAAGTTAAGAGTTGGATTTTCAGTATGTCAATACTTTTCTTGGCGTCTTCAATCTTTGTATTCTCGTTAATACTCTTTAATGCAAAATCAAAATTATCCACTGAAGGTAATAGCTTTTCAACTGTAGAAACAGAAGCATATTTATGCAAATCCTCTCTTTCTTTATTTACTCGAGTAGAGAGATTTCTATAATCAGCCATTAAACGCTTATATTGGTCTTCCATTTCAGCGCACTTAGTTTCAGCTTCTTTTAGTTTCTCTTGCAAAGATTTATCCTTTTTAGAAGTCTTTGTATCCTTGTCCTTGTCTTCTTTTTGAGACTTTTCAAATTTATCTACTTTATCAGCTTTGCTTAATTCTTCTTTCTCTGCTGATTCAAAAGTATCAGCGTGATCTCCACCCTGGTCCTCAGCTTGTTTTGCGAGTTTAGCTAATTTGTCGCGTAGATCTTCGCTCATACAAAGCAATATTATAATTCATATGTAAAAAGCTTACAGCTTATATTTACCAGTTTTAAATAAGATTTATGATTTCCTGAATGATTTGGTCCATAACAGAAAGTACTCTAGCGTTTGCTTGGAAAGCGTTTTGATAAAGAAGTAGATTTGCTGCTTCCTCTTCTAATGATACGCCACTCACACTTTCTCTATTTCCAGTAAGTTGATCTTTTAGCAAGTTTGCATTGTCGGACCTGGCATTTGCAAAATTAGCTCTAGCCCCAAACTCTCCAGTGAAATTTGCATAAGCGTCAGTGAAATTAGAAGTCACTGAATTTCCAGTGCTTGTTCCTTTGCTTACTGTAACTCCAAAGTGCCCAGTGTTGTTAGTTAGGTTATTGTCATTAAAACTGGTGTTGTTCATTTTCACTCTCAAAAATGCAGCGCCAATTGGAGCAGTACCTGTATATTGGACAGTGTCTTCAGGAGCGCCTGCTGATGGTGGGAAATTTACAGGAGCGCCAATTACAGCCCCACTAGCATCTAGAAATTCAATTTGAACTAAGCTACCACCAGCAAAACCATTTGTGCCAGCATTTACGGGACTTCCATTATCATCAATGATTCCCTGGACATTTATTGTTAGTGACTCACCTGGAATTATTGGAAGACCACTAATAGTACCAGCACTAGCATCGCTAGATTTTAAATATAATTTTTGTTCTGTTTCATTTGCTCCAAGAGATGTTGTTGTTCCAAAAAACAAATCAGTAATTGCTGTTGCAATAGTATTGTCACTAATTGCTCCATTCTCTCCTGGTGCAAGAAGGTTTGGATTACTAATTAAACTTGGATTAATTCCAAAATCACTTATAGAATTTCCTGTAAATAAAGCTGCACCTGGACTTCCATTTGCTGTTGTCCCTAATTCAAGTAAGCTGTTAACGGCATCTTTTAAATCCATTGCTAAATCATTTAGCTCAGATCTAAATTCTGGAATATCCATGTTACTTAGGTCGAGTAGCGCGCCTAGTTCTCCACCAAATCTGTCCATGCTTCCAAGTGGAGTTTTTAAATTATTGTTTTGAACGATATTAATTTTTCCTGGGTTAGTCCCGAGATTATTTGTACCATTGTCATACTCTAAGTGTGCTTTAACACTTAGCTCGTTTAGTAAAATTACTTTTTGTGGATCAGACCCGTTTGTTGTGCTAACTGCTAGACCTAGACTTGCTAAGGCTGTGCCGCCAGTGATGTCTATTTCTGAGCTTGCTGTATTTTTAGCATCCTCTACTAAATTAGTTTGTAGAACTAATCTATTTGCATCGTCTAGTGATGCAATATTTCCTCTGCCACCAGCTGATTTAAAACTTAGGTTGATTTTATCAACAACATCTCTAATGCTTGAATTATCATCTAGGTTTACAGTGAAAGGTCCTGTTGCTGATCCATTACCATTATTGACGCTAAGCGTTAAGGTGTTGTTTGCGCTTCCACCAGTTATAGCTGGAGCAATTGCTGTATCATAGCTGCTAAAAGCGTTTGTGCCTGTCACTTTCGCTTCTTGGCTTGAGCCTGTAACAGATATTTCATAACCGCCATTTGGTTTTTTTTCAATTTTTGCATCCATGAACTGGCTGATCTTATCAAGTAATAAATCTCTTTCATCTTGAAGTCTGTTTGATTGGTTTCCTGTAGCTTCTGTCGTGTTGATCTCTACGTTTAATTCTGCGATTCTATCAAGCATGGAATTTACATTATCAACTGTAATATCTAACCTTCCAGTTGAGTTCTTTGTGATAGATTCTCGTAAATTGCTTAGTCCGCCATCTACTTGAACAAATGTTTCGGTAAGAGCATTTGCTGCATTAACGAAAACAGTCTTTGCAGCTGTATCTTCAGGATTAGTAGCTAGATCACTAGCAGCTTCAAAGAAATCATTTAACTTAGCAGCTACTCCAAATTCTGAAGGCTCTCCAGTAACATCATTCATCCCTACTATAAATTCAGCATAAGCATTTGCATAACCTGTAATAGAGTTTTGGTTTCTGAATTGTCCATCTAAAAATGAGTTACGAATTCTTTCAACACCTTGAACGTCAACACCAGCAACAAGAGAGACGCGTTTATTTGCGTTATATCTATTTAGCTTACTGTCATTAGCTTCAGTGTAAAGAACTTGTCTGCTGTAACCTTCGGTTCCAGCATTTGCGATATTTTGACCAGTAAGGTCGATTGCAGCTTGGCTGGCTAGAAGACCACTTACAGCTATACCAAAATTTGAAAATGACATCCTATCCTCCTAAAAATCCGAAAATATTACCACTAAATAAATTAGAGGTGGTTTGTACAGAGCTTGTTAATGCAGCTTGAAGGCTAGCGAGCTCACTGCTAGCTTTTATAAAATCTAGATCTTCTATAATTGCTAAATCTTGTTCTAGTTTTATTTCTTCATTCTTGGCATTATCATCTAGAGCATCAAATTTATTTGATAATGCCCCAACTCTGGTGAGTGTATTTAAAAGTTCATTTAGATTTGAGTCTAATGACCCTATTGCGTTTCTTGTTGCTAGTCCATCATTAGCATTCAGTGCGTTTTCTAGAGCCGTTATGGTTTCTAGAATTCCAGCATCTTTGCCTTTAGTAAGTCCAATTTTAAGTCCAAGCTCAGCTACTGTTGTTGTGTTTGAAGAGCTTTGAATATTTATGCTTGCTTGGGTCCCTGCTAAGTTTCCAGTAATTAATTCAGTGTTTAGCTTTAAGTACCCTGCAGGAGCTTCTTCAGCCACTGCTCCAGCGCCACCAGCTCCAGTAAATGCAGTATTGATAGTTGTGATGACTGTAGCAAGATTCATGCCTGCTGTTATATTTGCTGTAAAGTTTATTGGAGTGCCGTTGCCATCATCAATACTAAAATCAAGATCCCCTGTTGTGCTTATTGTAGGATTGATTTTATTTGAACTATGAGCAGCTCCTCTTGCTTGTGTCATCATGACATCAAAAATATTTAAGCTTGATGTAGTTCCATTTGTTATTCTTTCACCAGCATCTGGGAGACCATTCTTATATACGGTACTGTTAAAGGCGTTGCCTGAAGTGAAGCTAAAAGTAGGAACATCTGATTGATTCCCTGAAAAGATATATTTATTTCCGGCTTTAGCGTTTGCTGACTGTAGCATTGCTTCACCTAGAGTTCTGACTTCTAGAGCTAAGACAGCTCTTTCATCAGTGCTGAAGGTATCATTACCACCGCTAATAGCAATTTCTTTAAATCTGTCTAAGATATCTTTTATATTCTGTAAACTTGAGTCTGCTAGCTCAAGCTCTGTGAGAACTAAGTTTTGATTTCTTTGGAATTGTTGGTTTTCAGTAAGCGCTCCTTTGCTTCTCAATGATTTTGTTATCGCAAATGGATCTTCACTAGAATTAATGAATTTTTTACCTATGCTAATTTTATTCGATAGGTTTATAAGGCGATTTTGATTAGTCACAATTTGATTGCTGAGTGACTTCATTATTTGTGCGCTACTTAATCTTTCTACCATTAACTACCTTTAAAAATTTAAAAAATTAAAAACATTTTGCCCGAATATGGTTGCTGATGCTTGCAAAGAAGCTTCCAGAGCACTTTGCGCTACGTTAAGCTCACTTATCTTTTGTGAGTATGAGATTTCTTCTATTGATTTTATTTTTTCAATTAAATCAATCTCACTAGCATTAACTCTTGCAACAATGTCATCAATTCGGCTAACTGTAGCTCCTTGTTTGCTTCGAATATTAATCATAGATTGAGTATTTGAATCAATGTCGACCAGAAGATCTCTAATAGCCTCACTATCATTTGAGTTGTATGCTATTTCAAGTGATGCTAAAGTATTTAAAATTCCTTGACTCTTGCCACTAGTACTTCCAGGATTGAGCTGCAGGTCAGCAACAGCTGAAGTGATACCGTTACCTTTCGCGATCGTTATATTTGCTGAATCATTGGCTATGTTTCCAGTGATGTTTGCTGTATTTAGTTCTAGTGAGCCAGCTGGGTTTTGGCTAGCAATTGTACCCACGCCACCAGCAGCATTGAACTGAGTATTAATGGTCGTAATAACATTTGCTAATGTGTCAGCAGCAAAGGTTATTTCTGGAATATCTAGGTTATTTCCGTTTCCATCATTAACAACCAGTTTTAAAGAACCTGTAATAGTTGGGCTTGCAGTCCCGCCATTTACTTTTGCGCTTTGCGCTGCTCCTGTTAAAGCTTCTTTGAGATCTATGCTAGTCTGCACGCCCTCGATATTTCTTTGACCTAATTCTTGAGCACCATCCTTATAAGCGAAAGTACTAAAAGCCGCTCCTTCTTCAAGAGAAACAGTTTGTAAATTTGTTTGTTTGCCTGAGAAAATATACTTAGACCCGGATTTTGTATTAGATAGCTGGACTATAGTTTCCCCAAGTTGTCTAATTTCTCTACCTAGACTAATTCTTTCATCAGGTCCCATGGTGTCTGATGCTCCATTAAGTGAAATTTCTTTTACTCTATCTAGAGCATCTTTAATAGATGAAAGTGAGAGTTCTGCAAGATCAAGTTCTGCTAATGCGAAATTAAAGTTTCTTTCTCTCTGTTCTGTTTTTCCAATCGCTGCTCTAGTCTCTAGTGCGCTAGTAACGCCTCGAGGATCATCCTCTGCTTTTAAAAGTTTTTTCCCGGTGTTCAGTTCTTGAACTGTACGAAAATAATTATTTTGGTTCACCAAAAACTGAGTCTTAAAAGACTCAAACCTATGATTTGTGCTTAACCTTCCTAATGAAGCCATTGATTATCTCGATTTATTCATGCAAAGCATGAAGCCGTTTTCTTTTTTCTTTGTGCTCGCAGCACTTCCTAGAATTTAGACCCTAGCTAAATCTTGAAGATCTAGGTTTGATAAGCGATATTGGCTAAATGGGCTAAAGGCTTAGACTAAGTGAAATTACCTATTTTCTGGTTAAATCTACAAGATTTGTTATTAAAGTCTCAACACGATTTCTTTCAAGTAGTCTTGAAATGATAGTAAGCATCTTTGCTCTTGCTTTTGGCTTAAAGGCTTTTTTAGTTTTAGCAAATTCTAATGTCTGTTCTGTGACGTCCATTAAAGCATCAAATAATTCATGTTTAAGTAAGAGGATTTCAGCAATGTCTCTTTCTGGAATTATTCTTGTAGGGTTTTTAATTGAGGCTCTGCCAAAATGATGCCCTAATTTGCTAAAAAGTAGCTCTACTAGTTCTGCTTTATAGGCAATGATTTTATCTTTCGTTTTATTGTCTTTTTGCTTATGAAAAGTATTATATAGATTGATAAGCTCAAAGCCTTCTCTTTTGTTGATTATGTGAAGATTGGTATTTTCTGGTGCTTTATAGTTTTTAAGGTCAAAAGGTCTAAGTAAAAAGGCAGATAGAAAACTTTTTTCTTCAGAATCTAAACTTTTATAAAAACCATCCTCTATTACTCTTTCACAAACCCCTGTGTGCGTTTGATATTTTTCAGCTAGTTCTAGAAGTTTCTCTCGGATTGATAAAGGCAAGCTCCTTGCAAATATTTGAGAATCTTTAATGTATGAATCAAGATTATCGCTATTGGTTAAAATGAACTTAAAGGAGTCTGTAATTTTTTGAATGTTTGACGCTCTTCCGTCTGATGAAGTCTTTATTTTTTTGTTTGCAGTATCTTTTTGAGCGCACATTGATTTGAGAGCATCTTTAGCTGCTGGATCTTCGCTTGCAAGCCAAGCACCAATTTCTTCAGATGAGGGAGATTTGATTTTGGAAGCGGCAGTGTTAGTTGCTTGGCTAGATTCTCTTGCTTCTTGAAGCTTGGCTAATACGGCGCTAAGTGTGTCTTGGATTTTTTCTGGATCTAGATTTCCTGATTTAATTGACCTTAGGAGTTCTTTGAGCTCAGCTCGTGAGTTATCAATTTCTTTACGTGTTTTTCTACCGCCTTTAATAATTTCTTGGCGATCTGCTGGATTAAAAAATGGAAAACTCGCTCCTGTCATGAATCCCCACAATCAAGTCCTATATTAACATATTGTGCTATTATATAATCGTATTTCGGAGTTAATTATGCAGGCTACTGAGCTTAAAAACTATTTACCAGACCCAAAGACCAGCAAAATCGCGGTTGCGATGAGTGGTGGTGTGGATAGTAGCGTTGCTATTTACCTCCTTAAAAAGGCTGGTTATGAAGTTTTTGGAATTACTGCTTGGCTTATTGCTGGTGGTGGAAGATGCTGCGATGAGGGCGTGATTGATGCAGTAAAGATTTGTGATCAATTAGGTGTTGAACATCATATGGTTGACTTGCGTAAGGATTTTGCTGAAGGCATTATGAAAGACTTTCATAAAAGCTATGCGCGCGGTGAGACCCCTATTCCTTGTATTTCATGCAATAACGATATGAAATGGGGTCACCTTCTGGATTATTCTTTAGAAAAACTTGGCGCGACTCATATGGCATCTGGGCACCATGCAAAAATTATTAAAAATGATAATGGTTTTGAGCTTTATAAATCTCCTGATTGTAAAAAAGATCAGAGTTACATGCTCTGGGGTTTAACTCCTGACCAACTTTCTAAAACAGTCTTTCCTATTGGCGAGTACACAAAAGCTGATGTTAGAGACTTTGCTGAAGAAGGCAATCTCTGTGTTGCTAAAAAACCAGACTCGCAAGATATTTGTTTTGTTAGTAACGGCATGACTAACTCTGACTATCTTTTAAAAATTCTAGGCGAGAAACCTGGAGATATTATAGAGATCGCATCAGGTGAAGTTTTAGGTCAGCATAAAGGAAGTTTTAATTACACCTATGGTCAAAGAAAGGGACTTGGCGTGGCTTACTCTGAGCCTTTATATGTAGTTAAAATTGACCCTAAAGCTAATAATGTTTATGTGGGTACTAAAGAAAAACTTCTAGAGCAAAGAGCTTTAGGCAAAGATATAAATATCATCGCTCTTCCTAATGACCCGGCTCATTTTCATAAAGATGAAAACTCTTTTGATGCCCTAGTGAAAATTCGCTATAACTCTGAGCCTACAAAAGCTAAAGTATATTTAAAGAATTTTGATGCTAAAAACTATAATCCTGAGGCTAAAGTGGAGGTAGAGTTTGATGAACCTGTCGAAGCAATTACCCCTGGTCAGGCTATGGCATTTTATGATATTCATGATTTTAATCATCTTCTAGGTGGCGCTTGGATAGAAGGTGTTTTAGAGAATTAAGCTACCTATGGTCATTGCGAGGAGCAAAGCGACGAAGCAACCTAAGCTTGATCTGCTTATAAGTCTTATAAGTTTTAGCTATAAATAAATCACTTTAAATTGGTCATTTTTATAACTAAGAAGGGTATATTAGGTTTATGCGATTGATTCTAGGGATGGCTTTATCGTTAGTTTTATGTGCTCCAGTTAGCGCAACTATCTTGGAGTCTTTTGCTAGTGGGCTGACTGGCAATCTGGTTACTAAAGGTTTTAATGATACTATGAACTATGCTTTTGCTGACCAGCAAAGCAATTCTCAAACAGTTATTCAACCTAGTTTAAATCAAGATTATTTGAATCAATATTATCAGCAGCAATATTTCTATAATCAAGGACTTTTAGAGGTCCCGCCTGTTTTTAATCCACCACAAAATGTTTATAACCCGCAACCAGTTATTCAGCAGCCTGCTAGAAAATTAAGTTCTTACTATAATCCTTGTGATTATATTCGTCCTGTAGCAAGCACTGGTTTTTCTTATGGCGTTACTAGTGCTAGAGTTCGCGCTCCTCAAGCTGTGCCAGTAACTACTGGTATCTTCGCGCAAAGTGCTGGTGGTGGTGCTTTTAATCAAATTGTTGGCACTGGTTGCAGCCAAGCAAGAAACCATTTTATAAAATAGACATATAATGTAACTGTGAAAATTCTTCAGGCGATCTCAGCAGTTCTTGAGAAATCTTTTGTGGTTTTGGTGATTCTTGCTTCAGTGCTGGCTTACCTAATACCAAATCTTGTTCTTTGGATAGTTCCTTTTATTAAAATCTTGCTTGGAGTCATCATGTTCTCGATGGGAATGACTCTTAAAATTGATGATATTAAGCTTGCTTTAGTGAAGCCAAAAGCTCTAGTGATTGGAGTCACTTCTCAATATACAATCATGCCTTTAGTAGCTTTTGCTTTAGCGACGATGCTAGATTTGCCCGCAGAGCTTGCTGCTGGATTGGTTCTAGTTGGCTCGGCGCCGGGCGGGACAGCATCTAATGTTATGGTTTATCTTTCGAAAGGTGATGTGGCACTTTCTGTTGCCATGACATCCATTTCTACTTTAATAGCTCCAATTATGATCCCAGCATTAATGTTTATTTTTGCTGGCAAATGGGTTGATGTGGATTTTATAGCTTTATTTTTATCATCGACTCAAATAATCCTATTGCCAATTGCTATGGGGCTTATCTTTAAAAAATATTTTAAGAAGGCTGCTAAAAAATTCGTGCCAGTTATACCAGCACTAGCTATAGTTTCAATCATCATGATAATTTCAGCACTTATTGCTGCCAATGCCGGGAAATTTGATTATTCGGATTCTTTAGGCAAAATATTCTCTGCTGTAGTTTTGCATAATCTCATTGGTTTTGCACTCGGTTACTCTGTTGCATATTTTGCTAAATTTGATGAGACTAAACGCCGCGCTGTTTCAATTGAAGTTGGGATGCAAAGTTCGGGGCTTAGTGCTGTTCTTGCGATGGCACATTTTGGTCCTTTGGCTACTTTGCCAAGTATTATTTTCTCTGTTTGGCATAATATAGCTGGTGCTTCACTTGCAAATTTCTGGTCTTTTAAAGATTCTAAAAAAACTCATGCTAGAGGGAAACCAGATTTGATTTATGATTAATTTTTTATTTCGCCTTCGACTTTAAGTACTGGACCAAGTTTTGGCTTATTAGAACCATAAATATATCTATGATCTTTATTCCAAATATAGTAAATAGGATGATCTATATCAGGTCTGTTTTTAAGTCTCTCATCAATTCTTGCTAGATATTTTTCACGAGAAATAAAGTACTTTTGACGATCACTAGACATCACATCAATGAACTCAGCAAGGTGTTGTTTTCTGATATCTTTGACTTTTCTTTTAGAGTAGAAGACCATACTGGGTTTGAATTTACCAAGGCTAATTATCTTAGCGTTTGGTGGAAGCCCCTCAACAAAATCCTTTATGCCTTTTTGCATATAAGAATTAAATGGAAGGTAGAAATATTGAGTTGCTATTAAAAATGAAATATAAACAGGGATAACCACAAAGGCAAAAGCAATTCTAGGCTGCTTCATTATTGCGGTCATAGCTATGCAAGAGCAAGCTGCAAGCATGACTGCGATGATGACAACGGGCAAAAATACATTTGGCGCTTCAACACCCTTAAAAATAAGATCAATTTTAGTTAAGCCAAGGTATAAGAAAATAATTGAAAGAATAAACATTATGACTAAGCCAATAAGCGCATCCATGTTTTTTAAATCTTGGTATTTATCAATTTTGAATTTATTATCCCACCATTTAGCCATTATTATGATCGCTGGTAAAAAGGCTGGAAGAATATAGGTAACTAGCTTTGTGCTTGAAAAGCTGAAAAATAAAAATACTATAGTTGCCCACCAGAAACAGAATAAAGGCAAGAGCTTAATGGTGCGGCTATCATTTGGTTTGTACGGATCAGTGTAGATACCAGGATTAAAGAAAGCTTGAAGAAAGAAAATTGACCACGGGAAAAGTCCAACAGCAATTATCGGTATATAGTACCACCAAGCTCCTTTGTGACTGGATATGACACTAATGTATCTACCAAAATTATGATCTAAGAAGAAGGATTTCGTGAAAGCGCCTTCAGTTGCGATGTGGACAGCGACATACCAGGGAACAGTGATTGCAAAGAAAAGTAAAAAACCAATGATGATGTCATTCTTAGCGTCAATGAAAAATTGCTTTATATCTTTCATCCACCATAAGAATGGGAAAACAACAATTGATGGTAGTGCAACTGCTATAGGTCCTTTGCAAAGTGCGCCAAATCCTGCCATGGCTAGAGAAGCGATGAGCCAGCGTGACCCGGTCCTTTTGTGAAAGGCAAATTGTTTTTTGTTTATCGATCGCTTGTGGTAACCAATATAGAAAAATGCAATAGCTGCTGAAATAAAGAAGCAGAGTGTCATATCGGTGATTGCAAATTTTGAGAAGATGGTGATCTGCAAGCAGCTCATCATGATAATTGCACTAATGATCCCGAAGCCTTGAATATTGCCTAAAAGAAAAGCTAAGCTTACCATGCCAAGTCCAGCAAAAATTGATGGAAGTCTTGCTGCAAATTCGCTTACTCCAAGAGTTTTAAAAGAAGCTATTTCAAGCCAGTAAAATAAAATTGGTTTATCGTATCTTGGCTTGTAGTTGAATTGAGGACTTACGTACTCTTTTTCAACAAGCATTTCTCTTGCTGCTTCAGCATAACGAGGTTCATCAACATCAAAAAGAAGTGTGTTTCCAGTCTGGTAGCTAAAAAGAAAAGCTGCGAAAACTAAAATGATTGCAAGTAATATATTTTTCATTTGCTTTGACTTTTCCTGTTTTTAAAGTTCAGGTTTTTCGTTTAATGGTCTATAAATTAAAAATGCTGCTCTGCCAATTACGCGCTTCCTTGGCAGGAAGCCCCATACGTGACCATCTGAGCTGTAGTTTCGGTTATCACCCAAAACAAAGTAGCTATCTTCAGGTACTTCTTTTTCAGCCATATTGTAGTGAGGTAAGAAAAATGGACTACCCTCGTGGTAAGGCTCATCTAGAAGTTTTCCATTAATATAAACACCTTGATTTGCTTTTACCTGTACTTTATCGCCAGGCAAGCCGATCAGCCTTTTTATATAAGCTTCTGGTTGTGGTAAAAAAGGTAAGCCGGTCATCCTACTAAAGATGCTAAAAGGATCTTTGAGTAGAACATCCTCATCATCAGTCGCTTTTGGAGGAGGATAGAAAATTAAAATATCACCGCGAGCTAAGACTGGCTTGAATCTTTTGCTGAATTTTTCAACAAAAAGTTTATCCCCTACTTCTAGTGATGGAAGCATGCTCTCACTTGGAATAAATCTGAACTCACCAATCCCTTCACGAATTACTATAAGTAAGAAAAGAATAATGATTACGTTTTCTACTAATTCTTTAAGTAGATATCTACGCCATTGTGGGTATTTGTAATATTTTTGCCAAGACTTATCTTCGCCTTCTGGCGGAAGAGGCTTTTGCTCTTTTTTACTATCAAACATAGTTATTATGTCGATGAAAATCTCAGAAAAGAAAACGAAAATACTGCTAATAGCGTTGCCCATAAATAAAAGTCCACGATAGCTCGTGAGTCTAATACATTATAACCTTAGTAATTCATATTTCTTGATTTAAAAAAACATCAGTCTGGACTTATTACTGGTGAGGGAAAAAATGTCTGTATATACTAACCGCTAAGGTGTGAACTTTCTTCATTCGTACTATGGATTTATTGTTCCTATCAAGTCTTGATTTTGTTTCTCCTTGTTCTTTTAAGCATTCATCCAGTTTTTGTTGAAGGGATTGAGTTGGAGAGTTGATCTTTCTTAAGTCTTCCATTAATTTTCTAAGTCTATTAGCTTCGTCCATTTGGATGCCTAGTTTAATATGATAGTTGCGAGCATCTTTCTTTTTTATATCTAAGGCGCTAGGTTCTTTTTTTGCACCTATTTCCTGCGCCATTGCAGCCTGAGCATTTATTTCAAATTGTTCAAATCTTTTTTCGAAACTTTTTAGAAATTCGGGATATTTCTTTTGGAGTGAAACTAATTCATCGAAAGCTGCTTTGATCGAAACTGCTGGTAGTGGGTTTATACCTTTCTTTTTAGCTTTTTCAAAATCAATTTCGATACCTTTATTTTTTTGATACTTAAGGCAAGAAAGTAAATCTTTTGTGTTACTTTGGCTAGCTTTTTTTTCACCATTTGTCCCGGTAGTACTATAGACTCCACTGACAGCAGTTTCCATTAGTTTGTCGATCATGCAATGAAGGGCTTCAGTTTTCTGGTGAATAGCCTCTCTTGTATCCTTGATACTTAGTGGAGGGTTTTGAATAGACTTTATCCCAACACCTAGTGAGTCTTTTTCTTTTAGGATTAGTTTCACTAAATTTGAAATAGTCATAAATTGTGCTACTGGTGCTATAGAATCACTGCTAAGTATTCCATAAAATATCTCAACAGCATTTCTTATGAAAACCTTCTTGTCAGTTGCATTAACAAGAGCAGCATTTGCTTCTGATGACATGTCGGAGATACACCCATTGCATAAAGAAGAATTTTCTTCTTTAGACTGTTCCATAGCTTCAAAAAGTGAACTGAGTAGATTGTGATCTCTGCTTCCAGTCGCCATATAAATGACAGCAGCAAACTTGTTAAATGTAGACAACTCCTCTTCTCCAGCAGATAAAATATCAGATAGCCACATATCAATCTCAGATCTTAGCAATCTAAGATATCTTTCATCATTGAATTGATCTTTTAATATTTCTGGCAAATTATTGTTGAATAAAGTGTTTACGAAGCTTCTTCTTGCTCTAAGTTTTGCTCTACGTTCTTTGTTTATTTCTTCTTTTAAGTTATCTTGATTGGCTTTAACTCTTTTTGAGTTCGTGCTATTAAGCTTTAGTAATAAGTCTAGGGCTGTTACTTTTTTATCAAAATTTACTTGTGAATTCCAAATTATGAAGTAAGCAATTTCTGTGGCATTCTTGTAAATATTTTCTATTGCTTGTTTATTCTTGTTGACATCTTCTTTGTCAGAATTTATCAGAAGATTTGATAGTCTCTCTACAATCTCATAGCCATATTTTTTTTCGGCATTTGTGCCTATGGTCGCTAACAACCTGCTTTCTTCGCTAGGATTTACTTCTCCAGTCAGCATGAATCTAAATAGAGTAGATTGCTCGCCTCTTCTGTAATTACTTTGAAATATTGCATTTATCCAAGATTTAGCATCTGCAATTAGAGTGTTTCTGACGTCTTTTAAATTTTCAGTGTCTGAGTTGAGAATTTTATCAAGTGTGAGCCTTCTAGCACTATTAGCTTGCTCTGCTTCGGCTCTTTCTTTTTTTGCATGCCAAGTTGCTTTGCTTGGATCTTGAGAAGATGATCTAGCTTTTGTCTTACTTGAGTCAATTTTCTTCTGGCTTAGGTCTACTATCCTCTTAGTTAAAAGCTTTATATCTCTTGCGTCAGTTGAAAAATCGTTTAATCCTGGTGTTTTTGCTACTAAAAAGTATAAGAAATCATTACTAAGGTGATACCTGCCTAGCAGGGCATCAAGCTCTGAGTGACTTGAATTTTCCTCTTGTATTTTTTTGATTAATTGTTTTGTTACAGCAGTATAGGCTTCTTTATGGCTGCGGGTTTGGCTTTCTCTTAAAGAGTATTCAATCTCAAAATTTGAAACAGTCTTGTTCGTTGCAAGTAAGCGAATTGAGAGGTATTTTTCAAAAGGAGAAAGGATTTTTTCTGGTGCGTTAAGAGCATCTTCAATCCAAGCTTCTCGATTAGCATAGAAGTCTCTTTGAGCTTCAATGCTAAGAGAAGATACATCATTATTTTTAAGTATTGTCTTTAATGCAACTGCTCTTTGTGTGCTGATTTTTTTATTGTAATCAAATCTGACTTTTGGATTTTTGTTTTCTTGGAGTGATTTGATGATTATGTCAAAGACATTATTAAAAGTATCTGAATCAGATCTTTCTTCAATCTCCTTTTTGAACTTAATTGTAAAAAATGCAAGCTTCTCTGCAATTGGCTTTATTCCTTGAGTTAGTTGATTAAATGAAGGATTAGATTGATCTGGGTAGTTGCTTTTTGAATTGCAAAAATCTGTTACTGCACTTAAAAATGTAAGAAACGCCTGAGAATGTTGGCTTTCAAAATTCATAAATTCTCTGTCTAGAATTTCTATCCGGGCTTTAGCAGATTTAAGATCTTCAGGATTTATTTTTAGAGCATTACTAAATAAATAGATCCCAAGTAATTTTTCTTGAGCATTAAGGAGGTCTCGCGGAGCATCAATTAGATTCCTTATTGATTGCTTTGGGTTATTCGAACCCATATTTATAAATTTAACTGCAACAAGAGGTTCTGAAAATTTGTAGAGTGATTTTAAAGTTGAGAAAAAAGGATTACTTTTTTGCTTATCTATAGCTCCCGTGAAGCTCTTTGGAATTTTATGTGTCTTAGTCATTTGCCCCCTCTGGTATTGTAGTTAAACAAGCTTCCAGCTTGATGGTTATATATATTAGCAAATTGTTTCCTTATTTGCCATAGAAGTACCGCTAACTGTAAAGACGGGTTCTTTAATGCCCTTTGACATTAAAGTATTTCGCATTATCATTATGAACAATTATCGCTGAAGTACATTGCTCGGGGTTGAGCTGCCATTCTTCGGTAAGTGTTACGCCTATTCTTTCTGGTTTCAATAGTCTAAATAATTGCTCGTGATCTTCAAGTCTTGGACATGCTGGGTAACCAAAACTATATCTCATCCCGTGATAGTTTGATCTGAGTAATTTCTTGATATCAGAATTATCTTCAGCTGCAAAGCCCAGCTCTTTTCTAATTAAAGTGTGAGTATATTCTGCTAAAGCTTCAGTGCCTTCAACACTTAAGCCATTTGCAAAAAGGTAATCGTCAAATTTATTATCTGCATATAGTTTTTGGAAATATTCTTGGGCAACCTGACCAACTGTAACAATTTGAAAAGCAACAGTATTAAAATCACCATTATTTGTTTTGAAGTAGTCAGTTAAGCAAAGATTCTCGCCTTCAAGCTGCCTTGGGAATTTATAAGTCTCAATTACTTTTTCTTTTTTCTCATTATAAATATTTAAAATATTAGGATTCTTTTCGTCAGGCTTGGCTGGGAAGTAGCCATAGATTGCCTTTGGCTCTAGCCATTTTTCTTTAATCGCACTTGCTTTAAGCTCTTCAAGTTTAGGGTAAATTTTCTCATTAAGCTCTTTTTCGTATGCTTCCTTAGAGCGAGTACCTTTTTTGAATTGCCATTGTCCGATAAATAAAGCATCAAGGTTTAAAAATTTCCAAATCTCATTAAGGTCAATATCTTCTATAACTTTGGTGCCATAAAAGGGAGGCTCTGGAATTTTGCTTAAAGTCTCTAGCTGAGAGCTGCTTTCAGTGAAATCAAAAGGTGAAATTGCTTTTAATTTACCACTTTTCGCATCGCTATCAATCGTTTTAATGCCTTTAGCAATTGCTTCTTCTTCTCGAAGTCCTTCTTGCACTTCTTGGTAGACCTCATCAGAGATAGCTGCTTGTGGTTTAGTCTTTATTAGTGATTTAAGAGTTTCTTGATCATCTTCAATTATTGCATTAAGAATTTTAAGGTCAGTGAAGGCATCGAAGCCATAATAGACTTTTCCACTATAAACATTTTGGCAATCTTCTTCAACGTACCTGCGTGTTAATGCAGCCCCGCCTAAAATCACCGGCACTTTATAAGCGCGCTCTTCCATGATCTCAAGATTTTGTTTCATGATCAAAGTGGATTTCACTAATAGCCCTGAAAGTCCTATGACATCAGGCTTGTGCTCATCTGCTGCTTTTAAAATATCTTCTACGTTTTGCTTAATACCAAGATTAACTACTTTATAGCCATTATTAGAAAGAATGATATCAACAAGGTTTTTGCCAATATCATGCACGTCACCCTTGACAGTTGCTAATACTATAGTGCCTTTAGTAGTAGAGCCACCAGCTTGTCCACTTTCTTTCATTTCTTCTTCTATGTAAGGTTCAAGAAAAGAGACTGAAGCTTTCATGGTTGTTGCTGATTGAAGCACGAAAGGAAGTTGCATCTCGCCAGAGCCAAAGAGCTCACCCACTACTTTCATGCCTTTCATGAGATATTTATTTACAATCTCAAGTGGTTTATTATCTTTTAGAGCTTCTTTTAAATCTTCTTCAACACCAATCTTATTACCGTCAATGATTCTTTGATGAAGAGTCTGACCTACTGTTAAGCCTTCGTATGGATTTTTAATTTCTTCTTTGCTTTCTTTAATCTCACTGATGCAAGCCATTAGCTCATGAAGCGGGTCATAGATGACTTCTTCACCATCATCTTCTTTATACTGGCGCCTGTCGAAGACAGTGTCTTCGCAATATTTTCTAAGCTTTTCTTCAAGTTGATTTAAAGGAATGATCTTTTTACTGTTAGCAATAGCCATGTCTAGTCCAGCTTTCACGCATTCATGAATAAAGATAGAGTTTAAAGGCGCTCTTACTTTAGCATCCAAGCCAAAGGAAATATTACTAACACCTAAAATAGTTTTAGTCTCTGGAAATTTTTCTTTGATTAAGCGAATAGCTTCAATCGTCTCTATACCAGCGCTTCTAAGGTCTTCATCGCCTGAACCAAGTGTGAAAGTTAAGGTATCAAAAATAAGATCGCGTGGGTTAACACCATGCTTGTTGACCAGCAGTTCATAAAGTCTTTCAGCTACTTCTAGTTTTTTCTTGGCTGTCTTAGCCATCCCATCCTCATCAATAGTCAGAACTACTAAAGCAGCTCCGTAACGATTTGCAAGATGCGCGATTTGAGCGACTCTCTCTTCGCCATCTTCTAAATTTACTGAGTTTATAAGAGCTTTTCCAGAGATATATTTAAGAGCTTCTTCTAAAACTGGATACTCCGTACTATCTACCATGATTGGAATGTTGATAGAGGAATTCAGGCGAGAGATCACCTCTTGCATGTCTTTTACTTCGTCTCTTCCCACATAAGCTGTGCAGACATCTAGAAATTGCGCGCCTTCTTCTTCTTGCCCTTTAGCGAGTGCAACTATACTTTCGTAATCTTCAGCATCAAGTAGATTTTTAAAAGCTCTGCTGCCATTAGCATTCGTGCGCTCACCTACTATTAAAGGTGCTGGCTCAACTTGCATTGGAGATGATGCATAAAGACTCGAGCAGTTATCTTCAAGATTAATTTTTCTCTCTTTGTGTTTATGATGACCAATCTCATCAGCAATAGCCTTAATATGTTTAGCAGTGGTTCCGCAGCAACCCCCAACTATATTCACACCAAAGTCATCAACAAAATGCTTTAAAGCTTTAGCTAAATTATCTGGTCCAAGTGGATAATAAGGATGCCCGCCTCTATTTTCTGGGATACCAGCATTAGGCACGCAGCTAACCAGCATGTCTGTGTTTTCGCAAAGATATTTGACATGCTCTGTCATTTCCTTGGGTCCGGTAGCGCAGTTCATGCCGATGATATCAACAGGATATGCAGAAGTCGTAGTGAGTGCTGCAGCAATCTCTGAACCAACTAATAAGGTGCCAGTAGTTTCAACAGTTACTTGAACTGCAACAGGAAATCTTAGCCTTGCTGAAATACCATCATCTTTAGCTTTTTGAATGATCGCGCGTGGGTATTTTTTTGCAAGCTCATCATTATTAAGATCTTTATTCTCAGCATCAATTTCTCTATAGGCTGTGTAAGTAGCATCAATAGCTGCTTTAAACTGAAGAGGATCTTGGCAAGTTTCTATAAGAATATAATCCGCTCCGCCCTCCACTAAACCTTTTACGCAATCTATGTAGCTGTCACGAAGTTTGTCGTAGCTGATGTGACCGAGGCTGGGAAGCTTAGTACCAGGTCCCATGGAGCCAGCAACAAAGCGGTGCTTGTCATCGCGAGCGTTCGCTTTGTCATCGCGAGCGTAGCGTGGCGATCCATCGATTGCTTCGTTGCTTTGCTTCTTACAATGACTAGCGTAATATTCATCTATAGCTTCTCTAGCTAAACTTGCTGCAAGCTTAGAAACTTCGAAAGCCTTATCTTCAAGTCCATACTCGGCTAGCACATGTTTGCTTGCACCAAAGGTGTTGGTTTCTATGATGTCAGCGCCTGCTTTTAAAAAGGACTTATGAATTTCTTTTATGATTTCAGGTTTGGTGTAATTTAAATTCTCTGGGCAGCCATCAAATTGATCACCACCATAATCTTCAAGACTAAGGTCATAAGAAAATAGACTCGTTCCCATCGCACCATCTAAGAAAAGAACTTTCTCTTTAGCGGTTTTTAGAAATAGTGAGTCTTGTGTCATTGCGAGCTAATTTTCTGTCATTGCGAGTTGCTTCTCGTCATTGCGAGCGAAGCGTGGCAATCTCCTTATAAAAACTTCTCTAGTATCAACTTCTGAGGCTTAGTTTTCCCCTTGGAGAAAAGATAAGCATCTAATATCTTGTCTTTAGAAGCCTCGACGCGCTCCTTGTTTTTGCCTTGAACTGTAAAAATAGGATCACCAGCTTTTAATTCATCACCAACTTTAGCGTGAAGAATCACACCAGCGGTGTTATCTATCTCGTAGTTTTTAATTGAAGCATTCTCTTCACCAAGCGGCTTTCCGCTAGCATCAAAGCTTGATGTTTTGTCCGACTCACCATTTGGAAGAGCGAGCTCTTTTTGGTGAATTGCTGTGTAGCCAATCTCGTGAGACGCTAAGCCAACTTTAAGTGCGTCTAATTCTTTAACGTGACCATCTTCTGTAGCATTAACAGTAACTTTATGAATAGCAGTATCGTTTATAGTTTTTTCAAACTCTTCAAGATTACCGCCTTGAGCTTCTATGAACTCTTTAAATTTCGCATACGCTTTGCCAGAACTTATTGCTTCTTCTAGTTCCTTGCGATCAGCTATCGTTTCACAAAGTGCCATGCATAGCTCATAAAAATCATTTTTCACTTCACCTTTAAGAGCTTTGATAGATTCTTCTACCTCAAGAGCGTTACCAACAGAGTAACCTAGTGGCTGATTCATGTCTGTTACTAAAGCTTTAACAGTCAGATTTAAATTCTCACCAATTTTCTTCATGGTCTTAGCTAGCTCAGCAGCGTCTTTTTGGTTCTTCATGAAAGCACCAGAACCACATTTGACGTCAAGAATAATAATGTCAGCGCCACCAGCTATTTTTTTAGACATAACGCTTGAAGCGATTAGTGGAATAGATTCTACAGTCCCGCTTTTATCTCGAAGTGCATAAAGTCTTTTGTCAGCTGGCGCAAATTCTAAAGTCTGACTTCCAAGAGCGATTCCAATATCATCGATCTGTTTTTCAAATCTGCGCATATCAAGATCTGTTTTAAATCCTGGAATAGCTTCTAGCTTGTCTATGGTACCGCCAGTGTGACCAAGTGATCTGCCAGAGAACTTGGAAAGTATAAAACCTATAGAAGCAAGCAAAGGTGATAAAACTAAACTTACTTTGTCTCCAACACCACCAGTCGAATGCTTATCCACAAAGCCGCGATACTTTTGTGAGCCATCAGCTAAGTCTTCTTGCTTGTGCCTGCTTAGGCAGAGCACGTGACCGCTATAAGCCATAGCGCGAGTTAATTCAGCTGTCTCATTTTCACTTAAACCTTTGAGGCAAACAGCCATTAGCCATGCTGATAATTGATAATCAGGAATCTTGTCTAAATTGCCAACAAGCCAAGAAATTTCAGCTGTGCTGTGCTCTCTTCCTTGTTTTTTGTCTTCTACTAATTTTAAAAATTCCTGCATCAGAAAATTTATCCAAGAGCAGCTGCGCCACTTACAATCTCGGAAATTTCTTGAGTAATTGATGCTTGGCGGGCTTTGTTATAAGTGATAACAAGTCTCTTGATAAAGTCGGTAGCATTTGTTGTAGCGTTGCTCATCGCTGTCATCCTTGCTGCAAGCTCACTTGCTGTAGATTCAAGAAGTGCTTGGAATATGCAATTTTCTATGTACATAGGAAGCACGGCATTAATTAGACCATCAATATTCGGGTCAAAAATAGTATCTGGATTAGCTGAATCTTTTTCACTTGCTTCACTCTCAACTTCATCAAGTTTGATTGGTAGAAATGTGCTGTTAACAACATTTGAAGTTACTAAGCTAACAAATTGAGTGCTAATAAGCTCTACTTTGTCAAACTCTTTTGACGTGAACATCTTAGTAGCAAACTCTGAGACAAGCTCAGCTTCAGTATTTGTTGGGATAGAAGGAAGGTTCGTGAAAGTTTTAACTATCTTAACTTCTCTTCTTCCAAAAAACCCACTTGCCTTTTTCCCAACAGTAAATAAACTGACATCTGTGCCTTCAGCTTCAAGCTCTTCAATTCTCTTTGCTGTTGCTTTGAAAATATTAGCGTTGTAACCACCACAAAGACCTCTGTCTGAGCTGATTACAATTAATAAAACTTTCTTAACTTCTTTGTGGTTTGCAAGAAGAGGGTATTTCTGATCTTCAGTTTCTGATTTGATAGCTTCTTTTAAATTATTGATAGTTTTTTTAAGCTGATCTGAATATGGTCTACCAGCTATTACGCGCTTTTGAACTCTTTGAACCTTGGCAGCAGCTACTAGCTTCATCGCACTTGTGATTTTTTTGGTCTTTTTGACACTTTCGATCTTAGTTCTAATTTCTTTCTGGTTAGCCATAGTACCCGAATAATTCTAGCAATTTAGATGCATTTGCCTAGGAAACCAGCATTTTTTTCGAGTAATTCTTCACTTTCTTTAAAGTTTAAGCCCTTAAGTATATACAAGACTGCGTTTTTTACCTTGTAATCGCATTTTTCTAGGCTTGAAGATGCGTCAGACTCGCTGCAATTGGTGATGCGCATTACTAGGTTTTGAGCCCTTCTCACAAGTTTTTTATTACTAGCTTTAAGATCAACCATCAAATTTTGATAAACCTTACCTAGCTTTACCATGACTGAAGTGCTGATAATATTCAAAACCATTTTTTGAGATGTGCCAGCTTTTAATCTAGTGCTGCCACTTAAGACTTCAGCTCCGGTATTTAGAAAAATATTATGAATAGCAATTTCAGAAATTAGAGCATTCGGGTTATTGCTAATAGCAATACTTTTAATTCCAATTCTCTTTGCAGCTTCAAGCACGCCTGCAACGTATGGAGTAGTCCCGCTTGCTGAAATTCCAATCACCACGTCTTTTTGATTTAAATTTTTCTCGACGTAAGTAGCCCCTTCTTCTTTAGAATCCTCAGCGCCTTCAATAGACTTTCGCAATGCCAGATCCCCACCAGCTATTACGCCTTGGACCATTTCGGGGTTAGCTGAAAAAGTTGGAGGGCATTCTGAGGCGTCGAGTACTCCTAAGCGTCCGCTTGTGCCTGCGCCGAAATAAAAAAGTCTACCGCCACTTGAGAGTGCTTCATAAGCAATATCTATTGCCTTTGCAATTTCCTCTTTTGCTTGCTCAATAGCTGCTAAAACTTGAGCGTCCTCTTTGATAAAAGTTTCAACCAGCTGACTTGATGATTGCTCATCAAGCTTAATAGTATTTTGATTTTGTGCTTCAGTAGTTGATTGCATGATTTAAATTTTTGAAAGATCATAATTCGCGCTTAGCAAGCAGCTAGCAAAATGATCATCTTTTATTTCTTGTAAATTTGGTTTAGTGCTTGAGCACTTACTTTCAGCAATAGGGCATCTGGTATGAAAAGGGCATCCTGAAGGTATATCGCTAGGACTTGGAATCTCGCCTTTTAGAAAGATCCTCTCTCTGTCTCTTTGTGAAGGATCAGCGATAGGTGCTGAGCTAAATAAAGCTTTAGTGTATGGATGTTTGGGGTTTGTGAAAATTTCTTTAGTTTCAGCTAATTCAACTATCTCACCAAGATACATGACAGCGACCCTATCAGCGATTTCTCTTACTACTCCAAGATTGTGAGCAATAAAAAGAAAAGTTAGATTTAGATCTTTTCTTAGATCTTTAATTAGATCTAAGACTTGTGCTTGAACTGAAACATCAAGTGCACTAACAGCCTCATCAGCAATAATAAATTGTGGGTTTAAGGCAAGCGCTCTAGCTATCCCTACTCTCTGTCTTTGACCACCAGAGAGCTGGTGGGGAAATCTGTAGGCTAGATCCTCGTCAAGGTCTACTAAACTTAAAAGCTCAAAGACTTTTGCTTTGATTCTATCTTTTGACCACTTGTGAACAACTAAAGGCTCAGCGATGGTATCGAAAATTTTAAATCTAGGGTCAAGGCTGCTAAAAGGATTTTGGAAAATCATTTGCATATTGGTGCGCATTTCTCGCATCTCGTTTGAACCAAGCTCAAGTACACTCTTACCATCCCCACTTCCATTATTAAAGAAAGTTACCTTCCCATCATCAGCTTCAATAAGTTTAAGAATTAATCTAGCTGTAGTAGATTTGCCGCAGCCCGATTCTCCTACAAGAGCTAGACACTCACCTCTTTTTATTTCAAAACTTAAATCGTTGACAGCTTTTACACTTTCAATGGTTTTGCCAAAGAAGCTTTTTTTTGTTGGGAATTCTTTTTTTAGGTTTTCAACCTTTACTAGAGTGTCTTGCCCCATGTCTAATATTATATGTTATTTCCGGCTATACTAGATTTTAGTGCCTAAGCAAGCAAGTAACTATAAAATAATCTTTCAAACCGTGGCTATCTTTGCCTTGTTGCTTGTTTTTTGTGCAAAGTCTTTTTTAGTGATTGATAATGCGAATCATTTGACTATTAGAAAATCCAAGAAGGGGCTAATTGAAGCCGTTAGGAAAACAGAGTCAGGTGAAACTATTAGTCAGCATGAAACTAAATGGCTTATGGCTATTTTTGTTTTTGGTACAGATGGTGATGATGAGATAGACCTAAGGGCAATTACTGAAATTCCAACTTGGATTTTTGCTAAAGCTGGAGATGATCTTATTTATGGCTCTCAAAGCAATGATTGGATTTTTGCTGGTGATGGAGCAGATACTATAGATGGGCAACTTGCTCATGACAGAATCTATCCTGGAAATGGAAGAGATCAGATTTATGACATGAATGAAGAAGATAAAATCCACTCACGTTTAGCTGAAGATTTTGTGATGCGCCCCGCGCTTGCTAAAGCTAAAGAAGAAAAGAAAGATGCCATTTAAATTTTTAGACCTTGTTTTTTTCTAAAATTAAATCTAAAAAAGCTTTTGAATATTTATCCCAAAGCTCCTCGCTGCTTAGCTCTTCTTCTAGCTCAATAGTTATACATGGAATTTTATGATCTTTGCAATAGCTGCCGAGGGATCCATGACAGGTTCTACCAAAATCATCAGTGAGTGGAAGCTCCATAGCTTTAGCTAAATCTTTGCAAAATTTATAAGCATCACCTTCCTTTTCTCCATCTAGATTTACTTGAGGTGGTGTAACATAGTGAACAAAATGAGTGGTATGAAAAGAAAGAACTAAATCAAAGCCCTCTTTCATCACTTCAAGTAAGCCTTGGGTTTCCTTCTCTGAGCCAGCTGCTGAGCCAGGATGATAGGCTGGATATTCAAAAGTCTCCACCCAATTTTCTGAAGGCATGTTTCTATTTAGGTCTACACCGTTTTCATTCGTGCGGCTATTGTTTTTTAAACCCCACTCATTTAGGTTGGGAATTATAGTTATAGATTTCCCGTTATTAGTTTCACCACGAATTAAATCAAAAGGAAAACCTTCAAAGCTTCCTTTTTGATCAAGACTAGCTTCAGAGAGTTTAAGAGCAAAATCTCTACTTTGCGGTTCTACGCCATGGGTTCCTGCGATGATTAGAATTTTATTTATCACAAATGTATCCTTTTACTTAACACTAGCGCCAGTGTTTAAATGTTCTATGATTTGGTCCAACTTAGACTCTTGACCAATTGCCATAAGGTGGATGCCCTTAAGTGGAGTCTTCCTTATATGATCCACTAAATCCTTCGCAATTTCTAAACCTGCAAATTGCTGTCTTTCTTTAGAAAGATCGGCTTCTTCGTTTCCAGTACCAAAGGCTGTCTCCATCTTTCTTAGACAGTCATCAGGCACAGTCACACCAAAGATATTATCGTTCATGAAAACAGCCTGACCTAAAGTTTTGATTGGTGTGATACCAATAATAGTTTTGCTAGCCAGCTCATCACCTATAGCTTCTACAAACTGGTCAATTTGCTTTTTGTCAAAAGATATTTGAGTTTGGAAAAACTCAACACCAAGACCAAGTCGTCTTTGCATCGTTTCTTTTTGCTGCGCTAGATTTGGGACACCCGGGTGAGCGGCTGAGCCTACACAGTAATCAAAAGGCAGGGTTTCTATTTTCACGTCATTATTATTAAAATCTTTTCCAGTTTTTAAATTTTGAAGAGCCTTTAAAAGATCTTCTGTGCCAAGATCAAAACATTGTCCAGTTTCAGAATGATCACCAGTTTTAGGATCATCACCTTTAAGAGGAAGGATGTTTTTTATGCCAAGCGCTATTCCGCCTAATAAATCTGATTGAAGTGCAAGCCTGTTTCTATCCCTGCAAGTCATTTGCCAAATAGTTTCAATACCGTTTTGTTCAAGTAAAGCGCTAACTGCTAATGAGCACATTTTCATATTTGCTCCAGACATATCAGTGATGTTAACTGCTGATACAGAATCTTTGATTTTCAAAGCATTTTCTAAAACTTTAGATGCGTCAGTACTCTTCGGCGGATTTAGCTCAGCCGTTATGATGAATTTATGCTTATCTTGGAGATCATTTCTTAATGACATTAGATTAAAATTAGCACATAAAAAAATCACACGTAGCCAAGCTCAATCGATTAAAATTGTATGATGTTAGGTATGTTTGGAAAGTTTTCAAGAGATATAGGTATAGATTTAGGTACAGCAAACACACTTGTTTGTACTGGTGATGGTGGGATTATTTTAAGCGAGCCAAGCGTGGTTGCTGTTCACCGTGACACTAATGAAGTTTTGGCTGTTGGTGAAGAAGCTAGAGCCATGATCGGCCGTACTCCACATCATATTGTTGCCACTCGCCCTTTAAGAGATGGTGTGATTGCAGATTTTCGCCACGCAGAAATGATGCTTCGTTATTTTTTAGAAAAAGCAAATGGCAAAGGCACATTCAGACCTTTAAGTAAGCCAAGAGTTGTAATTGGAATTCCTAGCGGAATTACAGAAGTAGAAAGAAGAGCTGTTCGTGAGGCTGCAGAAAATGCAGGAGCTGGTCAAGTTTATCTTCTTGAAGAGCCTATGGCTGCAGCAATTGGTGCTGGACTTCCTGTAGCTGAGCCGATCGGGAGCATGATAGTTGATATCGGTGGTGGTACTACTGAAGTGGCGGTTACTAGTTTGTCTGGAATCGTTGTCTCTGAGAGTGTTAGGGTGGCTGGTGACGAGTTGAATGATTCGATTATTAACTACATGAAAAAAGTTTATAACTTAGCAATTGGTGAAACAACTGCTGAGACAATCAAGATAAAACTTGGTTCAGCTTTTAAATCAAATGATGATTCTGAAAAAGACCAGTACGAAGTTAGAGGGCTAAATCTTCTTAATGGTTTGCCTCGTACCGTGATGGCTAGTAGACCCGAAATTAGAGAAGCAATGTCTGAGCCATTAAATGCAATTATTGAATCTGTGAAACGCACTCTTGAGCGTATTCCTCCTGAGCTTGCAGCTGATATTTATGATAGAGGTATTGTGCTTGCTGGTGGTGGCGCTTTGCTTAAAGGTTTAGATGAGATGATTAGTCACGAAACTGAAGTGCCTGTTCATATTGCTGAAGATCCGCTTTGCTGTGTGGTTATTGGTACAGGTAAAGTGCTAACAGATAAATCACTTAGCCGTGTTCTGGAAATTGCTAGCGAGGGCACTTACGTTTAGATAAAGTAGAGATTGCCATAACTTATTGGTAATTTTCGGCTTAGGCTATTAAACTTTAATTGATGCAAGTTAAGGTCAAAGGAAGCCATCTTATATCAACTTTAATAATAATTACCCTGATTTGGGTATTTAGTAGGCCGCTTGGATCTATTGGTCTACATGCTTATGAAATTTCGGGTAAATATTTAAGCACTGTTTATAAAAACTTATTAAGCACTCAAGAAGATGCTACTGACCTTTTAGCAACTCAAAGAAAACTTAAAAGCTTCAAAGATGAAAATAGGCTTTTGAAGTTAGAAAATTCTAAACTAAAATCAAAGGCTTTTGAAAGTGAGAACCTAGAAAGGCAGTTGAAGTATAAATCATTAATTTCTTTTGATACAATTCCAGCTTTGATTATTGGTAGAAGTCCAGACACTTGGCACAAGCAAATTATTATTAATAAAGGTTCTGTCAATGGTGTTAGAGAAAGCAAGGCTGTGTTAACTGAAAAAGGTATAGTAGGTCAAGTTACTAGAACGACCAGTAATAATTCAGTTGCTCAATTGATTTTTGATAAGAATTTTAGACTTGGCGCGAAACTTTTAAGAAGTGATTTATTTGGAGTTCTGGTGGGAAGCTATCCTGATCCTGCAAGATTAGATTTTATAACAGTTGGTTCGGATGTAAAAGTTGGTGATAAGGTAGTTAGTTCAGGAATTAGCATAAATAAGAAGGACCCAATTTACCCTAAGAATTATCCGATTGGCGAAGTTGTTGAAATTGAACGTAGTCCTGATGCACTTGATTTAATTGTTAAAGTTAAGCTTTACGAGGACTTGCGATCATTAAAAGAAGTATTCGTCTTGAATTGATTTCACCTAGCCCTATAGCCCTTAGAACTGCGTTACACTTGCTCCTCGAATATTCATTTATGGCTAATAAACTCATATTCTCGTCGCTGCGTAAGCCTTGTTCTCAAGGCTCTAGAGCTAGGCTGATTCTTTTAAGCTTGTCTCTAATCTTTTTTTATTTTATAAGTGGACAATCTAAATCAATAGAAAGCAGGGCAAGTAATATAAAAAATATAGTAGTTGAGATTAAGTCACTAGGTGATTTCCAAGTCGGCTACAGCGTGCCTGATGTTAGGGCTAGAGTCATTATAAGAAGGCAAGAAAGATTCAATGTGGATTTAAAGCCTCTTTCACTTAAAAAGTTCTGGTTTACAAAAGAAGCCATCCAAACAGATAATGGCTTTGTTATTGATAGCGATAAGCTAGGGCTTGGTTCTAAGATGCGCATAAAAATTAATGATAATGTTTATCCGTTTGTCGTTGAGAGAATAGGCGCTTTGGAGGATTATAGTGAAGTCTAAAATCTTTAATGCGATGAGCTACTTTTTTCTCTGGGTGTTTGCCTCATCCTTTTTTTCTTACTATTTAAAAGATAGTTTGCATGGGTCTTTGAAGTATCTTTTTTACTTCTTTGTGTTTTTGTTATCGGCTTACTTATTTAGGCTGATAGCCAGTAAAAGTTCTTTAAGCCAACCTGCTAAATTTCTTCAACACTATTTTAAATCCCCATATTCTCTAATAAGCTTTGTTTTTTATTTGCTCTTCTTTGTTTCTTTATTTGCTTCAAGCTTCGGGGTTTTTCAGTACTTCACTGGAGTAGAGCAACTTGCCAAATGGGATGATCCAAGCTTTAATCTTCCAGCTCATAGAATTTATTCTTTCTTGGGTAATCCAAATCTTCTTGCAGGCTTCTTGTTGATGCTAATTCCAATAAATTTTGGTTTAGCTTACGGTGAGCTAGAAAATTTAAAGACTCCATTTTCAAAAATAATTCTTCCGATCTTGCTTTTAGGACTCTCCTTAAATGCATTTGCTCTTTTTCTTACTGGTTCAAGAGCTGCAATTCTAACTTATTCAATTCTCTTTGCTTTACTTGGATTTTCTTTTTTACTTGTCTTAATCCTTCGACTAGTGAAGTTGCAAGGAAGTTCACCAGGCATGAAGCTCTTTTCTTTTCTGCTTTTTTTCTTACTGATTCCATTGATTTTGGCTCAGTACTTTGAAATAGGGGTCTTTGACAGGATGAAAACATTAGTTAAGGGAGCGGCATATTCAACAAGCCTCTATAGGCTTGAAGTTTGGGCTGCAAGTTTTGAGATTATCAAGGAAAACTGGATACTAGGCGTAGGATTGGGGAATGATGTATTTAGGAAGGTGAATGCACTATATATGAAGCCAGGCTTTGAAGCGTTATCGCCATATTCTATCTATTTGCAGGTTTTTATTGAAACAGGTATCCTGGGTCTGCTATTATTTTTGACGGTTCTGCAAAATAGTATTAGAGTCTTATTAAGAGTGATTAAAGTCAATTTGACTATTTCCTTAACGATTTTATTTTCTTTATTGGGCATTTTGATGCACGGTTTCTTTGACACCGTATTTTTCAGACCGCCTATCTTTTCTGTTTTTTGCTTCTTGATTGCTGCAGTTGCGGCACTTGAAAGTCAAATGCAGGAACAAAAATATAGTCCAGGAAGGGGATTAACTAGCTAAGGAATTTAGCTTATATTAAAATTATGGGTGAAAGAGCATTGGAGAAAGTTAGAGAAGAAACATTGTCAGCTAAAGAGCTTGCTTTTATGATTGCAAGGGCAGCTGAAGAAAAAAAAGCTTTAGACACTAAACTTATAGACGTAAGAAGTGTTACAGACACAGCTGATTATTTGATAGTCACAGGTGGAGAGAGCTCAGCTCAGCTCAAAGCGATATCTTCAGAGATAGAAGATACATTAAGTAAAAATGGCATTGAGCCTGCTCATAAAGAGGGCAAGTACGGAGATAAATGGTTTTTATTTGATTACGGTGATGTTACCGTGCATATCATAGAGAAAGAAGCTAGAAATTTCTATAGATTAGAAGAGTTTTGGAGTCATGCGATGGAAGTTGCCCGTGACGAGTGGGAAGAAGCTTAAACTGTTATTATTTGAGCATGTCTCCTGAGATTCTAGAACTGAAAATTGAAGTTTATCCTTTGGGCGATCTTGAGATCGCAGAAGGCAGCTTGGTGCGTGATCATATTAATCTTTCAGGATCAAGTCCTAAAGATCTTGGCTTTATACCAATCACTGATTTATACGTTAATTCTGAATCAAAAGTTTACAGCAAACTATCTAAGCATGGTTCTAGAAAAGATGGATCCATAATAGTTGCTTGTCTTAAAGAAGGTGTCACGCCGAGTGAAGAAGAGACCAAAAAATTATTAGAGGAAGGCGTTAGTGCTTACACTTACTCGCTGATAAAGGAGAGTCTTCAAGCGGCATCCCAAAAGAAAAAAGTAAAAGCTGAGGCTTACGTCCCAAAGCTTCCAGCCGGATTTAAAGCATCCGGTAGAGCAGCAGGTCTTAAAGAAACTAAGAGAAAGGATCTTGGGGTGATTAGCTCAGACTATCCTTGTGATTGGGCTGGAGTTTTTACTCAGAATAAAATTAGAGCAATTTGTGTTGATCATAATGAAGCTCTTCTTGGCAAGCCAGTTAGGGCAATTCTAGTTAATTCTGGAAATGCAAATGCTTGCACTGGAAAAGAAGGCGCAGAGAATGATAAAAAAATGCGCGCAAGTTTGGCTGCCAATCTTGGGGTAAATGAATTTGAAGTTCTCACTGCAAGCACTGGGGTGATTGGTGTTCAGCTTGATTTTGCTAAAGTGGAGAGAGTAATTTCTTCAATGGACTTTGGCCTAACTTACCAAGACCTTAATGATTTTGCTCAAGCAATTTTAACTACAGATTTAACCAGTAAGCTTCATCAAAGTGAAAACTTTTTAGGCTTTGCTAAAGGCTCTGGGATGATACATCCTAATATGGCAACTATGCTTAGCTTTATTATTACTGACGCCAATATTGAAGGTGATATGCAGGCTGCATTAAAAGAAGCAGTTGATGCGACTTTTAATTCTATAAGTGTTGATGGTGACACTAGTACAAATGACATGGTTCTTCTTTTAACAAATAGGCAGGGAAAGAAACTCAGTGAACTAGATTTTAAAAAAGAACTTAAAGAAGTCTGCGAAAATCTTGCAATAAAAATAGTTAAAGATGGCGAAGGCGCAACAAAACTTATTGAAGTGAAGATTGAGGGGGCGTTAAGCAAAGAAGATGCAAGTCTTCTTGCTAAATCAGTAATAGGATCAAGTCTTGTGAAAACAGCAATCTTTGGCTGCGACCCTAATTGGGGAAGAATAATAGCTTCGCTTGGTTATTCTGGTGCTGAAGCAATTGATGAAAACAAAATTTCGATGAGTCTTTTAGGGCAAAAGCTTTTTGAAAAGGGTGCACCTACGAAGCTTAGTTTGGATAAAACTAAAAGAGATGATCTAGCTAAGCAAATGAAAGCTAATAATAAAATTCTTATAGAAATAAACATGGGTCTTGGTAAAGAAACTGCTAAAGCCTGGGGCTCAGACCTAAGTTATGACTATGTAAGAATTAACGCTGAGTATTTTAGTTAAGAACAAATAACTAAAATAAGTGCCAGGCACCTATATTGGTATTTTAGTTAAGAACGGATAACTAAAATAAGTGCCTGGCACCTATATTGGTAGCTATATTTTCAAGTTTCAGCTATTTAGCTTATTGAGAAATGTTTATTTAGTCCGATACGATGAGTTCATCTTGCCTTGATAATGTATATAAGCTACGAAGACAAAGGAGTTCGAATGTCTTTTAATACCTTAGATTCATCAGGATCATCATTAACAAGCATCCAGCAAGGTCTGGATTTAACCTCTCATAATATTGCTAACGTCAACACAAATGGCTATAAAGCTAAGTATGCTAGTTTCGAAGATGTAATTAGCGACGGATCAGAATCAACGTCTTATTCGGGGACTACTGTTAGTGAGATTGGTACAAATTTTGCACAAGGTTCTATTAAGCGAACAGGAAATCCAACAGGACTTGCTCTAAATGGTTCTGGATTTTTTGTCTTGCAAGGTTCTGAAGGAGAGCTGCAGTACAGTCGTAATGGAGATTTCAAGCTTGATAGTGAAGCTGGTCTTGTAGATGCGAATGGTAATTATGTAGTTTCTACTAGTGGATCAAAAATAGTTATTCCATCTGACGCTGTCAGCTTCGGGATAGAACTAAACGGGGAAGTGAAGATTAAGAGAGCAGGGCAGGATGAGTTTGAGACTTTGGATCAACTTCAACTTGCAACTTTTCCAAACCAAAACGGTTTGAGAAGTATTGGGGGAAATCTCTTTGGGGAGAGTTTGGCTTCAGGCACAGCGCAGTTCTCTACTGCACTAGGCGTGAGTGGTGAGACTGCAGAGACTGTTATTGTCGCAGGTGCAACGGAGTCATCTAATGTCGAATTAGCTGAATCATTTGCTGATCTGATCGGTTTTCAAAGATCATTTCAAGCTGTTGCTAGGTCTGTTACAACAGCAAGTGAAATGATCAATGTCACTTTAGGACTTGCTCAATAACAAAGATAGGAGACAAAAATGCCAATTCCATCACTTTTTATAGCCGGCGGTAGTATCACTACTCAGCAAGCTGCAATTACTGTAACATCTAATAATATCGCCAACGTTAACACAACAGGTTTTAAGCGATCGACCACAACTTTTCAAGATGCAGCTGGTATTACTTTAAGTCAGCCAACTTCGCCAAACCTTTCTCGTGGTGGTACTAACCCTATTGAGACTGGTGCTGGTGTTTTAGTGTCATCAACAAGTACAGAGTTTACTCAAGGTGCTATTAAGAGAACTGGAATTGCAACTGACTTAGCAATTTCTGGTGATGCATTCTTTGTTCTTAGCGGAGGATCTGGTGGAACCGCTGCTGCTGCTGGTGGAGCGATTCAGAGTCCAATTTTCTCTCGTGATGGACACTTCCAGTTTGATGCTGAAGGATTCTTGGTTAACCCTGAAGGCTTGAAAGTAGTTGGTACTTCATACTATGACTTGCAAACACAAGAAGCAAAGTCTGTTCCTAACTACACCGCTGTAACATTTTTTACTGATCAAAGAATAGGACCTAAAGATGCGCCTACTATGTACCCAACAGATGGCGGAGCTGCACCTAACGTGGCTGTTCCAACTCCTACTAATACAGCTTTTGCTGGTGGTACGGCTCCAGTTTTTGATAACACGAAACTTGCTGAATTAAGTGTTAGAGGAAACCTTTTGGAAAATACAGGAGTTGATACTGTTAATGGTGGTGATATTACGATTACTAAAAACGTGAATGGAGATTTACTCTTCTCTTACGATGATGCTAATGCAGGTACTGCTGCAAGTGTTTTTACTGCTACTGTAAATCCAGATAGAGTTTATTCTGATGGTGTTTTAACTTTTGATATGACAAACGCTAATGGTAATCAAGTCCAAATGAGACTAAGACTAGAACCTGGTGTTGATAACTTGACTCAAGTTTTTCAAGGCATCGACTACGATGATGCTACTGGAACAACTGATTCTATGGTTTTTACTGCTGCTGATCCAGCGACTCAGCTTGGTACAGATATAACTGTTGCTGATGCTGATATTGGGAAATTAAGATTAACAGATGTTAACAGTCTTTTGGAGAATGTGAAAATACCTCCACTTTTCTTTACTCCTGATGTAGCTCTTGAATTACAAACAGTTTCATTTGGAATTAGTAGTGATGGAACCATTCAAATTATTGGCCCTGCTTCTGAAAGAATGAATATAGGAAGAATTGCCTTATCAACTTTTAATAACCCAGATGGTTTGGTCAACAAAGGTGGTAATACTTATGCTGAATCACCAAACTCTGGTTTGGCTGCAATTTCAGTGCTAGGTGGTCCTCAAGACATTTCTGGACCGGCTTTAACAGGTAGCTCAACTACAATTGTTTCAGGCGCACTTGAAGGATCGAATGTGAATTTGGCAAATGAATTTGCAGATTTGATTTCGTACCAAAGAGGTCTTCAGGCAAGTGCTAGAGTTGTTTCAAATTCTAACGAAATTTTGCAGACAATAATAACCATGTAATAAAAACTATGAATTTTCCTGATTCTTACCCTGATGCTGAAAAGCACAACCACCCCCTCACTTAACCAACCACATAAGAATCAGGATTAAAAGGAAGCTCTAAAAAAGCTTCCTTTTTCTTTGTAAGTAAACAAAAAGTCACAGAGCTAAAAAAAGCGGTCAGCGGGCTTTTAGTTTATGCTAAGAAGCTCAGACTTCTTCCATGAGCCCTTGAATGCTTTTTTTAGCTCTGTGACTTTTCGCCGAGTCAAAAAAATAAGAAGCTTTTTAACTACTAGTGGAAGCTTTTTTAGATCTTGCCTCTAAGGTTGATGTATTTAGCAGCATCAATCCCTTTAATAGAAATGATCTTGTTTACAGCATCATCATTAGCTTCATCATCAATATTAATAACCATCACAGCTGTGTGGCTATCTGATTTGCGTCCAAGATTAAGTGAACTAATGTTTACTTTTTCATCCCAAAGAACTTTAGAAACTTGAGCTACGATACCAGGCTCATCTTTATGGAAAGTGACTATAGAGTGTTTGTCTGGTGAGATATTTATTGGATAATTATCGAGCTGAATAATTGCAGGGATGTCCCCTTGTAGTACAGTACCTGCAATGATGCGAGTACCTTTTTCGCTTATAACTTTAATTCTAAGTTTGTCTTTGTAAGCTCCAGAATCTTCTGATTTGATCTCACTAACTTTTATGCCTCTTTGACTAGCGATCATTGGAGCGTTAACAAAACTAATACCATCAAGGGTTGTAGATAAAATTCCTTTAAGCGCTGCAAGCTTTAAGCCTTCAATATTTTTGCCAGCAAGATCACCTAAAGCTTCAATCTCTATTTCTTTAATAGGACCATCAGTAAGCTGACCTACAAAAGATCCCATATGTTCAGTGATTGCTAAGTAGTGTTTGATATGAACCACCAAGTCTGGTCTTAAGCCTGGAAGGTTAACAGCTGATCTAGCCACGCCACCTTTAAGCACGTCTCTGATTTGCTCCGCCACATCAACAGCAACATTTAACTGTGCTTCTTTGGTGCTTGCTCCAAGGTGAGGAGTAAGGATAACTTTATCACCACAACTAGTTAGTGGAGTGCTTTCTACTGGTTCAACGTCATAAACATCAATAGCAGCTCCAGCTACTTTGCCTGAATTAATAGCGTCGGCTAAATCTTGCTCATTTATAATTCCACCACGCGCGCAATTTACGATGCGAACACCATCTTTCATTTTCGCAATAGAATCTTTGCTTATTAAATTTACAGTCTCTTTGATCCTTGGAAGGTGAAGAGTAATGTAATCAGCATTCGCCCAAACTTCTTCTAGCTCTACTTTTTCAAAAGATAATTGTTCTATTCTTTCTTTGCTCACGAAAGGATCATAAGCTAGAACCTTCATGCCCAAAGCTTTAGCAACTTTACCAACTCTTTGTCCAATTTTCCCTAAACCTAAAATTCCTAATGTGCGGTTATTAAGCTCAATTCCTAAAAATTTAGAACGATCCCATTTGCCTTCTTTCATTGATTTGTCAGCCATTGGGATGTGACGGCTAAGTGCCATCATCATCGTTACTGTGTGCTCTGCTGCAGCGATAGTATTTCCTTCTGGTGAATTGACAACAATTACACCTTTTTCGGTGGCTGCTTCTAGGTCGATATTATCCACACCAACTCCAGCACGACCAATTATTTTTAATTTATTGGATGCGTTTTCAATAATTTCTTTAGTTGCTTTAGTTTGTGATCTAACTAAAAGAGCATCGTAATTTTTAATACACTCTTTTAATTCATCAGCTGGCAAGCCTGGCTTATAGTCCACGTCAGAGCCCTGCTTTAGGATGCTGATTCCAGACTCGTCTAATTTATCCGTTACTAGTACTTTTGTAGCCATAAGCCAAAAGTTTAGCAAAATCGTCATTTAAAATGTATTATGAAATTGTGTAAATGGCGTATTGTAAGGCTTTTAGCCGTATAATTGGTATATCTGTCTTTGAATGTGAGATACTTTATATTTGATTATGAGCAATGACTTCCAAAAGAAAATAATGAACCCAAATAGCTTTCCAGTTCTTGCTGGACCTTGTGTTATTGAATCTGAAGATTTAGTTTTTGAAATAGCTTCAAAGATGAAGTCGATTATTGAAAAACTAAAAGCTAATGTGGAAGCTGCTGAAGATATTACTTATATCTTTAAAGCAAGCTTTGATAAAGCAAATCGCACATCGATTAATGGCTTTAGGGGACCTGGTTTGGAAAAAGGTTTAGAGATTTTAGCTAAAGTGAAAAAAGAATTTGATTTGCCTGTGGTTTCTGATCTTCATGAAGTGAGTCAAATGGAAGCTGCTAGCGAAGTTTTAGATATGATCCAGATACCGGCATTTTTATGTCGTCAAACTGATCTGATAGTAGCTGCTGCAAAGACTGGAAAAGTTGTGAATATAAAAAAAGGACAATTCCTTTCTCCTCCTGAAGTTATAAATATAGTTAATAAATGCAAAGAGTCAGGAAACGAAAATATTTTTATTACAGAGCGTGGTAATTCTTTTGGTTACAACAATCTAGTAGTAGATATGCGTATGTTTGAGCAAGTTAAACAGCTTGGAGTTCGTACAATTTTTGATGCTACTCACTCATGCCAAATGCCAGGAGCTGGTGGTGATAAGAGTTTAGGTAACTCTGAGTTCGCGCCAATTCTTGCAAGAGCAGCTATTGCTGCAGGCGCAACAGGACTCTTTGCTGAAACTCACCCTGATCCTTCTGTTGCTCTTAGTGATGGACCAAATATGATTCCTCTTTCTAAGATGGAAGAAACTTTAGTATCTTTAATTAAAATTAGAAGTGCTAGTAAAGATCTGGCTAATGTTTAAACAGGCTTGTATGCATTAATGCAGTCTGCAAGTGCTTTTGCATTAGGGTGTTTCTTTTGTAAGCTTTTTAGCAAGCTTTCTATATAATTTTCAAGACCCAAGTCTTCTGCAATCTCATAAATGAATTCCATGATATCGTCATCATTTGGGTACGCGTCAGCACAACAAAGGCAGATACTAATAAGCTCACTATCTTTATGCCAATTTAAATTCTTGTAAAAATTAAGAAGGTGGTAGGCATACTCATTGCCCTTCTTATCCTTATAGTCAGGATCAGCTTTTTTAAGCAAGGCGTCTTCGATAAATCTATTTATCTTTATGCTTCCTTCTTTATATCTCTGTTCAAGCTCTATCGCAAGCTCTGCAAGGATATAAGGATCATGAATAAAGTGTTTGAGATTTTTGGTGAAAGCTTTTAGAAGTTCTTTTTCATTAAGTTCACCGTTCATGCCTGTGTATAGTTTCTCCATGATATATGAGAACTCAGAGATTTCTGTTGGGAAATTTACTAGAAAATTTACCGCAAACTCTTCGGCAGTTTTTTTATCTCCTTCCTGTAAAAAACTATTTATAAGTTGAGCATAGTTTTGTTTGCTAATATTGCTTTGTAAAAGATAAGAGATCTTGAATGGATTTTTCCCAAAGAGATCTTTTGCGCTTCTTAGTTTTCCTAGTTTGACTCTGTTGTCTAAAGAACTATTAAAGTAAGGTCCTAGCCTGTCTTCTGTTTTGAGTTTATATTCGCTTCTATGGATTGCCCTAATGCCATCTTTTGTTTGAAAAGCTTTATAACCCGCATGCGAATCTTTTTTATTTGGAGGATCAAGAAAAACCTCCCCATCTTTAATACTTAGAGTTCTTAAATCTTTAAAGTGAGTTAATGCATTTAGATCTTGACCTTTATTAAGCCTAAGAGTACTAGCAAAAAAGCTAGCCGTTCTATCAATCCTGTCATGCTCAATATTGTGCATTTATCCCCCGAAACAGAAGAAATTTTAGCATAAATACGTAATACCAAGCTCTTCTTTATATTTATTTGGGCTTATTTAGCTTGATCTAGCTGATCTATCGACAGAATTATTATAGAATAGACCTTGGATATTATGGCAACTGAACCTTATAGATATTTAGATCTCTTAAATAGCTTTCATATCAAGAAATACCAACAATTTAGTGCCCTTGGTCAGGCATTTAAATTTATTGTTCTTGCAACAGTTTGGATTTCAATAGTTTTCACGGCAGCAGCTGGTGCTGGAATTACCTTTGCATGGATTTTGCCTATGCTAATAAAAACAGTGACTCCTGTTTTATTACCTAATATTTCAGCTGATTTAATTCAGCAGATAGCAGAGATTCACGCTTATCTTGCTCCTACAGTAACGATAGCGACTGTTATTCCTGTGAATGCACTTTTTCTTGTTCTTTGTGAAAGAAAGACCTTAGCTCTTCTAACAGTAAGAATGGGTCCAACGGATGTTGGTCCAAATGGTTTTCTACAAACAATAGCTGATGCAGTCAAGCTTCTTTTTAAAGAAGACATAGTACCTAAAGGTGCTGATAGACTTTTATTTTTCTTGGCTCCGGCCTTGTTCTTCGCTCCAGCAATGGTAGTCTTTTTACCGCTTTTATCAGTGGCTTCTAATAATGCTGGTGCCTTTGTTCATACTGACATTGACATCGGTCTTTTATTTATTCTGGCTGTAGCTTCTCTTGGAACTATGTCTATCGTTATGGGTGGATGGGCATCGAATAACAAATATTCTTTAATTGGTGGTTTAAGATCAGCAGCTCAAGCAATTAGTTACGAGATCCCTATGGTACTTTCAGTGATAGCGATTGTTCTTATGACTGGTTCAGTTAACCTTAAAGAAATTTCTGATTCTCAAATCGGCGGGATCTTTAATTGGAATATTTTAGGTCAAGGACATATTTATGAAGTGCCTGAAATTTTTGCAAACTCTACAGGTCACTTTATGACTGGACTGCTTTCTTTAAGCTTTGTTGCTTTGTCGCTTCTTCTATTTTTAATTTTCTTAACAGCATCAACAGCTGAAGTTAATCGCATCCCTTTTGATCTTCCAGAAGCTGAGTCTGAGCTTGTTTCAGGTTATAACACTGAGTTTACTGGAATGAAATTCGCCTTATTTTTCTTAGCAGAGTACACAAATCTTTTTGTCGTTTCTTGTGTCTCAGCAATTCTATTTTTAGGTGGTTCTCATCTTCCAATTAGTGCGGGCTCCGAAGCTGCAGTTTATAATGTGCTTTCTGATATTACAGTTAGTCTTCCTTTCCTTGGTAGTCTTGGTGGAATACTTGGTCACCTGAATTTAGTTTGGGTTCTAACTACTTTAGTTCTAATGACTAAAGCTTATTTAATGATCATTCTTTCAATTTGGATTAGAGCTACTCTTCCAAGATTAAGAATTGACCAGTTGATGGAATTTGGTTGGAAGTATTTAATTCCTCTTAGTCTTCTTTGCATCTTTGCAATTGCGCTATTAATGGAGGTCTTAGGATAAAGGTTTTAATATGATTGATTCAATTCAAAATGCAGTACTTACTTCAGTAAAAAGTTTGACAAAAACGGTTCTTAGATCTCTTGATGGTCTTTATAACATCTCGCTTGGTATGTTTACTGTAGCGAAGCATGTTAGAAGAGACCCTATAACTGAAGGCTACCCTCACCAAATGCCTGAGCTATACCCGAGCTCTAGGCATAGATTAGCTTTAAACGTTAATCCAGACACTGGAGAGCATCTTTGCATCGCTTGCAAGCAGTGTGAGCGTGTTTGTCCTGATAACTGCATCACAGTTATTCCTAATACTGATGTTAAAGCTAAATCATCACAGTTTTATTTAGATCACGGTCTGTGCATGTTCTGTGGACTTTGCACAGAAGTTTGCCCGACAAACTGCATTATTAATACTGTTGATTTTGAGATGTCATCTGAGACTCGTGAAGATCTTATCTATGACATTAAAAAACTAACTCTTAGCCCTGAGCAATCTCGTTCATACTTTGATATGAAGGACATACCACTTCCTAAACCAAAGGTAAAGCCAGCTCCTAAACCAGCTGCAGCTGTTGCTGGTGCTGGAAATAAAGATGCTGTAGCTCTCCCTAAGAAATAATTATTTTATCTTGATATGAATTGCTGCTGCAGAATCGCTTCTAAAGCTTGGATCATTTGCAGAGTCATTTATTACTTTATAGCCAATAAAAACTTTGTCACCAGCTTGCAAGGTGTTAAGAAAGTTAACTCCAGCTTCAGTTAAAGCAAAGCTAAATTCTCCATTGCTCGCGACTCCGCCTAAAAATACATCAACAGTGTTTTTAGCTGCTGTGATTGTTAATAATGGATCATTGCCTGGATTAACTTCTAGAAGTTGATTGTCCCTAGTTACGATAGCTCCAGCCTCTTCAATATTAAAAGCATAAGCCCCATCAGGCGTTTCTTCATTTGGATCTAGTAGGGCTGTTATTACTACATTGCCTGAAGGGGCGTCGCCTTCGCTGTTTAAAATATATTCTATAACTGATTCTTCACCAAAGAAGCTACTACCATCATCTATAAATCTAACTGTTGCATCTACTCTACCGTTATTAAGATCAAAGTCTGACTTTTTACTTTTGCTAATTAAGTCAATCTCAAAAATCGCTTTAGGAAATGATGAGTCAAGGCTTTTAGTTCTAAACTTCTTCCCCTTCTTGCTTAATTTGATACTAATATCTTTTTTAGTAGTTGAACCGGCATTTACTTTGACTGCAGGCTTTTTAGGCTTGATTTTAAATATACCTTTCTCTGAACTTATTCCTGCAAAAGCCCCATTTGAATCAAGTAAAATAAAAGAATTATCTTGTTTCGGTTTAAATTTATAGTTGCCATCAGGTATTGAATTAGCAGAATTGATATCAACTGAGATGATTTTTTTGTCGCGAGGTCTGTTGATTGTTATATTGTTGCCAGTAAGCTCTCCGCTACCAGCCATGCCACAAGCATTACTGTTAGGTGATTTTGAGCTGTCAATAATAGTTTCTAAATTATTACTAGCATTCGAGCTTTTCCCAAAAGTCACATTGTAAGCTTCACTAGCAACAGTTGTAGGATCTTTACTCTTAGCTCTTAATGAATTGAAGCCAAGTTGGTAATAGCTACAGCCTTTAACTTTTGCGTTAATAGTTGCTGTAAAGCCCTGATTTGGATTGTCAAGGATATTAAAATGAGTTGGGTTATTTATAAGACCTAGATTAAAAGTCTCATTTTGATTGAAAGTTAAGCCATCAATCACGTCACAAAGAACATTACCTTCCGAATCAGTCTCTTCTATAGCAAAGCCTCTGAAATTTGTTGCAGCACCTTCTTCACTAGCAACCTCAACTTTTATTTGAATATCAAAATCCTTGCCTGGTTTTCCATTTATAAAAAATCTTCTATTAGTAACATTGCTAGCAAATAAAGTTTGGATTGGTGGAGCAACTTCTATTGTCTCAAATAAATTCCCCGTAGTTTTGCTATCAAGAGTATTTGTCATAGAGACACTATTTCCATTAATAGAAAGAATTGCTACACCATCTTTAGTGCTGACTTCTCCAAATTCACTAGAACTATTCCATGAACTATTTGGTGATTCTGTAAGTCCACAATCTGCAAACACGGGGAAGTAGATTGATAGACTAAATAAAGTAAGTAAAGCTACTAAAGATCTCTTGATTTTATATAAATTCATAATATGCTCCTCAGTATTATTATAGGGCAAGATTCAAGAACTTTATACCCAATTTATTTACCTGAGTATCTTAACTTAATCCATGTTCAGTGCGCACCCATTTGCCAGCAGTTCTGCTGAATATGATTTTACGGTAGGTTAAAAGAACCACTGTAGTCCATGTGCTTAAAAGATAAGTGTTAGTAATTAAAGTATTGATTAGAGATTCAAAGATTCCTTGTTTCTTGTAAATTCTAAGACCCATATACTGGTTGATGAAAACCATTAGCCCAACACCGATACATACGATCATTAGTGAAGTCAGGTAAGTTTCTCTACCATTCATAAACCTGATTATTTCAAAAATGACATCAGATGCTATCCAGATAGGAATTCCAAACTGTCCCATGAAAAGTAAAGTATCTATGATTTGAATAAGACTTAGAGAACCTGGTGTGAATAGATGGAACATATAATTTAAATGTCTGCGCATACTTCCTTCTCCCCAGCGGCGACGTTGCTTAATTAAAGCTTTCCATTCAACCACACCTTCTTCGTAGACTTTATCACTTGGGCTATATCTTATATCCCAGCCATTAACATGAAGACAAGTAGAAAGATCTAAGTCATCAGTTAGAGTTTCTTCATTCCAGCCACCTACGTGTTTAAGCGTGAATCTTTTAACAAGCTGCCCGTTTCCTCTAAGCTCAACAGAACCTCTCACGCTATCTCTGCCCATTTGAAGGTAAGTGTCCATTGCATATTCGTGGAATTGACATTTCGTAAGAATGTTTGTGTCCTTGTTTGTGATTACTTTTTGTGCTTGAACAGCACCCACTAAAGGATCTTCAAGGTGCATTACCATATTACTTAGAAAGTTTGGATCAACTCTAGCATCAGCATCAAAAACAGCGATCACCTCGCCATCTGAAATTTTTAGTGCATCATTTAAGCCAGCTGATTTGCCGGGGAAGGCTGTTTGAGGTCTGTCTACTATAGTTAATCTGCCGTCATATTTTTTAAGAGCAAGAGCTTCTTTCTCTTTCATTATTTCAATAGTCTTGTCTGTGCTTCTATCGTTAATTGCGTAGATTTTTAAATCTGGATAGTTGTGCTTTAAAAAATGCTCAATAGTATCGCCAATAACCTTTTCTTCGTTGTGCGCGCAAATGAAAATATCTATAGTCGGTTTGTAATCAGGGTTTAAAGGCTTGGGGTTTCTGCGTCTATGATATTGCGCTACAAACATATAGCCAATATGAAGCAAAGACAATATAACAATAATGCCTAAAAGTGCTAGAGGTAAATTAAAGGGGAGGCTTTCTATTACGTGATCCGGCACAAGCTCTTCAATTACAAACTCTTCAATTAGTCTTATGACTACCCAAATGCCAATAATAATTCCTAAAAGCGTTAAGCGATCTTGATAATTCTCTTTCCATGGACCTAGTACATTTAATTTCATTTCTTCTCTATTCTTACTCCTATGCTTTTAGTTAGATCACGAACTTTTGCTTTATCTGATATCCAATAGCCATTTTCTTTACCCTCTCCAAAAGTTCCAGGTAGTAGGTGCATTTTGAAAGCTTCTCTAGGCATTGATTTGAGTAAAACACCTAGGCTAAACATTTTTTCAAAACTCATATCTGTTTTGAATAATCTGTTAGATTTTTGAATTAATTCAGGCATTTTAAAAAGTGCATCTGGTTGGATTAATCTTTTTACTAAGGCGTTAAAGAATTTTTGATGTCTTTGAATTCTGCCGATATCACCAAGCTCATCAGATCTAAATCTTAGATAGTTTACTGCTTGCTCACCATCAAGCAATTGAAGCCCTGCTTGAATATTTATATTCAAGCCAGCAGTCTCGTCTTTGTAGCGCATTCTTTTTTTGACATCAAGCTTCACGCCGCCAATTATATCTATAAGCTCAGTAACACCTGCAAGGTTTAAAACCATCACATGGTCAATATTTGCACGTAGTAATTTTTTGATTGCCCGCTTAGAGAATTTATAACCACCAATTGCATTAGCGGCATTGATTCTGTCTACTTTTGTTTTTTTGAGTTTTATTTTTGTGTCTCTTGGAATGCTGATTAGAGAGACTGTCTTAGATATTGGGTTTATACTTGCAAAAAGAATCACATCAGAGCGCCCGCGCCAGTCCTTGAGGTGCTTGGGGACGATTGCATCAGAACCGAGGACAAGAAGGTTTATGGTTTTATTAGATACGGTTTCTGCATTTGTTTCTTTATTTAAAATATTTTTAATCGTCTTATTGGTAAAAAGATAGTGTTTCTCAGATTCTCTGGAAAAGAATACTGCAACTGAAATCAATAGAAGGCTGAAAAGTAATATTGTTTTTCTTAGCTTGCTGGTTTTTTCTTTAGTCATGAAATAAAAGGTATAACAGGTAATTTAAGTTTAAGCTTAACCACAATATACTAGCAAGATAGCTGTATAATTAGCTTGTGAGCAATTCTTTCAAAGTTCTACTCCCTATCTTTTTAGTAGTATGCGTGTTAACAGGCTGCGCTCAAATTAAAGATTATATGGGGCTAAGCCCAAGCTCTGGTTCTTTTGTGCCGCAGGGTGAGTATCTTGGGACTTGGAAGCTAATTAAAGGTGAGCTTGAGAAAGTAGAAGAACTTGATAAAGAAGTTAAAATAACTTTATTTCCAATGAAAGCTAATGAATCACAAAGTTCAGGAATTCTAAATTTAAATGACAATTCTAGAAGATTTTATTGGAGAGCTGATGGAAACAGTGAAGATACTTGGAATATACTTTTTGCCAAAGACAATAATGCATATACTGATTTAACTTCGGATTTTAGTTTTGATGGTATTTTGAGAAAAACATCTGTCGGGCTAGATTTAGAAGGAAGTTTGAAAGAACAAATTGAAGGAAATAATCTGAAGTATTTCGTTATTACTCATCGCTACTATAAGCCAAGCCTTTCAGTTGGAAAAGAAGCTTTAGCAGTAACAGCTGGAGAGCTTTTGACTATTGAAGGTCAATATTTAGGTGAAGATCCTAAGAATTTAAGCGCTAGGCTCTTTAATAAAGCTGACTCTAAAGAAAAAGAACTTGAAGTATCAAGTATTGACGCTGGAACATTTACGATTAAAATTGAAAAAGCTACAGCTAAGGGTGATTATTCTTTGTCAGTTCTAAGAGACAAAGAATATAAAAGTAATACTATAGACATCAGTATTAACTAAGCTTTAGCTATAATCATATTGTTTCAATATGAAAGTCGCAGTCATAGGCTATGGACACTGGGGAAAAAATCTCGCTCGCAATTTCTACGAGCTAGGAGCTTTGTCTATTGTTTGTGATAGTCACGCTGAAAATGTACAGAAAGCAAAAGAGCTTTACCCTGGCGTAGAAGTTTGCTCAAGTATAAAAGAAGTTATTGTTGATGAAAATACTGATGCTCTAGTTATTGCAACTCCATCAAGTACTCACTACGAGCTTGCAAAAGAAGCTTTACTTCAAGGCAAACATGTTTACGTTGAAAAACCATTAGCTTTGATTCATAGCGAAGCTGAAGAACTGCATGCAATTGCTCAAGAAAGAGATTTAATTTTAATGGTTGGTCATTTACTTCTGTATCATCCAGCTGTAAATAAACTTAAAGAGCTTGTTGCTAAAGGTGATCTTGGTGAGATTCAGCACATGAATTCTGATCGTAGAAATTTTAATAGACGCGAAGGAAGAGATGATAATGTGATGTGGGATTTAGCGCCGCATGATTTTTCTATGATGTCTTATATTCTTGATGCTGATCCTGATGAAGTTCTAGGCGCGCGCGGATGGTCATCTAGTAATGATGGTGTTATTGATGTTGTGCATGTGGATCTAATTTTCCCTAACAACGTTGCAGCTCACATTCATAACAGTTGGATTGACCCTCAAAAACAAGCACTTCTAACAGTTAATGGTAGTAAGAAAACAGCAGTCTTAAATGATACTTTTAAAGAAAATAAATTAGAGATTTATCAAAGAAACTCAGATGGTTCAATCACAGTTGAAAAGCCAATCTACTCAAATGATGAACCACTTCGTTTAGAGTGCAAACATTTCTTGGATTGTATTAAACATAAAATCACACCTACAAGTGATGGTGTTAATGGGTCCCAGGTAGTTAGCATTTTAGAGAAAGCTGAAAATCTGATGATTAAAACAGCAAGAAAAATTAAGGAATTAGTTTAGTTGTAAGATGAAAAAACTTGCCTTTGTAATTTTTTTAGTCTCTTTTACTCTTGGCACACTTGTTTACCTCTCTCGCAAAAAAGAATTTTCTGAATATAAGCTTGAGACGAAAGCTGCAGGCATTGTCGATTATAAGCTTAGTGTTAATTTGTCTAAAGCTAGAGAGTTTGAAAACTTGCCTGGCATTGGTCCCAGTTTAGCTGAAAAAATTATTGACTATAGAGAGAAGCACGGGGGCTTTAAACAAGTAAGTGACTTGAAAAAGGTTCGTGGTATTGGTGCTGAAAAATTTAAAAAAATAGAGCCTTATCTCACTATAGAAATTTACTAGGGTCTATTTCGTTCATTTTCTTGTCTATTTAAAACTCATTCTCTCTGTATTGCTCAGCAATGGAACTCGGTATTTTATCCATTAAAGTATCTTCTTCAATGAGATCCTTGTCTTGCTCAGAAATAATTTCATCAAGCCAAGACTTTTCTTCGCTTTCTAGCAAATCTTGATTTTGAGTTTTACTTTCTTTTTGTGCAGTATTTTCTACAGCCTTAACGTTATTTCTCATACAGCCCTTTTTTACCCAAAGATTCGAAAAATTAACTTGGTTGAAATGCTGAAAAGCCATGCTCCAAAGCTCTTTTAGGTTAAGAAAGTCCAGTTTTTTCTTAACAAGATAAAGCCATAGAGTGTTATATTTAGTTTCTATGGCGCTAAGCTTTCAAGAGATTATATTTAAACTTAATGAATTCTGGTCAAAGCAGGGTTGTGTGATTATGCAGCCTTATGACATTGAAAAAGGTGCTAGCACTATGAACCCAGCTACTTTTTTAAGAGTTTTGGATAATAAAGAGTGGAAAATGGCTTGTATTGAGCCTTGTCGCCGCCCTACTGATGGGCGCTATGGAGAAAATCCTAATAGGCTTCAGCACTATTTTCAGTACCAGGTAATACTTCAACCGAATCCTAGTAATACTCAGGACTTATACCTAGATAGTTTGAAGGAAATTGGAGTTGATCCGCTTGAACACGATATAAGGTTTGTTGAGGACAATTGGGAAAGTCCGACACTAGGCGCGTGGGGATGCGGCTGGGAAGTCTGGCTTAATGGAATGGAGATTACTCAATTCACTTACTTCCAGCAAGCTGGTGGAATAGAAATTAAACCAGTTGCTGTTGAACTAACTTATGGCTTAGAAAGAATTGCTATGTATCTTCAAAACGTGGATTCTGTTTATGATCTTATTTGGCATAAAGATGGAGATAAAGTAATCAAGTATGGTGATGTTTATCATCGTAATGAAGTTGAGCAAAGTACTTATAACTTTGAGGTTTCATCAGCAGAAAGACTTTTTAAACTTTATGATGAATATTACGCTGAAGCAAAAACGTGTTTAGAATCTAAGCTTTCTATTCCTGCCTATGACTATATCTTAAAGTGCTCGCATACTTTTAATTTACTGGATGCGCGCGGCGCGATTAGCAAAGATGAGCGTCAAAGATTTATTTTAGATATTAGAACTTTAGCTGAAGCTTGCGCGAAGCTTAGAATAGAATCTAATCAAGAGGCATCTCTCTTAAAGGCTAAAGCTTAGCCAAATCTTTTTCTTCGAGCTGCTTTGTTCTTAGCTAAGCCTGAAGGGATTTCTATAGAATTGCTTATGGGACTTATGAAATCAACAGCTCCTTTTTCTAGAGGTGAATTAGTCTTGTCTGAAAACCATACAAGCCCTTTTTCTGAGTTCTTGAGAGTTGCTTCAACAGCTTCTTTTCTTTCGCCTTCATCATCAAAAATATAAATGATCAGTTTTGCTTTTAAGCCAGCCTTAAGTTGATTATTTTCTTTGTAGTAACCATAGTCTATAAATCCTGTAGCCTTGTAGCCAATAACATCATTAAAGTCTAAAGGAGTTTTAGTATCATCGACTAATTGATATCCAATGTCGCTTGCATGCTTAGTGAGAAGCTCTGAGTCATCTTTCAATTTGAATATGATCATTTCCCCAGCTTTGAATTCTGGTAAATCTTCATCGAATTTTGAAAATCCACGAAGAATATCTTTAGGCGATAAACCTTTGGCTAATTTAGGAGAGCTTGCCTTCACGGCTTTATAATATAAAATATCTGTAGCTGAGATAGAACCTTTGCTATTAGTGAATATTGGTCTATTATTTTTTTGACCTTTGTAGCTAGCTGTTATTTCTCTACCATCAACTAATAAAAGTTTGTAATTTGAATCTTTTTTAAACTCTTCTTTCAGAAGTTCTTTATAATCGATTTCAAAATTGAATCTATCTTTAGCTTCAGGAAAAAGCTGAAGCGCTTCAGCCTTATATGCTTTTGTGTACTCATCTGCCTCTTTTTGTGAAGAGTAGAACTTACTATAGCCTTTATTTTGTAACTCGTCTCTTCTTGAAGCGAGCGAGCTTTCTTTAGTGCTTAGTTTACTAGGTTTCTTTGGATCTCCGTAGGTCCTAGCTAAAAATCTTATGTAAGGGTTTGACTCCCAAAGATCGTGAAGATCCATATTTTCTTTAGCGCCATCTTCGGCATCAGTTGTGAAATCTACAAAGTTTGGTGCTTTTTTAGCAAGCTTTGCTAAATCACTATCTCTATAACCTCTTCCAGCTTTATTTTCACCCTGACCAATAGACTCTTCTGTAATTGGGTAGATGTTTATGCCATCTCTAAATCCAGTGATTCTAAATTTAGTGTTTATGCCGGACTCTTCATCTTCTCGCGTCATTGAAAAACCTGGGATGCTGTATATTTCATCAGAGACATTGGCTGTTACTTTTTTATAAGCATGGATTTCTTTAGCATTAATTGATCTATTAGAACCAAGCTCTACTAAACCTTTTTCTGTTTGCCTTGCAAGAGTGAGAGCGTTGGATTTTAACTGTAAGTGTAGAAGGTCATATATTTTAAATTTAGTCTCAGCAGTTTTGTAGTTTTGGTAATTCTGACTACTTAAATTGTGTAGATTTCTTTCTCTGGGGATAGTCTTTTCATAGGTTTTTCCAAGTTTGTGACTTTCCTTTTTAGGAAGAATAAGCCCTTCGTCTTCATCAGCAAGCTTGTCAAGGTCAGCTAAACCATCATCGAAACTAACAGCATCAGCCTTCTTTGCTGTTGCTTGAATTGGTTCATTCTTTTTAAAAGTAAAAACATCAGATAAGTGAATAGTCTCATTTTTTGTTAGTTTAAACACCGCTGTATCATGACCAGCGCTAGTTGTGGATTTATGGAAACTTGCAGTAACTCTTCTGCCATCAAGAAGAACTAAATCATATGCTTGATTATTTTCAAACTCTGCTTCTCTAAACTCTTTTTTGTTATCTATATCACCGTCTTCAATTGCTTCATTGGCATCTGTGTATAATCTTTTAAAACCTTCTGGGTGAATTTCATAGTAAGCGGCATCTTTTATATAAATGCTTCCTGAAGGATCACTGTCTTCTTTCTCTGAATCTAAATATGCACCATTTAAAATCTTCTCAATATTTTCAGTTCTTGATTTGATTAATGCTTCTGTGTTTAAAGCTATCTTTGCTTCATCTTTAGTTTCAGACTTTGCACTAGCTTTATTTGAAGGCTTAGAAACTTTCTCTAATTTTGCTTCATTTTGCCTTAGAATTTGGCTATTGTTTTGGCCTTTAATTTCATTCATCTTTAACCCCGCAGCTATATAAAGGTATTTACCCACTTTTTTTTACATAAGAACTAAAAAGCTTTTTATTAGTGGTTTTCAGCTATTCTTCAAGTTGCTGGATTGCTTCGCTTTGCTCGCAATGACATGTAGTCATCACGAGGAGCCGAAGGCAACGTGGTGATCCATGGATTGCTTCACTGCGTTCGCAATGACAGCTGTGTTCGCAATGACAGCTGTGCTCGCAATGACAACTATGCTTGCAATCACCTATACTCAAATAATCTCTATAGATCTTAGGTTTTCATCTTTAGAATCAGATTTAAGATTAAGCTCAAAAATATCAAGATTTGGGTCTTGCTTTAGCTTTGACAGAAAATCAGCATCTAGATTTTCTGTCCATTCTATAGCAATAACTTTTGGAAGCTTTTCTTCAATTAACTCATTGAGATCACCATAATCAAGCTGGCTTTGGTAGGCATCAATATGCACCAGTGGAAGCTTGCTTGAGTAATATTCATTTTGACCAACGAAAGTTGGGCTTGTAATTTTTTCTTTTACGCCAAGACTCTCACCAAGTGCTTTTATAAATGTAGTTTTGCCCGAGCCCATGTCTCCGCAGAAAAAAAGAAGAGTAGTTTTTTTCTTAGTGAGAATTTCTTTCGCTAAGTTGGCTGCAATTTTTTTAGTCTCTTCTAGACTTCTAGATTTGAAAATTTGTGACATTACTAAGTCTTAGTTTAAAAACTTTTATGGGTCAATTGGTTCTTCTTCACGGTTGAAAGGTTGCGGGATTTCTAAACCTTCACCACCGATGGTTTTAACTTTTTGACCATCCATGTATAAATAAACAGGTCTACCTTTTGCAAGATTTAGAGCGGTTTCTCTAAGCTGCCTGAATCTTACTTGCATGCTTTCAGACCCGCCACCTGACATGAATTGGTTGCTCAAATTCAGCTTAACCATTTTAGAATTTTCAGTAACTTCAATTAACCTTGTTCCTTCCGGAATTTCAGTTTCAAGATCTAGTTTTTCTTGCTCTTCAATAGTTGGTCCTAAAAAGAGTTCTCTAATAGCTGTTTCATAAGGACTTCTACCCTCGTGAACTTTTCTAACCACAGGAATTAAAATTACTCCAAGATCATCACTTGCTTTAGTGTAATAAACAGTAACTTTAGGTGAAGTTAAGCCGCCTTTTTCTCCACCGCCAAAACAACTAGTCAAGGCGAAACTTGATATTAAAAGAACTGCTAGGAATTTGATGCTAATTTTATTCATTAGTTTTTCTTGAACTAATCATCCACACTACAACATTTTACCCTTTGTTAATTGGTATTTATTTTTATTAATTTCATCCAAGCTTTCAAAATGCTTAAATCGTACTTACCTAAAGCTAAAATAAGCCCTGATGAAGTATAATTGATACTTGATTTACAGGTAAATTATGAAGAAAAGTGTATTAGCATTACTCATCCTCTCTGCTCTATTTGGAGCTAAGGCAAGCGCAGCTCCAGCTGACGTGAAAATTGGTTTTATTGATACTGTTGCAGTCTTGCAAGACTATAGTAAAGCTCAAGATGCAGTTAAGAAACTTGGTGTTTCTGAATCTAAGCTAAGACAGAAAATTTTAGATAAAAAAGAAGCGATCACTAAAGCTCGAGCTAATAATGAATCTGAAACTAAGATTCAAATGCTACTTGAGAAATTTAAACTTGAGATTGAGCCTGAAGCTAAAAGATTAGAAGAAGAGTCAGCTAGAAGAAGTAAAGAGATCGAAGCGGATCTTAATGAGGCTATTGAAGATGTTGCTAAAGACAATAAGATAGATTTTGTTTTAGCAAGGCAAGCACTGCTTTATGGTGGAGAAGATCTTGGTTCAAAGGTCACAGATAAACTTAGGAAGAAAAAGTAAATGAGAAAATATAGTTATCTAATCATTTTTGCTTTATTAGTAAATTTTATTTTTAGTGAAGAAGCTAAAGCCTTAAAGGCAGCGACTATAGACAAGATGTTTGTTTTCAATAATTTTTCTATGGTTCAAGATTCATTAAATACAATCCAGAATTCAAAAGAGAGAGTCCAAAGGCTTATTACAACAGCTGATAAAGAGTTGCAGCAAATGGAAGAAAGCAATGCAAAGGCAAGTGAAATTGAAAGCAGGCAAAAAGAAATTCAAAGAATCCTTGATCAAGAAGTAATTAGCTTGCAAAACGAACAGGTGGATTTAAGAAATGCTGTAGAGAAGCATTTTAGAGATCAGATGGATAAGCTTGCAATAGACAGGAACTATGATTTGATTATTGATAAAGCTTTTATCGTTGATAAATCAGCTTCTATGCCAGACCTTACTGATGAGTTTTTAAAGATATTGGAAAAGAGCGTTAAGTAATGGTGAAAATTGCTGACTTAGCTGAAATAACTAATGCTGAATTTAACGGCGATTTAAGTTTAGAGATAGAGAGTATAGCTGCTAAACCTGAAGAATCCTCGCCATCACAAATTGCATTTATCTTTGATAATAAAGCTCCTAAAGTCAGAAAGAAAATAGAAAGATGCAAAGCTTCGGCAATCTTTCTTTCAAAAGCTATAAAAGATAATGAGAAAGTTTTAGAGGGTGTTTCTGCGCAGATACTTTATGTTGATAGACCTAGATACGCAATGAAGCAGGTTGTAGATCTCTTTGCGCCAAAAAGAGAACACATAAGTTCTGGTATCCATCCGTCTGCGGTAATTGATGAGACTGCTGAACTAGATGGCTCTGTAGTTGTTGGTCCTTTTGTTTATATTGGTCCTAGATCGAAGATAGGAGCAAATACTAAAATACTTTCTAGAGTTTCAATAGGAGCTGATGTAGTTGTTGGCGCTGATTGTTTATTTCATTCAGGAGTTGTTATAGAAGATTACTCAGAGCTTGGTGATAGGGTGATTGTTCAAGCTAACTCAGTGATTGGTTCTGATGGCTATAGTTATGTAACTAAAGAGCCTAGTAACTTAGAGAAATTAAGAGCTGGTGATTTCAATTTAAATTTTGATAGGCAAGTTCAGGAGAAAATTACAGCTGCTGGAAATGTGATTATTGATGATGATGTTGAGATTGGATCAAACACTTCAATTGATAGAGGTACTATTGGACCTACTAGAATTGGCAAGGGCACCAAAATAGATAACCTTGTGCAGATTGCTCATAATGTTCAGGTAGGAAAAGATTGTCTTATCATCGCTAATGTGGGGATTGCTGGAAGCGCAAAGATTGGTGATCGGGTAACGATGGCTGGAGGCTCTGGCTGTGGCGATGGTGTTCAATTAGGTAACGATGTTGTTGTTGCTGCATACAGTCCAGTTAATTCTGATGTTGACCAACTTAGACCAGTGATAGGCTATCCAGCAGTTGATTACGCGGAGTTCATGAAGCGCCAAAAAGCTTACATTAGGTTACCAAGAATGCAAGAGGATCTAAGAGAACTTAAGAGTAAAATGAAACGCTTAGAAAATCACAAAGCAGCAGCAAAGATGGATAGTTAATTGTCCATTAGAGGTCTTTAATGAACGCAAAGAAAAAGAAAATATTTTGTGTTGTTGGGACAAGGCCAGAGTTTATAAAAATGTTTCCTGTCTATAAGGCTTTAAAAGAAAAGCCTGAGCTGGATGTGAAATTTGTTTTGAGCTCTCAACATAAGGAGCTTATAGAATCATTGGGTTCTTTCTTCAATATAAAAGTTGATTTTACTTTAGATATCAAGTTCAAAGTTTCAGAGAAAGAGGTGATAGCTTCTTCTGAATCAGCTAAGGATGCTTTGTATTTAAGTCAATTATCTTCTGAAATTTTGCTTAAAAGCTCTGAGCTTTTTGCTAATGAAAACCCAGATTTAGTTTTAGTCCAGGGAGATACAATTACTGTGCAACAAGTAGCTTTAGCAGCTTTCTATCATAAGATCCCTCTCGGGCATGTTGAGGCTGGTTTAAGAACCAATGATATTTATAGCCCGTTTCCAGAAGAGATGTCTAGAAGGCTTGTGAGCCAAATAGCGACTTTGCACTTTGCACCAACGGAAATAGCAGCTGAAAGACTTAGAGCAGAAACAAAAAATAAGAATGTCTATGTTGTTGGTAATACAGTAGTTGACGCCCTTAAATACACTGAAGCTTTGCTTGAAAAAGATAGCTTTGATTTGGCTGAGCTTAAATTTGCCAAAGATACTAGTGGTGAAGATCTTGATCTTGAAAAGTATCTTGATGACATTAAGTCAAAGAAACTTATTTTGCTTACAGCACATAGAAGAGAGAATTTTGATGGTTTTCATTTTGAGCTGGTAAAAGCAATTGAGACTTTGTTAAAGCAAGACAATAATCTTTCTTTTGTAGTTTCACTTCACCGCAACCCTAAGGCTAGAGAAGTTTTCAGCCCTTTGATTAAGGCCTCTAAAAATGATTTTGCTAGCAAAATTAAAATTCTTGAAGCTTGCAACTATCCTCTTTTTGTTAAGTTGATGAAAAGCTCAGATTTACTTCTTACAGATAGTGGTGGGATTCAAGAAGAGGGTCCTTATTTGCAAAAGCCAGTCTTGATTTTCAGAAAAGAAACTGAAAGACCTGAAGGGCTTAAGGCTGGTGTGACTAAACTACTTGAAAAAAAAGCTGAAAAAATTTCTGAAGAAATAGTACTGAGAATTAATGATGCTAAGTCGCGTGAAGCGATGATTAAGCCTGATTTTAATCTCTATGGAGATGGTAGGGCAGCTTTAAAGATTGCTGATCTTTGTGAAGATTTTCTGTTTGCTGAATTATAGGAAGAGACTTATTAACTATTTTCTTTGAACTAAGTCTATTCTTTAGTTTTTTGTGGCTCTGGGGAAAACTCAACTTCTTCAGTCTTTGGCTTAAAGGGTTCTAGTTCTACTTTAACTTCTTTGCTGTAGTCACCAAAGGCCATATGATCCCGGTTTTCATTAATTCTCACAACACTTAATTTGACTAGGTAATTTCCTGGCCTATGATACCTGTGCATTGGATCAAATTCCCTTGATATATAACCGTCACCAAAGTCCCATTTTAAACTTACAAATTTATGATATTTAAGTGAATGATCTGAGAAAAACTCTGCGAGTAAACCATTTGTGTTAACTTTGAATTTAGCTCTTGGTTTCTCTAGCTTCTGTTCTGTGACAAGGATTAAAGTATTTCTTGGGGCTTTGCCCTTTTCCGTTTTCACACTGCTATAAATTTTTACATCATCTTTTGTTGCGGGATTAAGGTCTATTGCAAGCACGCTTAAAATGAAACTGCTTGAAAGAGCAATTGCAAAAAACAATATTTTTACTAGTGTGTTTTTATTCATATACGCCAAATCAAACCAGAGCTATTTAGCCTGCTTTGTTTAGTTGTATCTATTAGAATTAGTCCCTTATTTTATAAGCATAATAACCTGGCTGTTTTCATGCATTCGAGCTAGTAAGAAAAAACTATGAACTAGATTGGACTAAGCAGACAGTATCTGCCGCAATTCCTTCTTCGCGACCAATAAAACCTAATCTCTCAGTTGTTGTAGCTTTAATGTTTACTTGTGAAGCTTTGATTTCTAAGGTTTTAGAGATTTTTTCTTTCATTTGATCAATATAAGATCTGAATTTTGGTTTTTCAGCAAGGAGGGTGGAATCCATATTTACTATAGACAATCCTTTTGCTTCAAGCATAGTTTTTACTTCAGATAATAAGCCTAAACTGTCTGCATTCTTGTATTTTTCGTTATCTGGAGGGAAGTGCTTGCCGATATCATCTAAGCCAGCAGCGCCTAAAAGTGCGTCCATAATTGAATGAATTAGCACATCAGCGTCTGAATGCCCTTCTAGGACCTTATTATGTTCGATCTTAACGCCACCAATAATTAGAAGTTGTCTTTCAGGACTGGGATCAATCAGTTTATGTACATCTATTCCGTGACCAATTAGCATTAAAGATATTTATAGCAGGATCAAGAACGCTTTGCATAACGATTGAAATGGTTTAAACTTTATTGTATGAAACGTATTAGCGCAAGTTTATTATTAAGTTTAGGTTTATTTAGTTCGGCTGTATCAGCAGAGGCTCTAGACCCTTATGCTCCAAAGACAGTTGTTCTTAGAGATGTTTCTCCAAGTCACTGGGCTTATGATGATGTAAAAGAAGTAGTTGAAGACTACCAAATCATGAAGGGCTATAACGGTGGTAACTTTGCTGGTTATAAAAACCTTACTCGATACGAGCTTGCATCAACTATTTCTAATATGATTAAGTTTTACAATCAAGAATTCACGGCTGATAGAGAGGATCTTACAAGCTTGGCTAATATCATGGAGCAATTTCAAGAAGAGTTAAGAATTGTTGAAGCAAGAATGCTAAACCTTTATCGTAAAGTTGGTTCTGTAGAGCGCGCGCTGAATGTAGATGTAGCTGATCTTAAAGAAAACGTTGCTGATAACAGTGGCGATATTGGAGTGATGCAAGAGTCTGGTTTTATTCTAGACAAGCTGGTTAAAGGAACTGCTAGAGACATTAAACACGTAGCTTACGGCTTTAGTCACAAGTCACCTAAAGAAAGAAGACTTGAAAGAGAAGCAGATCTTAAAGACGCTGAAGATGCTTTAGAGCTTCAAGCCGATACAGATGTTGCTGGACAATTAATAGAGTCTAGAACGGATACATTGCCAAATAATGGTGGGGGCAATTACTTAATTGAGCAATAATGAATAATTTCATTTCAAGAAAAGAAATATGCGAAGAGCTTGATATAGATTCTGAAACTCTTCGTCACTATGAGGCTTTTATAGAATTACCTTTCCCTGAAGATGGAGAGTATTCTATTGCTATTGCTAAAACTATTAGCAAGATCCACGATCTGAAAAGCCAAGGCTTTGACTTTTCAGATATTCGTAATTTAGGTAATATAGCAGAGCAATTTAAAGATCAAATTCCTTCTTTAAGATCATACGAAGATCTTTCACCAAAGAAAAATATCAAAGAAGCTTTAGCTTACTACCAAGAGCTTTTGCAGACTTTTTCAGAAAGAGAATCTAAGCTAAAAGAAAGAATTATAGAACTGGAAGAGCAGCTAGGGAACTATAATTCGATGAACGAAGAGACGGGCTATCTTAAAACTAAAATCGAAAGATACGAAGCTCAAACAGAAGAATTTAAAAGAGTTTATTCTGAGTACACTGATTACCTTGCAGAGCTTGAATCTAAAATTGCTCAGCATGAAATCCAGTCAAACGACCTTTACTACCAGCTTGTTAGTAAAGAAAACACTATTACTAAACTTCAAAACCAGCTTGAAGGCAAAGAGCCGCAACAACCAATGTCTGCTATCGATATAGATACTTTGCTTAAGAAGAAAGAGCGTGAATTTGAAATCAAACACCAAAGAAAGATTTTTGATCTGAAGAAGCAAGTAGAGAATATAGTTGCTCAAAAAGAAGAAGAATGGAAAAAAAGTCTTGAAAAGCCTTCTTCCCCAAGCACTTAGGGCGAGCCTGTAATACGAGATCTTTCTTTTCAGGAACCTGCGATACGCCTTGTCGTCTCAAATAGAGTAATGGAATGTGCTTTTTGCTCAAGCAAGGATACAAAAGTCCTTGAGAGTAGATCAACTGAAGACAACACAAGTATTCGCCGCAGGCGAGAATGTGGGGCCTGTGAAAAAAGATTCACAACTTATGAACGTATAGAATTTACTGCGATGATTGTTTCTAAAAGCAGTGGCAGCAAAGAAGTTTATTCTAGAGAAAAATTAATCTCAAGCATAGTTAGATCTTGCAGTAAGAGCAAGATCTCTGCAGTTATGATTGATAGTATTGTTGATCAAGTTGAAGCTGAAATGTACTCTACAAACAGGCGTGAAATTAGCGCTTCATTGTTAGGTAAGCTAGTGATGGACGCTCTTAAAGAAAGAGACGCGCTTGCTTACTTAAGATACGCTTCTATCTTTAAAAAATTCTCTTCAGTTACTGAGTTTATTGAAGAAATAAAGTCTCTAGAGGATAAGCTCTTAGGTATAGAGTTTGAAGAGATTAAAGATAAGATTTTCTCTAAAGCTTAAGTATTTTTAATAAGCTTTGTTTATGCTTTTCTAGCCTGGCTTTTAAGCTCTCTTAAATTTAATTCATCCTGCTCTTAACTATTCATTAACCAGAGCTTGCTAAGCTCAATTCAAAGTAACAGAATATTGTCTGTTTTTCCAAATGGAATTAGGAGTACATTGTGAGAAATATATTTGTAATAGCGTTGCTATTGCTTTGTCTAAGCCCATCTTATGCTGGCTTAGTGAAGTCTATTAAACTAGATACTAAAAAAGTGACTATAGAAGCTGATTCAAGGTCAGCGCTAGAGATTTTAGACCTGCCAGAAGCTGCAACACACGCGCGTGTCTTTCTGCGCAATTCTAAGGGCTCTAATCTGGCTCTCATCAAGAAAAGTAAAGCTGAAAGTGCTATCAAGAAAAGGATAGTTGATGGCAAAATGCTAGTTGACCTGAAAACAGGCAAAAACTCTAGCATTCACGACATAAATATCATCTCTTATAAAAAGACTAGAGATGGGATGAAAGTCATTGATACTAGGACTATTCAAGCCCAAGTAGAGGGTGATATCATGTGCTCAGCGGCTCAAAAGAAGGTTTGTGGAATAACTTATGAAGAGCAGTCATGCCCCTTTGCTGATAAGAAGCTTTGTTTCTTCAGTAAAGAATCTAAGCAGCTGACTTACGCTAACCTTTGTGAGCTTGAACAAAATGGTGCAGAATACTTACATAAAGGCTCTTGCTAAACGAATCATCTTGATTCCTCTATCTTTATTTGCTTTAATTTTGCTCTCCTTCTCTGTCTCTGCGCTAGTTTCTCCTAATACTAGAAAAGAGTTTAGAAGAAAGACTATAGAACTTCGCTATAAATCTACTCGTCTTGTTAGCACCTATGGTGAGACAAAAAATAAAGTCAAACTTTTAGGACTTACAGATGAGGTAGACCAAGTATCTCTCTATATCACTCGTGGACTAAGAGCTGATACCACTGGCGGTAAAAAATCTGTGATTAAAGGTAAACATAACTCCGTGCTTATTGGAAAACGTACCCGAGAAGTTATTCAAGATCGTGGTGGTAATTATGTGGAATTTAAAATTCAGACACCAGATGTTTCTGGGATTGAAGAGCTAAATTTTAAGCTTTTTTCTCGCAATAAAGATGCTGAAGAAGAGAGCTACTCTGTTGTTGATACTTTTAAAGCAAAGATAAATAATATAGCCTGCTTGAAGATTAAGCATCCTGTTTGCGCGCTGCCTATTGAGCTTAATTACCTTAAAGAGCTCGGTGCTTATGAGGAAAAAGAGCTAAGTCCTAGAACTTATGATAATTTCTGTGAGGTTCAGAGGGCAGAAGCCAGATTTCTTCATTATGGGGCGTGTTAAAAATAATTATTTCTTATAAGTAAAAACCCCTAAGAGCTATTATAATTAGCTATTATTCCGATTACTTATCTTATGGGCAAGCTCTTAAAAATTTCAATGATCGCGCTAAGCATTTCTTTAATCGCTCCAATCGCTCATGCTTTTAAGCCTAAAAGAACTAAATTAAAAACAAGCTTAGTTAATTATAAAAATCAAACTTTAACTCTCTTTGGTGGAAGCAGAACAACTCTAAGAATCACTGAACTTCCTTACGAAGCTGATAAAGTTCAAATATCAAAAGCCTCTTCTAAATCTTCTTCGACGGTCTCAGGAAGACGAAATAAAGATATTGAACGTAGTGAGCATGGATCTGAGGTGGATTTTAATATCGTTCTTTCTGAAGATAGTGATTTTGAAACATTCAAGTTAAAAACCTTTACGAAAGTAGGTGAAGGCTATGAAATTTTAGATAGAGTAGATATCGCAGTGAATCTAGTTAACTGTACTAAAGACTATAAGCCGGTTTGTGCTCAAGAACCAGCGCAGCAATGTTCTGAAGATGAGCCTGGATGTGAAAAAATTCTTCCGGCAGCTAGAACATTCACTAATGCTTGTCAGGCGGATAGAGCATCAGCGGATATTCTTTATAAGGGTGAGTGTTCATAAACCCTGAATAATTAATTTGAAAAAAATATGGTGCCGCGGGTGGGACTTGAACCCACACTCTCCGAAGAGAACAAGATTTTGAGTCTAGCGCGTCTACCAGTTCCACCACCGCGGCACACACAAAAAAGGACAGCCGAAGCTGCCCCTTTAAAATTTACTTAGTCATTGATGCTACTTCGGCAGCGAAATCATCAACTTTCTTCTCAATACCTTCACCAAGATTGAAGCGTACAAACTTAGTAACTGTAGCTTTCTCTAGATAATCCTGAACTTTTTGATCAGGATTCTTAACGAAAGGCTGTTCAAGAAGAACTTTAGCACCCAAGATTTTATCAACACGACCAGTAACGATCTTTTCAATAATTTCAGGAGGCTTGCCTTTTAGGTCATCCTTAGATTTTTCGATATCTTTTTCTTTCTCAATCTCTGAAGCCGGGATTTCATTTCTGTTAACAAACTCAGCTTGTGGTTGAGTTGCTGCGATGTGCATAGCAATATCAGAAGCTTTCTCTGTGCTAGTACCTTCGCCAGTGATCTCAACTAAGATTCCTACTTTGAAACCAACAGGGTGAACATAAGAACCGATGATGCCATCATTAGATTCTAAAAACTCAACTCTTCTAAGTTCAATCTTCTCGCCAATTACAGCTGTAAGCTCTGTTGCTTTATCTTTAACACTAATACCACCAATGTCAGCATTTTGAAGATCTTCAGCAGTTTTAGTTTTGTTTGCAAGCGCTGCTTCAGCAGTGGCTTTAACAAAAGCTTGGAATTGATCATTTTTAGCAACAAAGTCAGTTTGAGAGTTAACTTCAATTACTGCTGCTGATTTGTTGTCTGCAGAAGTCGCTGATGCAATTACACCCTCAGCCGCGATCTTGTCTGCTTTTTTAGCAGCAGAAGCGATACCCTTCTTTCTAAGAGAAGCTACTGCCTCATCCATATCCCCATTAGTTTCCGTAAGAGCTTTTTTGCAGTCCATCATTCCTGCACTTGTCATTGCTCTAAGTTTTGCTACATCTTTTGCTGTGAAACTCATTAAATTTTCTCCTGTTTTAAATTAGTCTAATTACTTTCTAACTACTTAACTTTACCTTCACCGACTGCTTCAGCTAAAACTTTAGTGATGATTCTGATTGATCTGATTGAATCATCGTTAGCTGGGATCACGTAGTCGATACCAGTTGGATCACTGTTAGTGTCAACTAAACTTACAACCTTCATGCCAAGCTTCTTAGCTTCGTTGATTGCAATAGATTCTTTTTGTTGGTCAACAACAACAAGAACATCTGGCTTACCTCTCATCTTTTTAAGACCACCAAGTGACTTGTTAAGCTTGCTAAGTTGACGACTTAATTTAGCAACTTCTTTTTTACTGTAACCTTTGAACGCGCCTGTCTCCATTTGAGTTTCAAGATCACGTAATTTGTTTAAACTTGCCCTTACTGTATCAAAATTAGTAAGAAGTCCACCTAACCATCTTTGGTTAATGTAAAAAGCGCCAGCTTTATTTGCTTCTTCTTTAATAACATCAGATGCTTGTTTTTTCGTCCCCACAAAAAGAATGTTTTTACCAAGCTTAGCTTGCTTAGTTAAAAAACTAGATGCATTAGCAATTGCATTAATAGTTTGGTTAAGATCGATGATGTAAACACCGTTTCTTTGTCCGTGAATATAAGGCTTCATTTTTGGATTCCAATAACGAGTTTGGTGACCAAGATGAACTCCTGCTTCAACTAACTTTCCAAGTAGTTGTTTCGGGTCAAAATTGATTTTGATTTCAGCAGGTTTTTTATCTACTGCTTTTTTGTCTTCTGGTTTTTTATCTGCTTGTGCTTCTGCAACTGTTGCCATTTCTCTTTCCTTTTTAAATTCCCATCTCAAGGGATCTTGCCTAAGTGGCTCAGCTAGCAAAGATAGCAAGGATCAGATAGAAAAGGAAATGGTTAAGGTCCAGTTGAACATTTTCTTTATATTCTCTTAGTCTTGGCGATATATATTCTAATTCAAGGGCTTATATATAAGGTAGGTTGAGACTATGGTATTTAAATTCAGGCTTGAAAGAGTCTTAGATTTAAGAAAAGATGAGTTAAAGGAAGCGCAAAAGAAGCTTGCTGAGGCTTTTAGTGCACTTGAATTGGCTAAGCGAAAGCTTAAAGAAGCTCAAGACGCCTTAAAAACTGCTCAAGATGACCTGATAAAAGATGAGTATAAGATGGCTCAAGATCACCTTAGACATATTCGTAGTTGTGATGAAAACGTCCAAAACCGTGTCATAAAGCTAAAAGATGCTGAAGAGGGGGTTGTTAGAGCTCGCGAAGCACTTCTGCAAGCACAAATAAAGGTTGAGGCTATGGAAAAGCTCAAAGAAAAGCAATTAGAAGAATACCTTGATGCTGAAAACAAGGCTGAACAAAAGAAATATGACGAAGATGCTGCTATTAAGCATGCTCGTAAAGGAATGGGCGATCAGCATGGTCTTGGGAGCTTAGATTTGAGCTCAGACTAAGCCTAAATCCTTGAAAATTAAGCTATGAAAGCACTTTTCAAGCTTTCATAACCTCTTCTTAATCCCTGGCTGTTATCTACATAATAGCTATGAATAACGGGACAACGAGCACAAAAAATACGAGTAAAACAATTGACGTTCTAATGAACTCAAACAGTTTAGCTTTCGATAAACCAGGGGCAGTGAAGTTTGCTGATAAGCTTGCTGAACTTCGCGGTCAGGGCGATCAGAATGAGCTTATGCAAGAGATAGTTAAGCACGTCAAAGATGGCAAGTCTGGTGATGAGATTATGGCTTTTATTAAGTCTAATCCTAAAAATATTGAAGCATATAAAGCTATGCACAAAGAGTTATTAACTAAACAAGTTGAGCAAAATAAAAATCAACAATCAGCTTTGCAGCAAGAAGCTCTTCAAGAAACTGAAGACACAAAAACTAAATTAAAACCAACAGAACAAAACGTTGCATTAGCTGCGCAAGCTAATCAAAAACAAGTTGAAGAAGCTATGGGTAATGCTCAAAGAGATGAGCACCAAGGGCATGACCACAGTGATAGCAAACAGAATCTTGCTAAATGGTCACAGCTTGCACCAAGAGTTATTGAAGATGCGAAGAATAAAGCTGTAAGAGTTGATATTCCTGGCTTAGAAGATTTGCAAACTTTAATAGTTAGAGTTAACGGTTCTGGAGTTTCAATTCAAGTTGCAGGCTCTGAATCTTCAATGAACCTTTTAGAAGCTAACCAAGGACAATTAAGAGAAAGGTTAGCAAAACACGATATTAGTTTGAAGGAAATCAAAACGGTTTCTAGAAATACTGCAGGAGCACAATCAAGGGAGAAAGGAAATGTTTAAAGCACAACACTTAGCACACAACGCAGCACTCACATCGAGTGAAATGATCGATACCATCGCCGGTAATATAATTGGCTATGGTACAGAAGGTCACAGAGCTAAAAGATGGGCTTTCTCTGATTATATGATTGGTACTGACGCGCAGGACCAAGGCATTAGCTGGGATCAAGGTAAAAGAGAACCTCGTCCTGGTGAATGGACAAAAATGTTTTTAGACGGTAGAGGTGCTTTTACTGTAAGAGACACTAGAGAAAATAAAACTTTATTTACACGCTTAGGAGATTTTCACATTAATGCTGAAGGTAGTCTTGTAACAAGAGAAGGCTTTGCTGTGCAAGGTGTTCCTCTAGCAGGCGCTGCTACAAATTTACGAGGACCGGATCCTGCTGATCCAGACTTTAGTGGGCTTAATCCAAATGTTGTTGACCCTTTCAATAACCCGATTACAAATAATGCACAAGAGCTGGTTCCAGCTGGTCAAGCTGTTGGTGGAACTCAAGATATTAATATTAAGATCGATCCACGCAATGGTAGATATTTAGGTATCTATGAAAAGATTGTAGTTGGAGAAGATGGAGTAGTTTACGGTAGAGAAGGAGCGAATGTAGTTTCTCTTTATAAACTAAGAATTTCAAATTTCAATAACCCAGAAGCGCTTAGAGATGTTAAAGATGGTTTATTCTTTGAACCAACTCCAGAAAGTGGTGTACCAAGTATTTCAGCAACTGAAACTAAGGTTATTAATGAATCTTTAGAGAGAAGTAATGTGTGGCTTAAAATGGAAACGCACTATATGGTAACTGCTCAAAGGGCTTACCAGGCAGCGACTCAGCTTCACAAGCTTTCAGATAAAATTGCAGCGACTGCAATTGAGATGATTTCATAATCAACTCACATCATTGCGATCACGTCGCTTCGCTCGTGATGACACGTCATTGCGAGCAGAGCGAAGCAATCCACTTATTGTTAGAATTAACTTAGATGTCGAAGCTACTTATATCTAAAAGACTTGAAGGCGTGAACTTAGGCGCTTTAGACCTAGATTTGGATTTGGATATTAGCTGGCAAGCTATTTTAGAAGAAACCTCAGTGCTTGCTGATGGTGAGCAGCTTTTAAAAAGAGAGATTAGTCTTAGTTTTGTAAGTGAAAAAGAGATCCAAGAATTGAATAAAGGTTTTCTAGGTAAAGATAAAGTCACAGATGTGCTTTCTTTCCCTATGAGCTTGGACATGCCTCTTGAAGAGGATTTATTAGAAGAAATCCCTTTAGGAGACATTATTATTTGCGTTCAAAGAGCAATTGACCAGGCTAAAGAATATGGTCATAGTCAGAAGCGTGAGTTTGCTTTTCTCTTTGTGCATGGACTTTTGCATTTACTTGGCTATGATCATATTGAAGAAAAAGATGCTGATGAAATGTTTGGACTTCAAGACAAGGTCCTCGATAAGCTTGGCATTGCAAGATAGATTTATAATCTAATCCAACTAATTTTGATTTTAAAAACTTTTACTTAGAGTCTCTAGCCTTAGGCTCGTATTGACCAAGAGAAACAAGACGTTCGTCTACTTTTTCTTTTTCAACTTCTTCTTTTAATTCATCAAACTTTTTGCATAAATCAGCGCGAGACTCTGTTCTAGTCTCCTGGATCTTTGCAATTAGTTTCCTGATTTTTTGCATTGTCTATTCTTTATCCCCAAGAGAAGATAAATGTAAATAGACTAATAGCCTAGATCTAGGGCTATTACCTAGATCATTTAGACTTTTTTCTTTAAGATTATAGAACTCAAAAGCCTTGTTCTAAGCTAATTTTGCTCTTTGTGAATGTCAAAAATATCTATGTTAGACTGAATCTCAGTTATGAAGTTCTTCAACAACCTTAGTCGAAAATTAGAGGATTTTGAGCCAATAAATCCACCGAAGGTAACTATTTATAGCTGCGGTCCTACTGTTTATGATGTGAGCCATATTGGTCATGCTAGAAGTGCTGTTGCTTGGGATATTCTTTATCGCTACCTGAAATATAAAGGTTATAAAGTTCAGTGGTCCAGAAATATTACAAATGTTGATGACAAAATTATTAATAGAGCTAAAGAGCTTGGGATTAATCCTGATGAGTTGTCTAGAAAATATACTTTTGAGTTTTGGGCTGATATGCAGGCTCTAAACGTGAGCTGGCCTAGCTTTGAGCCGCGCGCAACTGATTATATTTCTCAAATGATAAAGCTTATTGAAGAATTGATTTCTAAAGGCGCTGCTTATGTAGTCGATGGTGATGTTTATTTTAAAATCTCTTCTCATAAAAACTACGGTCAACTTAAAGGTCAAAGTCCTGAAGATTTGCGTAAAGGACTTGCTAGAGTTGAGCAAAATGAAAAGAAAGAAGACCAATTAGACTTTGCTTTATGGAAATCTTTCCCGGATGAGCATGATGAGCATTGTTTTGAATCACCTTGGGGGCGCGGGAGACCGGGCTGGCACTTAGAATGTAGCACGATGATCCACTCTCTTTTAGGAGATACTATAGATATTCATGCTGGTGGTGATGATTTGATTTTCCCGCATCACGAAAATGAATGCGCGCAATCTGAGATGTTAACGGGGCATCCTTTGGCTAAGTTTTGGATGCATAATGGCATGATCATGATTGAAGGTAAGAAAATGTCTAAATCAGATAATAACTACCTGACAATTAAAGATATTTTAAATGGCACAAATGCTAATGCAATTAGATATTTTATTTTAACTACGCATTATAAAAAACAGCTTAATTTTACTCATGAAGCTTTGAAGGCTGCAGAGACAGGCTTTGAGACTCTTTATAAATCTTTGGCTGATGCGCTTGGTAAAGAGCTTTTAAAAGATATCTTCGATGCTAAAAGAGGCATGACTCACATAGAACTAGGCGGAAGCGCAACTAATGAAAACCTTTTTGAAATAGATGGTTTAGACAGAGATCTTCTAGCGAAGTTCGAAGAAGCTATGGATAATGATTTAGCTACGCCGCAAGCCTTAGCAATGATGTTTGAAGCTAAGTCGGATAATAATAAAGCAAAAACTATTAAATGCTTGCTTGAAGTTTTAGGTTTTGATTTGGTAAATCATAAAGTTGGATCTTTTAATAATGGATCAGCAAATGGTGCACTTAGCTCGGCGATGGAAGCTCTTTTGGAGATAAGAGAAAAATCTAGAGCTAATAAGGACTTTGCTACAAGCGATTTGATTAGAGATAAATTATCAAGTTCAGGCATTGTTATTAAAGATAATAAGGGACAAGCTAGCACTTGGGAACTGCACTAAGCTAAAGCGTGGAATAATTTAGCTATGCACGGATTTAGACTTGCACTAATATTTCTTACTCTTCTTCCTTTGGCACCCAAAGGGAAAATTTCTGATAAAGATTGGGCTCCTTCTATAAAATTTTTCCCAACTGTAGGTTTAGTCTTTGGGCTTTTAAGCCTTATCATTTTTAAACTTTTTAATCTATTAGATTTTGAATATTGGGAGCAAGTGAGTTGGCTTTTTGCTTTTGCTGTTTTTTGTGGCGGTGTCTTTTTAAGTGGTGGTTTGCATCTTGATGGTTTGATGGATTCTTTTGATGGGATTGGTGCTAGCAAAGCTACAAAGGAAGAAACCATTGAAGTTATGAAAGATAGTTGTGTAGGAGCTTTCGGGGCAGCAGCAGCTTTTATATTATTAATAGGAAAGATTATTTCTTTAGCTCATATTGATTATGATATTTTAATTCCAGTTTTAATTATCACACCCATGTTAAGCCGCGCTTTAGTAGTTGCTGTAATGTCCTTCCAGAAATTACAGGGAGGGAAAGCTCGTACTTCATCTATATTTGAAAAAAATATTAGAGTACCTTTTGATTTTGTGATGAGTATTTTGCAAATAATTTTAGTGTTAGCTTTCTTCTATCTTTTCGCTGCTACTTTTCATTTAGAGACTTATGTCATTTCTAAAATAATTAGTCTAATGATTTTTTCAGCTTTAATCTCTTACGCTGTCTTTGTTTGGCTTGCTAAAAAGCTTTTTGGACATTCAGGAGATAGTTATGGAGCTGGTCTTGAGATTAGTGAAACGATCTCATATTTTCTTTTTGCCTTAGCTATTTAGTATTTACTGAAGATGAATCTTCTAATTAGTGGCTTTTTTAAGCTTTGTGTTAATTTAGATTGACTTTTTGCGCTTGAAAAAGGCATACTATATCAAAATGGGACTTAAGAAAGTGGATCCAAATAGGGCTGCTCAAACCACTCAAAGAGAGGTCAGGCTTAGACCTAAAAAATCTTTAAAAGTTTCAAGAGAAGAAAAAGAGGCTGGACGAAATAAGTCAAAAGCTTTAGTAGAAGCTCTAGAAAAAGCAGATTCAAGAACTTCAAGTGGTAGGCTTAATGATGCTTATATAAGATTTAGAAAAAAGAAATATGAAGAGTTTTTAGGTGAATTTAAGTTGCATGGACAAAAACTCAAAGCTGGAGATAAAACAGTTAAGAAAATAACAGCGCGCTGGCAAGAAGAAAACTTAAAGCTTGCAAGCTTTAAGATGCCTCGGAACTGTGAGGATGATTATGAAGCTAAAGCTTTAGCTTATAGAAAGTTAAGTTCTCAAAGCAGAGCAACTATAGAAGCTCTAGAGATCATACTAGAAGACTACGGGCTTAAAAAGTCTAAAAAAATAAAACTTAAGTGATAAAATAATTCCTTATGGTAACTAAAATGAAGATAGAAAGAGCAGAGAGACTAGCAGGCGTGCCGCCTTACTTATTTGCAGAGATTGATGAAAAGAAAGCAGCAGCGCAGGCGCGTGGTGTTGATATTATCAATATGGGCATTGGTGATCCTGATATCCCTACTTTTAGTCATATTGTAGATTCTATGAAAGAAGCGGTGGAAGATGCGAGCACTCATGACTACCCACCATACACAGGAACTCTTGATTATCGTAAAGAAGCTTGTCGTTGGGTAGCTGAAAGATTTGGTGTTCAGGAATTTGACCCTGTAACGGAATGTTTATCTACGATCGGTTCTAAAGAATCTATCCATAATATCTTTTTAGCTTTTGTAAATCCTGGTGATTATACTTTAATACCTGATCCTGGTTATCCTGTTTACAACACTGGTACTTTATTTGCTGGTGGCATCCCTCATAAGATGCCATTGCTTGCTGAAAATAAATTCTTACCTGATTTAAAAGCAATTCCAGAGGACGTTGCAGCTAAATCTAAAATCATGTTTTTAAACTACCCAAACAACCCTACTTCTGGTCTTGCAACGGTTGAGTTTTTTGAAGAGGCAGTTGAGTTTTGTAAAAAACATAAGATCATTCTTTGTCATGATATGGCATATTCAGAAATTGTTTTTGATGGCTATAAAGCACCATCACTTTTTAATGCTAAAGGTGCTGAAGAAGTTGGAGTAGAGTTTCATTCTTTCTCTAAAAGCTACAATATGACAGGCTGGAGAGCGGGTTGGGTGCTTGGTAATCAAGATGTTATCTCGGCACTTTCTGTTATTAAAACTAATGTAGATTCTGGAATATTTAAAGCAATTCAGAAAGCTTGTATAACTGCTCTTAAAACTGATCAAAAAATAATTGATGATCGTAATAAAGTTTATGAGGATCGCCGTAACGCTATTATTGAAGGTTTGAAATCTATTGGATGGGCTGAGCTTGAAGCTCCTAAATCAACTATGTTTGTTTGGGCTCCAATTCCTAAAAGCTACAGTTCTGCAGCTAAATTCTGTGGTGATGTTTTAGATAAATGCGGCATTATCGTCTCTCCTGGAAACGCTTTTGGTGACGCTGGTGAAGGCTTCTTTAGAATAGCTATGACTACTGACGTGCCTCGAGTAGAAGAAGCTTTTAAACGTTTAAAAGAAGCTGGCTTTAGTTTCTAGAGCTGTACAAACTTAGAACCATCAACTCTGTACAGTACAAAATTAGGCTTAATCATATCGCCATTAGCATCGAAGATAGGATTATCACTAATTGATTTAGCGATTGCTGCAGTGTCTTTGAAATTATTATCTTTGATAGCGCTTAGTAAAATTTTAGTGGCATCATAGCTAGCACCCACAAAAGCGGCATCGTCTTTTTGGTAACGTTCTTTGTACTTAGTGCTTATTGAGCCACTTAGAGTCTTCATCCCAACGATGATAGAACCTTCAGAGCTGCTACCAGCAATATTTATAAACTCTTGATTATGCACACCCTCAGCAGCTAAAAACTGAACGCTTGGCAGTTTTGATTTTAATTGTTTTAAGAGGTAGCCAGCGTCATTGTACTCACCAACGAAGTAAACTAAGTCAGGGGCTTTAGCACTAACTTTTTTTACAGTTTCTGAGTGATCAGAAGTTCTTACTGGAATAGTTTCGTAAAAAACAATTTCTTTAGATGAATCTTTAGAAAGCTGACGAACAAATTCACTAGAGACAGAAACACCATAAGGTCTATCGTTAAATAAAACAGCTATCTTTTTAAAATCAGGATTTTTTAAAACATAATCGGCAGCAGACTCACCTAGTTGCCTGTCTGTCCCTATTGTTCTAAAGACAAAGCCTTTTGCTGAAGGTCTTTCGGTGAACTTAGGGTGAGAAGATGCTGGTGAGATTTGAGGGATGTTAGCACTTATATATCTTTTTGAAGCTTCTATAGAAACTTCAGAGTTTAGGTGCCCAATAACTCCAAGACAATTTTGAGCAACTACTAAATCAGCTCTTTCAATTGCTTCGCCTACTAAGCCACCATCATCAATAGTTAAAATCCCGACTCTTTTATCAGCACTTGCCTTTTCGTTAAACTCTTCAACTGCAAGCTCAGCGCCTTCAAGTATAGTTTTACCAAGCTCACGGTAAGCGCCAGTTAATGGAGCAGCTACTGCAATATAATGATTCCCTTTAATGATTTCAGAAGCATCTTTAATTGATTCTTGGTCGAAGTGGCTAACTTTGTCATTTGCCTTTGGCAAGAAACCGCAAGACGCTAAAGAGAACGATGCGATCAGTGCTAAAGTTAATAAAGATTTTTTAGTCAGTGTCATTACTTACATTCTAATATATTTATTGATAGGATACAAATTATGCCTACAGGATATTTAAGAAAAATGGGTCATACAATCAACAAAGACGACACGGTTGATTATTACCTTCGTCTCTATGAAGACAGGAAAACTGAGCCTAGTTCATATAAAGATGGGGATATTCTTTTAAATAAGTTTTTAGGTCAAAAAATAAAACTTGAATTTCAAAATGATCTCGCTTGTGTGGGCTGCGGGCGTGAGATTAAAAAAACTTTTAATCAGGGTTATTGTTTTCCTTGTTTGCGAGATTTAGCTGAATGCGATACCTGCATAATAAAACCTGAGCTTTGTCATTTTGATAAAGGGACTTGCCGTGATTCTGAGTGGGGAGAAAAGCATTGTAATATCCCTCATTCTATTTATATCTCTTTAACTAGTGGAGTGAAAATTGGAATCACTCGTCAATTTCAAGAGAAAACTCGTTGGGTGGATCAAGGTGCTGTAAAGGCTTTAAGAATAGCTACAGTAGATAGGCGCAAGACCGCTGGTTTAGTGGAAGTGGAAATTGCTAAGAGCATGGCAGATAAAACAAACTGGCGAAATATGCTTAAAAATGATTACGAAGACGTGGATCTTTCAGCTCGCCGTGATGAAATCTTTGAAGAATACGAAGACCTTCTTTGTGAATATTCAGAAGAAGATGCCTATGGATCGCCACGCTCCGCTCGCGATGACAGCGCGTCGTCACTGCATGCCGCTCGTGATGACAGCGCGTCATTGCGAGACGACAGTCGAAGCAATCCACTAGATAATGCCTTGATCATAGAAGAAGATTCTAGAGTGCAAGAGATTAAGTACCCTGTGCTTGAATATCCTGTAAAAATTCAGTCACATAATTTTGATAAGAACCCTCTTGTTGAAGGCACTCTGCAAGGTATTAAGGGGCAATACTTACTTCTGGATACTGGCGTTATTAACCTTAGAAAGTTTGCTGGATATAAAGTTAGCTTTGAAGCTTTTTAGCCATCGCTAATTGCTCTTGCGTCATATTTTCTGTGCTCTAAAATTTTCCTTGAAGAGTTTCCTGTATCTCCCTTTTGAAGATCTTTTAGACTTTCTTGAAAACTACTATAATCGATTTTTTCTTTGAGAGTTTCACTTAATTTGAAATGATAGTTAAAATCCTTTCCGTTTTGCATGCCAAGCTTTGTCCATTTAGCATTGTAAAAAAGCTCTCCACTATTATCTTCTTTTTTGCGCTGTTTGATCTCAGTAGGTTTCACTTTTTGATGGTCAAAAAGCCTGTCGTGTTCAAATTTAAAATTTTGAATACTAACCGTTCCAGCTTGAGCGTGAAGCTGATTAACTCCTGAACCTTTGAAATCAACAATAACAGTTCCATTGTAGGGGCTTCGTGGTAATTTTTTAAGCTTGCTAGCTTTGATGTTTGGAAATAATTCTGGATTACTTGTGATCGTTACAGTATCATTATCAGGACCGGGATTAATAAAAGCTTTGAATCTGCTTTCTGGACTGTGCCCTCTACTTCCAACTTTTCCAAAGGGATAAACTGTTATGTGGTCGTTTCCACTCCCTCCATCAACTATTGTTTCATTAAATCCAGTTAAGATTTCGTCATTGCCAGCACCGCCACTGAATTGATCGCTAAAAATTGCTTCATCACTTAAGTCAAAACTTCCATAAATAGTATCGTTTCCGTTTTCACCTTTGATCATATTTCCAGCATTTCCTGCATGGATAATGTCGTTTCCATTTCCTGCATAGATAAAGTTTGATTCAGATCTTGTGCCATAGATTCTGTCATTCCCATCTTTGCTATTTACTTCAGAACTTAGATTGGAGTCTATTAAATCGATGCTGTCATTGAGATTTGTAGCTTCTACTTTTATACTTATAATATTTTTAAGCGCGATTTTTCTACCAAAGCGTTCTTCGATAGTTACTTTATTTTTAATTGAGCTATCAGTAAGAACTGTATGCAAGCTCGGTTTATCAAGTCTTGCTAATCTTTCTGAAATATAAACCGTATTATCACTGTAGCTTCTTTGTTCGACTTTGAAGTTCATGGGTCTATTTGGGTCTTTTGCTTCTATATGAAGTTCTCCATATTTGCGTCCTCTACCAGCATCTATTTGAATTACTTTTGCTTGAATATTGGATCTTCCATGATAAATGTTTTCTTCAATTTCTCTTGCTCTTTGTTCTTCAAATTCTTTCATATCAAAATACATAAGAGTTTCAGGTCTTTGATCTTTTGTGGTGGCAGTACTATCTGCTATAAATGTTCTAATTCTCCAGTTGTAGTGCCCTTTAGGATTTATTTCTGAATCTAAAATAGAATCTATATCTATGCCAAGCGCTTTAGTTAATTTATCTAATTCTTTTCTTTCTTCTGGACTTGTTTTTTGATCAGCATAGCTTTCTTCAATTTTTTTCATTGCTACTAGTAAGTCAGATAAAAGCCAAGACTCATTGGTTTTTTTATTTACTATTTGTGTTGTAGTTTTCTTATCACTTGTAGAACTTAAAAAGAAATCAATATCAGCAAAGTTTTGATCTTTTTTTAACTCTTCTTTTACTTGGCTAAGTTCACCAGTTTTAAGTGCTGTACTTAGCTTCTGTGCTAACTGCCTTAAGTTAATAGTTCTAACTTCGCCCATTCCCCTTTCCTCTCTTTTAATATAAAGAGCTTTTCTAGCCTTTTTTTACTTCTTTAATAGCTTTAGGCTAGCTGAGACTACCTAGATTTCAATAAAAGTGTAGAATTTTACTGCAGCGCTTCCATGGAGATGCTTTAAGTGAGCTCAAAAACAGATAAACAAAATCCCATTAAAGTCGTCAGTGAATTCGAACCAGGCGGCGGGCAGCCTAATGCTATTAAAAAGCTTAGTGAAGGTATATATGAAGGATTGCCCAAGCAAACACTTCTAGGGATTACTGGTAGCGGGAAGACCTACACCATGGCTAAGATAATTGAAGAAACGCAGAAACCTGCTCTTATTCTTGCCCCTAATAAAACTTTAGCTGGTCAGCTTTGTAATGAATTTAAAGAGTTCTTCCCGGAAAATCATGTGGAGTTTTTTATTAGTTACTATGACTACTACCAGCCTGAGAGCTATATCCCTCACACAGATACATTTATAGAAAAAACAGCAAAAGTAAATGATCAGATAGATAGGCTTCGTCACAACGCCACTAAATCACTTTTTGAGTATGATGATGTTGTTTTAGTTGCTTCTGTGAGTTGCATTTATGGTTTGGGAATGCCTGAACATTATTATGATGCAGCTATAAAAATTTCTGTGGGCATGGAAATTGATATGCGTAAGTTGATGAGAAATCTTGTTGAGATTCGATATGCGCGAAATGATATAGAGCTAACACGTACAAAATTTAGGGTTCGTGGTGAAATATTAGATATTTTCCAAGCGAATGAAGAGCGTATACTAAGAGTTGAGTTTTTCGGTGATGAAATAGAAAGAATTAGCTATATAGAACCCGTTACGGGCGAAGTTCTTGAGATTATTGAAGAAGCAAGCATTTACCCAGCATCACACTACATGATTAGTGATGAGGATATGGAAGAGAAAATTCTTCAGATAGAAAAAGAGCTTGAGGAAAGAGTGCATGAGCTTAAATCTATTGGTAAGGATCTAGAAGCTCAAAGGCTCATACAAAGAACTAGATATGATGTCGAGATGATGAAGGAAGTTGGTTACTGTACTGGTATTGAGAATTATTCTCGAATACTTGAAGGCAGAGCGCCAGGTTCAGCGCCTAAAGTTTTAATAGATTTTTTTAATAGAAGATATGGGGAAGATGGATGGATTTGTTTTATTGATGAGTCGCACATGACTTTGCCTCAAATGCGAGCTATGTATAATGGCGATCAAAGTCGCAAGCAGGTTTTAGTGGATTATGGTTTCAGGCTTCCTTGCGCCAAAGATAACCGTCCCCTTAAATATGATGAGATCAATGAAAGAGTAAAAAGATATATCTACGTTTCTGCTACTCCTGGTGATGAAGAAATGGAAGAGTGTGGCGGATTAGATAAAGATTCTAAGTCAATTGGAGAGACTGATAGTAATGCTGTGGCGGAGCTGGTGATTAGACCAACAGGGCTTGTTGACCCAGAGGTGGAAGTGAAAGCTACTAAAGGTCAGATAGATGTTCTGCTTGATGAGATAAAATCTACATGCAAAAAAGGTGAGAAGATAATAGTTAACACTCTTACTAAGCGCATGGCAGAAGATCTTAGTGACTATCTTTCTGATCAAGGAGTGCGTACTAGATATCTTCATAGTGATATTAAATCACTTGAGCGCATCGAGATACTTCGAGATCTTAGGATTAATGAGTTTGATGTTTTAGTTGGCGTAAATCTTTTAAGAGAGGGGATTGATCTTCCTGAAGTTTCTTTGGTTTGTATTATGGATGCTGACAAGGAAGGATATTTAAGATCTTATCGTACGCTTATTCAAATGATAGGGCGCGCTGCTCGTAACTCTAATTCACGTGTGATTCTTTTTGCTGATAATGAAACTAAGAGTATGAAACAGGCTCTTGAAGAAACGGTTCGTCGTAGAGAAATTCAGCTTGCATATAATAAAGAGCATGGCATTGTGCCAAAAACTATTATTAAGACTCTGGCAAATCCTATTCTAGACGCGCTCCAGAAGGCAGAGACGGTTGAAGAGGTGTTAATAGAAGAATTGGATTCTAAAAAGAAAAAACTTTCTAAAAAAGAACTGATAAGAGCAATTGATAAATTAGAAAAAGATATGAAAGATGAGGCTGCTCAATTAGAGTTTGAAAAAGCAGCATTGTTTAGAGATCAATTAAAAGGTCTTAGAGAACTCTTAGAAGAAAAGACCGTCTAACGGTCCTGCTTGGTCCGGCTTGAGGCTATGCGCCGCCTAGAGCATTACTGCCAGAAGAAGAAGCATCATCATCTTGAACCGGGATACCAGTTCTAAGTCCACCGAAGAGATCGTCGTTGTTAGTTCTTCCTTCAGCAGCTCTCTGTGATACTCCAGCTAGAATATTTCTGTATTTATTAGGATCGTAATTAGAATCGCCTTCTTCTGTATTTCCTGAAATTCTAGTAAGTTCTTCATAAAGAGGAGTTCCAGGCTCAACACCTAATTTTTTCAATGTTTCTTTAGCTTGTTCTTTAGTTCCAAAACCATTAACGATAGAAACAAACTCTGCTCCAGATTGTGCTTGATTATTTTCGTAATCCCACTTCTGCATTCCAAGCTCGCCATCTTTTCTATAAAGTCTAAACTCTGGAGGATGCTTTTCAATAGAATCAAAAATATCAATAAGCTGATTCATGTCAACTGGACTATCAGTGTCATAAGGCACTTGTTCAATTTCACCGTTAACAAACTTAAGTCTCGTTCTAGCTGGGTATGTGCCACCTTCACCATCATCAAGCCCACCTTCAAGAGCTTGTTTTAAACTATCAGCAACAGCAAAATTAATAGCTATTTCTTTAGCCATTGGGTCATTTTGATCAACTGGTCCTAGTACTCTATCAAATTGAAGTGCACCAAACTCGTCTCTATCTACTTCACCATTATCTTTTCTTTTAACATCAACTTCATTAACATCACCATTATCATCACGCATGAAGAATTGATCTTCCCCATCTTTATTTTTAAGACTTAAAATACCACCATCTCTTAAAGTGGTAGCGCCTTTTTTTAGACTCTCATTAATGCCACCACGAAGATCGTCTTTTTCTTCAGAGCTAAGGCTAATTTGCTGAGACTCAAGCTCAGCAATAGTAGCATCAGCAATCCCGACTTCTGCTTCATAGAAAGAAGCTCTTTCCAATTGAATACTTGCTTGTGAAGCTTGTTGATTTGAAATAATACCTTCGTTAGCAGCCTTAGCAAGAGTAGCGTTACCCTCATTAACTTCATCGTTGCCAGACATTACTTGGGCTGTCCCAACTGCAGTAATTGCAATTCCGGCTGCTGATATAATTCCGCCTGTCCACAAGAGGAATTCAGCCCATTGTTCGCAGCCCATATCTAAAAAAGTCGCCTTGCTTGTTGCTGCTAAAGCGGCAACACCCATGCCGATAGTTATAAGCAGTCCACCAGTTTGAGTAGTCATTTGACCTACTGTTTGAGTAATTTGTCCATTCTTTTGAGTGCTAGAACCTTCATTAACTTGTCCATTGCCAGAAGCACTAAGACTCGCTTCACGTGCTCTTCTGGCGTTTGCGCTAGCTGCAGTTCGCTGAGCTGAAGAAGCTTTCTGCGAAGCTAATGAGCTGAAACTAGCCTTTTTGGACTTTGTATCTACCAACTTTGTGTTTACTGCCTGTACTTTATCTGTCATAGTTAATCTCCTGGATTCTTCCTATGTCTTTAATAATCATTCTAAGGTTAAGCCCTTGTTAAGAAAGCGTTTTATATATAGTAGGTGTTTTTAGTTATACATCAGCATCAATAACTACATGACGCTTAGGTTCTTCGCCAACGCTCTTAGAGCTTAAGTTGTACTTTTGTATAAGCTCATGTTGCTTGCGTCTTGTTTCAGAATCTTGTGGTTTTAGTGCTACTGGATCTTTTTCTTCAGTCACAGATTTTTGAGTTTCAAAATAATTATTAATAGCATCAAGAGCTTCTTTGAGAGCTTTTTGAGTTGCCGCATCAGAAGCTTCTACTAGCTTATCCCAATCACAATCCATGGAAGGAACATCATCATTTATAAGATCTTCTATTACTATCTCTATTTGGTCTAGAGTATTTTCTTTTATGATTTTCACTGGAATATTCTTTTTAGCTGCTATTTCAAAGATCTTGGCTCCTGGCTCAGCGTAGCTCTTTAGCGCACAAATCACATCAGCTTCTTCAAGAGTATTTGCAATCTCTAGCTCCATATCAATTGCTGCTATAGCTCTTCTTAAAAGTCCTTTACTGATTGCATAAGGGTAAACAGAAAGAGCAGTCCCATTTTTTGCAAAAGCTAAGCCTTCATATGAAGGAGGCATTTCTGGTTCTTGAGATTTTTCTAAAATCACAACCTCATCAGTGTCTTTATTACGTTTACGAAGTTCAGGGTGAACCATCCAGCCGCGCAAGAATGCATCAACACTATCAGCCACATTCCCGTGAACATTAACAGTAAACCTATCTACAATCTCAACACAAATATCAAAAGTAGGTTTAGCTGCTCTTTCTAAAATGGTTTTTTGGGTGTTGCGTTTTTTGGCTTCCTCGTCACCGAGTGTTACTGTTTGGATTCCACCAATCAGATCACTAAGTGTAGGGTTCTTGATAAGGTTCTCTAAACAAACACCATGAGCAGTTCCTATTAAAGAAACTCCTCTTTCAGCAATTGTTCTAGCAGCATCAGCTTCTTCCTTGGTACCAATCTCATCAATAACAATTACTTGGGGTGTGTGATTTTCTACAGCTTGAATCATTACCGTGTGCTGCTCAGAAGTTTTAGGTACTTGCATGCGTCTCGCTTGCCCAATGGCTGGGTGAGGAATATCACCATCTCCAGCTATTTCATTTGAAGTATCTATAATAACTACACGCTTGCTTTGAGCTGATGAAAGATAGTGAGCTATCTCTCTAAGCATAGTAGTTTTACCTACACCAGGAGCTCCTAAAAGAAGTACCGATTTGCCTGTGTCTAAATAGTCTTTAATAATCTCGATAGTTCCAAAGATTGATCTTCCAATCCTCATAGTTAGGCCTATGATTTTATTCTTTCTGTTTCTTATGCAGCTAATACGGTGCAAAGTACCTTCAAGCCCTGATCTGTTGTCATCATCAAACTCGCCAAGCTTCGAGACCATCTCGTTGAGTGATTCATGAGTTACATGCTTAGTATCAAGAAAATATGTGCCTTGTTTTGCAAATCTTGCTTCTGGAGGACGCCCAACGTCTAGAACTACTTCTATAAGCTTTGTTAAATCGTAGCCAAGCAATTCCTGTCGAGTGCTTTTAGGAAGTAAATCTAGAACTTTTTGAACATCGTCTTTTTGAATATCTACCATTTAAGGGTTAAGCCTCTTAAATTTATTGTACCTCTAAAAGACTGTTTTGTAACGGAGCTTTTGAGTTTTTTATTATATTCTTTGCAAGTTCTAGAGCGGCTTTGTTTTCATTTAGACTAAAAGTATGATTGCCAGTTTTTGATTTTAGTGATAAGGATTTTAATTCTTGAATTCTTTTTCTGGCTGATGAGCCTATTGCAACTCCATTAACCATCACGTTTTGTCTATGAGCTTTTGATAAGCTCTTTTCATCAATGCCTCCAGCGAGCTGAACAAAGACCTTGGTCTTAGACTTGTTCTCACTTATAAATAAAGGCTTTAAGCCCTTGTTTGCTAAATGTTCTAAAATAGTTTTTGCATTTTCTATACTTGGAAGATCTCTATCTTTTATATCCTTAGTTCCAGAGATAGCTATGCCATCTGTTTGGATTATGATTTCTTTTCCTTCTTGATAAGCTTTCTCAACTACTTTAATAATTCTTTCAAATGCACTTATTAGTTCTTCAGCTGACATCATTTCTGAGCCGATAGAAAAAGATTGCAAGAAATAGTCTGGGAGCTTAGGGAGCGAGGTGTAGAATTTTTCAAAAGCATCTAAATCATTATTAAGATGAATTTCAATAGCACTAGCACCAAGTTCTATTAGTTCTAAAAGAGATTCAGGCTTGTAAGCTGACCAGTCTTTAAAAGCGAGGGCATCAAAACTGCAATAATCCAAACACTTGCTGCAAGCAAAACAAAGATCTATTTCATAGCCAAGTTTTTTTTCTTCAATACTAAAAGCTCCAGACGGGCAAGTCGGCACGCAAAGAAGACAGTTAGTACAGTTTTCGTAATCCACTTCAATTCTTCTAAAGTGCGGATCTTTGCCAATGTTCACGCTCACCATAATCGCTGGCGCTTCAAGGCTAGCATTTTCACTAAGAGCTTTCTCTATTCCTTTCTTTGCGCAAATAACTGAATGAGGGAAAGCAGAGATGTCGATGACATTTGCTTTAGCGTGAGTGAAAAAATACGCGTAGTTTTCTATCGCCTCATAATCTTTTAAAGCAGCGCCAATAATTAGCTTATGGTAGTTATGGTTCTCTAGAGAGCTTATGATAGATAGATATTGTTTTTTATCCATTTTGAGCTTGCAGTTAGCTTGTGGTTATGATTCTAACCTTTTCTTTTTCAGATCTTAAAATCTCAATATTTTCTTTAGTGATTTTTTGACCTGGCACTAAAAGAGCTATGCCTGGCGGGCAAGGAGCGTAAAGCTCCTGTGATACGAATCCTTCAGAGGCTTCTAGATTAATTTCTTTATAATCGCTATAAAATGCTTCTCGAGGACTTAAAACTTGTTTCCCAAATTTTGGCTTTTGTTTAGTTTTGATTTTTTCTTGTCTTTTTTGAATTGCAATCTCGAGACCTTCATAAACTTTATTTAGTTTTTGAATTTCTTCTTCAGTGTTTGCGTAGTTTATAAAAGCAAGTGCTGAATTAAAACTGTGAGCTTCTAGTGCTATTCCATTCTCTTCAAAGTACTTATCTATAAAAGAACCATCAGCGCCATTAAATAAAACTCTTAATGGATCATTGTTTTTGGCTTTTGCAAAGCTTACTAAGCTTGCTTTTTTAATTGCATTGTTAAATATATCATCCCCTGATTTCTGCATGCGATGAGCAGTTTCGCATAAACTTTCTAAAAGAAGATAACTAGGGCTAGTGCTTTGTAAAAGCCTTAAGCTCTCTGCGATAATTTCAGGATTAATTCTAGAGCTTTTATTCACATGCAAAACTCCAGTTTGAGTTAAGCTTCCTAAAGTTTTATGCCATGATTGAACTGCTATATCTGCGCCACTCTCTAGAGCAGGCTTTGGGAGCTTATCGCTAAAATGATAGTGCGCGCCATGAGCTTCATCAACTATGATTGGAATTTTTAATTTGGGTAGTTCAGAATAAAAACCTTCATAACTTGGGTTCGTAACTACAACTGCACTAAAGCTTTCATTTATATAATTTGTGTTTAAGTGATCCAGATGAAATTTCCCATAAACACTAAAATCACTTAGCCACTCTGGCTCAAACCACTCAAGTTTTAAGCCAGAGAGAATAAGACCTGAGATAACTGATTTGTGAATGTTTCTTGCAGCTAAAACTGGTTTGTCATTTTTAATTGAAAGCATCGCTGCTTGCATCCCGGCACTAGCTCCATTAATTAGGTAGAAAGATTTTTGCGCGCCAAAAAGCTTAGCTACAAAATCCTGTGATTCTTTAATAATTTCATTTGGGTATTGAAGATCATCTAAACCACTAAGTTCACTAAGATCATTAGCTGACTGAGTGCCACAATGAGCCGGGCTGTGGAAAGGCGTTGGCTTATTTAAGAGATATTTCTGGATTTGCTTTTTAATTATCGACATGCCTTATAATTAATTCTATGCCAAGCGCAGAGAAACTAGCAGGGAAATTTAAAAACACAAAAGTCCTTGTGATAGACAACTTTGACAGTTTTGTTTATAACTTGGTGCAATATCTTGGTGAGCTTGGAGCAGAGACGATAGTTTGGAGAAATAATGAGTATAAAGAAGCAGAGCTGCTTGAAAAAGTAAAAGAGCTTAAACCCACTCATATTTTAATCTCACCAGGTCCAGGAAAGCCTTCAGATGCTGGTATAAGCAACTTAATTATTAAAGAACTTTCTGGCAAACTTCCTATTTTAGGTGTTTGTCTTGGTCACCAGTCTATCGGTGAGATTTATGGAGCGAAGGTTTGCAAAGCGCCCTATCTAATGCATGGAAAGACTAGTGAAATTTTCCATAAATCTAAGAGTCCACTGTTTGACCAAATACCAAGCCCTTATACCGCAACCAGATATCATTCTTTAATTATTGATAAAGACTCAATTGCAGCAACTCCTCTTCAGATTGAAGCTGAAACAGAAGATGGTTTGGTGATGGCAATCTCTCACAAAGACTATCCAAATTTACTAGGCGTCCAATATCATCCCGAGTCAATACTATCTCAGCAGGGGCATAAACTCTTGGCAAATTTTCTGAGTTTTTAGAATTGGGTCAGGTCGGGTACATGGGTAGATATTAAGTGGACTCCCTTTTTATGTACCCATGTACCCGATCTGACCCCACCGGTTATAATCTTATTTATGCGTACTCTTGGAGTAAATACAGGCACATCAGTCGACGGCGTCGATATGTGTCTTGTGCATTGGAACGAAGTTGATTTAAGAAAATTTGAAATTATTAAACAAAGAACTTTCCCTTTTCCGAACACATTAAAGCAACATATAGAAAAAGTAATCAATACGCAAAGAGCAAGTTTAGAAGAAATTGCAAATTTAACTTTTGACTACACAAATTTTATTTCTGATTTGATTATCAAGTTTAGAGATGAGCTAATCGAAGACTCTATTCATAAACTACCTTCTACTGTTAGAAATGAAAAAGAGCTTATAGATTTAGTTGGGATTCATGGGCAGACGATTTTCCATGGACCGCAAAGCACTTGGCAAATTGGCGATGGGTCAGTGATAGCTAATAAAACAGGCATAATTACTGTTTCTGATTTTAGACCAGCTGACATAGCACTTGGTGGTGGTGGAGCACCTTTGATTAGTTTTATTGATGATACTTTGGTAAGGAACGAGAAAGAAAGTGTTGGTACTTTGAATATAGGTGGTATCGCTAACACAAGTATTATGGAACTTGGCAAGGATACTATTGCCTATGATACTGGTCCTGGTAATACTTTAATAGATAGCTTAGTGAAAAAACTTTTCCATAAGCCTTTTGATAAAGATGGTGAAATAGCTTTTGAAGGGAAGGTGGATGAAAAATTTGTGAATCAAATAATCAGGCAAAATAGTTATTTTAAAGAGGAGCCTCCTAAGACTACAGGTAGAGAGTATTTTTGTGAGAAATTTGCAGATAAATTTTTAGATCTAGGTAAAAAAGAAAATATAATCTCAACGGTCAGTTATTTTACTGTTAAAACAATCTCCAATGAACTCAAAAAATTTGACATTAAGAAAGTTTACGCTTCTGGTGGTGGTACTCAAAATAAATTTCTTATAGAAGGTCTAAAAAAAGAAAACCCTGATATTGAATTTTTATCTCATGAATTGATTGGCATTGATGATCAATATAAAGAGTCGATGTTATTTTCTTTGCTTGCTTATACAAGTTTTAAGCGCATTCCAAATAATATACCAAGCTCAACAGGCGCAAATGCTGCTACAATACTTGGGAAGATTTCATATGTACCCATTAACTAAAATCGTTGCTACCCTTGGACCTGCCTCAGAAAATGAGCCGATGCTTCGTAAGTTGATTGAAGCTGGTATGAACGTAGCTAGAATTAATTGCTCTCACGGAAGCTGGGATGAAAGAAAAGAGAAGATTCAATTAGTTAGAAAAGTTTCTAGAGAAATGAATGTTTCAGTAGCGATCTTAGTGGATATTCAAGGTCCTAAGATTCGTACTGGAGATTTGCCTGAAGCTGGTGTTGAACTGACTGAAAGCGAAGTTGTGACTTTAGTAACTGACGAGAAAGACGCAAATTGGTCTGCTAGCCCTAAAAAAATTCATATAAGGAATTATCCAGAACTTCCTGAGGAAGTTTCAAATGGACAGAGGATTTTACTTGATGATGGAATGATCAGAATGCAGGTAGAATCTACTAGTAAAAAAGATGTGACTGCAAAAGTTACTGTTGCTGGAATATTAAAATCTAATAAGGGTGTTAATTTACCAGAGTCAGAGCAGCTTAAATTAAAAGCAATAACAGATAAGGATAGAGAGGATATAAAAGGTGCTGTTGCTTGTGGCGCTGATTACATCGCACTTTCTTTTGTTCGACATAGAAGAGATATTCAAGAGCTTAAATCTTTAATAGAAGAAGCAAAACCTAGTAGTCCTATTAAAGTTATTGCAAAAATAGAAAAACCACAGGCTGTTGATCAGCTTGATGAGATTTTAGATGAAACAGATGCTGTAATGGTTGCGCGTGGTGATTTAGGTGTTGAGCTAGAGCCTGAGCAAGTTCCTATTATTCAAAAGAAAATTATTTCTGAAGCTAATCGCAAGAATGTAATAGTTATTACAGCAACTCAGATGATGGAATCCATGATAAACAATCCATTCCCGACGCGTGCTGAGGTTTCTGATGTTGCAAATGCAATCATTGATGGGACTGATGCTGTGATGCTTTCAGGAGAAACTGCTGTTGGTAAATATCCTGTAGAAGCTGTTAACTATATGAGAAAAATAGCGCTTGAAGTAGAAAGCAAAGTTGATATTTATACAGAAAAATTTGATCCAGCTTTTGCAAGCACAGAACCTAATAAGGTTGCTATTGCTAGAGGCGTTAAAGGTTTTGTGAAGTTAGATTATTTGGATATTAAAAATATAGTTTCTTTCTCTTGCTCTGGTTCTAGTGTTAGAGTAATTTCTAAATTAAGACCTAACGTTAGAATAATAGCTGCAACTACTTACCAGCACACTTATAATTACCTCGCTATGGTTTGGGGAGTGACTCCTGTTTTCTTTGATGGCGTTGATCACACAACAACAACAATCGCTAACCTTGAAGAGCAATTAATAAAAGAGGGCTATATAGAAAGTGGAGAGACTATAGTTCTTACTGGTGGGTTGCCGATAGCAGCAAGATCAGATGCGAATTTTATTAAGTTACATCATTGTAATGCTATGATGCGTGAGCAATCTAAGCTAGAAAGAGTCATGCCTCAAAGCAAGGACTTGGGTCCTAAGATGACTTCAAGAATTATGGCTTAAATTTTTATTTTAAAGCTTTGCCTTCGTAAGTTCCTGTAAGGGTTTTTAAGAATTTAGTAATTTTGCTGGCATCGCCATTAGACATGTTTTTACCAAGCTGGTATTTAGACATAGTTTTCACCGCTTCTTTTAAGTCACTAGTTGAACCATCGTGGAAATATGGGTAACTAAGTTCTACGTTTCGAAGAATAGGCACTTTGAATTTAAATTTGTCAGAATCGTTTTGAGTGACATTGAATCTGCCATTATCTTCTTTAGATAAATCACCTCTATCTTTAAAGTAATCTTTCTCTAAACCCATTTTTTCATAACTCTGACCACCTAAAGCAATCCCATAGTGGCATTTGATGCAACCATCTTTTTTAAAGAGTTCGTAACCTTTAATCTCATCTTTAGTGAGCGCTCCCTTATCTCCCATTAGATATCTATCAAATCTAGAATTTGGAGTAATTAAGGATTTTTCAAATTCTGCAATAGCGTCTGTGATGTTTGCTTTAGTTATACCGTTTGGGTAGATAAAATTAAATTCTTTACTATAACCACTTTCGTTTTCTAGTCTTCTGATGACTTGACTCCAGCTGGCGCCCATCTCAATATCATTGGTAACTGGTCCTGCAGCTTGATCTTGAAGAGTTGCTGCCCTGCCATCCCAAAATTGTACAAAGTTATAACTAGAGTTAAATGTACTAGGCGCATTAATGTGACCCTCTTGATCCTTTATTCCTATTGAGTATTTTAACTGATCTGTCCCGCCTTTATCTAAACCGTGGCAGCTAGCGCATGAAACACTATTATCACCAGAAAGACTGGTGCTGTGATAAAGCCTTTTGCCCAGATCTGCTTTAGCGTGGTTGGCATCAGATTCTTGAGGGATTGGTTGAATGACTTCGCCTTTAAATTCTTCAGCTGCATTAGTTAATCTATCACTTGCTCTTAAATTCTTAAGCCAATTTAAAATTGTTTTTTTATCTTTACCAGAGAGAAAAGCTTCTGGGTGCAAAGCAAGATATCTAAATGGAGGCATAGAACCGTCAAGCATTACATGCTCGATTTGTGCTAAAACTTTCTCTGGAATTTTCCCATCATTAGAGAAGATCTCTTTTTCCATATCCAAGTGAGCAATTCCATTTTTGATATCAGCAGTTATAGTTTGCTTTGCAATTGGGAAATTTGCGTAAAAGGGCATTTTAGTTTTAGAAGAATGGCAATCAATGCATTTCTGTTCAAATAAACCCAGCACCTTCTTGTAATTTTTGCCGTGCTCTTTTTTTATCTCAACTCTGCCACTTTTATCGCTAATAAGATTAGAGATTGGAAAGGCTAAGCCAATTAAAATAAAGACCGATGCCAGGATTTTCGCTAGTTTTAGATTCAGCATTTATATTCTATAGTTTATACCAAAATTAAAATTCAAATCATCTGTTGCACTATTAAGCCCATAGATAGTTGAGAAATCTAGAATCAAGTTTTCTTTTATTGAATATTTAAAGCCAGAGCTTAAACCCACTTGGTTTTCAAAATCACTAGTTAAAATCCAGTTGCCAAAAACTTCACCAAAAACATTTAGCTTATTACTAAGGTCGTAGCCAATGTTCAGCACATAAGGAAGCTCAACGCTTGTAAACTCTCTGTCATTTGATCTCTCTTGTGAAACAAAACTCGGACCAAAGTTAATAAGCCACGCCCATTTTTCTAAAAATTTATGACTAGCTATGAAATTATAGTTGTGAGAGAAGCCAGGATTTGAAAGACCCTTATGCCCTAATGGGATTTGAAAATTTGAAATCAGATCTAAAGCGGGTCTAAGACCGCGCTCATCAAAAAACTCTAGTTTAGTACCAAGTGTTAAATTATCAAAACCGTATTCCTCATCCCCACCAAAATTTGCTAAAGCTAGCCCAGAATTAAAAGCTCTAATCTCAAGCCTGTCTGTGATGATACCTTTACGAATTAAAATACTAGCCAGGTCATATCTGTAATTGTCGCGAGCACCAAAATTTTTACGATAAGTCATAAATCCATACTCTAGCTGGATTTTATCTCCTGGCACAATCCCGTTAGAATTAGAAACACCACCACGATCCGTGCTGATAATTGCCCTTACCGGAAGAACTAGCAAGTTAAGAATAAAAGCTAATAAAAGCGTTTTTCTCATAATTCCCATTCTAATTGAACTTAAAAAGAAATAAATAAAAAAGACTCCCAATGGAGTCTTAATCAAATTATCTTTGGATTGCTTTAGCTTTGCTTAGCAATGACAAATTTTAAAAGTGGTGGGCTTGAAGAGAGTCGAACTCTTACACCGTGAGGTACATGATCCTAAGTCAAGCGCGTCTACCAGTTCCGCCACAAGCCCGAGCAAAGATAAATTTAGCATATTAGCCTTTAATGGCTTTATATTCTTACTAATATCTTTATAGATTCAGGGCAAGACAAGTGTAAATATGTTTTCGAATATTAAACTTTTCACATCTTTATGTCTACTTTAAAGGCTTGCTTTTAAGCAATCGGCCTCGGGGATTGAACTAGGAAATATTTTATGATATTAGGCGCGTTGACTCATACAAATTATCTATTGACAGAAAGAAAAATCAATAGGATTCTATAGATTGCAGGGGCCTTGGCCCGAGGAAAAATGACAGTCCGAAATAACTTAGAAAGACTTCGTAAAGAAATCGAAGAGTCATCAAACCCTCAGGTCAAACTTGTACTGGTAACTAAATATGCCACTAATGAACAGGTGAAAGAGGCGTATGACTTGGGTTACAGAAGCTTTGCTGAGAATTACGTCAAATCAGCAATTGAAAAGATGGAAGCGATTAATGGGGATTTTGCAGAGGAAGTCGAGTGGCACCTAATAGGTCACTTGCAAAAGAACAAAGTAAAGAAAGCAGTGGGAAGATTTAGTCTTATACAATCAGTTGATTCTGAAGAGCTAGCAAAGCTGATAGACAGTGCTGCAGCTGAAAAAGGCATTAGGCAAGATATTCTTTTGCAAATTAATACAACGGGTGAAGAGCAGAAAAGTGGCTTTAGACCTGAAGATTTTAAAAGCTCAATCTCAAAATTAAATGAGCTAAACAATATAAATATAAAAGGTCTTATGACCATAGGTCCAAGTCTGGAGCAGGATGAAGAAAAAAATCCTCAAGATTTGGAAACTATATTCAATTCTCTGCGTCAACTTAAAAGGGAACTAGCGCCCGAAGCCCCAGAACTTTCCATGGGCATGAGCGATGATTTCCAACTGGCAATTGATTGTGGCAGCACAATGATCAGACTAGGCAGAGTAATATTCGAGAATAAAGGAAAAGGATAACTAATGTTAAAAAATAGAGCTGATGATTTCTGGTTCGGGTCCCCTGAGGGAGTGTATAACGAAGGTTTTGACGAACTTTTCAATGTGGCGAATGATTACCAGATCCCGCAAGCACCAGTTAGTGAGATAAAGAAAGAAGAATCGCCACTAAAGTCTAATTTTATGAAGATTGGCGAGTTTGTAAAAAGTTTTAGTAAGGAGAAAAAAGAGGATAATATGATTCAACAACCACAAGCACAGTATGAAACTCAAGAGAAGCCTGCATTAAGAGTAGTTGAAAAACCTACTTACATGCCTTCTAATGAAGTAGTGGTTCTTGAGCCAAGATGTTTTGATGATAGTCTTGAAATCGTAACTCACCTTAAAGAAAGAAAATCTGTAATCCTTAATCTTCAGCATCTTGATGATGCGACTTCTCAAAGAGTTATTGATTTTGTTAGTGGCGCAACTTTTGCTTTTGAAGGTTCGCAGCAAAGAGTTGGAAATGGTGTTTTCATTTTTGCTCACAGTAACTGCAAGATTGAAACTGAAAGCGCGAGCTCTATAGCTTATAAAGATATCTTTGCTAAGACTTTTGGTATCTAGAAGCAGATAATTTTTTAAGTAATCCTTTTATTTCTAATTGAATTAGATTTGAGTTAAGCGTTGCTTGATCAAGCTCTGTTTTAGCTTGGATTTGATCGTAGCTAGCTATTTTAGTAATTGAATCTAGTATAACTTTGCTTATTGGAGTTAAAGAATCATTGTATATTTTTAATTTCTGGTTATGATTTAATTTTCTTTTGTTGTTGTTAGCTTTATTTAGGTCTTCTTTAGACTGTTTTTTCAATCTACTCGTATTGTTCAAGTGACTTTTCGTTTTAGTGCCCGTAGAAGACTCTAAATAATCACTAATTTGTTTGCTTTTATAGAGTGGCTCAGCTGTGCCATCAGCTAGTATCTCATTTACTCCTTGAAAAGTCTCTCTATCTAACTCTCCAGGCACCGCAAAGATCTTTCTTTTTAATTGGCTAGAATACCGGGCTGTTATTAAAGCCCCACTTCTATTTCCCGCCTCTATAACAACTGTTACTTTACTTAGTGCACTTATGATTCTATTTCGAAGTGGAAATGTCCAGCGCGTTGCTGATTGCTTGGGCTCAAATTCTGAAATTATGAGGCTGTTTGGGTCTTTAGCTATCTCATCAAAGATAGGGTTGGTGAATCTTTCGTGGATTTTTAGTAGACCGCAACCTAGCACAGCTACTGTCGGGACTTTGGCGTCAAGTGCAGCCAGATGAGCTTCACTATCTATGCCTCGAGCAAGCCCGCTAATAATTACGGGCTCCTTATCTTTTAATGCTTGGACTAAAGATCTTGTGGCTTTTTTTCCATATAGGGATGCGCGTCTAGTACCTACTATTCCAATACCCTTTTCATGCTTTAAATTTTTAAGATCACCATAGTAATAAATCATCATAGGAGGCTTTTCTAGCTCTCTAAGCTCTTTGGGGTAATCATCAGCCAGGAAATTAGTGAAAGAAATACCTAGCTCTTGGTAGCTTTTTAATCGCTCAAAGCTATTGTCAAAATCAATGAGTTTAGAAAGGGCTTCTGTGGAGATATCAATTTCAGGCTTTTCCTTTCTTTTGTAAACTTCATTTTTTTCATATGGGTCATTTAAAAAGCTTTCTATAGAGCCGTAGGCTTTTATGATCTTGAAAATCTTAGCATCGCTTATTTCTAAATTATTAGCGATGCTCGCATACTTGAGTGCATGAATCAGTATAGATTCCTTTACTGACTCAGCCTCAATATTTCTCTTTTGGTTCAATATAGCCATTGGTTTTCCTAATTATTCACGGCTAATTATAATTGAGATAAGCTTTAATAAGGAGGAGAACTAGGGTTTGCCCCAGTTCTTGAGATTAAGATTGACATGAAAGAAAAAACATTTAATTTATATGCCTTTGCTTGGTTAGCACTCTATGCTGGGATATTTATTTTTTCTTGGCTAGCTTTCTCTAAAGCTTACTTAATACTTGAGTTTGTTTATTTCCCCCTGCGCAGTTTGTTTTTGCCAATTGATTTGGCAATTTCTGATTATGCTCCGGTTATTGAGATTTATGGTACAAGATATATTCCTAATTGGCTTTTAGCTTTTAAAGGATTTAAGCCAGAGAGTGATATTAGGCTTATTCATGAACTCTCTATTTGGTTTATAACTCTTAGTCAAATCTCACTCTTTATTTTTGGTTTTAAAAAAATAGCTAAGAAAATTTCTTTCAAAAAGATTTTTATACTTTCAGCAATTATTGGGACTTTCGCTACTTTAACTTTGCCGAGTGACTCATCTGATTTATTTGCTTATGTGGCTCGTGGCGCGCAGCAAGTGACTTATGATCAAAACCCTTATCACGAGACAGTCTCATCTATTATTAATTGGCAATTTAAGCCACTATTAGCTAATACTCTATGGGAGAACAACCCTTCGCCATACGGTCCTTTATATATGTTGATAGCCAAGTGGGCAGTTCAGCTTAGTCAGAATAATCTCTGGATTAGTCTTTTGATTTTTAAATTTATAAACTTTGGTTTTTTCTTATTCTCTTTAATTTTCCTGGAAAAGTTTTTAAAGGGAGATCTCTTTAAGAAGCTAAAGGTAGAAAAAGCTAGTGCTATTAAAAGAATTGGTGTAAAGATTTCTAAAGAGCAGATTTATTTTCTTCTAGCACTTAACCCCTTTGTGATCAATGAAGTCTTGTGGAATGGACATAATGACTACATTATGGCTGTGCTTGCTTTTCTGGGTATCTATTTTGCTTTTAAGGGGAATTATAACCGTGGAGTGCTTTTAATCATTCTTTCTGCGCTTATAAAATATCTGAGTATTATTCTTATACCTTTTGTTTTAGTTTATGCCTGTATTGGTGATCAGCATAAAAAAATGAAATATATTATGGATTTTAAATATATTAGTTTTGAAAAAACTCCTAAAGTATACATGGAGATGCTCGTCCATTCAATAAAAAGCATCCCTTATTATGGCTTGATGCTAGGAGGGTTTATTTCATTTTTGCTTTTTGATAAATATGATCTCTTTTTAGCTAAAATTGGTGCCATTAGCTCAAATCTTATGCTCAGTCATAAATCTCTCTATGACTGCTGTAATAGCCTTTCTAAGTATATTAGAGGCGATGAGCTGCCTGATTCAGCTAAGTTTATCTTCCTTGGAGCTTTTATACTTTTTTACTTTTTGATGATTTGGCAAATGAAGCTTAATTGGGATAAAGCTAAGCTCGGAGTTTTTGAATTTAAAGATATATTTGGGTCTTCTTTTCTTGGACTTTTTGTTTTGATAGCTTTTATCACATCTAAATTCCACTCTTGGTATATTTTAGTTTTCTTGCTGCCAGGACTTTTAGTTGAGCCAATACTAATTTATCTTTTGAGTATCACTCATATGCTTAGTTTTACTTTCTTGGATCAAGCAAACATAGCTAACTATCTGATCATGACGTTAATACCCGTACTTCTTTACTATAAAGGCTTTAAAAAGATAAAAGCTCTGACTTAGGCTAGTATAATTTTTTGGTATTTGTTTAATTTGCTTGAGATAAAGTCTAAAGCTTCGAAAGGATCATCAATCTTATTGGCTAGGCTCAGGAATTTATAAATTAGTTTTGTGCTTTTAACTTTAAACATCATAATAGTAGATAAAGCTAAGAGTTTATTTATCTCAACGCGTGAAACAGAGCTTGGATCTAGTTTTTCAGCTAGCTCAAGTTTACTTTTTAAAGACTCCAATGGTCCAAAGTCTTGAACAGTAGTCATAGTAGCTGTAGTAACTTTGTGTTTATCAGCGTGAGGATTTTTAGAGTAACTATTCCTTTCTTCTTCTATAGTGTAAACGCTAGAAAGCTTGTCAAGCCTTTCAATGGTCTCTGAACTTGCTTTTGAGAAAAGCGCGTAGAGATTATCTAAAGTGAAGTAAACCTTTGGCGCAAGTTTAATTTTGTTTTTAATGTGTGAGCTTGCTCTGAAAGGATTAAGACCAAGAGTTTTCATCAATGCAACAGCATTTTTGACATTTGTATTTTTAAAATATACTTCTTCAAGTATATTTGTAAGCTTATCTTTAAGAGGCTGATCTTTACTATAAGGAGCAGTTAGTAAATTTTCTAAGTCGTTAAAGCTTCTAGGTTTAGGGCTGCTTAGGTTTTTTAGAGAATCAAATAATTGTTTTAAATTTTTTATATCAATTAATGATTTTTTAAATTTTCTTATAGCTAAGGAATCAAGTTTTAAAGTACTTCTATCTTCAACTTGTCTTTGATGCCTGTGTGAAAGTTTAAAGAGAGCTATATTTTCGGTTTCTGGAGCTTTTATTTCGTGAGGTAATTTGGTCCTGCGTCTTTTCCCGCTTGATCTGAATTTAGGCGGTCCTTTAAAGACTCTACTTGCTCTTCTGCTTGAATTGTCTTCCCCTGAACTAATTGGCATCATCTTCCTCCTTGAACCTTTAAGAAAAGCTGAACTAATGTATTGATATCACTATACATTCCCTTAATCTTTGCGTCAATCTGTATTCCCGGGGTAAACCCCAGTCTCAGAGTGCTTTTGAGATTAAATTTTGATAATAAAGGAGATCTTTTCTATAAAAATGGTGCTTAGGAGCAGAATTGAACTGCCGACTTCTTCATTACCAATGAAGTACTCTACCCCTGAGTTACCCAAGCAAGTCAAAAGAATTTTAGCATTCTATTGATTACAAAGTTTATTAAAGAATGTCATATCTATAGTATTTGGCAAGACTTCTTCTTCTATTGGCTTATTAGGCCAGTTGCTGAAAGTAAGCTGATCTTTTTTATCATAAAGCTGATAAGAAATTAAAGTAGAACTTTGCTTTTTGCATTGAAACTCTTTAGTGGAGTCTATCCTTTTGACTAAAGTCGTTGCCATATCTCCGCTGCTTTGAAAAGTTATAGGCTGCTCTTTTGCAAATAATATTTTTGTCCAAGCCATGCATTTCGTGCCGTCACACTTTGTGCGGTTTTGATCTATATAAAAGACTTGTGGATTATCACCAGCAGTTGATGATACTTGCACCCAGTCATTTTTCTCATAGCCAAATTGATTTTTGCAACTCGTTAAAGATATTAATACAAGTAGAGTTAGGCTTAAATGCTTGAATTTCATAACTTCATACTAATCTAAGCAAGCTAGAAAGTAAAATTTGCTATTATCACCTGTGCTCGTCTTAGTAGTGATATTGGACTATAGACCAATATTAATGCTGCGGGGAGCATTTTTCTTTTTACTTTGTCCTGGTGGTGGAATTGGTAGACACGCTATCTTGAGGGGGTAGTGGGATTTATCCCTTGCGAGTTCAAGTCTCGCCCAGGACACCACTCTTTATACTTTTGTGTCTCAATTATTTAATTAACAGATCTAGCAACTTCAAACCAACTTCCAACGCCCATTCCACCGTCTAAATAAAGTAGAGTAAGTGTGCTGTTAGCCATAGGGGAGAAATTTCCAGCTAAGTCCATGGTATTTGGAATTGCCATTGGTGTGTCCATTACGGTTTGTCCACCATCAATAAAATAAAGTGTCGTGATTTGTCCGTGCACTGCTCCAGCGGCAATGGAATCTATATCTTCACTGCCTAGAATAAGAACAGCTTTTGTATTAGGAAAAGCAGGTAATATCCCACTTGCAGCTGAAGAAACTCCTTGAGGTGTAATTAAATTTGCAAATGCCATGCTATTACCAGTACTAGCTGCAGAAGCTAGAGCTGCGTTACCATCAAGTTTTGATATCGCAGTTTCTAAAGAGTCGCCTGCTGCAACTGTATTTGCAACAGCACTATAACCCATTGAAAGGTTTGCTGCACCACCCGCTGGTCCTGCTGGTCCTGCTGGTCCTGTTGCTCCTGCTACTCCAGGCGCACCAGTTGCTCCTCTAGGCCCCGCTGGTCCTGCTGGTCCTTGCAGTCCTTGCGCCCCTGCTGCCCCTTCTTTATCAAGAGCTTTTGGTAATTTAGTCCTTGCTATATAGAAAAATAAATCTTCATCAGTGCGTTCTCTTTCCTCACATCCAAATTGATCAGTGTTTGGGAAAAAACCGTCACAGAAAGCGTCCAAGCGTGCAGATTTTATAAAACCTTCTTCATCTTCTGCAAATACTGTAGGCATCTCAAGAATAAGTTTATATTTTCCTGTTCTGCTTACTTTAAGACCATCTGCTTTGTTTTTTTTATCGAAAGAATTAAGAATTTGCTTCAAATTTTTGACTGCTACAATTGTTTTTTTTCCGTCAATATCTATCTTTATTCTATTACCGTTTCGAGCAGGTCTGTAACTATCTACTATGACTTCAAGCTTCGCTCCTTCTCTGACTATTGCATCATTTACTTTGACAAATTTTTCACCAAAAGCATTTGCTGAAAGCGTGTTAAAAACTAAAGCCAGAACTAATACTAAATAAAATTTACTTCTCATAATTTACTCCAAAAATATAAGCTACCCCATGCCCACTCTAGCTATTTACCCTTGAGTTAAAAAAATACTCTTGAAATCATTCAAATGATCTATTCTCTTGTTCTTTCTACGCTGATTATTTAATAACTTTTATTATTAGTGTAGAATGTTATTTTGAAAGCCAGGGGAGCTTATTTGGAAAGTATAGGGTCAAAAATTAAAATCAGATGCTCTCAGCCTAAAGTTACTGAGCCTGTTGAGTGTAGAGATAGAAAACAAAGCGATAGGTTTGATAACCAGAGTTTACTTGAAGATAGCAGCCCAGCTGATGACTCTAAAAAAGATAAGTCTTTTAAAAAGAAATTGCATACAGTTCTGCCAAGATTCAAAAAAGCAGACTTTCTCACTGATTGGGGATGCATGGTTTCTCGTTTGCTTAGCCCTTTTTCTTCTGCATTCTTGCTTCCTAGAGACTTATGGACAAGTGACGGTAAGCTCAATCTTCCTTTTTTAACTGATGATGATCCTGAAAGCTTGCAGGTTTAAGCTGCACTGGCCATATTTGCGCTCTGCCTGTATAATTTGATAAATCTATGACCGATACAAGCCAGCTAACTATAGAGCAAATCCAAGCTTTCCCAAAGGCTGATTTACACGTGCATTTAGATGGCTCGCTTAGGCTCTCTACTATTATTGATCTTGCAAAAGAGCAGGGGATTGCTTTGCCGGCTGATACGGAAAATGGACTTAAAGAAAAAATTTTTAAAGATAGATATAAGGACCTTCCAGATTATCTTGTAGGTTTTGGACTTACTTGTTCTGTGATGCAAGAGAAAGAAGCATTAGAAAGAGTTGCTTATGAATTTGCTTGGGATAATTTTAATGAAGGTGTAATTTACATAGAACCTCGTTACTCCCCAGAGCTTTTGCAAGGAGAGAAGCTGAGTGTTAAAGATGTGATTGTTTCTATTGATAAGGGTCTTAAAAAAGCAAAGGCAGAGATTAATGCTGAGATTTTAAAAAGAAACCAGACTGAAGCTAGTGAGCATGGTGATGCTTGGATTAAATTCCCAAGCTTTGAATACACGCACATCGTTTGTGCGATGCGTATGTGGGAGCCTGAAAGATCTCTTAAGATGATTCAAGAAGCTACTAAGGTTAGAGACGAGCTTTCTATTCCTATATCCGCTCTTGATCTTGCTGGTCCTGAAGAGGGCTTTCCTGCTGTTGATCATAAAGAAGCTTATACTTTTGCGCATGAACATTTTTTTTATAAGACTGTGCATGCTGGCGAAGCTTATGGACCATCTAGTATCTTTCAAGCTTTTAGTCAGCTCTATGCTGATCGTATTGGGCATGGCTTTCATATTTTCAGTCAAGATTTAATTCATACTGATAACGAAGAGAAAGCTAAAAAATATGTGCATGACCTTGTGCACCACATTGCTGAAAAAAGAATCACTTTAGAGGTTTGCCTCACAAGTAACCTTCAGACTATGCCCTTTCTAGATAATGATTTGCAGAAGCATTCTTTTAAACATATGATTCAAGCAGGACTTAGTGTTGCAATCTGCACAGATAATCGTACGGTTTCCAATACAACAGTTAGTAAAGAATTGCTCTTGGCTCAAAATACTTTTGATTTAACGCATAAGCAAATGAAAAAAGTGATTATGTATCCAATTAAACGTAGCTTTTATCCGGCTGATTATATGGAGAAAAAGCAGTTCATAGATCAGTGTTCTAAATACTATGATCAGATGCACTCTCTTATATCTAAAGAGCCAGTAAAAGCATAGATGCTAGAATAGCTATCGCATGGCAGAGCTCATATACCTAGATAATGCAGCTACTACACCTCTTCTAAAAGAGGTTGCTGATGCTATGCATGAGCATAACCTTGAGACTTTTGGAAACCCTAGCTCACTTCACTCACTTGGACGTAAGTCTAAAAAACTTCTGGGTGAAGCGCGCAAGACTTTAGCTTCTAAAATTAACGCTAAAGCTCACGAGATCTTTTTTTTAAATAACGCTACAGAAGCAAATAATTTAGTTTTTCAAGGACTTAAAAATTATTATGATCTGATCATCACTACTCCTTTTGAGCACCCAAGCGTGCTTGAAGCAGCGAAGGCTATTAACAAAAAAATTATTTATTTAAATCTTGATGAAGAAGGTTTTATTAATCTTAAAGAGTTAGAAGATATTCTTCAGAACAATAGTCATTGCGAGCGTAGCGAAGCAATCCATGGATCACCACGCTTCACTTGTGATGGCAAAAAACGAATTCTGGTTTCTATCATGCATGGCAATAATGAAATCGGCACGGTTAATGATCTAGAGGCTATTGGTAAACTTTGTAAAGAACATAATGTTTATTTCCACTCAGATTGTGTTCAGACTTTTACTAAACTTGATATAGATGTTGAGAAAATGAATCTAGATTTTATTTCGACTTCTGCACATAAAATTCATGGACCTAAGGGTATAGGCTTTTTGTATAAAAGGTCAGGAATAGAACTTGAGCCTATGATAATCGGTGGCGGGCAAGAAGCTAATCTTAAGTCCGGAACTGAAAATATTGTGTCTATAATTGGCTTTGAAGAGGCTGTTAAAAATGATGCGAAAGTTGATCATCTTAAAAACTTACAAGAAAAACTCATTAATGCATTGTCTCAAATTTCTGGGCTTGAAATTAACGGTCCTAAAGACTTAAGTAAAAGAGTGCCTGGTAATATCAATGTTTCAGTGCCTAAGTTTTCTAGCGAGCAAATGCTTCTTCAGTTGGATTTGAAAGATCTTTGTGCAAGTTCTGGCTCAGCATGCTCCTCTTCTAAGATGGCTGATGTCTTTGGAGGCAATGGCTCAGCTCCACAAATTATTTCATCCTATGTGCTTCGTGCTTGCAAGCTGCCTGAGCAAAGATGTAAGTCTGCTGTGAGGCTATCCCTGTCTAAATTAAACACAGAAGCGGAAATTGATAAAACGATAGCAGCTTTTAAGCTACTTTTAGCTTAAGGCTAGAGCATTTTCAGCTTGGATTAAGATAATCTAAGACTTCAGTTTCCATTTCGCTGCTAAGATTTTCTCAAAGGAAATAAATCTATGACAGATTTAGGCAAAGATTTAAATGCTGCACCAAAACAAGTTGGCTTAAATAGATCTGAAAAGAAAAGATCTTTCACGCCTAGTGAATTAGCTCCATCAGAATCAATAGAATCATTAGAAGCTAGAAAAAAAGAATTAGAAGCAAATAGAGAAGCAAATAGAAAGCTTTTAAAATCCAATTCACAAGCTCCAGAAGATTATCTAGGAGTTGACTTTAGTGTTCAGCCAAGCCCGCATGCAGGCAATGATCCAGAAGAATCTATAAAAGCCATAATAGCTGAAAAAGAAAAGCTAGAAGCAGAGAAGGATGATCTTTCTGTTGAACTTGATGAGAACTTTACTGAAAGTGATTTCCTCGATAAAGAGACTACTGATAGGCTTGCTATCCATAATTTAGATGATGATCTCTGTATTAATCTAGATGACTGGGAAGATGCCTAGCTCAAGCTAGAACTATTCGGCAATTTTTGCCATTTCTAAATTAAATATACTTAATAAAAAAGCGCTTCTTAACCAGGTTTTAACCAAAAACTGTATAGAATACAGTAATTAATCGTGTATTAGCTCATAAAAGCTGTAAAAATTAGGCCAGTTAAGGGATAGAAAGAACTGGGAACAGTATGGAAGTAGGGTTTTGATTTTTAAAAAGCACTAGGACCAAGAACACCATGGTAAAAAGCAAAGAACGACCAAAAACAAATAATAAAAAAACATCTGAGAAGATAGAAATTTCTGAAAAAGAAATGCAAGAAGCAGAAGCTCTTGAGAAAGAAGCAACTAAGAAAGCAAAGGCTAAAGCTAAGACTCTAAGATCAACTAAAGGATCTGATGACAGTGTAAAAGTTTATTTAAAAGAGATCGGGAAAATTCCTCTACTAGAAGCTAAAGAGGAATTAGATTTAGCAAAAGCAATTCAAAAAGGCGGCATCAAAGGTGAACGCGCTAAAAGAAAGCTTGTGCAATCAAACTTAAGATTGGTAGTTAGCATTGCTAAAAAATACAGCTCGAACACTTGTGCCTTACTGGATATGATCCAAGAAGGAAATTTTGGTTTGATGCGTGCAGCTGATAAGTTTGATTACTCAAAAGGTTTTAAGTTTAGTACTTTCGCTACGTGGTGGATTAGACAGGCTATTAGCAGGTCTATTGCTGACAAGTCTCGTAATATCCGTATACCGGTTCACATGATTGAAAATATCAGTCGTCTAAGAAAAGTTAAACGTTACCTTACTCATGAACTTAAACGTGATCCTACTCGCGAAGAAGTAGCTAAGGTAATGAACATTGATATGGAGAAGCTTCAAGAAGTGGAAGATCTTAATGTGAAAACTGTTTCTATGTCAGCTCAAGTAGGTGATGAGGGATCTACTCTAGGTGACTTCCTTGAGTGCCCAGGTGTCTTCGATGCGCCTGATCAATTCACAACTAGTAAGTTACTGAAAACTGAGCTAAAAAATATCATCACGAGTCTTTCTGAAGAAGAGCAAGGTGTACTTTGTCTTCGTTATGGTCTGATTGAAGACGATGATGAAAAAATGTATACATTGGATGAAGTGTCTGATCTTTTAAATATTCGCAAGGATAAGGTTAAAAAGCTTGAAGCTAAGGCGCTAAGAAAACTTAGGGCTGCAGCTAGAGAGGGCAAGCTTAAAGAATACCTGATCTAATGTTGGGGGTTGCTTTGTATTTTGATCTTTTGAATAACTATTACTGTTAATATATTCTTATGCTTAGATATTTATTAGTTTTTGCTTTATTGTGCTTTAGTTTCACGCCTGCTGCTGCTGAAAAAGCTGTGCGAGTCAGAGGCGGAATGCATGCGCTCACTAAGTCCATGTCTTTTAATACTCTTGTAAATTCTGCTGGAATAATCTTTAAAGGAAGATTACTGTCAATAGAATATATTAAGCATAAGCAAAGCAAAATGGATGCTCGCAAAATGACATTTGCGGTGGATGATGCTATTAAAGGGGTTGAGGGAGACAGTTTTGTTGCTTATGAATGGGCAGCTTTAGCATCACCATTCATTAACGAAATAAGTCCTGGTGAGACTTATGTTCTCTTTTTTAATCTACCAAGTGAAAATACTGGCTTCACAACGCTTACTGGCATGGAGCAAGGTTGTGTACATCTTCCCAAGCCTGAAGGTGAGGAATCACCAGATTCCGTCAAACCAAAAATATCAGCAAGAGTTCTTAGTGAATCAGCTGATCTCTTTGGTTCAATGTCTAGCGCTGACATTAAAGGTCTTCAGCCTTTAGGAGCAACTTCAACTGACAGAAGCCCTAAAAACTACAGTGAGTTTAAAGAACTTTGCAATACATTAATGAAATAAGAACTTTGTCATCACGAGGAGCCGAAGGTGACCTGGTGATCTAGATGACGGTTTCTGTTAGCACTAGTTAACCAAAATGCTATATTAGCTAGAAGATGGCATTTGATAAAAGTTTAGTAGAAGAAAAAGCTTTGCAAATTAGGATCAATTCCTTGAAATTGGTGCATGCTGCTAAGTCTGGTCACCCTGGTGGATCTTTATCTATAGCAGATTATTTTGCGACTTTATATTTTGGTGGTCATCTTAAGCATGATCCTAAAAATCCTGAGTGGAAAGATAGAGATTATTTGGTTATAAGTAAAGGTCACTGCTCGCCAGCGACCTACTCGACATTAGCTTACGCAGGATATTTCCCAGTTGAAGATACTATGTCTTTTAGGCAGCTTGGCTCGCCTTTCCAAGGTCACATTGATCGTATGCGAGTGCCTGGAGTGGAAATGTCAACAGGCTCTCTAGGACATGGTTTGAGTAATGCTTTAGGAATTGCACTTGCTGCAAAATTAGATAAGCACCCTCGTACTGTTTATGTGGCAATTAGTGATGGTGAGCTTCAAGAAGGTCAGAACTGGGAAGCAGTGATGGCGTGCGCTCATTACAAGATGGACAATATTATTGCTTTTGTTGATCGTAACCGTATTCAGTTGGATGGCTGGACGGAAGATACCATGGCATTAAACCCGCTTCCTGAAAAGTTTAAAGCTTTTAATTGGGAAGTTCGTGAGATTGATGGTCACAATGTAGAAGAAATAGATGCAGCTATCAATGAAGCAAAAGCTTTAAGAAAAGAAGCTGCTGAAGGCAAACGTGACCCTAAACCATTTATGATCGTTGCTAACACTGTTAAAGGTATGGGAGTTAGTTTTATGGAAGACCAAGTGGCTTGGCACGGAGTTGCTCCAAAAGACGAAGATTTAGAAAAGGCTCTTAAGGAACTGTCATCTTAGCCCAGAGCTGTGTTAATTTCCGTGCTGCTCGCTCCATTGGCAATTAGCCAACTCCGCTGCGCTGCTCAAAATTGCCTTGCTCTGAACTAAGCTAACTGTCCCTGATATAATAATGACTTATGGCAGGCGCAATAGAAGAAGTTAAAGGTAAAGAAGCAACGAGAGTTGCTTACGGAAAAACACTTGCTGCGTTAGGAAAAGAAAATCCTAATATAGTAGTTTTGGATGCTGACCTTTCAGGAAGCACCCAGACTAAATTTTTTGCTAAAGAGTTTCCAGATAGATTCTTTAATATGGGAATCGCTGAGCAAAATATGCTTGGTGTTGCTGCAGGTTTAGCTAGGGCAGGTAAGATACCTTTTGCTAGTAGTTTTGCGATGTTCGCTGTAGGGCGCGCTTGGGAGCAGCTTCGTAATGCTATTGGTCACAACTACGTAAATGTTAAAGTCTGCGCTACTCACGCTGGTTTAACAGTTGGCGAAGATGGTGGTAGTCACCAAATCATAGAAGATATCGCAATTACTCGTGCTATTCCTCATATGACAGTAATCGTTCCTGCTGATGCTACAGAAGCTGAAAAAGTAATAAGAGCTGTTGCTGAATTTGAAGGTCCTGTTTATGTAAGGCTTGCTAGAGCTAAGACAGAGATTCTTTTTGATGATAATTATAAATTTGAAATTGGTAAAGGTAATCTTCTCAAAGAGGGGAATGATGTCACAATAGTTTCTTGTGGTGTTATGGTTGAGCGCGCACTTAAGGCTGCTGAACTACTTAAAGAAAAAGGCGTTGATGCTGAAGTGATAAATATGGCATCTGTAAAACCTATTGATGCTGACATGATTGCAAGATCAGCTAAGAAAACCGGAAAAGTAGTAACAGCTGAAGAGCATAATATCCATGGTGGTCTTGGTGATGCTGTGGCTGCAGTTTTAGGCGAGCATGCACCTTGCCCTCTTAAGCGTGTCGGTGTTCAAGATGAGTTTGGTCAATCGGGGACAGGTGATGAGCTTTTAGAATATTACGGACTAACAGCTGAGAAAATTGCTGAAGCAGCTTTCAGCATGGCGTAGTTGTCATTGCGAGCGAAAGTAGTTGTCATTGCGAGCGAAGCGAAGCAATCTATGGATCGCCACGCTCTGCTCGCGATGACGATGTTAAACTATAGTCATGCGCGGTCTTAGCCTCACTATTTTTTGCTTAAGTGCACTTATCTTATCTAGCTTCGTGCAAGTGCCTTTCTTTGCTTTTGATTTCTTGAATGGCGAGCTAGTAGCTTACGATTATTCTCTGCAGTTCATTACATGCTTTCTTCTGGCTCTTATTTTTGAAAAGAATTATTCTAGTTTTGCTGTAATGCTTTATTTAGTTTTTGGATTAGTGGGTTTCCCAATTTTTGCTAATGGCGGCGGCTTTAACTATATTTTTGAGCCAGGCTTCGCTTATTTACTTGCTCTCATGCCACTCTCTATACTGGCTTTTACTTATAAAAAGCTAAATGCCTTTTTATTCTTTCCTGAATTTATAATTTCAAATGGCACGCCTATTGCAATAATAGTTGCGCATGTCTTTGCCGTATTTGTTTTGTTTATGAAAGGTCAGTTTAATGGAGCTACTTTTGTAAGTTTGAGTTTTTATCAATTCTTCTATGATCTTTTCTTTGCAATTCTTTTTGCAAGTGTGATTTCAATCTTGGCGCGTGAACCAGTCTCTGAAACGGCTTCACAAAGCCCCTTCCGTTATTGAAATTTTAGCTGCTTCCACCTAAAAAAATCTTTAATGAATTTTCTAAAAAGTATTTAACTAAAAAGGTTATAGAAAAAACGTTAAAGTTTTTGGACTAGGGGGTATAGATTAAGTAAGCGACTGAGTTAATCTATACATTATCTCAAAATTAAATATTAAAGCAAGGTCATAAAGGAGGGGTTATGGTGCTATCTATAAACACGAACGCACAAAGTTTAATTGCAAGAGATGCATTTGACTTCAATAATTCTAAGATCGATCGATCTGAAATGAGCTTAGCTTCTGGTTTAGTGCTTAAGAAAGTTAAGAACAAGAAGGCTTCAGAAATGCCTTCTATAAGAAGCATTAATTCAAATCTAGACACTGCTGAAATTAGAAAGAAAGGATATTTGCCTAAACTAGTTTTATCACTTTTGCCATAGTTAGATTAAGCATCTAACTTCCCCATCTGCCTCAGCCTGCCCGGTTGGGGCTTTTCCCTTTTTAACTGCTTGAAATCTATAATAATCTTGAAGAAAAAGGTCTTCAAAAAGCTATCTCTAGTATCATTGTGAGCGTTTGCTATGAAGGTCACAGCTCGCCAGCTAATGTTCAACCCACGTAAAGCCTCAAAGAGGCTTGAAGCGCATTTGGCTGAGCTTGAAAAGGACACTAAGGCTGAAAATCCAGCTCAAGATATAAGGCAGAGTTGCTTTATATCTTTATTGCAAAGTACTATCGAGCTTCTAAGCTCATCTCTGTACGCAGATGGCAATGGTAAAAAATGTGAAACTGCCTCTTTTGAACAAATGTTACACCAGAAATATATTCGTGTAAATGGACCGTCTAGTGAGAGAAAAAAAGAGCTGCTTGAACTTTTAGTTAATTTAGTCGCGCCAGTTCAAGAATCTCGGATTAGGACTAAAAAGGCAAGTCAAAGAGTTCTCAAGTCTACACAAAACATAGAAGCTGTAAGAGCTGTATTAAAAGAAAACGCAAAAGCTTTTTTAATTCATGAAGAAGCGGAGGCATCTGAGGCTAATATTTCTTTTGATGTTTTCAAGAAAAAGAATTTCGAATTTATCCCAGTAGGGACGAAAGATCCAGTTCATTTTAATGGTGAGGATCTTCTTAGAGCTAGAGGGATGCTTAAAAAGGGTGAAGCAAAAGATCTAGTGAGGTTTTTAAATGGTGGAATTCTAAATCGAACTAAAAGCGATAGGCATAAAGCTATTCTTGATAGCAGAAGAAAGCCCGAGAAAGTAGTTAAACTTAAAAAAAAGATAAAAAACCCAGGGCTAAGTGAAGCTCAAATAAATGAAATCAAAGTTTCTCAAAGGCTAATTAGAATTGTGCTTCAGCCATTAAAAATTGATGAGTTGGCAAAAAAAACTTTGCATGCAATCATCTCGGCTCCTGACGTTAAGGGCTTAAAGAACTTAAAAACTTTTGTTGACGAGCTTTCTCTTGAAGTAGTTAGGCTAAATGTTATTTCTAAATTGAAGTTAGAAGAATTTCTAAAAACTTTTAAGAATGTAAGGACTTTCAAAGTGATCATAAAATCAAGATTAGAAAAAATACTAGAAACCATCATCCGTAATGCTAAAGAGTTTCAAATACTTGGTGCAGAATTGAGCAATTCTTATCAAGATCTTCAAGCAAGAATTGCAGCTGTAAACAAAACTTTAGGTGAAATCTCAAGAGAGGCTAAGAGTAAGCTAGATTTATTAAGTCAGTTTGAGTGGCTTCGCGTAAATACACCCAAGCTCTAGATATTTTCTAAAGTCCCTATTTCAGCATAATTTCATTGAATGGAATACAATATAGCTTTGGATAAGAGCCCTATGGCAACTAAAATGGCAAATCAAGTAGACGCAGAAATATATAACGCTAAAGAGATCGAAGCGAAGTGGCAAAAGCTTTGGGAGAATGCTAATCTTTATAAATTTGATATTGATGCCAAAGATAAAAACGGCAAAGAAAAACCTAAGTATTATTCATTAGTCATGTTTCCTTACCCTAGTGGTGATTTGCATATGGGACATATGCGCGTTTATACCATCTCTGATGTGATTTCTCGTCATAGACGGATGAGTGGCTTTAATGTTTTAAATCCTATGGGTTTTGATGCTTTTGGTTTGCCTGCTGAAAATGCAGCAATAGAGCGTGGCGTGCACCCAGGTCAGTGGACTGAATCTAATATTTTAAATATGCGCGATAAGCAATTAAAGCGCATGGGGACTAGCTATGACTGGAGCCGCGAAGTGGTTTCTTGTCGTCCTGATTATTATCGCTGGACTCAGTACTTGTTTCTAAAACTTTATGAGAAAGGGCTTGCCTACCAAAAAGAAGCGCCTGTAAACTGGTGCCCTGAATGCAATACCGTGCTTGCTAATGAGCAGGTAGAGGATGGTAAGTGCTGGCGTCATAACCAAACTGAAGTAAACAAAAAAATGATGCGTCAATGGTTTTTTAAAATCACTGAATACGCTGATGAGCTTTTAGATGATTTAGATAAGCTTAGTGAATGGCCAGAGAATGTAAAAACCATGCAACGTAACTGGATTGGAAAGTCTATAGGCGCTGAGTTAGCTTTTCCTGTACTGGATAAAGATGATAAAGAAACTGGTGAGTTCGTAAAAGTTTTTACAACTAGACCTGATACTGTGATGGGAGTTACTTATATGGTAATAGCTCCTGAGCATAAAACTTTGAATGGCTTAACTACTGATGAACATAAAGCTGAAGTAGAAAATTATAAAAAAGAAGCTTCTAAAAAAACAGAGATAGAAAGAACCGCTGAAGGCAAAAAGAAAACAGGAGTATTTACCGGCACTTACCTGCGTAATCCTTTTAATGGTCACAAGATCCCGTTGTGGGTAGCAGACTACGCGCTTGCTGACTATGGTACAGGCGCTGTAATGGCTGTGCCGGCTCATGACCAGAGGGACTATGAATTTGCGAGGGCTTTTGATCTACCTATGATCCAAGTCATCTCTTCAGAAAAAACAGATAGCCCAAACTCTGAAGAGATTAAAGATGCTGCTTACACAGAGCCAGGCTTTTTAGTAAATAGTAAGTCTGCTGAAACAGGTGCTGATTTTAATGGTTTAGGAAATGAAGAAGCTAAAAAAGTAATTATTGATTGGGGAAGCAAGCATAAAGTTTCAGAGGCTAAAACTACTTATAGACTTAGAGATTGGCTTTTAAGCCGTCAAAGATACTGGGGCACACCGATTCCTTTAGTGAAATGTGCTGATTGTGGTTTTGTGCCAGTTGATTTAGATAAGCTTCCAGTTGAGCTGCCACTTGATGTAGATTTTAAGCCTGGCGGTAAGATTTTAGAAAATGCTAGTGAGTGGAAGAATACTAGCTGCCCTAAATGCGGGAAGGATGCTGAAAGAGAGACAGATACTATGGACACCTTTGTTTGTAGTAGTTGGTATTTTTTAAGATACGCTGATCTTAATGATAAACTACCTTTTGATAAAGATCTTGCTAATAGATCTTTGCCTGTAGACCAGTATGTGGGCGGGGTTGAGCATGCAATTCTTCATTTACTTTACGCGCGCTTCTTTACAAAAGCTCTTAGAGATTGTGGGCTTTTTGATTTTGATGAACCATTCAAAAGCCTTCTTTCTCAAGGAATGGTAGTTAAGTATTCAGAGAAAGATAAAAAGATAGTCAAGATGTCTAAATCAAAAGGTAACGTGGTTGGGACTAATGATTTCTTTGATAAGTTTGGCGCTGATGCTGCTCGCTTATTTATTCTTTTTGCTGCGCCTGCTGAAGCAGAGGTTGAGTGGACTGAAGAAGGCGCTCAAGGACAGTATAGATTTATAAATCGTATCTGGAGGCTCTATGCTCAGCTGCTTCCTCAAGTTGATCTAGAGCTTGCTAAGCAAGATGAGAAATTTGATATTTCATCTTTAGATAAATCAAATGTTCTTATCATTAGAAATTTTCATAACGCATTAAAAGCTGTGACTGATGATTTGGATCCTAAACGTTATTCTTTTAATACTTCGATTGCGCGTATGACTGAATTTGTAAATTCCATGTACAAATACATTGAAAATAAAACCGAATATTCTGATGAGGATAAAAAAGTTATTTCAAATGTCTTGTATAAGTTTTTAAAATTAATTGCTCCATTTGCGCCTCACCTAAGTGAAGAGCTCTGGGCTTTAGTGCATAAGGCTGAAGTGAATGATAATTGGATTAAAGAAAATTCAATCCATCACGAAGAATGGCTTAAATTCAACCCCGACTACCTAGCTTCTAATACGGTAAATCTAGTAATACAATTTAAGGGCAAAAAAGTAGATGTTCTAGAAGTGGCTAAAGATCAGGCTAAAGAAGAGCTAGAGAAAATGGCTCTAGAAAACCCTAAGATGCAAAAGCGTATAGAGGGCTTAGAGGTCAAAAAAGTAATAGTAGTGCCTAATAAGCTGGTAAACGTTGTAGCAGTCTAGCTCAAAGCTTAAGAAGATCTAAGATCTAGTGTATAGCTGCCTTTCATTGATATAATTATCAACTGTTTTTAAGAGGGAATTTATATGACGACGGCTACAAGTAAACTTAACGGAACAAGAGCTTCTTTGCCTACTAATAGAACTTTGGCACAAGAAGTATTAGCATTGAAGAATGCTGTTAAAGCAGAAAAAGGAAGCTTTCTAAGTTTTCTAAGTTATTTAGATTCTATTGAAGCTAAGAAGCCGAGCCTCACTGATTTTTGTAAAAGAGTGGATAAATTTTTAGAGGAAGAAGGTGGCAGCATGCACTTGATCTCTAAATCCAGATCTGAATTTGATCGAGCAACATTGGCTTTAGCTAGGCTGCTTCCAATGGAAACTAGTCCAAGTTTAGAGACATCTAAAACCAGAGCTAGATCAAAGAGGACTAATGGTCAAATTCTTGCTCAGCCACTAGTAAGAGTTGTAGATGCAAAAGTTCTTCCTGTCACAGAGCCAAAAACAAATTCTGGACCTCCATACTATTATTAGGATAGATTTTAGTCACTTGCTATACTTAACTCTGTGGGAAAATTCTCTAAAGTTAAAACACGCATAGCTCCAAGTCCAACTGGAAATCTTCATCTTGGTACTGTGCGCACTGCATTATATAATATGATTTTTGCACGCCGTCATGCTGGCGAGTTTATTTTTCGTCTAGAAGACACTGATAGAGAGCGCAGTAAAGAAGAATTTACTGAAGAGATTAAAGCAGGTTTTAAATGGCTAGGTATTGACTGGGATGGTGATATGATACGCCAGTCTGAACGTGATCATGCTTACCAAAAATACGTTGACCAGCTTCTAGCTAGTGGAAAGGCATACAAATGCTACGCGACGCCTGATGAATTAGAAGAGATGCGTAAGGCGCAGCGAGCAGCTAAGCAGGCAGAAGGTTATGATAATCGCGGGCGTGATCTGACTGAAGATCAAATCAAAGCTTATGAAGCTGAGGGGCGCAAGTTTGTAATCAGGGTAAATCTTGGTGAAGCCCAAGATATTAAATGGACAGATATGGTTCGTGGTGAGATGTCTGTTAACACTAAAGATCTTGGTGGTGATATTGTTATCCAAAAGTCAACAGGACAGTTTCTATATAACTTTGTAGTTGTAGTTGATGATTACGAGATGGAAATTAGTCATGTGCTTCGCGGGGAAGATCACCTTACTAACACAGCTAAGCAAATAGCGATCTTTAATGCTCTAGGTTTTGAGATCCCAGACTACGGTCACTTACCTTTAATTTTTACTACCGATAAACAAAAATTATCTAAAAGAAAACATGGTGATATAGCAGGTGTTGAAAAGTATAAGCGTGAAGGTTATTTGCCTGACGCGCTTGTGAATTATCTAGTGGCTACCAGCTACACACCACCAGAATTAAAAGGCGGCGCTGATCAAGAAAAACCTGAGCTTGGTAGAGAAGTTTATACTGCTGCAGAAATTACTGATGATTTTGATATTCACGGAATAAGTAAGAGCCCAGCTATTTACGATATTAAAAAACTCAACTGGTATAACTCAGAGTATATTAAAAATTTTAGTCAGGGTGAGCTTATGCAATGGTTAGCTCCTTTCCTTAAATTTGATTTAGGGAAGTTCTCTGAGGAAGACCAAAAAATCTTATTGGATTCTGTTCGAGGTAATTTAAATAAATTTGAAGATATTAATGAGAACATTAACTATTTTTATGAAGAAGTCGCTATCCCTGATGACCTGAAGAAGTTTGTAGAGGAAGGTTCTGAGCTTTTAGTAGAGCTGCTAAATCGCTTTGATAGCTTGGATTTCACTAAGCCTGAAGCATTGAAAGATGCGATTAATAAGCTTGGTGAAGAGAAAGGACTTAAAGGTAAAAAATTATTTTTCCCAGTGAGGATTGCTGTAAGTAGTAGAAATCATGGGCCTGATTTAGGCGCGGTTTTCTATCTTTTAGGGAAAGATAAAGTGAAGGAAAGGCTTGAAGGAGCTTTAAATCTTGTCAAATGTTAAATCTTAGAAAGAAAAAGAAAACGGCTGAAATAAAGGAGCCTTTTATTACTGAGCCAGAAGAGTTAAAAGTTTCAAAAGACAGACTTCGCAAAGAAGCTAAAGAAACACTCGCTTCTTTAAGCCAAAAAGACCTTAAAGATCGCATTCATGACGGGATTCAGAGACTAAAGAAGATTTCTGAGTTTAAATCAGCAAGAAAGATATTAGTTTATTACCCTATGGATGGTGAGATTGATCTTAGTGATTTGGTAAAAGACTTTGCTGATCCTAACTATGACCCTTCTAAATCAAAACGAGGAAGACCGTCAGCTAAATATAAGACTTGGGTTTTACCAAGAGCACTTGGAAAGGGGATTATGGTGCTTTTTGAAACAGGAAGTTTTGAGGGATTGCAAGAAGGCAAATACGGTATTAAAGTACCTGCTGGCACAAATCCTTTGGTGAAGAAAGATGAGATAGATCTGGCTATCATCCCTGGGCTTAGCTTTGATAAAAAAGGTTACCGTCTTGGTAGAGGTGGCGGTTACTTTGATAGATTTTTGCAAGATTCAAAAACAAAATCTATAGGCATTTGCTTTAAAGAGCAGCTGCAAGATGCTTTGCCTCATGCTAATCATGACAAGCCCGTTGATTACGTTTTAGAAATCTAGTCATTATGTCATTGAAAGCTCAAGCTGTCATCGCGAGCGAAGCGTGGTTATCCATAGATTGCTTCGCTCGCAATGACGATTACACTTTAGCTTCTTTAATTATTTTCAAAATTGATGGACTTAAATGCTCTTCGCGCGGCTCTTTAAAGTCGGTGCGAAAGTGCGCTCCACGACTCTCTTTGCGGGCAGCAGCAGCAGCGACGATCAATCTAGCTAGAGTTTTTTCTCTAGAGCTTGGGAGCCTGTCTAGTTCTTGCTTAGCTTTTTCTAAGTCTTCAGCATTTCTTTCTATGCCAGCATATTTGCTAAGTATTTTTTTTACTTCATCAGGAGATGATTCTTTATAATCTGAGCAAATTTCAAAATTCTCTTCTTTAAATTCTGTATTTTTTAAGACTAAATCTAAGTCTTCATTTAAGTTAAGTGCTTTAGCTAAAGTATTTTTTTGATTAGCACCAAGAATATCTAAAGCGATAAAATCTGGCATCACAATACACTCTAGAAGAGAGTTGCTCGCTAAGCGGTTAGCTCCATGAAAGCCAGTGCTAGCACATTCGCCTACAGCATATAAGCCTTCAAGGTTTGATCTTCCATTTAGGTCAGTCTTAATCCCGCCAATAGTATAATGAGCTGCTGGTCTTACAGGAAGTAAATCCTTGCTAATATCATAGCCCTCTTCTAAGCAAGTCTTAGTTATATTAGGAAAATGACTTTCTAAATTTTCTTTAGACATTTTGCTGAAATCTAAGTAAACATGATCAGCGCCACTTTCTCTCATCTCTTCAATGATTGCTCTACTAACAACATCGCGAGTAGCTAGTTCAGCGTCTGGATGATATTTTTGCGCAAAAAGTTCTTTCTTAGAATTTCTTAAAAGCGCACCAGCTCCTCTAACAGCCTCAGAGATTAAAAAATTCTTGCCTGATTTTCTTTTAAATACAGTAGGGTGGAATTGGATAAACTCTATATTTTCTATTTCAGCACCTGCATCATAAGCAAAACTAATCCCATCACCAGTACAAATACTTGGGTTAGTAGAGCTTTCAAAGAGTGAATTCACCCCACCGGTAGCTAAAATCACGTTACTTGCATAGATTTCAAAAACTTCGCCTGATACAGTTTGGAAAAATGCACCAACTACTCTGTTTTTATTTTTTATCAAACTCAAACACTCAGTGCCTTGAGAAATGCTCACGTTATGATTACGTGAAACATTATCAAGAAGTGGCTTCATGATAGCTCTACCGGTAGCGTCAGCTACATGCATAACTCTTTTATAACTATGAGAACCTTCTATATTAAAATCTTTATCAAACTTAACACCAAGTTTTATAAGCTCCTCCACTTTAGCCCAGCCATGCTTAAGGATTTTCTCTACAGCTTGAAGCTTGCAAATCCCTTTACCTGCTCTAAGAGTGTCTTGAATGTGACTATCCAGATTATCTTCGGGGTTAAGCGGTGTGTATACCGCTACGCCTCCTTGAGCGTAATTACTAGAACCTTCTGTAACTGCCTCTTTAGATACAATAAAGACAGTCTGACCAGCTTGTGAAAGCTTGCGAGCTAGATTAAGACCAGCTACTCCGGAGCCAATTATCAAGGCGTCAAAGTTATTTGAATTTTCTGAAAATTTGACCATGAATCGTCACAAGAGGACATTTGTCCTGACGTATATTGTAGTACAGATAAGCTTATATTTGCTAATTATTTGAAAATCCTTATAAATAAGGGGTGGGGATCACGTGATACTTATTCTGTGATTCTGGATTGCTTCGCTTTGCTCGCAATGACGTGTCATCACGAGGAGCCCTGAAGGCGACGCGGTGATCCATTTAAGATTTAGCTGAATTACCATTAGAGCTCGCTTCCGCCATGCCAGATTTCACGAAGAAGTTGTAAACAGCCTTGGCAATAATTCTTGCTACGTTATTTTGGTGCTCTTCATTACTTATAATCTCTGATTCTTCTGGATGAATTAAATAACCAAGCTCAACTAAAACAGATCTTGTGTCTGACGCCTCTCTAAGCACATGTAAATTTTGTCTAAATAATCCATAGTAAGGAAGCTCAGTGTACTCTACTAATTTATCTAAAAGATATTTTGCAAAAGGTTTGCTTTGTTCATGATAGTAGTGGCATGAAAGCCCGCGCTCTTTTTCTGGATCACGAGCATCTGGAAGGGCATTATGATGAATTGATAGGATAATGTCACAGTCATAGTCTTGAGCTAAATGCACTCGACCTTCAAGAGAAACAAATCTATCATCGTCACGAGTCATCACTGAATTTACACCGAGTTTGTCGAGTTCTGCTTTAATTTTGTGAGAAATACTTAGGTTTACATCTTTTTCACAAAGACCTTTAGGCGAAACCGAACCGTTGCTCTTTCCTCCGTGTCCAGGATCTATGCAAACATTAAAATCAATTTTTTTATAAGTGATATCTAAAATGAGACAATCATCTTCCCACTTCTCTTGATAACTTTCAATTGGAGCAGTGAAGATGATAGGGAATTTGGATTCTATAACTTCACCAATGATAATCGGGCAATCTGGGTCCTGGTAATGGATCCAATCAAGCTCCATTTCTATATCGGCTAGATCTAAAACTAATTTATGTGAGCCGTGTTTTTCTAATTGATAAATTGGCGCCACATTGAGCGGGATGCGAATTTGATCTTTGGCAACCAAAATACTCCTTAAAATATTTTTTTTGTCTGATTTTTCAGGAGGGAAAGATTCATAGTGTTGCCCAAAAGCTACTGGCTTTGTGACTTTGGCTTTCTCGCCAACTATTAGTCTGACTTCTTCCTCGCCATCAATCTCGATTTTAAATTTGTTTTCGCCTAACTTTAATTTCTGAATAGAACTAAAGTTTCCATTTTCATGAAGCTCCACTTCATTGCCATTAATTTTACAGCTGCTAGTAGCTGAGCCCAAAAAGAAAATACTTTTTGAATCTGTGTGGTGTTCGTTTGGTGGGTAACTTAAAATTACTGTAATTCCTCTTACTTTAAAATAGATCTAATTTGCAGACCTGTGAACTAGATATTCCACAAAATAATAGGTAAATTCACCCTGAAATATAAAGTATTACTCATTTTTACTAATGAATTAAGCTTTAAATTAGCTAGTTCTAAGAAAGCTTATAAAAATAAACTACTTACGGAAAGCACCCCAAATAGAGCTAGCACTTAGTTTCTCATCTTCAGTCTCTTCAATTGAAGAGCTAGGAGGCTTAGGCGCTGCTTTTGCTTGGTTAACCTGTTTTTGCTTTTCAAACATTTGCTGAGAAAGCATTTGTTTTTCACTACTAGCTTGTTTAACTATTTGATTAAGAAGAGCATCTTTGTACTCAACTTCTCTATTGCGTAGTTCAAGCTGGTCTTTAAGTTCTTTAATTAATTTTTCTGAATCACGCTGCGAGCGTTTTGAGTTCTCAACATCAAGAGTTGATTCTTGCTCAAGTGATTTAAATCTATGGTCAGATTCTAAAAGATTCTTTCTTAGCTCTTCTTGTTCAGTAATGAGCTCGTCAATTTTATTTTCAAGCTCACTTTGCATAGTATCTTTCGATTCTTGCATTTTTCTAATTTTTTCTTTTAGAAGTTTTTTCTCTTCTGTTAGGTTGTATATTTGTTCGTTAGATTCTAGTCTGAATTGTTCAGAGTCTTTCTTTGTGTTTTGTAAATCAGCCTCTGAGAGTCTTAGAGCCTCGCGTGCTGCTTCAAGATCTGAGCTTAATCTTTTGTTAGCATCTTTAAGTTCTTTAAGATCTGCTTTTAAATCCTCTGTAGTTTCTTCAAGATGTTCAAACTTTACTTTGAAACTTTCACTTTCATTTGCTTTAGAAACATAACCATCCATCAAAGCAGTAAACTCAGAAGATACTTCTTTATTTTGCTTATCAACAAGTGTCTTCATTTGCTGGCGAATGTCTTTAATAAAAAATGCTACTTCATGAGGGACTTCAGCTATTTTTGAAGGTAAGTTTTCCGCACCAAGGTTTTCTTCTGTGAAAATCTCACTCAGTAAATCCTGAGAATCTAAGCCTTGCGGGCGCCCGTTTTTGCGAGCTTTCTTAACTACTTTATCGTCTATACCTTCAGGGCTCATAAGAAAATAGTAGTTAATTTGGGGGATTTTATCAATCCGTCTTTACAGTCGCTTTATAATTGGGCACATAGATCATAAGGCTGTATGACAGTCTATTTGCTGGTGACTAGCAGTTATCAAGCACATTTCGCGGAGGACTTAACTATGACTAATCATAGATTAGAGACTAAAGAAATGGGAGATATCTCATATACGGAAAGAGATACCTATGACTTTGACCATGGTCTTATTGGTTTGCCTGACTTAAAACACTTTGTTCTTGTTGAAAAGAACGAGCAATTTGCAATTTTGCAGTCAATAGACGACCCGGATATTAGCTTTATGGTTACAGAGCCAGATAATTGGGAGCTTCATATGGAAATTGAGCTTGCTTCTGAGAATATTAAGCATCTTGATTATCAGCAAGACGATGAGCTTTGGATTATGTACATAGCTCATATGCCAGAAGGACACCCAGAAAAAATGTCTATGAACCTTCATGGTCCATTGGTTATTAATCTAAGAAACCATAAAGGCGTTCAGCAAGTACTTCATGCTCGTAACAGATTTGACAATCAAGAAAGCATGTGTTTATCCACCGATGATTCTAAACATCATTTGGGTCATTTGCAGGAACATGGCATTGCATAAGAGTCTTGAAACTAGCTTTTAGGCATTAGCCTTTAGAGCTAATTTAGGCCGTTTAATGGTTTGACACAAATATATAAAAGCCTTATGCTGATTACATGGCCCAGCCGGAAAGAGATTTTGATATTCTGAAAAAATATGATTTGAACTCTGATGAGAGTTCAGAAAAAGTTGCCGCAAAAAAGGCAAACTTAGATGACTTCGACCAATTGTGGAATGTGACTATTGACCAGACTTTAGATTTTGTAGAGAAAAAAGAAAAAACAGAAAAGTCTGTAGCTTCTGAAATCACCCTGCTCAAAGCAGAATTAAAAGAAAAAGACTTTGAAGTTCAGAAATTTAAATGGCAAATAAAAGAGCGCGAGCGCGAGCTTAAAAAACTTTATGATGAAGCCGATGAGATCATGTCTCTAAACCGTCAGCTTAATGACCAGCTAGAACTTTATAGCTATATCGAAAAAGAGAACTTTGAACTTAAAGAGATTGGCAGATATGTAGCTAAAAGACTTAAAGAAACTCAAGTTGAGAATAATGAGTTAACTAAAGAGCTAAGGCGCGCCGAGCAAAAGGTAAATACGGAACCTCGTGGCGTATCTAATCTTTGGGGCGTTATTAATTAGAATCAGTCCTTTTAGGTCTAAATAGGCAAATTTTTTCTTAATAATCTGCGTTACCAATTGGTTTTTGATACATGATAAGATATTTATTCTGCACAGGTGGCAAAATCCATCTAAGAGGAAATCATGAAAGAAGCACTACATCCAAAATACCAAGTAATCACAGTAACATGCGTTTGTGGCGCTGAATTTGAGTTAGGTACAACTGCTGAGAAAATGCACGTTGAAATTTGCTCTAGCTGCCATCCATTCTACGCTGGTACAAACAAAGTAGTTGATACTGAAGGTAGAATCGACAAATTTAAAAAGAAATTCGGCAAGAAGAAATAAGTTTAGCCATTTTAGAAAGAGAGCCCAAGTGGCTCTTTTTTTTTGTTTGCTTCGCACTTTGGGCTCGCAATGACACAAAAAAAGCCTCCCTTTTTGGGGAGGCTTTTAAAATGAATTGCTTTGGATTGCCACGCTTCGCTCGCAATGACTTTAGATTGCGTGATCAACTTCTAGATAGTCTTTAAGCTTCACAGCACGCTCAGGGTGTCTTAATTTCTTAAGAGCTCTGAACTCAAGTTGACGAACACGCTCACGAGTAATTCCAAGTAGTCTACCTACTTCTTCTAGTGTGCGCTCCTGTCCTGAATCTAATCCAAATCTAAGCTGAATTACAGCTTGTTCTTTTGGAGTTAAAGTATCAAGAACTTTAAGAATATCGTCAGCTAACAATTGATCAGTAGCACTCATCTCAGGACGGCGGCTAGTGTAAGGATCTGCAATGAAATCCTCAAGCTTACCATCTTCTTCTTTATTGATAGGCGCTTCTAAAGAAACTGGTGTGCGCATCGCAGCAACAATCTCTTTGATCTTTTGAGTAGTAACTTCCATTACAGAAGCTAGCTCATGCTCAGTTGGTCTACGGTTTAATTCTTGACCAAGCTTACGCGCGATCTTTTTGAATTTGTTAATGGTTTCAACCATGTGAACTGGAACACGGATAGTTCTAGATTTATCTGAAAGTGATCTAGTGATACCCTGTCTGATCCACCATGTTGCATATGTAGAGAATTTATAACCACGCTCTGGATCAAATTTCTCTGCTGCTCTGATTAAACCAAGGTTACCTTCTTGAATTAGATCAAGGAATGGTAATCCTCTGTTGATATATTTTTTCGCGATAGAAACTACAAGTCTAAGGTTGTGTCTAACTAGCTTACGCTTAGCTTTGATCTCGCCTTTTTGAATTGCACGTGCAAGCTCAATTTCCTGCTTTGCATTAAGAAGCGGCACTCGTCCAATCTCACGCAAATACATTTTAACTGAGTCATCAGATAATGGTGAAGTGTCTTGAACCGTTGCTTCTTCATCCTCAGTTCTATCTTTCTTTCTGCTCTCAATGATTACAGATGAAAGCACATCTGTGCTTGCATTTGGTGTATCAGCACTATCAAACGATAGATCTAGCTCATCATCAAAACTTTCTTCGGTCTGACTCTCGAAGACTTTCTCTTCTTGCTCAGCTTGTCCTGCTCTTTTTCTTCCTCTTTTCGCCATTTACTTAGATTCTCCTTTGTGGGCTTTACTCGGCCTTTTTAGGTTTTTTCTTCAGTCTCATCTTTACAACGATGCCCTTTGGCGATTTTTTACAAAAAATTATGAGCTGTGGAAAAAGGTATACAGTATAGTATCATTTTGAGACCTTTTAGTTCCGTGTATTACGTATATTATAATAGCATTTAACACTCTCTTAACGTCAATACCCGAGACCCCTCAATTTATCGCTTTTTAAGGCTATTTTCATCCCCCATATGGGGGATATTCAATTTATGCCCAGAATAGTGGGGGTATTCACCTAAAAAACATTATTTTTCTTCGCGAGCTAGCTACCTTATAGAATTTAGCTCTTTAGCAAGAATTTTGCTAAGTTTTCTCGCACCAAGTTCATTTAAATGATCGTAGTTGTAAAAGAGGTTTTTATTTTCTGCATATTTTTCTCTAAGGTCTAAGATATTTATTTGATCATAATTAAAACTATTAATGAAATCACTTAACTCATGATCAATACTATCTACAGGTGCTCGTTTGTAACTAGCATTTAAATAATCTCTGGTAAGTGGATATTTAACTAAAAAGACTTTTATATTTTTTTCTTTAGCTAGGATTATGATCTTTTTAAAATAAGTTTTGTTAAATTCATCAACAAATTTTACTTCTTTGGGGAAATGAGCTTCCATCCTTTCTCTAAGTTTTTTAGTACTTTTATGTCTTTTAACACCGGTGCCGACTGGTCTAAAACCATTAATAAGCTTACTTTTGAATTTTTTATATGATTGGATGATTTCTCGAAGTTCTCCAAGATAAGAAAAAAAGTTGGCTTTAATAAAATAGTCGTAAAAGACTTGGCTTTTATTATTTTTAATTTCAGCAAGTTCTTTTATATCAATAAATTTTTTCCAATAGTATAAGTTCTCTTGCTCTTCTGCTCTTGCTGAAGTGAAGTTATGGAGATCTAAAGGTAAAATTAGATTTTTTATTTGATGACGTTCACTATCAATAATGGATTTGAACTTGTAATAACTTTGAAAAAAGATCTCACCACTAGTTGCATAATTAAACGAGTCTTTTATTATTTCTGTATCAACTGCTTTTTGAGCATGTGAATCACCAAGTATTAAAGTATCAATATTTCCTTCGTAGCTCTCATATTGAGTTTCGCTGCGATACAAAATACTTTTGGACATGACAAAATTTGTGTAGAATAAGCTAGCTGCATAGCTAAAAACTAAGAAAAACAGGATAAAAAGCGGCGCTCTAGTAAAATATTTCATGTGCTATTCAATACAGCAGAGTTTCTTATATTTTTTTTGCTGGTCTCCACCATTTATTTTAGCCTGCCGCACAGATTTAGATGGCTTTTATTGCTTGCTGCTAGTTATTACTTCTATATGTGCTGGAAAGCAGAATATATAATCCTGATCATCATCTCCACTTTAATAGACTATTTTTGTGCAATTAAAATGGAAGAGCAGCAAAACAAGAAAGATAAAAAGAAATTTCTTATTGTCAGTTTGTGCTCAAATTTAGGTATTTTATTTGCTTTTAAATACTTCAATTTTTTTAGTGACTCTTTTGCATCACTTTACAGTTACCTGAATATATTTGCTGATGCGCCTCATTTGAATTTTTTATTGCCAGTAGGCATCTCCTTTTATACCTTTCAAACACTTAGCTACAGTATTGATGTTTATAAGGGGGAGAAAAAAGCAGAGAGGCACCTTGGCATCTTTGCTCTTTATGTATCGTTTTTTCCACAATTGGTAGCTGGTCCAATTGAAAGATCAGTTAAGCTTTTGCCACAATTTTTTGAAAAGCATAATCCAGATTACGTAAGGATTACAAGTGGTTTAAAGTTAATGCTCTTTGGTTTTTTTAAGAAAATGGTGATTGCTGATTATCTAGCTGTTTTAGTTAATGAGGTTTACAATCACCCAAGTCACTATAATGGTTTGATTATTGTGCTTGCTACTTACTTCTTTGCTTTTCAGATTTATTGTGACTTCTCTGGATACTCAGATATTGCAATAGGTGCAGCTAGGGTGCTTGGCATAGATTTGATGCTCAATTTTAGAAGACCGTATTTTTCTAAATCAATCACTGAATTTTGGTCAAGATGGCACATGTCATTATCTACATGGTTTAGAGATTATGTTTATATCCCTTTGGGAGGAAGCAAGGTAGCTAAATCAAGATGGGCTTTCAATATACTTGCAACTTTCCTGCTGAGTGGTTTGTGGCACGGCGCTAGTTGGGGCTTTGTCTTGTGGGGTTTGCTTCATTCACTCTATTATTTGCTTGGATCGTTTACTAAATCTTTTCGTGAAGTGATTTATAAAAAGCTATCTTTAGACAAGTTGCCTTTACTTTTAAAATTCATTAAAATATTTGTGACTTTTAATTTGGTTTGCTTTGCTTGGATATTTTTTAGAGCAAACTCTATTGATGATGCTTTTATTTTAGTTCGAAATCTTTTTGAGCCTGCTATGGATTGGGCTGGTTTGCAAAATAAATATTCTCTAAGCCTTGCTTTCGCTTCTCTTGGCACTTTAATTTTAATAGAGCTTTTTCAAGAAGGGTTTAAGCTTTCTGATTTGCTAGATAAAAAACCTACTCTAATAAGGTGGAGTGTTTATAGTGCAGCTATAGTAGTCATTCTTGTTTTTGCTAATTACAATGTTGAAGAGTTTATCTATTTTCAGTTTTAATTAATAGGATCAAGTTTCTCAAGCAGCTCACGCATATCTTCCATCGTCATGGTTTCACCACGAAGATTACCAAGATCTAGCTCTCTGACTTTTTCTTTATTGTAGCCAGCTGATATTAGAGAATTTGCCAGTTTCTTGCGGCGTTGCAAGAAAACAGCATGAATAAATCTTTTAAGTCTTTTTGGTTTTTCCATTTCTATATATGGTTTTTCCCTTGGTGTGATTCTTATATATGCTGAATCAACTCGAGGTGCTGGATAAAAACTATTTGGCTCAACTTCAAAAAGAAATTCGGTCTCTGCCCAATATTTCATCAAAAGTGTCATAGAGCCATAAGCCTTAATCCCAGGTTCTGCGCAAAGCCTTTGAGCAAACTCTTTTTGCACAAGAATATAAACATCATCTACAAGCTCTTTATTCTCAGAAGCTTTTCCAATCTCACCAAAAAGATGCACGAGAATATGGCTTGAAATTTGGTATGGGATATTTGCTACGATTTTAAATTTAAAATCATCTTTAAACTCGCCTGGATACAGTTCTAGAAGCTGTTTTTTTAAATCTTTTAATTGTGTGCGTAAAAAATCTTGTCTTAGGAAACTGAAGTTTTTATTATTCGCTCCAAGAATATCCATAGACCTTTGAGTGCTTGCATCAATATCCACAGCAAATAAATGTTTACAATGCGGCAAGAGTCTTTCAGTAAGAAAGCCTAGACCGGGTCCAATTTCTATCACCACATCTTTTTTAGGATCCAGATCTACTAACTGGGTGATTTCATCTAGTATCCATCCATCAACTAAAAAATTCTGACCTAATGATTTTTGTGGACGAAATTTCTTTGCTCTTTGAAGAAGTGCTTGATCGACATAGGGCGAAAGCTTCTTGCGCTCACGCTCTTCTTTACGCTTTAGTCTGGATTTCTTGGATCTTGTATCCAGAATGTTTTTATCAACAATTTCGCTCATGTTCTTTAAACCAAAGCCCAGTGTATCACGGATTGCTTGAATAATTCAAAAAAAGCTAAGACTCTAAGATTTAAGGTATTCTGAGCCTCTTTTTGGGCATAAAAATTACTTAACGGTAAAAACGGGGATTATTTATGGCATTAAGAGAAGAGAAATTATTAGACAGTTACAACGAGGTTTTTAGAATCCTAAACCCAGATTTCGATATGGGTACAAAAGTACCTTTTGCAGATAATAGCAAAGATGAAACAGGTAGAATTCCTAGAGAATCCTTTGTAAGTAAAGTGCTCAAAGAAAGGCAGGGGCATGCATCAACTTGTGTTGAGCTTGAGTGCCTTAGAGTTATTAATCATAAAAAAGAAAAAGCTGAGGTAGTTGATAAATTAGCTGAAGAAATCGCTAACTATTTTGTTACTAAAGCTTTTAGCAATTTTATAATGCAAAAGGACCATAAGCCTAATAGAGCAAAAGATTTGCTTGAGACTAGTTTTGAGCCTCTTAGCAAATGTTCTAGGTTTGATGATGTTCGTGAAGCTTTTAATGCTAGTGAGATTTCATCTATAGAAAACAAATCTAGAGAGATTTATTCACAGTCAATCAATCATTTTAATAAAGAGTTATCTGAGACTTTTGACAAGAGCTATCCTTTAGCTGGCGTGACTTTATAAGCCTAAAATTGCATCTAAAGTTCCAGCATCGTCAAGTGCATGAATTTCATCACAGCCACCGATAAAGACCTTGTCGACAAATAATTGCGGTACTGAAGTTCTGCCAGATCTTTCTGAGATATTTTTGCGCGTCTCTTCATCACCATCGATTTTGTGTTGCTCAAAATTAACTCCTTTAGAGTTCAGTAAAGCAAGAGCTTTTTGACAAAAAGGACATGTGTCCCATGTATAGATTTCGATTTTCTTTGACATCATTGAAGATTATATCATCGGTGTCATAACATAAAAATGCAAGTCAAATTAATTTAATAAACAAAAGCGGCGTTTATACGTCTAAAAATATATAGGGCTTTCCCTATATATCGCTATTAATACAAATGAAGAGAAGTAGAATATAATGGAAAAGATCCGGACTTTACAAATGTAAAGCTAGATCCAGCTCTAGATAATAGATGAGATCATCACTGCCAAAACTAATAAGCAATATCACGGATGATTCTAAGCCTTTAGATTATGATGTGGAGCTTCCACGCGCGCCAATGCGTGCTGGAATCTTGAGTGGTGTTTTTCCTGGCTTAGGGCAGGCGTATAACCAAGACGACTTAAAAGCTTATCTACTTTTCATAGCAACAATCACTAGTGGCGTTGTAATTGGTTTTTTAATTTTAATAGCGAGTATAAATACTGAAGCGCTTCTCTCTTTTGTTGGTGCTTTAGAAAATTTACCTTTTTTTGATATTACAGTTTCGCCTAAGACCTTTAAGTTTATTGAGCAGCTTAGATTTCCAAACCCATTTACAATAACTATACTTTTAGTTTATTTAGTCTACATGGGGGTCTCTGTTTTTGATGCTATCAAAACAGCTCAGAGACTAGAAAAAGACGAAGTTTCTGATATACCTTCTTATAAAAAAGAGAATTTTTATGAAGCAGGAGCTATCTCGTTTTCAATTCACATGTTCCTTTTGCTAATAATTTTAGTCACTGGTTTTCTATTTGTTCAACCTAAAAAACCGCAGGTGCAAATCTCACAAATAGAATATATCCCTACTCAAAGAGTTTCTAAAAAAGCACCACCAAAAGACACTAAAAGAAAAGCAGCAAAGCAATCTATAGATAGCGGAAAGCACGATCCAAAAAGAAAAATCGCTCCTGTCGTTACGCCACCTGGTAGACCTGGGCGAGGAGCAACTCAAGCAAAAGCTGCACCAAAACCAGTTCCTAAAAAGGCGCCTGCACCTGCACCTCAAGCGGTCCCGAAAGAACCAACAAAGCCTGTTTTTAAACCAATTTCTAAAGCTGTACCAACTCCAAAACCAACACAAGCATCAAGACCACCTGAGCCAAACACTAAGCCACAAAGATATATACCAGCGCCTTCAATTTATAAAAGTTCACCAGGTTCTGAAAGCAAATCCGCGCCAGCGCCTAAAGCAGATATTGGAAGCTCGCAGTCTGATTCAGATTCTAGAAACTCAAGTTTAGTTGCTAGGCTTGCTAGCATTCCTCGTAGTCCAAGTAGTGGCAATCCTGGTCAAGGAGGGGCTTATGGCGCAGTGGGTAATCCTGGACCAAATAATTTTCCAGATCAAGCACCGAGTGTAGCCGCAAGAGCAGATGCAAATTACGGACCTTACATGTCATCTTTGCAGCGTAAAATTAAACTTGCTTGGAATCCACCGAAAGGTACTGAGTCTAATAGAATAGTTGTAGTTTTTACAGTTGCAAGAAATGGAAATTTAGTGGATGTTCAATTGAGAGTAGCTAGTGGAGTGCAGTCAGCAGACAATGCAGCAATTTCTGCTGTAAGAAGAGCTGCGCCATTTAAACCACTTCCGCCAGGTGCGGCACCAGAAATAGATATCGAGTTTACTTTTGATTACAATGTGTTTCAAAAGAGTAGGTTTTAGGAGAATAACGGCATTTATGTTAATGTCTAGAAAGGAGAATCAATGGCAGATCAAGCATTAGAATATGGCAATGAAGGACTAGGACTCGCAGAAGCGGCTGGTCTGGTTCCAGGTCAGGAGGCAGGTTTCGATTTTAACCTCTTAGAGTCTTTTTGGCACTATTTTTATAACGACTTGATTTCGTCAATTCCAATTACGATTTGTTCGTTCTTGGTTCTTGGTGCGATTTTCGAGAGAGCATATTTCTATAAAAAGAATAGCCGCGATATTTCATCATTTGTACAACGACTTCAACACCAATTAGAGAAAGGTGATTTAGAAGGCGCTCAGATGCTTTGTAGTCAGCTTGGTAGTGTTGTTGGTGAAGTGGCTGAAGAAGGTGTTCGCTTGCTTGCCGTGCAAAAAGAAGACTTTGCTAAAGCTTATGATGTAACAATTACAATCGTTACTAGAAAACTGGAAAAGTATCTGCCAATACTTGCAACAGTTGGTGCAATCGCTCCTTTCTTAGGTTTATTCGGTACAGTATCTGGTGTTATTAAAGCACTATTTAAAATGAGTACTGGGGCTGAAGGCGCGTCTATGACAATGATTGGTGAAATTTCAAATGCACTAATTGCTACTGGTTATGGTCTAGCAATTGCGATCATCGCTGTTATTTTCAATAACATTTTTAATAACACCGTTAAGCGTTTTGAGGATGATTTTATTTTGCTGAAACTTTTATTTATGAGTTTTACAGGCTCTGAATTTAGTACTGTTAACCGTGAGCAAGCGTTGAATAAAATGCATGTTCCAGAAGAGGCTACACAAGGCTTTGGCGGTCAACCTCAACAAATGGCTCCAGAGTTTAATAATCCTATGGATCCAAATATGGGCGCGCAGCAATATCAATCAGAGCAAAAAGACCCACCACCATACCCAGGGTTTTTAAGTTAATTAGGAAAGAGAAGTTTTTAGGAGAATTTAGTTATGGCAATGGGATCAGGCGGGGGACTAGGAAGAAGCGATTTTTCAGATATCAATATCACACCTTTAACAGATGTGTTTTTGATTCTCTTTTTAATCATGATTGTAATAGCGCCAATGATTACACAAAGCGCTCTAAAATTAGATCCTCCAAAAGCGCAGCATGGTAAAACCCAATCTAAAGCTGGCAAGGTGATTAATGTAGAAGTGGCGCCTAGTGGAGTGATTGCTATAAATGGCAAAAAACTTCAAGAAGAACCGTTTAAACCTGAAGAAGTGGCTGATGCTGTAGCTACTAGAATCACTGAAATTTTAGAAGACGAAGCTTATAAAGAAGCGCCAGTTAATGTAATTGCAGATGCTGAAACGAAGCAGAAGTTTGTGGTTGGTGTTTTAGACGCTGCTGCAGGGCTTGGCATTAAAAAAATGAATATAGCTACTGTTTCTAATTAATGACCCGTCATCACGAGGAGTCCAAGGCGACGTGGTGATCCATAGATTGCTTCGCCCTTCGGGCTCGCAATGACCAATTTACTATAGGTACTTAGCTATAAACTCATCAGGGTTAAAGTCTTTAAGGTCCTCTAGTCCCTCACCCACACCAACTAACTTGACTGGAAGCTTTAAGTTGTGAGCAATAGAAAAAACCATACCAGCTCTAGCTGTCCCATCAAATTTTGTAACTATGATTGAACTAAGCCTGCAAGCTTCACTAAAATTTTTAGCTTGAGAAAGAGCGTTTTGACCAGTAGTAGCATCAAGTACTAGCATAGTCTCTGTTAGACAACCCTCAGCATTTTTATCAATCACGCCTTTGATTTTAGAAAGCTCTTCCATAAGATTTTTCTTGTTTTGCAATCTGCCAGCAGTATCTATTATGAGTACATCATGCTTCTCTTCTTTAATTTTTTCAATTGCTTTAAAAACTACAGCACTAGATTTTGCGTTTTCTTCGAGTTGGATATAGTCAGCACCTGATCTATTTGCCCAAACCTTAAGCTGATCTTCGGCTGCTGCTCTAAAAGTATCACCGGCTGCTATTAAAACTTTCTTGCCTTGCTTTTTGAGTCTGTGAGCTAGTTTGCCAATACTGGTAGTTTTGCCAACGCCATTTACACCAACTATTAAAAATATACTAGGACCTTTTTCATTAAACTTGAGTGCAAAAAGTTCATTAGAAAGATTCCCACCCAGATTTAAATTAAAAGCATTAAGTAAAAAGTCTTTTAATAAAGCAGGGATTTCAGATTGCATCACTGCTTTTTTAGTTTTTATAGACTCAACAAAATCTAAAGCTAGCTCAACTCCCAAATCAGACCTGATAAGCTCTTCTTCTAGATTCTCTAAAAATATATTGTTGATAGGCTCTTTAGGAAACTTAGACGTGTCAAGATTTTTATAGCTTGCTTCATTTTTACAGCTCGCTCCGTCATCACGAGCGGAGCGAAGTGATCCAGAGATTGCTTTGGCTTCACCTTGCAATGACGCATTTATATCTTGCAAAGCCTCTTCACTGTTTCCAGCTATCTTCTTAAAAATATTTTTTAGAAATGACATTAAATAACTTTTGCATCGTTGCGAAGAGCTTCAAGAAGCGCTTTAGCTGACTCACCAGGACCACCATCAAAAAGTTTCACTGCTTGTCTTGGAGAAGGTAAGTGAGCTTCAATAATCTCAATACCTATATTCTCTTCGCCAGCATGATCTACTTCATCAAGCTGCTTTTTCTTAGCTTTCATAATACCCATGATTGATGCGTAGCGCGGTTCGTCACCACCTTTATCGCAAGTTATTAAAGCTGGTAAGGTGACTTCAAAAACCTCTTTATCACCACCAAGCTCACGAGTCGCTGTGATCTTCCCATCAGCCATCTCAAGCTTATTTGCATGCGCTAAAAGTGGCATATCAAGTAGAGCTGCTACTCCAGCCTCAGTCCAGCTAGACTCTGTATCTATGGTTTTCTTTCCACCTAAAATTAATTCAGCACCTAGTTTCTTAATTTCTTCAGCCAAAACTTGAGTGTTAATAGCATCAGACTTAATTAAAATTGCACGATCAGCGCCCATCGCAAGACCTTGTCTTAAGGCTTCAGTCGCGCGTTCAGGTCCCATTGCAACCAGCACTATCTCTTCAATGCTATCGTTAGCTTCTTTAAGTAACATAGCTTTTTCTATAGCAAATTCAGCGTAAGGATTAATAATCCAAGTGATATCTGTTTCATCTATAGATTTACCGTCTGATGCAACTTTGATTTTTGTTGCGGTGTCGGGGGTTTGAGTTACTATTACTGCGATCTTCATTACAAAGACCATTATAACTTAAGACGCTTTCTTAGCTTTAAACTTCTTAACTAAAGAAGGAAGCATAGGAATGACCATAAAAATAAAAAGATTCATTAGTATCACAAATCCTGTAACACCCAAACCGATTAATAGAAAATCTTGGTCAGCCATAGCTTCAATTTAACATGACTTTAATCAATTTGACCTAATTAAATACGATCTGAAATGCTTGATTTTATTAAACTAGCAAATTGCTGAGATAAGGCTAAAAATAAAGGACTAAGTTCCCTATTTCTCATTTCTTCTAAAAGAGCTTTGTGTTTACGCGCTTCTTCTTTGCCAGATCCAGTTGAAGTGTAAGTTTTAATCTCCTCATAGCTTCTTCTATTATTAGCTAATAAATTTTGGGTGATTTCTTCTTCTCTTTTGGAAATAAGTTCATTAAAGAAAGTAATTGCGTAATCAAGAACCTCTAAAGTCTTTCCATCACTAGCTTGAACTTCATCTTGTATCTCTTTCTTGTGTAAATCGAAATCACTATGATTCATATAATAGTCTTTAAGTATATTTATAAGAGAATCTACAGTGCTTTTAGCTTTTAGAGCAGTTTTATTTGCACTTATAAGCTCTGCAAGGAAATCAGCATGAGCTGTATATCTCTTTGAGACACCCGTAGCTTTATAGCCAGCATTAAACTTTGCTAGGCGCGGGAATTTAGCAAATGAATGAATAGAATGGTTATCTCTTTTTAGTATAGGAGCTAGCAGTTTAGCTTTCATACTGGTTTCAAGGTATAAAGTTATTAAAGCTTCTGGGCTAAGAGCTTCTAATGCTTTTCTATACTGATCTTTCTTGAGTGATGAAGTTCCATCATTGTTTAAGCCTCTTCCTAATCCTTTACTGTTAGTACGACCACCAATTTCTATGCTCCGAGCTATAAGCTGTTTAATTTGATTGTCAATTCTTTGCTCTATGCCTTTACTACTTTCTATTGGTTCAGGTTTTTTAGTTTCAGCTATCGGTCTTTCTTTAGCTTTTTTATCAAGTTCTTTTGTTTCAGGTCTTGGTGTATCAGCAGCTTTTTTAGCTTGAGCCTTTTTAGTTTCTAGTTTTGCTGCATCAAATCTTCGCGTCTGCCTTTCTTGAATTCTTTCGATGATCGAACTGGAAGATTGAACACCACTTTTTAAATCGATTAAAAATACCTGCCTGTCAGTGCTTTTTGCTCTTCCTATAGCAATATCGAAGACTCGCTCTTTTTCTTCTTGAGCCTCACCAAGGAAGTTAGGGTCTTCTTTAAGCTTTTGAAGTATTTCTTCTTTACTTAAGTACTTGCTAATTAAAAAGCTAACTCTCTCTTCTTCCAACTTAATTTTTCGAATCACTTTTAAAAGTCTTTTTTCGAGCTCTTTTAATTTCTCTGGCTCTCTGAGCTCGAGTTCTTTAGAAATAATCTCTAATTGTTCTGGGCTAGCAAGCGCTCTCTTGTTTTCAGAATAACTGTAAAACTTTTCTAACCATCCATTTGGGTTTGAGTGAAACATGATTGGCATTAAATGAGCAGATTGCTCTTCAATGTTCTTCAAAGTTCTAATTCTTCTTTCAATGTGGATAGCTTTCACATCACTTTTAGAAGTCTCTTTTAAGCTTTGACCAAGATCCTTCATAGCAGACCTAAGAGCTGCTGGTGATACGGCAGCTCCTTCATTTCGTCTAATTCCTTCTTCTGATATATAAAGATTTTTAAGTGCAGCTAAAGAATCTGGGGTTTTCCTTTTTTCCTTTAATTCTTGAACTCTTTCTTCCAAACCTTGTTTTAAAAGCCTATTTTTGTAAACTTGAACTCTTTTTTTTGCTATCTCTTCATCTTCTCTTTCAGCTCTTTTAATTTCAAGTTGAGCTTTAGCAACCTGTGAAGGGTCATTGTTGCTAAATTGTTCAGCACCTAAAAAGGCTGCTTTAAAAGCTTTGGTACCCATAGGATCAGAGCTAAAGCCAGATTCTCTATAGGATTTTTGGGTGATAGCTTCAAGTTTCTCAATTAAAGGCTTAATAGATCCATTCTCTGGATTAAAATCTGCTTTTTTTCGAATGTCAGGAGGAGCTGAATTCATAAGTTCTTTTAAAGGCTTAATAATTTCTATTAAGGATAATTGTTTTCTTATGCTTGGGTTTAAATTTTCTTCTTGTAATTTTTCTTTTAGTTCTTTAAAGCTTCCTTTTAGCCAAAAATCACTTATAGCTTCATTTAGATTTTTTTCTGGAATGCTTAAAAGCGCTGTTTTTAAATCCCGCCAATATTGATCATGATTTTCTGATTGGTTCACCATTAAACTTATGTAGCCTTCAGCTGCAGAATCGCTTAGTTTAGCTGTTTCTACTTGCAAGTCTAGTCTATTTACTTTTTCTGAATGCGCGTCGAGTAGAGAAAAAACAGAGCTGAATTTAGTTACTTTTGATGTTTCAGCTAAACCTAAAGCATTATCAGTTTCTATCGAATCTCTTGGAATCACGTCAGTTGCACCATTATAAATCTTTGCAGATTCTGCTCCTGGGTATATAGGACCTTCGTAACCCATATTAAAAAATTCAATGTTTTTCTTAATAACTTCTTTTAATCTGTTGTATTGTTTTTCTGAGCTTTTGACTCTTGTTTTAATTTCTTCTAAAACATCTTTATTTACATTAAGTGAAGTCTTGGAATTGATTTCAATTTCTCTAAGCCAATTCTTTTTCTTTTCTAGCTCTTGGTGTGCTTTAGCTAGATTTTTTGCTGCATGGTAAAGCTCAGCTTTATCATCTTTAGTCTTTTTGAGCGCTTCTAAAGAGCTAAGTATTTTGTTTCTTTGACGCAAATTTTGACTACTTTCATCAAATGCTTCTAGAATACTATCTTCACTGAGTAACTGAGATGCAAATAAAAGCGCTTGTGGAGTACTGTTTGCTTTTATTAATGAGCTTTTAATATGCTCCATGACTTTGTCATAGTCAGAAAAAATCAAAAACTCTTTTTTTACAACATCACTATCTGCTCGCTGCGCCCCTCTTTTTTTTAGAGCTTCAGCTTTTTTATTGATAAAATCTTTTAGCTTTTTAATTTCCTCAAAAGGAAGAATTTCAGCTTTTGTGTAGCCAGTTGCAATTTTTACTGTGTTGTAAAATCTTGTTGCTGCTTCAACAGGACTTAAGTCAGTGCTTTTATTAAAAGTTTCTGGAAAGAGTGAGGCAAATAGATTAATGGTTACATTAGTAACTTCATGCTCGTTGTCTTTAGAAATTAAGTCTGCGCGACTAAAGTTAGTAGAAATAGAATTAGGATCTATTCTTCCATCTCTACCTGGAATAAAGCTTAGATCTCGGTAAACTACTTCAGTGTTAGTTCTTTCCGAATTAGACCTCTTTCTTTGTGAGGCGCCTTTGTTTTTTCGTACTACTTTACGTGTTGCTCCACTTAGACTCTCTGGCTCCTTTCTTCTTTGAGCACTGTTGCTATCATCTAATCCACCAGCTATAACTACCAATTTGTTTTACCCCTCAATATAAGCGACAGGCCTGATCATAGCTGATCTTTGAGGCTTAACCAACGGGGCTAAAAGCTTCTTTACAAAGTCTTTAAGCTCTTTTCTTTCTTAATTTTTCTACTTAGTCAGTGTCTATTCTTTTGAGAATTTCTTCAGCTATTTCAGCGGCTATCTTTTCATTAGTATTGGAGTTCAGGTAATCATAGACTTCTTTGCCAAACATCTTTTTAAATTCACGTACCATAATTGAGCTAGGAAGACCCCCTGCGTTTTTCTTTGATCTAGTAACTTCTTCAAGGACTGTATTAGAAGCAATTTTCAAGCTCTCTTTTTTATCTTTAATATTTGATACAGCATCTTTAACAGCTTGAATTTGGTCAACCCAGATACTAATTGAGCTTAAAACGCCATCTAGTATTAGAGATTTTTTATCAGCTGGAAGCTTATAGCTTTTAGTCCAATCAATTTTTTCCATTGACCAAGCACCGTCTGTACCTTTTATGGTTTTTATTCCGTCTTTTGCTTCTCTTATAATTCTTAAGATTTCAGCATCGTCTTTAGAAAGTTGCGCTTCTTGATCAGCTAAGGTTTTATTTTTTGAGTTCTTTAGATCAGATATTCCATTCCCTCTAGTATCTGTATCTCTTATAGCTGCAAGCTCTCTAGCAATTCTTTCAGACTGCTTGCCTTCTAGTCCTCTAAGATCTAGAGCAAGATAGTCTTCTGGCTTCTGAGGAGTTTCTTCAGCTTCTTGGGGACCTAATAATGATTCAGACCCCTTATTTTTAATAAAGGCTGGAAAATCTTTAAGTGGCACTGCTTTAGTGTTACTGTCTTCTGGCTTCCCGCCTGGTTTTCTTGGTATTGCTGACATCTTATTTCCCCCTGGATGAACTCATATTAACAAATTGATTTTTCTTTGTCAAGCTATCTAACCCTTTCTAGCTTTAGTTTTGCTTAAAATGAATGAATCTACCTAGTGACAATATTTATTTATAACTAAGTATCTTAAAGAGCTTTGTAATTAAGCAAAAAAAAAGGAGCCAACTAAGGCTCCTCTTTTCTGAAAAATTTGAATACTGAAAACTGCATATTTTATTTAGAGATAAATTTCGGTCTTCTTTTCCTTTCCTAAAAAATTGAAAGTAATTGAAAAAAAAGCCCTCGTCCTATTAGTATTACTTAGCTGAATCAATTGCTTGACTTACACTGGTAACCTATCAACGTTGTGTTCTTCAACGGGACTTAATCTTACGATGAGAAATCTAATCTTGAGGTGGGCTTCGTACTTAGATGCTTTCAGCACTTATCCTCTCGGAACATAGCTACTCTGCGTTTACCGCTGGCGCGATAACAGATACACTAGAGGTTCCTCCTTCCCGGTCCTCTCGTACTAGGGAAGACTCCTCTCAAATTTCTTACGGACATGCCGGATATGGACCGAACTGTCTCACGACGTTCTG
>CAYGPN010000004.1:0-158480 GCA_964352085.1 uncultured Gammaproteobacteria bacterium | reverse complement strand
AACCATTCTTTGAGCCGTGCCAGCCTGTGGTTCATAATTTTACACATACGACCATTTTTCAATTAAAAATTTATTTATTAGATCTAAGTCTTCTTATATCCACAGCTTTACTTCTACTAATGCCGCTACTGTTACTAGCAATAACCTGCACAAAATTAACTTCCGGTGGAACGTTTTTAATCAAAGCACTATGCTCTTGAATTGCAAAGAAATCATCTCTTAAATAATACTTTTTACCATCTTCACTTAAAACTATTGAATAAAAATTTCCAGATCCTTTTGCATCGTTTCCGAGCCATTCTAATTTAACAACAGATGAATCTATAGCCTCGATTCTAGTAATTGCAACTTGCGGTACTGCAAGAGTTTGAATATTATCAATTGCTTCTTTTGCAGCTTGCTCAAAAGAAAGGTCTTCAGCTTTTGTTTTTACCACATCAACCACCGGTGCAATAACTTCAGAAGCCTTCTCTGCTTTCCCTTTATTTACAGCCATCGCAATGTGAGGAGGTATCAATGAAGCAGTTGCTTTTTTATAATCTTTAGACACCGAACTATTATCTGCAATGTTCTCTGGAGGTCTAGGTCCTAGTGAAACCGTGAAGTTAGCTCTGTTTTTAGCTGGGGTGTGAATAGCCAGTCTATAATTACCTTTTAAACCTGTTGGTTCAAAGAAAATTATTCCATTTTTTAATGGCTTACCCAAAACCCCACACATAACTTCGCCTATTTGTTTTTTCTCTAAATTAAGAATTGAAACTGGTGTACCTCCAGGACTTTCAAATTCAAAATTAATGGTTTTAATAGTTGGAGATTGATGTAAAGTAACTTCTTCATCACTAATTAAACACCCAGCTAAACTATTTAAAGGCTCTTCTTTTGCTGTAAATTTTATAAGAATAAGTTCGTTGCCATTTGCTTTAAACATTAAGTCATGGGTTCTTGTGTCATCTTTAACAGCAAAAGCATATGTTTTCTTTTTATTAATATCGATATAATCTTTATTTACTCGAACTTTATCAGGCTCATCTGTAGCTAAAATTTCCAAGCAACAGAATTGAGCTGCTAGCAGCAGTAAAATACCGGTGATAATTTTTAAATTTCTAAGCTTCATTTTATTTAATGCTTATTAGATTTATTCACCTAATTTTGACTAAGCAAACCCACCCATATAATTTACCTAAAAAAGCCCAGAAGGCAATGGTTCTTAGGATTTTCAAGATAAGAAATACTTAGGAAATAATTAAGCTATACCTAATCTTATCTTTTTATTAACCAAATAATGCTTCGCTGGTCTGAAGAAGGAGTGATCAAAATGGACTTTAAGAAGGTTTTTAAAAAAACTTTTAGCGCAGCTCTAAAGCTTTCGCTTTTAACAAGTTTCTTGCCTGCACAAAGCATAACCTATAAGCAGCCTCCAAAACCTAGAACACAAAGAGCCAGCATTGCTGCGATGGTGAAGAATAAAAAATTAACAGCCTACGTGCCCTCAGCTGACACTGATGGTTTTGATTACCATTGGAAGCTTTTTCAAGATGGCATGCAAGTAGGTGACACTCTAGATGGGGCAGACTTAAGTACAGATTTACTTGAAGGTGATTACAATGTCCACCTTACTGTAGAAAGAAAAACTGATCATAAGATAGTTTCAACAGCTAGCGTATCTGTGCATGCTAGAAGTTAAATTTTATTATTTATTTTTCAATAAAAAATCTTTAGCAAAATAGCTAAGTATAAGATCAGCGCCAGCTCTTTTAATAGAAATTAGTGACTCATAAACAGCTTGATCAAGATCTATTAGACCATTATCAGCAGCGTTTTTTATCATTGCGTACTCACCGCTTACTTGGTAAGCAGCTACTGGCACATTAGAAATTTCTTTAAACTGATGAATGATATCTAAATAAAAACTAGCAGGCTTCACCATCACAAAATCAGCTCCCTCATTAAGATCCAGCTCAAGCTCGCGAAGAGCTTCTATGGAATTTGCTGGGTTCATCTGATATGATTTTTTATCCTTTGGAATTCCAAAGTTCCTAGCAGACTCTTTAGACCCTAGTGAACCCAGAGCATCCCTAAAAGGGCTATAAAAACAAGAAGCATATTTAGCTGTATAAGCCATAATGCCCACATCAGTAAAACCATGCTTGTCTAATTCAGAACGAATATACCCTACACGCCCATCCATCATATCTGAAGGCGCGACAATATCAGCACCAGCACAAGCTTGCTCTACTGCCATTCTGCCTAAGATTCTTACCGTCTCATCGTTTAAGACTCTCTGAGTAGGTGGATTCCAATTACTGCCACCGATAATCCCATCATGTCCATGACTAGTATAAGGATCAAGAGCCACATCAGAAATTACTAAAAGTTCAGGGAAGATTTCTTTAATTTGTCTAATGGCTCTTTGAGTTAAGCCATCAGGATTAAAACTTTCTTCAGCTAATTCAGTTTTTTTAGATGAATCAATCACAGGAAAAAGTGCGATTCCTTTAATACCAAGCTCCACCACTTCTTTAAGCTCGTCTACTAAAGTATCAATGCTAAATCTATGAATCCCAGGCATAGATTTTATTTCTTCTTTTAGATTAGTCCCTTCTTTAACAAAGACCGGATAAATAAAATCTGATTTTGTCAAATGGTTTTCCTGAACCAAAGCACGAACATTTTTAGTTTCTCTATTACGGCGAGGTCTATCTTTAAGTTGCAAAGGATCACCTTCACACATTTCATCCATAGCCATCTCAAATCTTTTATATTCTTCGTTATGCAAATTGAGCCTCCATAAATCTTATTGGTTTATCCATACCATTCTCTGCTAAACCTATTAAATCTCCACGAAGCGCCCATGGATTAACTTTGGTGATGTGCACATCCACGAACTGCCCGACGTATTTCCCTTGCACTTCTATTGGGCAATCAAAATTCACAGTCTTATTACTCATGGTCTTTCCAGCTAGCCTCGCTGGATTGCGTGCAGACTGCCCCTCTACTAAAACTGTTTCTATACGATTTAAAAATCTCTGCATTTGTTTTTCTGCGGTTTCTGTGATCACTGAATTTAATAATCTGATACGTTCTTGTTTTTCTGCATGGCTAATATCATCTTCCCAAGTAGCCGCTGGTGTATTAGGGCGCTTAGAATAAATCGCTGTTATGCAGGCGTCATATTTAATTTCTTGAACAGCTTTTACTGAATCCATAAACTGTTCATGGCTCTCTCCAGGAAAACCTACGATAATATCTCCCGTGATAGTCACATCTGGCATTTTTTCACGCATATAATTTACCAGATCCATATAATGCTCAAAAGTATAACGGCGAGCCATACGCTTAAGAACCTCATTATTACCGGCTTGTATGGGCATGTGAAAATGCTTAGCAACTTTTGGAAGTTCCGCTACTGTATCTATTAAGTAGTGAGTCATATCGCAAGGATGTGATGTTAAAAATTTTATGCGCTCTATTCCTTTTATAGGATGAATCGCTCTAAGAACATTCGCCAGATTATCATCAGGACCCATATCAGATCCGTAACCGTCTACATTCTGCCCAAGAAGAATCACTTCTTTATATCCTTCATCAGCTAGACCTTGAACTTCTTTTACAATTTCTTCAACTGGTCGCGATCTTTCTGAGCCACGAGTCTGCGGCACAATGCAGTAAGTGCATTTATAATTACAGCCATAAATAATATTCACCCAAGCATAATGCTTGGTCTTACGAAAAATAGGAGTCTCTGGAATGATCTCAGGGAGCTCTTCCCAGATCTCACAAACATGCGCCTTCTTAGCATTAAAACCAGGATCTCCAGATTCTGATTTATCAATTTCTAGTTTATTAATATCACTTTCTGCTTTTAAAACCAAATCAGGAAGGCGATGAAGATTATGAGTACCAAAAACTATATCTATAGCTGGGCAGATCTGCTGAAGAGTCTCGTGTCTTTCTTGCGCAACGCAACCACCTACAGCAATAAAACTTCCAGGCTTACGTTCTTTTTCCCATTTCCCGATATAGCTGCGCATCTTATCTACAGCATGCTCGCGTATACTACAGGTATTTAAAACTGAAAGGTCAGCTTCTTCTTTTATTTCAGTTTGCTCATAATCTATCTCATCAAGAAGTCCAAGCATACGCTCAGTATCTGCCACATTCATTTGGCAGCCAAGAGTCTCGATAAATACTTTCTTTTTTGGCATTTAATTTATAGAGTCGCTTTTCTTAAACTATATTAGCAAGAACTCTATGCTTCTTCGCCTAAAACTGGATCAATATAAGCAGCTGGATTAAACCAAGCATATTTTTTAGATGCTTCACCTTCAGGCTTCTTTGCAGCTAAGCCAGTTACTGTAGAATCTTTCCCACCACTTGCTTTCAATAAGCTAAAGCTTGTTGACTTCTCACCACCACTAGCACTTAATAATGCTGTGTTACTAGACCCATTTTGGCCAGAGGCAATAATTCCAATATTTGTAGATTCATCTTCTCCAACTGCAAGCGGCGCTAGATTAAAGCCATCTTTTTTTGACTTTGCAATAATTGGAGAAAAGTTCTTTGACTTATCTTTTCCAATTGCCGCTAAACCAATGTTTGTAGATTCGTTTTCACCTTTAGCAAGTCCTAATGGTGCGATGTTCAGACTTGGTTTATTAGATCGTGAATAAAATAAACTTAGGTTTTTAGAATTCTCTCCACCACCAGCAGCTAGACCAAGATTGTAGTGAGAAACATTTCCTTTATTTCTTGTGTTTTTAGAAGCCGCGACAGGACCAATACAGACAGTAGTATCACTAAACGGTGAATTAATAACAACACTCGCTAAATTTTTCAGAACCCCATCAGCTTTTGCTGCTTTGGGCAAAATATACCCTGCTGGTCTAACAGCAGCTCCTCTAATAGCTTCTGCAGTCTTTAAGTGACCCCTTTCTTCTAACTTTTTAGCTATAAATTTTTCTACTAAAGAACCTGTTAATGATAGATTTGACATCTTTTATCCCCCTTTTAGGATAAATACATATTACACCATTGGCAGGCGCAATGTCAATACCTTCTGTTTTTTTATAAAGCACTAGCTGCGCCAACTGCAGCCCCGCGAATCACAGGATCTTTAACTCCTATCTTCGCGCCATCTAAAGCACCTTTAGCTGTACCTGAAACCCCACCAGCAACTGAACCAGAGAGCAAAGCGACAGGCGCGCTAACTATTCTACCAATCCCTCTACCTAAAAAGCCAAATCCTAACTTTTTTCCAATAGCTCCTGTCATTTTATTAGAGTGATTTTTAACGCCTCGCCCGGCACCATTTACGGTGCCCTTTGGGATGGCTGTGACCATGTCAGCAGCGCTCTTAGCTGTTTTCTCTAATGGATTTGCTTTTGCGTAATTTAAATTAAAAAATGATGATAATAAAACGAAAACTAATATTTTTTTAAATGATTTTTTCACATAGTCCCCTTAGAAAAAAAAGGGGAGCAAAGCCCCCCCTCATTATTAATTATTTTTATGAATCGAAGTCATATGGATTATAGTCCATGAACTCACCATCAAGACTGTAGTTCTCGTTAGTAAGCGGATCATCAAGACCAACTTTAACTCCAGTGATTACACCGTTTACCATCCCAGTAACTCCACCTAAGATTTCTCCAACAAATAATCCAACTGGAACACCTATGATGTTTCCAATTGGCTCATCACCAAGCTCTTGAGAGAAAGAGTCTGCATACTCAACACCTTTAACAGTCGCACCTCTAGCAGCACCAGCAAAAAAGCCTATTGGCACTCCCGTGATAACCCCTACTGTACTTTTAAAAATATTTCCTGCATCAGCTTTAGCAGGCGCTAAAGTAGTCGCTGCAATTGCTGAAGCTAATATTATATTTGTAATTTTTTTCATTTTGATTTCTCCTTGTCATTAAAGGATATACAGGAAGCTTGTTTTGGTCAATAAAATGGTGCGCGCTTCTAAAGCAGCGATGATCGTTCAGCGAATGTGTTAATATTAAATTATGAGCCTAGTCTCCACAACTGCTTTACAGCAAGCACCGAAACCGAGCACAAAGTCACCTCGTGAATTTGTGGAAATTGACGGGCTTAGATATAAAGTTATGTCTGAAAAGGATTTAGGAGCTTTAAAAAAAGCTAAGCCTGTGCCTGAAGAAGATCTTGCTAGTAACTCTGCTCCTGCCAAAGTAGCAAAAGCTGTTGATGTAATCACAAAAAAAAGACTGCATTCACTAATTAAAAGTGGCACCATCAAAAGCGAACCCAGCACTTCTGAGAATACTCCTATAAAACGCTTCACGACTACTCCAGAAGCTATTATGAAATTTATATCTGGCGTTTTGAATCGGGCTGCCTAAGTTTTTAAGTGAAGCTGATTGAGTTTGATCAAGATTGCAGCAGGCCTTTTCTAATTGCACCCATTAATAGATGCTGGAATAGAATTTGCTAACGGAAATAATTACTAACGTAGTAAATCACTTTCTCATAGATTAACTCACTATCGCTACTCCCAATAACAAAAATGGTGGACAGAAACTAGGCAAAATTAAAATTCTATCAACTCAACACATGACCTAATTTCAGGAACAGTAACTATCCTTGGTTCGAGGTCCTTGAATTGAGTTCTATTCTTTAAATTACCAACTTTGCCTTCAAATTTCACAAGATCGTACATGTCCTTCTTAAAATAAGGTATCCAACAAAACCTAAATTCGTTTTGTTGTGAGTAAGTATGGTTTTTCATTAAGTATTCTGGGCACTCTGGGTCTAAAGACAAGAAAGGGTGAAAGTAACGGCAGAAACCCCAGTCATAACCACTTTTCTCACCAATATCTATTTGATGTAAAAAATTATGAGTAATGTGAGCAAAAAATAAATATGGATCTATGATCTTCAGACAGGTATCGCAATCAAAAGATTCCATAACATCTCTATCTAATTTTCCAGAAGTACAATAAATATAAATATCAGCATGCTTAAAATTAACACTGCCACTTTTGTCAATCTCAACATTACCAATGAAATGTTCTCGAAATTTATAAAAAAGCAATTCTGACTCTTCCTTCACGGACTCAGGGATAGGCTCTAATCCTTTAATTTTTTGCTTTCTTTTTACTAATTTATTATCTTCAATTATCTTTTTAAAATCATTTTCTTTGTAAGCTTGAGAGTTTTTGAAGCCCTCCCCAGGGTCTCTTCTTTGTATATCTTCTTCATAACTTACACGAAAATCATTTAAAGTCCCTACTCTAATAGTCCCATCATTAATTAATGCATCAGCATACTCCTTTTTTAAATACTTATATTGAGGGTAATAAAATCTTCTTCTGGGCTTTTTAAAGCTTTCAGTTAAAAAGTCGTACGCCAAGTCTTCAGGTTTTCTGTATATAATCTCAGGAATCATAAAATAAAAGGCCTTTTAATATATAGATGTTGTGATCAATTCTACTACGTAAATCATGCCAATGCTCCCAACAAGACAAATAAAGTGCTGGCTTGACCGGACACACAAATTTACAAAAAGTAAAAGTAATCTCTATGCGAGCAACTATTCCATAAACTGATTAAAGGTAATAGCTCAAATAGCCACAAGAATTTTGCTCAGTGCCTAGAAACTATTTCCCCATAGTAGTTGCTCTCTTGGTAAATTCTTTTTGTTTCGCTCACACACTATCAGATTGAATTTTGAGAGTTAGAGATTCAATAAATCCATAGCAAAATCGCCAAAAGAGATGATAAGTTGATTCATTATTGATTTCAAACTAGTATTGTAACTATGGTAAAAGATTTTCCAGCGTTTATAAAATTTGCTTCAGAGCATGTGAAACCAGTATTAAAATTTATGCCTATATTTTTAATAGTCTTTGTAGGTCTTACAAAGTTTATGCCAGAACATTATGCAATTTTGTTATCAATAGATAAGATTAGAACGAACTATGCTGGTGAAATTGGACTTCTATTTCTAGCCAGCTTAATAGCACTTGCGTTACAGGGAATCTATCCTGTTTGTTTATGGATTAAACAGCGGGTAGCTTCTGAAGGAAAAAAGGAAAGGATCATAAACTATCTAAGTACTCTTTCTCCTAATGAGAAAAGAGTACTTAGTGAATTTACAAACAATAATTCCAGAACTATGGGATTTAAATTTAACGATGTGACAATTGTTGGATTAGAGAATCACCAAATACTTTACTTAGCAAGTACAGTAATAACACTTAGTGAAGCTTCGTATGGTATTCATACTTGGGTTTTTGATTACCTGCAAAATAATCTTGATTTATTAAAAGAGTAAATTATAATTATTAGTAGATTCAGAGCTTAATGATCTTAGAAAACTCACAAGGAAAAATAATCTAGAAATTGTTGTTGAGTTGATTAAAAGTCAATTCTAGGTAGATAGTCTCAGCAAGAATATTAAAAGAGGCATTAAAGAAAACTTTATACAGGAATTTGCAAATAGGAGTCATTTGCTAATCGGATTTAGAAACGCCTTGTTTAATATTGAGAGGATTGATAAATGGTGCCCGGGGCCGGACTTGAACCGGCACGCTAAACAAATAGCAACGGATTTTAAGTCCGTTGCGTCTACCAATTCCGCCACCCGGGCATGAAGTTTATCTACTTGGACAAGGAATCTAAGATAGACGCAAATAAGATTCTACAATAGAAATGAAACTTACTATCTAATAATTTTGTAAACTAGCTGTACTTATTTAAAAGTAATTCATAAGCCTTGCTTAATGCATGCACGAGCTCATTACTCTCTGCTCCGCTTTTATCAGGATGCATAAGTTGAATTAGCCTACGGTAAGCTGACTTAATTTTTTCGAGACTTAATTCTTCCTCTGGTTTTAAAAATAAAACACCTTTTGCCCAGCCTTCTTCTTTCTCAGAAGAAATATAAGAAAAATCTTCTTCTAAGTTAGCTTCTTTTTTATTGTAATTTAAAGCTGCACCTTTAGAAAAACCTTCTGAATAGCTTTTCTCCAATTCCATTTCAGCTTCTAAAATTTTCTTTTCTAATTTCGTTACTTTTCTTTTTTGGCTTTTTAGCTGAACCACTAACTCTTGAATAACTATATCTGCGCCACTAGGTTTCGAGCCATATCTATAAATGCTATCTAAAAGTTCTAGATCACTATAAAAAACAGAACGCGAAATATCCATCGCTCTTGAGACCGTAATCGGGTTCACATCAGCTCCGCTGGCCTTAAGCTGTTCTATAACTCTTAACAACTGAGCTTTAGTGACTTTAATTTCTTGATCTAAATTTGACATTATCCAGTTTGCCCACTAAAGTGTTTTTCTTTTATCTTCTTCATAAATTTACGGAATTCTGAAGGAGTCATTTCCATGCCTTTTTCTTCATGCCAAATATTATCTTTTTTAGCTTTTGCATTTGCTTCTGCTTTTTTTAATTCAGTCACGTATTTTTTATTTTTTGGCGAGGAGTAAAGAACCGCATAACCCATATCAAGCATCATTTCATTTACAAATTTGCCGTCGTCATTAAAAACATAAGCAAGTGTTCTGCCATATTTATCAGTCTTGTCTACATCAAACTCAAGATCCACATTATCACTAATATTGGCCTTTAAATAAAGCCAAGCACGCCTGCCCCAAGGGTCTTGTTTAAACTCAGGCGCGTCCATACCCAGCATCCTTACCTCAACGCGACAATCCTCTATGCAGTCTATTTTATTCAATAATAAAGAATCACCATCTATGACTTTCACTAAACTATAGCCAGGCTCATGATCACAGCCCCCGAGGAGCAAGATCATTAAAAAAGCTGTTAATAAAGGTTTCTTAAGGCTTTTTAACATCCTTCGTATTATATCAATTGCTATTATTGCGTATAGAAACATTTTCAGAAGAAAAGGGTCTTACATATTAAGGGATGAGCTTCAATAGTTCTCAAGCAATTCAAGAAATAAAAGATAGAGCTGACATAGTTGAGCTGGTATCTGATCACGTAGTTTTAAAGAGAACAGGCGCAAATTACTCTGGTCTTTGTCCATTTCATAATGACAGCAAACCATCGATGCAGGTCAGTCCTAGCAAAGGCATATTTAAATGTTTCAGCTGTGGAGTTGGTGGTGATGTTTTTAAATTTTGGTCTGAATATCATAAAAAAGATTTTAAAGAAACTTTAAAAGACCTTGCGCAGAAATACGGCGTGCAACTTAGCTTCACAGAAGCTGAAGCAGAAGCCTCAAAAACTTTTAATTTAAAAATCCGCATGCATGAGCTCGCTGCTAAATACTATGTTCAGAAATTACTCGGATCAAATGAAGCTGCTCACTGTAGAAAATATTTGGAAGAAAGAAATATATCTACAGCATCAATAGAAAAATTCCAAATTGGTTATTCTCCAGCCGAAGCAAACGACTGGGCTAAGCTCACCAAGCATCTTAAAGCTGAGCTTAACGTGACTGAAGCGCAGATAGTAGATGCTGGTTTAGCTTCAGCTAGAAAAGATGGTCAAGGTTTTTATGATCGTTTTCGTGGTCGTCTGATGATTCCTATTCATGATGAAAGAGGAAGAGCTATAGCCTTTGGCGCGCGTGCACTGAAAGACCCTCAGACTGGAGAAGAAGCTAGCCCTAAGTATTTAAACTCCGCTGAAACTCAGATTTATCATAAAGGTAATAATCTTTATGGTTTGCATCTTGCTAAAGAACATATCCGAAAACTAGATAAAGTAATTGTAGTAGAGGGGTATTTTGATGTAATTACTGCTCACCAATCTGGCATAGAGAATGTAGTAGCCAACCAAGGCACTGCACTTACTGCTCAACAAGCAAAACTTTTAGCGAAATTCTCTGACTCTAAAAAAATATATCTTTGTTTTGATACTGATAAAGCTGGCGAGGAAGCAACAGAGAGAGCCTTTGAGACAATCGCACAAGCAGCTAGTGGAGTAGAAGCTGAAGTAAGAATCATTCGCGTGCCTAATGGCAAAGACCCTGATGAGCTTTTAAGATTTGGTGGCGTTGAGGCTTTTATTAAAAAGATAGAAGAAGCTCCTATAATTTTTGATTACCAAATCGATAAAATCATTCAGGCTACTGACCTTAAATCTCCAAGAGAGAAAGGCAAATCTGTTAACGCTTTAGCTAAAGTACTTCGAAATGTAAAAAACCAAATAGAAAAAACCGAATATTTCCACATTATTTCTGAAAAACTTGGTGTTGATGAGTCTGCTCTTAAAGATCAGATGAACCAAGAGATTAGAAACATGAGACCTGAGAACGTAAACCCTTATCAGAACATGGCTCCAGCGATTCAAGAAGAAGCGAAGAAAAGCCAATCCAAGTTTATAAGTCAGCGAACTCATAAGCGAGTTAATGGTCAGATTATTTATATAGAAGATGGTATCTCCACAACGGAAAAAGAGATTTTGGTAATGGCTGTTAACGATAAAGATATACTGGAGGAGTTTCTAGCCTCTGGTAAAACTTTATTTAGTGAAAGTTTCAGAAAGATCCTAGATTACCTTACTGATATTAGCTTTGAGAACCCAGATATTGACGATCCAAACATAAAATACCAGATGCTTTCAGACAAAATGGTGATTTATCCAGAATACGCAACGCAGCTTGCTGACATTGGTATAGCTCTTGATATAGAGCAGCATAAAGCAGAAAAAGATAAACGTTTTAAAGATGCGGTTAGAAAATTAGATCGCTTTTCTCTAAAAAAAGAAATGGAAGAATTAATCGTCAAAATTAAAGAAGTTGAGAAAAACAATTCTGACGATGACTTATGGCTTCAGTTACAAAAAGAGAAACAAGAACTTGTTAGTAAGTTACAGAAGTAATTTATTGTTTGAGAAAGGATGTGTTTCTTGAGACGCCGGGTTCCCTCCAGGGACCCACGAAGTGGGAGAGGGTGGCTCGAAAGGAATACATCCTTTCTCTAAAACTAGCTTAACTGACAACAAGTTCCTGAGACTTACTGGTTGAAGCCATAACCTCAGCTTTCAGAATATTCTCTGCTACTTTAAGCCTTTCAGAAAATTCAGGATTCTCCACCTGCGCTCCAGCAAAAGATCTCACAAAAGAATCAGCTTCTAAGTTTGAAACGTAATTTTTGTAATTAAAGCCAGGCTCAAAAGTACATGATGGGTTTGAATTAAAATCTATAATTTTAGCTTCTTCATTTTTAGAAAATTCTAAAACAGGTCTTTTAGTGTCTATTCCAAAGACAATCAAATCAGCGTCTTTCACTGCATTTATAGTCTTATTATGGTGATAACCATCTTTACTTCTTACAAAATTAATTCCTTCAAGCTCAGGCAATGATCTTAGGTTCTCTATAGGCACCGAAGATGAGCTACTACGATGAATAACAGTTATAGACCCAGGCTTAATTCCAAATTTCATTAAAGCTAAACATGATTTTTTAGTAGTGCTGCCTGACCCAAGCACAATTATCTTTTTCAGATTCTGAACATCACTATAATGATAATTAAACTTCTCAAAACTTTTTTTAATGGCAACATCACAGTAAGATACCTTATAGTCTTGGTAAACTTTTTTATCTATAATGCCACGTAATTTCAGGCAATCATCTAAAAGCTTAAGTGTAAGTTCACCTGCAAAACCCATAGCTGCAGCTTGTCTTAAAGAGGTGTTAATTTGTGAGCAAATCTCGTCCTCTCCCACAAGACCACTATTAAGCCCACAGTAAGTTCTATAAGCTTGCAGCTTTGCATCATCACCTAGAAGACAGTTAAATCTAATTTGAGAGTTTGTAAGTTTAGAAACTAAATATCTAACTTCATCTAACTTTGAATCTAAATTTCCGCTCTCATCTATATGAAGCAAAATTTTAAATCGATTACAAGTAGATACTAAAGCTACTTCCTCCACATAGGAAAGGCTTTTTATTGCCTCTAAAAAATTAGCGTACTCATCATGTGAAATTTTCACGTAGCTAAGTTCTTCAGCTGTACAAAAATGAATATTCTCCTTTAGAGGATTACGCAAATAATTAGGAAGTGAGATGCCAAGGTATACTAACTGCACTAAGCTCTCTCCACTTCTTTTGCTTTTTTCCAGTAAAAAGTCATCTAATCTATTCAATTATATCCATAGCAATACACAATATTCTTTCATATTTATATAGTTCTTAGGATATCTACCTCAATTATTGTAATTACTTTTTATTTTGGTAGAAATCACAGAGTTTATTTAGCTCACAGCCAGTACATTTAGGTCTTCTAGCTATACATGTATCACGTCCATGCTTAATAAGCCATAGGGAAAATTGATCTCTAACTTTTCTAGTTATTAGCTCGTTTAGATCCAGCTCAGCTTTAACAGGTTCTTTTTTATCAGTTAAGCCAAGCATATTAGTAATTCTTAAAACATGAGTATCTACTACCACGCCTTCAGGTTCATTAAACCAAGCACCTAAAATTACATTTGCTGTTTTTCTACCTACACCACCTAAAAGCACCAGGTCATCAATATTATTTGGTACTTCACCGTTATGGTGCTCCAGGAGCTGGTTTGCCATCTTGATAAGATTTTTAGCTTTATTTCTATAAAAATTACAAGATTTAATTACTCTTTCAACATCCTTTAGTGAAGCAACTGCAAGCTTTTCTGGTGTCGGATATTTTCTAAAAAGCTCTAGTGTTGTGAGATTCACCCTATCATCAGTGCATTGCGCTGAAAGGCTAACAGCACATAAAAGCTCAAAAGCATTTTTGTGAGTTAAAAAAGTTTTTACGTCACCATACTTAGCTTTAAGGATCTTTATAACCTTATTAGTTTTAGCTTTAAGTTCTTTTTGTTCTTTAGTTTTAGTTGCTGGCATAGTTCTTGCTTGAACATTATATAATATAGCCATGGAAAGCCCTCTCTTCTTACACCAAATGGAACTTGGACCAATGGATAATTATGTTTATTTCATTGGAAACAAAGAAACTAAAGAGTTATTTGTAATTGACCCTGCTTGGGAAGTGGATTTTATAAGAGAAGAAGCAAAAAAACATGGCTATGAAATTAAAGCTGCTTTAATTACTCACGGTCACCCTGACCACACTAACGGAATAGAAGACTTGCTTAAGACTCATGATATTCCCATTTATGTTTCTAAAACAGAGGCTGAGTTTTACAAACCAGTTGGTGAAAATATTAAAGATGTGAATCCTGCAGACAAAATTTCTCTAGGCAATTTAGACATTGAGTTTATGCACACGCCTGGTCATACACCTGGCTCCCAATGCTTTTTAGTTGAAGGAAATTTAGTGGCTGGTGACACTCTCTTTCTAGATGGTTGCGGCAGATGCGACATGCCTGGTGGTGACGCTGAAACAATGTACGACACGATTTACAACCGCCTTATGAAGCTACCCAAAAGCACCATAATTTATCCTGGACATAATTATCACCACTTGCACCATGACACACTAGAGTGCCAAATGAAAACTAATCCTTATATGACTTGCAAAAATTTAAATGAATTTTTAAGAAGTCGTATGGGTGTTTAGATTACCTTTTTATATCTTTCTCAATAGCTGCCATCCAAGCAGCAGTAGCGGCTCCTCCACCAAGAGCTACTCCAGCAGCTGATAGTTCTTTTTTATCTGTAGTTTGAGTCTTTGCTAAGGGCTTAGTTTTGTTTATGTCTTCTAATATCTTCAATATATAGCTTTCAACAGCTTTAGAGAGTTCTTGATGATTTTTAATTTGCTTTTGAGCACGAGATATTAGGGTTTTTGATGCTTCTTCTCTTTCTTCTTTAGTTTTAGCTCGTTTTAATTGTGATATTAATGGTTCTTTTATTTGTCTCAAGCCACTAATTATTCTATTAGATATCTCCTCCACTTCTTTTGCTGACTTTTTAGTCAGAGCTTTTTTCATATCAGCTTTGTATTTCTTAACAGCTGCTTGTTCTTCTTCTTGATTTTTAGCTATTGTGAGATTTTTCACATAGTTTACTTTTGCATTATCTGCTCTAGGTCCAGCGAGTCGTTCATCAAGCATTGAATACATCTCAGCGTAACCTGCTTCATCTCCATTTAATCCCATTTTTTCTATGGCTTTTTTAGTGTAGTTGATTAGTTTTTCTGTAGAGATAGTTCCATTACTATTTTTTATTAATTCAGAAGCTATTTTAGTTTCAACAGAGGCGGCTTTAAGTGCTGTAAGTGCTTTTGCTCTTGCTTCTTCTAGTTCTTTATTTTCTTTTTGACTGGAGAAGGACACTAGTTTCTCCCATTTACTTGCATTTTCAAATTCTTTTTTTACATTTTTTTCTTGTGTGATTAGTTCATCATATCTTGCATCTATGCTTGCACTTTGAACCTGGTTAGCAAAACTATAGAAAGCTGAGGTATTAACTGTATTATTTGAACTTGTAACAGTTCCAATATTATCGAAGTAAGAATCTATTTCCATCATGGACTCTAGATTTTCCATAGCTAGTTTTCTAGCATTAGTTTGAAACTTGCTTATCATGTTCTGTTTTTGTACTTCTAAGTCTATTAAGAAAAGAGCTCTATCTATTTGCTTTTGAACATCTTGGTCTGTGCCTGTTTGTGTTTTAGCTTTTTCTGAGATGATTCTATTTACTGCGTAGTTAAGTGTTTGATCATTTTTAAGTTTTGGATTTTTAAGGATTTTAGTGAGAATTTCTTGATTTTCTTTAGCAGTATCTTTAGTACCAAGTTCTTTTAGATCTGATAATAGCTCAGAGGCTGATTTAGAGACTATATCTAAAAAGATATCCGTATCACTTTTAGACATTTCATCTTCTACTATTTTATTAACTATACCTTCGTATCTTTGATTATATTTCCTTGCTTCTGAGCTATTTTCGTGATTTTCTTTTCTTTCAGCTCCTGAAGTTTTGAAAGCTTTAACCTCAACTGAAGTCTTATTTGATTTTTGCCAGGTGTTGTCGATGTCTTTTTCAGATAGCGGAGTTTTGTTTAGTTTTGCTTTAATTATTTTTTGCAATGAAAGTATCATTGATTTATTATCTGAAACAGATGGATGGTCAAAAAGTTGCATCAAATATTTTCCTGCATCTATCCTGCTATCCGCACTCTCTGTTTTCTTAAGAAGTTCAACTAACTCAGGAGCATTCTTTTTAAAGTGATCATAAAAAGGTTTGAGCAATTTATCATAGTCACTAGTTTTTTCTTGAGCATCATAGAGCGCAAAAGAATCATGGTTCGCTACTGGGTTACTGTGGTTAATATTTAGGTTACTTACTCTATCTGGACTTACTCTTTGAAGCGTTTTAGATGAAGTAGAGTTAAGATTTTGAGTAGAGCTGTTTTGCTCTAGTTTTCTTTTAGCTTTAGCTTTTTTAGTATCTTGTACTTTAAAAGAAGCATGGTTAGGGTTTACCTTATTCATACAGCCATAGAAGACCATATGAGCTTTAACTAATAGTTAAGAGAGCTTAATGCCTTGAGCTTTCATATAGTCTTCAAAGGCTTTGATGATCTCTCTCATTCTCTTTCTAGAGATATCAGCCATGATGTATGCTTTATTCGATTCATCTAGATTTATCTGAGAAAGCTTAATTTTTTTATACATTTCAGCTGCTTTTTTTAAGTCTTTTGCTTTAGGGGTATTACCTGACTGGATTCCATGACTTAATTCGAATAACTCGATAGTTGACCAGTATAGTTTTCTTGTGTGGTCGACTGAGTCAGATAATGAACGATGTGCAAGTCTTAACTCCTTAACTTCTTTTCTTGTTTTTCCAGCTTTGCGTGCTTCCTGAATTGCTAGATAATGTTCATCAGGCAACGCATTAAGCCTTTTACTTTCATGTTCAAAATGTCTCTGTAAAAACTCAAGATCTAAGGCTGCCTGATTTAAACTAGCTTCAGTTTCAGTAAATTTTATTTCTGCATCTAACTCAGCTCTTAAATCTTTAGGCAAATTACTTAGATCCATATACCTTTTAACTTGTTTAAGCAGTAATCTTTCTAGAGATATTGGCGCGTTTTCTTTAGTTAATTTCCCTTCTTTAATTAAAGCTTCTGTTTGACTACGTTTAGCCTTCATTCCTTTGAGGAGAGCTTTTACTCTTTCAGGGTCAGCTTTTAAAGTTTTAGTTTTCTTTTCAGTTGTTTTAGAGCTTTCTTTTGGGTTTACTTTTTTAGATATGGCTTTTAAAGCAGCATCTATTTTTTTATCATAATCCTTATCTTGTTTAATTTCAGCTGGTTTTTTTTTATCTTGAGCTTCAGCTTTATTAATTAAGCCTGGAGCTGCAAGCACTAATGGCATTAAAGCTAGTGATTTTAATTTTCCTGGGTTAAAAGTTCTAGGTATCTGGGACATAATATTTCCTTTGAGCTTTAACTAATAGTTAAGAGAGTTTAATGCCTTGAGCTTTCATATGCTGCTCAAAAGACTTGATTATTTCTCTCATTCTCTTTCTAGAAATATCAGCCATGATATATGCTTTATTTGACTCATCTAGATTTATCTGAGAAAGCTTAGTTTTTCTATACATTTCAGCTGCTTTTTTTAAGTCTTTTGCTTTAGGGGTATCACCTGACTGGATCCCATGACTTAGCTCTAATAACTGAATCATTAGCCAGTATAGCTTTCTTGTATGGTCAACTGAATCTAATAATGAAAAATGGGCTGTCATTAGCTCTCTAACTTCTTTTTTGCTTTTCCCCTCTGCCCATGCTTTCTTGATTTCCTTAGTCTGTTCATCAGGCAACGCATTAAGCCTTTTAGTTTCATGTTTAAAATGCCTTTGCAAGAATTCAAGGTCTAGAGCAGCTTGATTGATATTTTTTTCAGTTTTAGTAAATTTAATTTCAGCATCCAGCTTAGCTTTAGTATCTTTAGGCAGATCACTTAAATCCATGTATCTTTTAACTTGTTTAAGAAGTAGTCTTTCTAGTGATGCTGGTGCATTTGCTTTAGTAAGTTTGCCTTCTTTAATGAAAGCTTCTACTTGACTTTGCTTTGCTTTCATCCCTTTAATTAAAGCTGCCACTCTTTCTGGATCAGCCTTAATTACTTTGGTTTTTTTCTCTGCTTTTTCAGAAATTTCTTTTGGTTCTGTTTTTTTAGCTATGGCTTTTAAAGCAGCATCTATTTTTTTATCTAAATCTTCCTCTTCACTTTTTTCAATTTTGGTTTGAGGAGGTTTGTCTTGAGCTTCAGCTTTATTAATTAAGCCTGGAGCTGCAAGCACTAATGGCATTAAAGCTAGTGACTTTAATTTTCCAGGTTTAAAAGTTCTAGGTATCTGGGACATAATATTTCCTTGACTTGACAAGAGAGCTTGATATTACTCATTATATCTCTTTTAGGCTTATGTACACAAGACCATTAACACATGGGTTGATATACCTAGGTTCTAGTTAATAAATAAGCTTAGCCAAGAAAGTACATTAAATTGAAGTAATATCTGATAGCATAGTCTCAACTTCCAAATCGATAAGCACATCAACGGAAGCGACTGCATCAGTTCCAGCAAGCTCAACTAAAGTGCTTCTTTTACGCCTAGTACTTATCTCAAGCCTACGAAGATCACTTTGAATATTTCTTACTATCTTTCTAGTAAAGTACTGAGCTAAAGCTGAGCCTTCACCTTTAAGATCAATTGACTCTCCAGCATCATATTGAGCTTCTTTAAGCTCTTGCTTTAAAAAATCTTGTTCTATTTTTACAAGCTTATAATCTCTAAAAGAAGTTCTAAGCCTTTCAGCCACTTCGTCAACGAGCATAAACATAATAGCCATTTCAGCATTGGTAATTTCACGAGTGCGGCTACGCTTAGCATTAAAATCATCAACCACATCACCAATCACGCGAGCGCCAACCAGAGAGCCACTATTAATAAGTGATGCGTCTGTTACTGCAGCAACAGCATAAAAAGGAACGAAGATAGCCTTACTTAAAGTTTGGATAATAGCATTATTTTTCTCAAAGTTATCCGAGCCAGGAGCCAGAGATTTGATAATAAACTGAATGGTTCTATTTCTAGCAATTGTAGCTCTCCAAAGCTCAAGGAGCTGGTCCTTCTCAGTTTTAGTAAAAAACTCTTCACTAGCCAGCAGCTCTTCAGCTTCCTCTTCAATACTTGGAAAAATAAAATCTAGAGCTTCTTGCTCATCATTTCTCACCTCATTTCTTTTTAAATCAAATTCATCAAGCTTTACAGGCGCTCCACTATTTACTAAGTCTCTAGTCTTAATTTCACTAGTTATCAAATTATCACTGCTTGCAGGCTCTTCAAATTTTATAGGCTCTATCGTCTTAGCTTTTAGTTTTCTTTTAGCTAGCTTCTCTTCTTCTTTTTTAGCTCTGGATAGAGCTTTAGCTTCTTTTTTTGCTGCTCTTTCTCGAGCTTTATTGATCTTGCTAATTTCGCGTTCTTTTTTCTTTAAAGCCCTTTGAATATCTCTTTCTTCTTTCTCTAGTTTTCTTTGTAATTTTCTTTTTTCTCTTGGGCTAAGATTGTTATAACCAATACTCAATTTAACTTGAGGTTTTTGAGTTTCTTCAAGAGGCTTAAGCTCTACAGGGGCATTTGGATCTAAAAGCAAAGGCTCAGCAAAAGCCAGAGAGCCAGGCACTAACAAAAATCCAGCCAAGCATAATTTCAGAGATTTTTTTAATAAGCCCTTTAAATTCATACTGCGACTTCTTGCTCTTTAGCGATTTGTCTTAAAGTGTACTGAAGGATTCCACCATTTTTATAGTACTCAACTTCAATAGGAGTCTGTAATAGAGCTTTAGCTTTAATCTCAGCTTTAGAGCCATCAGCTTTACTTGCAACTATAGTTAATTTTTCTAAAGGCTTAATATCATCATCCAAACCTTCTATAGTAATTGTTTCAGAACCATCCAAAGCATTTTCACTAAGCACATTTGCGCTCACCTCAACAGGAAGAACACCCATGCCTATAAGATTACTTCTATGAATTCTTTCAAATGATTCAGCAATAACAGCCCTAACACCTAAAAGCTTTTGCCCTTTAGCAGCCCAATCCCTAGAACTACCATTACCAAAGAGCTTACCAGCAAATACAACTACTGGAGAATTTTGTTCTTTGTATTTAAGTGCACTTTCATAAACACTCATAATAGCGGCTGAATCAAAATCACCAGAGCCATTAAAGTATCTAGTAACTGGACCATTAGATCCTGGAACCAGCAAATTGCTTAATCTAATATTTGCAAAAGTACCGCGAGTCATCACCCTATCATTACCACGACGAGAACCATAAGTATTAAAGTCAGTATCTTTAACACCACTTTCTCTTAGGTAAGAAGCTGCATCAGAATCTTTAGCAATGCTTCCAGCTGGAGAGATGTGATCTGTCGTGATCGAATCACCAAGCTTTAATAAAACTTTAGCGTCAATCACTGGTTTTACTTTTGGTATCTCTAAGCCAAAGTCATCAAAGTATGGAGGCTGCTGGATATAAGTGTTATTTGCATCCCATTCATACATATCACCATCACCAGACTCTATTGAATTCCAAAGCGGCGTTCCTGAAGAGACTTTCGAATAGACTTCCTTATACATATCAGGAGTCATCACCTCATTAACGATTGCCATGATCTCTTCTTTAGAAGGCCATATATCTTTCAAATAAACATCATTTTGAATTGGATCACTTTTAGGATCAAAATTCATATTCCCTTTAAGTGCCATCGCAACCACAAGTGGTGGCGACATTAAGAAGTTTGCTTTTATATCAGCATGAATTCTTCCATCAAAGTTTCTGTTACCAGAAAGCACACTTGCAAAAATCTTATCTGGATTAGCTTTCACAGCTTCTTGCGCAGCATCTGATAAAGGACCAGAATTTCCTATGCAAGTTGTGCAACCATAACCAACTATATTAAAACCTAATTTTTCTAAAGGCTCTAGCAAGTTTGCTTTACGCAAGTATTCTGTGACAGCTTGAGAACCGGGACCCAAGCTGGTTTTAACTCTAGGATTAATAGTTAAACCTCTTTCAACTGCTTTTTTAGCAACTAAACCAGCTGCGAGCATAACGGCTGGATTGCTTGTATTTGTGCAACTAGTAATTGCTGCAATTAAAACATCACCATGATTAGTAGCTTCATCACTAACCCCTAGACCATGCTCAGAGCTTTGTCTTTTCAGGCAATCAGCAAATTTGTTTTTCAAATCATAAAAATCAATTCTATCTTGAGGTCTTCTTGGACCAGAAACGGAAGGAGCAATATCGCTTAAATTGATTTGGTAATCATCAGTGAATGAATCTTTATTACGATCTACGCCCCAAACACCTTGAGCTTTAAAATATTTCTCGATGCGCTCTAGCTCTTCATTTGATCTGCCAGTACGCTTAAAGTAAGCAATAGTTTCTTCATCGACAGGAAAGACACCTACAGTTGCGCCATACTCAGGTGACATATTTGACACTGTAGCTCTTTCTTCTAGAGTCAAGCTCTTAACTCCAGAACCGTAAAACTCAACAAGCTTACCAACTACATTTACATTTCTCAAATACTCTGTAACGTAAAGAGCAAGGTCTGTTGCAGTAACAGCTGAATCCAAAGATCCTTTAAGTTCTACTCCAATAACATCTGGAGTCGGTAGAGTAACTGGCTGACCTAACATCGCAGCTTCAGCTTCCAAACCACCAACACCAAAACCAAAAACTCCTAGCCCACCAATCATAGTAGTATGCGAGTCAGTACCTACGCAGCTATCAAAAATCAAAGCTCCATCTCTTTCCTCAACACCTTTAGCCAAGAACTCCATATTTACTTGGTGAACAATCCCAAAGCCTGGAGGAACAATTTGTGTTTTATCAAAAGCTTGCTTAGACCATTTTAAAAATTGGAATCTTTGATTATTTCTTTCTGATTCAAGTTTCGCATTTATCTCAGCTGAGTCAGCTGCACCAAAAGAATCAACCTGAACAGAGTGGTCAATCACTAAATCAAGTGGTACAAGCGGATTAATTTTATTTGGATTAATACCAACTTTCTTAGCGGCATCCCGCATCGCAGCCAGATCCACAAATAAAGGCACACCTGTAAAATCCTGTAAAAGAACTCTCGCTGGAGAGAAAGGCACTTCACCTGATCCTGCTGCTTTAGGATTATATGCAACTAATGTTTTGATATCTTCTTCTCTGATTTTCTTGCCATCAAGGTTTCTAAGCATTCCTTCAAGCACTATTTTTAAGGTAAAAGGAAGTTTTTCTAAGCTGCCGTATTTGGCTGCTGCTTTCTCAAGAGAAAAATATGAAAGTTTTTTTCCTGATATGTCTAGCTCTGATATAAAATCTTTGTTCATCAGAACTAATTATATTAATTTCAGCGCCAGAATGCGCTTTTTGCATCATTAAAAATCTTAGTTGGCAAATAGTATTAACCGCTTTTTGCTGTACAATTAATATTGCAAATGAGCCTAGAATACAACGAAATCAAAGGACTAATTAATCTTCTCAAGGATTCTGAGCAGAAGACATTAGAACTTATCGCAAAACAAATAAATAGTATCGACCATTCTAGCCTTAAAACTTTAGATAGCATGGCAAATGAGAGCGAGGATAATGCGCTTGTTGATAACTGGTACCAAGTAAGTAGATTGAGTCTAGAGTTTGCTATAAAAGACTGGAAGCGCTTTCCAGATCTTGAAACTGGGACTTATCTAGTAGCAAAATTAGAAAACCCTGGCATCGATAGTATCAAGTGTAAAGAAAAACTTGATGAGATGGCACACCGAGCTGGTGAGCTTTTAGCACCTGACGCTTCTGAAGAAGATGTCATTAAGGCAATTAACCAAATTTTGTTTGATGAAGAGAATTTCTCAGGCAACCAAATTTTCTATTATGATTTAAAAAATAATTTTATTGATAGTGTTTTTGAAACTAAAACAGGAAACCCTATAACCCTTTCAACCATTTATATTCTCATTGCTAGAAGATTAAAAGTAAAAGCAGAAGGCATTGGAACACCTGGTCATTTCATAATTAAAATTGGTGATAAATTTATTGACCCGTTTTTTAATGGTAAAGAGATAAGCAAAGAAGAATGCCAAATCAGAGCTCAGGAGCTTGGAGTTTTCTGGCGCGAAGAATACCTTCAGCCTGTTGACGACTTAGCAATCATTTCTCGTAGTTTGAGAAATTTAGTCGCTATCTATAAAAAAGAAAAGAATTTTGCAAAGTCAGCTGATGTTGCTGAGATTTTGCATATTATCCAGTAAAACTATTATATTTTTGAATTAAAGCATCTTGTTTTTTCTGGTCTAGTTCTATTTCAGTACCAAAGTTTTGAATCCAATCATCAATTGCATCCATGCTTTCATAAATAACTCGTTCTACTTTATCTTTATCTACTTTAGGAAATTTTTTGAGCACATAATCAGCTCTATACTCTCCGCCAGGATCAGGACCAACTCCTAGACGAAGTCTATAAAAATTCTTTTTACCGCCAAGCTTATTAATAATGTCTTCAACTCCATTATGCCCTCCAGCACTTCGATCAAAAGATAAGCGAATGCGCCCAAGATCTAAAGCCACTTCATCATAAACAACTAAAATATCTTCAGCAGCAATATCATAAAACTTTGCTATCTTCTGAACTGCAGAGCCTGAAAGGTTCATATAAGTATTGGGTTTAGCAAAAATTACTTTAGTTGGGTAAGACTCTAATTTCACTGGCTGCAAAAATGCATCCCATTCTTTCTTTAGAGAGTATTCCTTTACTCCATTTTTAGACAGATAACTATCTAAAGCAGCAAAACCTAGATTATGCCTCGTTCCCTCATATCTTTCCCCTGGATTTCCTAGCCCTACAACTAATTTCATTTTAACGATCTACGTCTGGAAGAATAACGTCTAAAGATGAAAAGATCGCAACAACATCAGCAATAGGACAGCCTATAACCATTTCTTTTAAAAAGTCAGTTGCATTCCAAGAAGGTGATCTCCACTTAAGTCTATAAGGCACTTGCGTTCCATCAGAAATTAAATGCACGCCAAGCTCTCCGCGAGGAGACTCAACAGCAAAATAAGTTTCACCAGCTGGGCACTTGAATCCAGGCATGATTTTTTTAGCCATAAGTTCAGTAGGTGCAGCAGCTTTATCACCTGATGGAAGACTTCTAACTTTATCAATAGCTTGAAGAATAATCTTGCAAGATTCTCTCATTTCATCAAGTCTATTTTTATAACGCGAGTAGCAATCACCCTCATCACGGCTAATAACCTTGTAGTCAAACTCACTGTACTTAGAGTAAGGCTTATATTTTCTAATATCGTAATCAGAACCTGCAGATCTAATGTTTGGTCCAGTTAAACCAAAGTCAATTCCCTTCTTAAGATCTATCAATCCAAGACCTTGAGTTCTTGCTTTAAAGATTGGGTTATTAGATGCAATATCTTCATACTCATCAACGTAGTGAGGAATTTCATTAGCAACAAGCTTTGCAACCTTGTCATACCAGCCATCTGGCGCATCACAGTGAACGCCACCGATTCGCATATAGTTAAACATCATGCGCTGACCAGAGATTTCTTCTAGTAATTTTAAAATCGATTCACGATCTCTAAATGTATAGAAAGGGAAGCCCATCATCGCACCAAGATCAAGCATAAAAATCCCGAGCCATAGTTGGTGAGAGCAAATTCTATTTAACTCTGAAGTAATAATTCTTAAATACTCAGCCCTATCAGGGACTTGCAAACCGGCAAGCTGCTCAACAGCACCTACATAAGCGTGACTGTCACTCATGCCAGCTAAATAATCAACACGGTCAACTAGAGCTTGATACTGAACGTAATTTCTATTTTGCGCAAGCCATTCCATACCGCGGTGCAAGTAACCAATAACCGGCTCCGCATCAACAATAATTTCACCTTTAAGTTTCAATTTAATTCTAAGAACACCGTGAGTTGAGGGGTGCTGAGGACCCATATTCACTAAAAGCTCTTCTGTTTTTAAGCCTGTTCCCGTATCGTCTTTTGTAACTACCATTTAAATTCCTTAAGGTGCCCGAAAGCACAACTAATATTATAATGCGGGTGGGAGCTTGAAGCTAGCTAAATTAGTAAAATAAAAGCTTTTCACAAAACGTACATACGCCAAGCGGCTAATTATTCGTATAGCGCCATATAAGCTTTAGCTTAAATAGCTCATGATATTATCTAGAGCGGCTTGAGATGAGCTTTTTAAGAAAACCTAATTAATAAATCAATTTAAAAGAGGCGTATATGAAAACTTCTAAGAAGGACTTGCACGACAAATTACAGGAATATAAAGAACAGAATACAGAGGATCAGTCACTTAATTATCAAAATTTACTCTATATCATCGAAAAAAATGCTGATGGCGTAATAATCGTTGATCAAAACAAAAAAGTTAAGTTTATAAACCCAGCAGTTGAAAATCTATTTGCAAAAAGCAAAGATGAGATTATTGGGCATAAATTTAGCTTTGATTTAATTCCAAGCGCTAGAACTCAAATTGAAATTTCTAGAGAAGATAAATCTACTGGAATTGCAGAAATGCAAGTAACTGAAATTGTCTGGGATAAGGAAGCTGCTTTTTTAGTTTCTCTTCATGACATCACAGAAAGAGCAAAAAATAAAGAACAGTTAGAGCGCTACACCTCTGACCTGAAAAGAAGTAATGATGAGCTAGATAATTTTGCATCAGTAGCTTCACATGACATGAATGCGCCTTTAAGAAAAATCGTTGCTTATGGTGAAAAGCTTTACAAGAGCTTGGTTACAGAGATTAAGCCAAAAGAAAAAGCTGATTTGGAAAAAATTATTGATTCTGCAAAAAAACAGCAAGAACTATTAAATGGCTTACTTGAATTTTCGAGAATTACATCTAGAGCAAAGCCTTTTGAACGAATCAACCTAAATCTTATTTTAAAAGCTGTTCTATCTGACCTTGAAGAAGAAATCAAAGAAAGTGGCGCCTACGTAAATTCACAAAAATTGCCAAGCTTAGAAGCTGATAAAATCCAAATGCACCAGCTCTTCCAAAATTTAATTTCTAACGCGATTAAATTCAGAAAAAAAGATGAAGTAGCCGTTATCAACCTAAGAGCCGAATTGAAAAATAATAATTGGATTATCTCTGTTGAGGATAACGGTATTGGTTTTGAAAAGAAATATCAAGAAAAAATCTTCAAACAATTTGAAAGACTACATGGACACTCCAAATATCCTGGTAATGGTATTGGCCTATCAATCTGTCAAAGAATAGTTGAAAGACATGGCGGGAATATTAAAGCTGAATCTGAACTAGGCAACGGCAGTATTTTTACCATGAGCCTTCCAGATAAAAATACAAAAACTAAAACAATTAGCAAAGATAAAGTCATCGATTAGATTATAATGAAGCTCTATGGATCTAGAGCTGCTAAGCAGAAAAAGGCTGGAATTTTATCAAAGCCAAGCGATTGATTTAATCGTTGCACCTTGGGGCTTTGGTGGCACAGATAATTTAGCTCAAGAAGGCGCGCATAGTTTTCTTGAAAAAGACATTGTAAAAAAGCTTGAGGCCGTAGGGGCTAAAGTGAATCTTATCGAAGAAGAGGGTATAGGTCCTTTTCAATTATCAGAGAAAGCTAAACGTATAAAGAATATTGAAGCGATCAACCAAATCAATTCTTGGCTCGCTAAAAGAGTAGAAACGTCTTCTAAAGAAAAAAATATAGCAATCACCCTAGGCGGAGACGCTAGTCTTAGCATCGCTACTGTTGCTGGCTTAGCAAATGCTAAAAAGAACTTTGCTGTTTTGTGGATTAGTAATCACCTGAGTAACAGCTCTCCTGAAGTTACAAAGAGCTGGAATGCTAATCGCATGGCTTTTACGGCATTAAGTTTTGATGGTCAAAAAAAAGACCTGCATAAAGATATGCAAACCTTGAGATCGATATCAAAACTCAACCCTATGCTAAACAAAGACAAAGTTATTCATCTTGGTGTAGGGCATAAATCTGCGCAGATTAATGTCGAGCACACCTTTTTTACTATGTCCGATGTTTCAGAGTATGGAATTAGTAAGATTATCAAATATTCTATTGAGGATCTTCTTAGCAAGGCAGATGAGCTGCATGTAATTTGGGATTTAAATTCTCTAGATTTAAGTGGGGTTAGCAACTATTTATTAGGTCAACTTAGCTATCGAGAAGCCCTGGTTATTGCTAGAGAGCTGGATGTACTAGTCAGAAGAAAAGGGAAATTGTCTTCAATAGATATAGTAGAACACTGCCCAAGCAGGGAAGCTTGGGATAAGCGCGGCGAAGCGGCAACTTGGGTAAACGATATACTAGCCACTGTTTTTGGAGAAACTATCTTTAACTGCCTTCGTAAATATTAAAAATCTCAAGCCTATAGGTGAATTTGCCCATATTCTTAACTGGCTCTTAACAAAAGCGTGTCTTAATTGGCTCATGGCAAACAGAATTAACGGTGCAAATCAAAGCAATGGAGCTATCAAAAAGGTACTAAGTCCTGATGAAGAATTGCGCCAACTCGAAGAACAGCTCGTAAAAAATCTGCCAAATGTGCAAGCGAAAGACAAAGCTGCTTACATGGAAAGATTAGATACCGTTTCTGCATTAAGAAAGAATGCAGGAGATCATAGAGATTCTGCCCCAGTTCAAGTTGCAGTTCAAGCACAAGCTATTACAAGCCAAGCACCGGTTCTAAAAAGAGGCGAACACTTTGCTTCTTATAACGCATTTGAGCCAAGTTTAATCACTCACCTTCAAGCAAATAAAAAATCTTTGCTTGATAATTTTGCTAAAGCATAAAACTTTTTTAAATTAAACCATCCCACTATCACCGATATCACGTCGGTAATGTTTTCCGTCAAAATCAATTTTTTCAGCAAGCTTATAAGCTAAAACTTGAGCATCTACAAGATTCTCTGCAACAGCAGTAGCGCTTATAACCCTTCCCCCATCAGACATAAATGCATCACCTATTTTTCTAGTAGCTCCATGAAAAATCAAAGACTTAGCTTTTAAAACTTGCTCTAATTCTCCCGGCGCGCCCGTAAGGCTTGGATCTTTTTCATTAAGGTGAGAAAAATCTATGAGTTTACCTTTCTCGCAATTTTCTGGGTAGCCAGCGCTTACTAAGTTCACGCATAAAGCTGAACCAAGGAATTTATGAAAGCCTTCTTGGTAAGCTGATAAATCTTCTTTAGCTGAAGCTAAACAAACTTCTGCTAAATCCTCATCAAAAAGAGGAAGCACTACTTGAGTTTCAGGATCAGTAAAACTCGATTTATAATCAACTAATTTCACATCATCATTTTTATCGATAATCAAATTAAAAGAAAGTGCGCCCATATATGGCTTGCCTTCCATTCGCATTCCATTAACTGTCGGATCAATAATTGAGTAGCGAATTTTTTGCATTAACGCCGTGCTAATTACTGGGTTAGGTGCATAAGCTCCCATACCATCAGTTGCAGGGCCAAGATCGCCATCTTGAGCATTTGTATGATCCTGTGCTGGAGGAAGACTTAGAGCAAAAGAGCCATCACAAATAGTAATCACTGTTGCTTCCTGCCCCTCTAAATATTCTTCTATAATTACTCTATTTCCAAAAGGAAAATACTTTTCAACTGCAAGAGTCGCTTCTTCTTTTGAATTTACAATTGTCATTGATCCTTCATTTCGAAGACCATCAGATTTAATTAGACATGGGAATTTTTGTGATTCAGCATAGACTAATGCCATTTGCTTATTATCAAAACTTGCATATTTAGGACTTGGAATTTTATGCCTGAAAGCGAACTCTTTAGCAAAGTACCTTGACCAATCCAATTCAGCAGCTTCTTTGCTCGGACCAAAAACTCTAAGGTGCTGAGCTTTAAAACGATCCGCAATTCCCATAGCTAAAGCTTGAGGCGAGCCTACAATAGTAAGATCAACCTTGCGAACTAATGCAAGTTCTACAAGTCGATCGATATCTGTCTCTGCAACATTCAGGCATTCAGTAACTTCAGCTATCCCAGCATTACCTGGGCTACAAAGAATCTCAAGATTTTTGTGACTTTGCTGAAGCTTCCAAACAATGGCATGCTCCCGAGCACTTGATCCTATTACTAAGATTTTCACTCCAAATTTATTGTCTCACAAGTTTCTAAGTTCGACTAGATAAGCCAAAAAGCACTAATATATATGTAGGTATAATGAATTCTTTTCTTTTTACGGCAATTTGCTTCTTTATAAGTGGTTTCACGGCACTAAGCTATGAACTCACGTGGACCAGGCTACTGAAGCATATTTTTGGTAGCTCTAGTTTTGCAATCAGCACTATACTGACTGTCTTTATTGGCGGACTTGCTCTAGGCTCCTTTTTGGCAGGAAAATACATCGATCAAATCCGGAATTTTAAGAAGGATCTTTTAGTCAGTTATGCCTTCATTGAACTTGCAGTAGGTATTTATGCTCTCTTTGTACCTTTCCTTTTCAGTGACTTTTTCATTGCTCCTATTTGGTCAATCTTCCTTCAAGGAGCAGGAGAAGGCTTAATAATTAGTTCTATTTTCAGGTTTATATTTTCAGCTATTTTACTGCTCGTCCCTACCGTTTTGATGGGGATGACTTTTCCTGTACTTAGCCAGTACTTAGTAAGCAAAAAAGAATCGACAGATAAAATTGCCTATCTTTATGCAATCAATACTAGTGGTGCAATTCTTGGCTGCTTAGTTTCTGGATTTGTTTTATTGCCCTTAGTGGGTTTGAATAAAACTATTATTCTTGGATCTATTCTTAATTTTGGAATTTTCCTGGCAGTTCTAATTTTCAAAGATAAATTTAAAGAAGAGTCACTTAACGAAAAATTATCAAGCTCACTCTCTAGCTTGTTTGACTCAGACCATAAACAAAAAAAGCTTGAAACTTTAGCAAAAAATACACTAAAAGATCTTAGTGAGAAAAGCTTACTGTCAATAATCTTTCTAACAGGCTTTATAGCTCTTGGACTAGAGGTGGTTTGGTCAAAAGCACTTGCTTTAATACTTGGCTCTTCTGTCTATGCTTTGACTATTACACTTAGCTCTTTTTTGCTTGGAATCAGCTTAGGTGCTTTTTTATTAAATCTAAATTTAGATAAAATAAAATCGGCTAGTAGCTTTATCAGCAAAGCACTTATAGCTTTAGCCGCTTTCATTCTTATAGCTTCTCTAAGTTTTAATGAGCTGCCATGGATATTTCTATCTCTTACCAAGTTCTTGCCTGACGCTACTAGCTTTACTTGGTGGCCTTTATTAAACCTAATTAGATTTCTTGTAGCAGGCTCGCTGATGATGCCAGTTGCTTTAATAACTGGTGCGATTTTCACTTTAGTACTAAATATATTTTCAGCAAATAAAGAAAAGACTGATAGTAAGCACGTGGCGAGTGATGTTGCAAAAGTCTACTACCTAAATACGCTTGGTTCAATTTTTGGATCTTTTAGTATCGGTTTTATTTTTATACCATTCTTTAATGGCTTTTCAAGCGGAATGCAAAGTAGCAACAAGCTAATGATTGCTATTGCTGTATTAGTTGCCCTATCTGTCTACTTTGAATCTAAAAAGCAAAGTAAGCCAGGTGTTTTAAAAACTAGCCTAAGTGCTGTAACTATTTTAATAGCTATTATTATTTTTATACCAAGCTGGAAACCAGGTGTGATGTCTAGCGGGGTCGCAATCTACCACGATCTTGTATACAAAAATATTAGCCGCAATCAATATGATCAAATAGTCAAAGCCCCTATTCTTTTCCACAAAGAGGGCTTAAATACTATAGTCACCGTTTCTAAAAGCACAAGGTCAAATGCCATCTTTCTTAAAAATAACGGAAAGAATGAGGCTGGCATACCAATAAATAATAGAAGACCATCTAAAGCAGATATGGTTACTCAAATATTACTTGGTCAAATCCCTCTTTTAATTCATAGCGACGAAGTAAAAAATGCTTTAGTAATAGGGCTAGGAGGAGGTTGCACTCTTGGATCTACCTTACGATCTAAAGGCTTAGAGAAAGTAGATTTATGCGAGCTTGAATCAGCTGTTATTGAAGCTGAGAAATATTTTGAACCATCAGCTAAAAAGCATACCCTTTCAGCTAATGGTTCACCATTAAATAAAAAAAGGAATCCGCTAGCTAATAAAGTAAAAGTTCACTCTAGAGATGGCAGGAATTTTTTACTTGGCACTAAAGAAAAATATGACGTTATTATCTCCCAGCCCTCAGATCCTTGGATAAGTGGTTCAGGTGATTTATACACCAGAGAATTCTGGCAGCTTAGTGCAAGCAAATTAAACGATGATGGACTCTTTGCACAATGGCTTCAGCTCTATTCTATTACTCCAGAGCTTCTAGGTACTGTGCTAAACACCTTCCATTCAGCTTTTTCTGAGGTGAGTATTTTTAGACCGGGAGAAGCTGGTGAGTTAATTTTAATTGGCTCTAAATCTCCTATCAAACTAGATCTTGAGAAAATAAACAATAAAATTAACTCTGAATTTCTTGCAAAAAGCAAAAGAAAAAAATTAACTGTTAGAAACAGAGAGGATCTAGCTAGAATTTCTATCAAAACCCCTCAAGACTTACTTGCAAACCTTTTAATTGAAACGAAGGGTGTAGAGAAGATTATAGAAAAAACAGCTAAAGGCAAAATAAACACTGATGACAATATGAAAATAGAGTTTAGTGTTGCAAAAAATACTAGTTTTTATGACCAGACCTTAGCTAAAAATATGCAAGAGCTTGCTGATGCCAGCAACCCAAGAGCGCTTGCTGAAAATCTTATCATCAAAGACTCCAGAGAACTTGCAATGCTCGCAATAAAACATAACCAGATGGCGCAAAGCTCAGATATACAAGACTACACAAATACTATTCACGGGGAACTCGCTCTGGGGCTAGCAGAACTTGCTTTAGAAAGAGAAGAGAATCCTAGCAACTATTTAGCATTTGCTGAAATATTTAATAGTCTTGGCAAAAGATCGGAGACAGTCTCTTTCATAAAAAAAGCTTTACAAAGTTCTAGCAAGGCAAGTATTAAAGATTCTAAACATTACAGCGATTTAGCTAAACTACATTACCTAAACCGTGATCTTTCAAATGCTATTGCAAATGCAAACGTTGCCATTAAACTAGATCCTAAAAATACACAAGCAGCTAAAGACAAAGGACTATTTTATTATGAGCTTTACAAAGCAAATAAGCTAAATGGCGCAAACAAAGACAATCTATTAAGCTACTTAAATCAATCAGAACAAGCATATAAAGCTGCAATCAAAGCAGATAAATGGAATATGGAAGCCTGGGCAGGGATTGGCAATGTTGAGTTTGTAAAAGCTGCAAGCTTTGGCGATGAACATGCACTAAAGCATGCAATCAAGTCTTATAAAAAAGCTATTAAATCCAATGTACATTTTTGGCCAAGTTTTCTAAACTTAGCCAAGCTTTACAGTGCCATGGACAAGAAATATCAAAAGAAAGCCATTAGAACTTTAGAAGACACTATCACCTTAAATCCTAAAGCTATGGAAGCTCACTATCATTTAGCTATGATCCAATACGAGCAAGGTTCACTTCAAGGTGCTCATAGCCATCTAAGGAAAGTTGTGAAATTCTGTGAAGGAAAAGAAGGCAATGTTAATAATTTTTGTTCAGGACCAGGTGGCATAAAGCTTAGCCAATTAAAGAAAGCAAAGACTAATTATGAAAAGCTCAACAAGCTAATTAATGGTGAGTCCTTAGTAGATGATGATTACGAGCCTATTGTCCTAAACTAACATTCAGTCATGGGGTCAGGCAGTGCCAGTTACTGGATCTTTAGCTGATGGCGACGTTCCACCTTCAGCAGCGCCACTTGGAAGTCCTAAAGATTTAGACTTTCTTTTAATAGTAGATTTTTTAAGTTCGTCTTGTTCTTCTTCAGTATACTTACCGGTAACTTTGAATTTAATATTAGCCTTAATTAAAGATTGGCGAATGTCAGCTTCTTTTTCATCCTTACCAACATCATCTTTTCTATCGTTATAGTCTTTATCTTTAGGGAACTCAGCATCAAACTCTAAATGAGCTTCAACTTTATCACCATCGCTAACATGACCATTAATAAGCTCTTCAGAAATTGGCTCTTCAAGTAATTTTTGAATTGCTCTTCTCATTGGACGAGCACCATAGATTCTTTTGTAGCCATCTACAGCAAGCTTATCTTTAACTTCATCAGAAAGAACAATAGTCATACCACGCTCTTTCATACGAGTCTCTAAATCTTTCTTCATGATGTCAACAATCAATCTAATATCATCGCGACTTAGATGCTTAAACATAATAATGTCATCAAGCCTATTAAGGAACTCAGGTCTGAATGCACGTTTCATGTCATCCATAACAGCAGCCTTCATGCGCTTATATCTTTCTTCATCAGCTTCTTTTTCAGAACCTGAAGCGAAGAAGCCCATACCAGCATCATCTGTCATTTTTTGTGCGCCGACATTAGAGGTCATAATAACAATTGTATTTTTAAAACTAACTCTTCTTCCACGACTATCTGTCAAATGACCATCATCTAAAAGCTGAAGCATGATATTAAATACATCAGGGTGAGCTTTCTCTATTTCATCGAAAAGAACTACGCTGTAAGGTTTTTTACGAACAGCCTCTGTTAAGTGACCGCCTTCACCATAACCCACATATCCAGGAGGTGAACCAATAAGCTTACTTACAGTATGCTTTTCCATGTACTCAGACATATCAATTCTGATCATGTTATCGCTTGATCCAAAGAAAAAGTCAGATAAAGATTTAGCAAGCTCTGTTTTACCAACACCAGTCGGTCCACAGAAAATAAAAGTACCAATTGGCTTGTCTGGGTTCTTAAGTCCAACACGAGCTCTACGAATAGCTTTAGAAACAGCGGTAACAGCTGCATCTTGACCGATAACTCTACCGTGAAGAGTTTTCTCCATGGTTTTAAGTTTCTCCATCTCACCTTCCTTAACATCACCCACAGGAATCCCTGTCCAGCTAGCTACAATACCAGCAATTTCTTCATGGGTAACTTTTGGTTTATTTTTTTCTTGTTCAGCTTTCCACTTCTCTTGCATGCCTTTAATCTCATCACGCACAGTGTTTTCTTCATCACGAAGTTGAGATGCTTTCTCAAATTCTTGATTACGAATAGCTTCTTCTTTTTGTCTAGAAACTCTAATAAGTTTATTCTCAAGCTCTTTACCTTCTGGAGGGAGTGAGCTGGCTCTAAGTCTTACTTTAGAACTCGCTTCATCAATAAGATCGATAGCCTTATCTGGAAGGAATCTATCTGAAATATAGCGATCAGAAAGTTTAGCTGCTGCTTCAATAGCCTCATCAGTAATGATTAACTTATGATGCTCTTCATATTTCTGTCTAAGACCTCTAATGATCTCAATAGTTTCTTCAACTGATGGAGGGTCAACAAGTACAGGCTGGAAGCGACGTTCAAGAGCCGCGTCACGCTCAATATGCTTGCGGTACTCATCAAGAGTAGTTGTTCCTAAACATTGAAGTTCACCTCGAGACAATGCTGGCTTTAAAATATTTGCTGCATCAATCGCACCTTCAGCAGCGCCTGCTCCAATTAAAGTATGAAGCTCATCTATAACTAACATGATGTTACCCGCTGAACGGATCTCATCCATAATCTTTTTAAGTCTTTCTTCAAACTCACCACGATACTTAGTACCCGCTACTAAAAGCCCAAGGTCAAGCATCACTAATTTTTTACCATCTAAAACTTCAGGCACATCACTAGAAATAATTCTTAATGCAAGCCCCTCAGCCACTGCAGTTTTACCAACACCAGGCTCACCAATTAAAACTGGATTGTTCTTTGTGCGGCGTCCTAAAATTTGAATAACTCTTTCAATCTCTTCTTTACGTCCAATCACTGGATCTAATCTGCCTTCAGCCGCTGATAAAGTAAGATCTGTTCCAAACTCATCAAGAGTTGGAGTGCGTGTCCTAGCACCAGCTCCAGGAGTTCCAGGTGCGTGTTTAGATGATGCAGTTCCGCCTACTCCTAATAAAGAAGAAGCGCCTCCAGCAGCCCCGCCAGACTCACCAAGAAGTCTAATAATGTGCTGACGAACTTTTGCAAGGTCAACACCAAGATTTTCTAAAACTCTAGCTGCAACACCCTCGCCTTCTCTAATTAATCCAAGAAGTAAATGTTCTGTGCCAATATAATTGTGTCCAAACTGACGAGCTTCATCCCAGCTCAATTCTAAAACTCTTTTTGCGCGTGGTGTAAACGGGATCTCAACAGCGACGAAACCCGATCCACGACCGATAATTTTCTCAACTTCAACACGAGCGTCTTTTAGGTTTACACCCATTGACTTAAGTGTCTTCGCCGCAACGCCTGTCCCCTCGCCTATTAGACCTAGTAAGATCTGCTCGGTCCCCACAAAATTATGTCCTAGCCTGCGAGCTTCCTCTTGGGCTAACATAATTACTTTAATAGCTTTTTCTGTAAATCGTTCGAACATAGTACTTACTTTATGCCCATATCGTACCATTATTCACCTTATGTAAAGCTGAAATAGAATTATGAAATACACTTTCAGATTGAGTTTGCAAAAGCTTTTCATACAGAAAAATTAGAACCCGTAATACCTAAAAATTTATTGAATAAAATCCCATTATAGTTAATACGTAAACTATCTTTTAGCGTTTTGAAGATCTACAGCCATAACATAAAGAAAGGCTGCTGCAATTTGCCTTGTTACTTGTGAGTAATGTCCATGGTTAAAAGCCAAGTCAGTAATAATATTTAGAAGACTTGGGTTTTGATTTCGAGAGTTAGTTTGGTAGAGATAAGACTTTTTCATTTTGTCGCCCAATGGCAAAAGTAAGTGTTTAAGTTTTGAAGGCGAATTACTTATCCCCAATAACAAATTCTCAATACCATAGTTATGTAAAGGAAGATCATTGATCAATTCATATTTGATAAAGGAGTGAAGTTTTATAAAACCATTAGCATTTGAATTTAAATCCAATTCATAGTTAACAATTTCCTTTGCCTTAGCATCAGAAAAAGTTTCCAAAAAACCTTTTAAGATTTTTGGTATAAAAAGTCTTTTTAAGAAAAAGTCAATTTGTTCTTCATTATTAGAACTATTTACAGCTTCACTAATTCCTGAGATATAGGACTGTTCTAAGTGTCTAAAAATTTTAGGGTCTCTAATAGTTCTTAAAGAGAATGGGGAGGAAGGTAATTGTCTTGATCTCCTTCTTGAAACATTTGGATTTGCTGGCTGAGTCGTCTTATCCTGATATATTTTGTCATATCTTCTAACTGCTCTACTACTAGCTCTGCGAGCAAAGCTAAGACCACCACGACCATGTAGTTTTTCCCTCAATCTTCTATGAACACTAGTAACCGAAGAGCTTAAACCTCCAGCCATAGATCCAAATGGTCTTTGGTCAATTGTCTCGGTAGGTTTTACAGGAGCTTTCGGCTCCTCATTTAATTTTTGTGCTAAAAGCCCAGAGCTACGTTTTCTAGTCTTGCAAGACTTAACTCTTGTATCAAATTCTTCACGCCTAACAGCTACCAAACCGGTATTTTCATTAGTATAAAGAGCTAAAACTTGAGTATTTGGATCTAAGTCTAGGTGCTGCTTTTTTCTAGGTCCCAAATCAGTTCTCATTGAAGTATTTGTAAGCCTTCTAGTAAGTGCAACTTTAATTCTTTTATATAGCTCTTCTCTAGTTTTATTGCCATAAGGCTTAAGATCTTTTTCAAGGTAACGCAAAAATTCAAAAATACTTAGCCATTCATGTTTAGCTGCTCTTGGTCTTTCTATTTTTAAAATCTCCGGAGAATCTTTATTCCAAATATAAATTGGCGGGATCAGAACATCTCTGAAATGTCCAAGCAACTTTCTCTTTTCTTCTGCATTAAACAAAGCGGCTTGAGCACCACCTCGATTATTTCCGTTTCCTGCTCCCTCAATAAACATAAACAAAACAAATATATCTCTTTAAAAGCAGCTTGAATACTGACTTCAATAAAGATTTATTTTGACTTTATTTCAAAATAAGGAGATTGTTAATAACTAAGAAAATTGAAAGTTATTTATTTCAGATGTTTTTTAAATGCAGCAACTGCCTTATCCAGATCAGCTTTAGTGTGAGCTGCTGAAACCTGCACTCTGATACGAGCTTTCCCTAGAGGCACAACTGGGTAGCAAAAACCTATAACATAAATGCCTTCATCATAAAGCTTATCAGCAAGAGCAACTGCTTTTTTCTCGTCATAGACCATAACTGGCACAATAGGATGCTCTCCAGCAATAATATCTATGCCAGCCTTTGTCAACTCTTCTCTAAAGTACTTAGTGTTTTCTTTTAGAGTCTTCAATGGTGATTCAGCTTTATCAGCGCTTCCTGTTTCAGCTGCAACTATAGGATCAGTTATTGCAATGCCTCTCTCTAGAGCCTCTAGAACTTTAAGCTCTGTGTAAACAATAGAAGGAGCGACGGTATTAGAAAAAAGATATGGTCTAGATTTTTGTCTAAGCATATCAGCTATCTCTTTGCGGCAAGCAGTAAAACCACCAGAGGCGCCACCTAGAGCCTTACCAAAAGTACCAGTGATAATATCTACTTTACCAAAAACACCAGCATACTCAGCAGTTCCTCTTCCAGTCTCGCCTACAAAACCAGTTGAGTGACAATCATCTATCATTACTAGCGCGTCATATTTTTCTGCAAGCTCAGTTATTTTTTTAAGATTAGCAATCACACCATCCATACTAAAAACACCATCTGTTGCTATTAATCTAATACGTTTGTCTTGACTAGCTTTAAGATGCTCTTCTAGCTCTTCCATATTATTGTTTTCGTAAAGCTTACGCTCAGCTTTGCAAAGCCTGATCCCATCAATGATACTTGCGTGATTTAGTTTGTCACTAATAATCACATCTTCATTATTTAAAATTGTTTCAAACAATCCAGCATTAGCATCAAAGGCTGCAGCGTAAAGCACTGCATCTTCACAACCTACGAAATTTGAAATTGCACGCTCAAGTTCTTTATGAATATCTTGAGTTCCGCAAATAAATCTTACAGAGTTTAAACCAAAGCCATGACTATCCAGCCCTTCCTTAGACCATCTCACCAATTGCTCCGCGCCGCCAAGACCTAAATAATTATTGGCACAAAAGTTTATTAGCTTTTGAGAACCAGAGTCTTTCTTTTTAGGATCACTCGCTTCAATCTCTCTACCCTGACGGCTAGTAATTACTCGCTCAACTTTATAAATCCCTTGATCTTTGAAACCATCAAGCTGGTCTTGAAATATTTTTAGTGCTTTTTTCATTTCTTTTGTTCCTGACATGCTGCTTAAACCTTTTTTATTTTAATAATGCCTCTATTATGGCAAATAAAAAGTAAATTCAATCAGTGAAGGAACTTCATGAGACTAACTAGGTCTTATTAGTCCTATTGCAAAACTTTAAATATATACATATTTAATTTTAATATGAGGTAATTGATGAATCATTCTATAAGTTCAGGCCAAGTAAAAGCCGCAGACGAGCGACCTACAAGAAAATTTAAATTTACTGCAGAGGAACTAAAAGCACTTATTGAGATAGCTAGCAAAGAAAAAGAGCGAGATCTTTTAAAAACTCCAGCTCAAAGAGATGCAGAAATAAGAACATTGAGCGCAGCTCCTGATGATGAAAATCAGATTATTAATGGTGAAAATTTGTTGGTTGAAAGTCAAAGTCCTGAAATAACTTTTGGTCTGCCTGAAGATATGATGGATGACTCAGACGATACAAGAAGAATCTATAAATTTTCTGCCTAATAGTAAAGGAAATATTATTTTGAACCTTAACTCTTTATAGCAGAGCTTTTCACCCCTCCGATGTGATAAATATACATATTAGGGGTTTGAGATGCCAGATAGACTAAGTAAGAAAACAAATTTTAATTTCAATTCACAAGATTCTAGTGAACGAAGAAGAAGCATTCCTGAAGAAAAATCAAACAGACTTCTAGCTAAGCTAAAAAATGAAACTGAAGCTAAAGAGCGCCAAAAAGAATTAGACTCTCGCTCTATTCTAGAAAGACCAGCAGTTATCACCAATAATGGAAGAGATCTAGAAACTCTTCATGCAGCAAGACCATCACTAGGAGACATCGCTGAATTTCATACACAATTGATGGCAGATTCTAGCCCTGAAGAATACAATAATTTACTTAAATGGCTTGGCTACGACCAAAACAAAAAATCTGGTTTTGACAAGTAAATAGTTTAGGATTATAAGCGTGAAAGCTTTAGTAAAAAAAGAAGCCAAAGAAGGAATTTGGATGGAGGATGTTCCTAAGCCCAAGCTTGGAGTTAATGACGTTCTTATCAAAATTAAAAAAACTGCGATCTGCGGAACTGACCTTCATATTTATAAGTGGGACGAGTGGTCTCAAAGCACTATTAAAACTCCGATGACTACAGGTCACGAATTTTTTGGGATTGTTGAAGAAGTTGGTAGTGGAGTTAAAGAAATTTCTGTTGGTGAGAGGGTTTCTGGCGAAGGGCATATAGTTTGCGGTAGATGCCGTAATTGTCAAAAAGGTCTTAGGCATCTTTGTCCAAACACTATTGGTGTTGGTGTTAATCGTGATGGCGCTTTTGCAGAGTACCTCGCAATTCCAGAAACTAATGTAGTAAAAGTTCACCCAAAAGTTTCTGATGAAGTAGCTGCGATTTTTGATCCATTTGGAAATGCTACTCATGCTGCTCTTTCTTTTCCTCTGCTTGGTGAAGATGTTTTAATTACCGGTGCTGGGCTCATTGGTAATATGGCAACTGCAATTTCTAAATTTGCTGGAGCTCGCTATGTCGTAGTCACAGACGTTAATGAGTATCGCCTCGAGCTTGCCAGAAAGATGGGTGCGACCCGAGCGATCAATCCAATGAAAGAAGACCTTAAAGAAGTAATGAAAGAGCTTGAGATTAATAACGGTTTTGATGTGGGTCTAGAAATGTCTGGTTCGCCTCACGCCTTTAATCAAATGCTTGATGTAATGTTTCATGGTGGTGAGATTTCACTCTTAGGAATTTTGCCAAACAACACACAGATAGATTGGAATAAAGTGATTTTTAAAGGTTTATTTCTTAAAGGAATTTACGGAAGAGAAATGTTTGAGACTTGGTATCAAATGGAACAGATGCTAATAAGTGGTTTAGATATTTCACCAGTAATTACTCACCGTTTTAAAGTTGATGATTTCCAAAAAGGATTCGATACTATGCTAGAAGGGAACTGCGGGAAAGTTATTCTTGAGTGGGATTAAGTTTTTGGAGCTGCCATCATTGCGAACTGCTGTCATTGCGAGCAGGAGGGGTTTACACAAACTAGCATATGTGAGATACCTTAGATCCCCGACCGGCACCGAAGGTGCTCTAAGCAATCCACCCTGGATCATCACGTGCCCTTCAGCTCCTCGTGACGGCTTGATGCTAGGATATTATCTAGAGTGAATACTCTAACAAGGTATATCCAGCAGTGCCTGCTATTAAAAGCGTAAATTCAAATGGGGCAAATCGCGCAAATGCTCCAGGCTTAGCTATTAAAGAAAAAGTTTTAAAAAGCACAAGCCCATCCTCCAAAAAATCAGAAAAGAAATTTAAGACAGCTAGTAAAAACACAAAAACACAAAAGGCTAATCTTAAAGAAAATACTCTTGATAAAATCCTAAATCACAAATATTTTAAATTCCTATCAAAGCTAGGTATTTTAGGTCTAACGCTAGGTAATGGTTTTTCAACTATTGTTAATTTTCTTCATGCTGATGAAGCCACTAAAAAAACAGTCTCTATTTTTGGAGATATTGGAACCAGGCTCTTTTTATTTACTAACGGAAACGCCAATTTTCTAGAACAGCTAAAAAAGAAAAACTATTTCCTCGCAATTTCGTACTTTTTAGAGAATGCGGTCCTAGCCTTTGCTAAACACTCCAAAATATTTCTAGCAAGAGGCTTAGTCTCAGGCGCTTACACGCTTGGTAATGCTTTAAATCTCATAAACAAAAAAACTAAATTTAAGAGCATGGAAGATAATGCTATTCATGTTATTCAAGGTTTTAAAAAAGCTTTTACTTTATTAAAGAAAAATGCTGCTAAAAATTTCATGTCTTCAGAAACTGGTCTAAGCTCTATAATTGCTGGTCTAATGAAGATACTTGGAACATCTATCTGGCTTCTTACTGGTCAAGAAATACTTGGCTCCACTATTAGAAACTCAGCAAATATTATTCAAAACATAGAACAGCTTAAATTTAAAAACGCATCGGAAAGACCAAACTTCTTTATCTCTGGCATAGGAACCACTCTAGGAACGATCTTTGATTACGTGAGCAAATTTAAAGAAAGCTCAAAAGGTGTTTTAGTGCCTATGAGTTTACTTTTTGATTTATTTGGAATTTCTTACTTAAGAGATTCTCAGAACAGTGATGAAATGAGCCAGACTAAGCACGAGGATCATAACGCTTTGGTTGAACGCCATGAAGTGAAGAAGGGTTAATAGGATCTGAACCATCTTTCCTTCTTGCTAGATAAGAATTTCTTCTAGAATCATAAACACCTCTTCGTTCAGCAAGTTCCTGCTCTAAAGTTTTAGCCTTAACTACTCTAGGCTTAATTCTTTGAATTAAAGTTTTACCGACTAAAACTTTGCCTGTTTCAGGGTGGATATTTTGCTTAAACTCAATATCCCCTCTTTTAATAGCTTCTCTAAAAATAGGAGAATTAAGAGCTTCTTCTTCAGTTAAAGTATCTTTGTAGTGGTCAAGATCACCATAAAGATTTCTTAAATGCTTTAGCTCAGCTTTATAAAGCTCAATAGCCTCATCAACAGTAATGCCTAATACTTCAGCTACCATGTGCATAGCTTTATCAGCTTCTTTAGCAAGCTTAGGATCAGTATCAGCTTCTTTAGTTAAAGTAGCTAGCGCTTCTTGACTTTCTAAATTTCCTTGAGCTCCTCTTCTATCAATTGATCTTGTATCAGAGTAAGATACTGCTTGCCCACTAGAAAAAGATGACTTAGGTCCATCCGTTCTTGCGCCTCTTGACCTTCTCTCTAAAGACGCTCTTGTTGCAGCAAGTCTATTTAAAAATTCAATTTTAAATTCACGATCTAAATTATTATGGTTCAAAGGTGAATCCAAATGATAATTACCTAATTTTGGATCAGCCACCACAAGCTCTCTATCAAAAGCAGCATTCACATGAGAATCAGAAACTGTAGATGGATTTGGAAAATAAGTTTCAGAAATAGGAGCTCCAAGTTTTTGACCACCTGGTTTTGTGTTTATAGAATCTTTGTAGTTATATCCATTTCCAGGCTGTCCTCTATCTGCGCGTGCATTTTGATTATGACCGCCGCCTAAACTTGAGCTTTTGCCCATATTATCTATATATCTTTGAGCTGCTGGGTGGGTTCTATCATAAGAACTTTTCCATTGCCCGCCTAAATTTTCTAATACCATTTAAATCCCCTTTACTTATCTAAAGCTAATTATTTCTTTTTCTCTCCATTGAAAAAGATTAATAAAGCTCAAATTATAGTAAATTCAAGGCTTTATTTCAAATCATATTTACATATTCCCAAGAAAAAGCAAAGAAGTAATACGGATTCGTGATAGCATCTTATCTTGACAGGGTGTGTCCTGTTACGGAGAATCGTGCAAACAAGTGCACTAATAGAAAAGCCAAATGGTCAGCCAATAAAGGCAGCAGAGCCTTTACTAGAAAAGCGCGCCCAAAATAAGCCAAAAACTTCAAGTTCTAAGCACGAGCTTCATCACAGCATTCCAGCAAAAGCACAAGAGTACAAGAAAGATTTCATTGACCCCAAAGACCTTAAAACTAGGGAAGAGGAGGATCTAGACTCTAGGCTTATAGTCCCGAAGCCAAAAGAAGAAAAACCAGAAGAATCAAAAAGCTTTACAGCAGCAGGAATTGCCAACTTTATATCTGTAGGCTTAAATACGGTTTCAGCAATAACTAACTTTGCTGACTATTTTAGTAGTGATAAATCAGAAAACACTTTTATTAAAAAGGCGACTAAAGGCGGGGAGCTTGGTACTAAATTTTTCTACGCTGTTAACTCTATTCAAAACATTTATAACAGACTAAAGAAAAATGACTTTCTTGGTGGGCTTGGCTATCTCTTTGATTTACCAATCGCTGCGCTTGCTCCTCAAAAAAATATATTCTTATGGAGAGGGCTTTCTACTGGCGCATACTGCTTCTCTAATGGGGCCAAAGAGGCTATTCAGAAACCAGAATTTAAAAATATTTTTGATCATGTCAAAGGGCTTGGTCATGCAGTAAATAAAATCCTCTCCTACGCAGAAAATGGTTTTAAAGGCTTCTGGGATAACCTTATAGATAGTAAAACTGGTCTTCAACAAATGCTAGCTGGAATGTTACTCTTTATTTCACCTATCATTTGGAGACTTACAGGGCTAAAATTCTTTGGTACTTGTATTCGTGATCTTGGTGGCATAACACAAGACTTAGCACAAGCAAAATTTGGCTATATTCTAGATAAAGAAGAGCAAAAGCTACCATTCTTCACTAAACTCAGTCTCTCGATTAAAAGAGCTTTTGGGATGAGTAAAATACCTAAAGATGCTTGGCCTACTTTCTTTAGATCAGGCTTAGGAGTTACAGCTGGTACAGTTTGTGATTGGGTTAGAGGCGTATTAGAGAAAACAGGCGCAAATCAAAGCTTAATTAATGCTGCTACAGCACTTACCTACATCACTGATGGAACTGGAATTTATCTCTTAGGAAGATCTCAGGATACAGAGATTGGTACTAATAAAGAAGAGAGCGTATAATACTGCTTATAGAGATAAATGGCTGAGAATCTAATCACATGTCCCATTTGCGATCTGCTCCAAGAAAAAGCAGACTTAAACTTTGGCGACTCAGCTCAGTGCTCAAGATGTCACACGACTCTTTATCATGCAAGAAAAACTTCAACAGCAGCAACTCTAGCTTATTCTTTTGCAGCACTTATTATGTTAGTGCCAGCAAATATCTATCCAATCATGACTATCACGAGATTGGGTAGAGGAAATGCTGCAACTTTACTTGAGTCTATAGAAGTTCTTTATGAAGAAGGATCTTTTGTGATTGCATCACTTATATTTTTTGCTAGTGTGTTTACACCCATTATTAAACTCATAGGACTTTTCTATCTAGCTCTCACAGCCAAATCCGTCAAAGCACAAAAAAGAAGAACTGAGCTCTACGAGATACTTGAATATATAGGCAGATGGTCAATGATTGATGTTTTTCTTGTTGCTATTTTAGTTGGTGTGGTTAAATTAGAAGAAATAGCAAATGTAACTATAGGACCAGGAAGCATAGCTTTTTCAGCAGTTGTAGTTCTTACCATACTCGCTGCTAAAAGTTTTGATCCTAGAATTATCTGGCAGGACGAAGGACAAGAATCAGAGCTAATCTACGAGCACAAACAACAAGTCTAAGGCAAAAAATTATGGCAAACGAAATCCCCAAAGTAAAAGTAACTAAGAAAAAAATGTTTTCTATAACTTGGCTAGTACCTATAGTAGCGCTAGGAATCGCAGTAGGCCTATATTTCCAAAGCAAAGCTGAGCTTGGACCAGTAGTTAGAGTTTTATTTAAAAATGGTGAAGGCTTAGTTGAACACCATACTCCACTTAAATATCACGGAATAGAAATTGGGCTTGTAGAAAAATTATCGATAAGTGAAGATTTAGGTTTTGTAATAGCTGAAATCCAGCTTAATAAATCTGGAGAAGCTGCAGCAAGAGAAGGCGCTGAGTACTGGATAGTTAGATCAGAAATTGGTTTAAGTCGCATTCAACATTTAGGCGCTTTAGTCTCTGGACCATACATAGAAGTTAGACCTGGAACCGGTGCTAGACTTTGCACTTTCCAAGGACAAGAAAAACCAGATACCATGGATATCATTGCAGAAACCCCTGGCAAAGAAATAATACTCAAAGCACCTTGGGCATCATCCATTAACAAGGGTGATAAGATTTTTTATAGAGATGTGCCCGTAGGATACATAAGGAATATAGAACTTTCTAAAGATTCACGTGATGTCCTGGTTAAAGCTCATATAGATTTTGAATATTCAAATTTAATTAGAACTAACTCTAAGTTCTGGATGACTGGTGGCTTAGATGTTGGTTTTGGTTTAGGTGGTTTTAAATTAAAAACAAATTCTATCGATAAGATCGTTGATGGCGGAATAGCCTTTGCAACACCAAATAACCCTGGACCTATTGTTAATGACAATTACTCTTTTGCTCTTTATAAAAAACCAGAAGCCGAATGGATGACTTGGAGACCTCTAATTTGGAGAGTTTCTAATGCTAAAAAAGATAGTAATTTAGAGTTATGTTCTATTAAATAATTAACAAGGTTTCAGATTGATCTCACTTTTCAAAAGCTGTCGTCGCGCATTAACTACTGTCATGTTTTTAGTTTTTGTATGGGCGCTAGAACGCTTTTTCAAAGCAAGATCAATCTGAAACTGCAAAGAAACAATAGAACATAACTCTAAATCAACTTTTAATTAAACCCTATCAAACTCAAGGCGCATACCTCTAGTGCTTTCATCAAAGTTGCCATTTTCGTAAACGAGGTTCCCATTTATGAAAGTATGAGTAACATTAGTTTTAAACTCGTGACCTTCTAAAGGCGACCAGCCACATTTATACAAAACATTAGATTTATCAACAGTCCATTTAGAATCCATATCTATTAATGCTAAATCTGCATAATAACCTTCACGTATAAAACCGCGGTTTTTGACTTGAAAACAAATAGCAGGTGCATGGCACATTTTTTCAACCACTCTTTCAAGACTAATTTTGCCTTGCTTATAAAAATCAAGCATCATATATAAAGAATGCTGGACAAGAGGCAGACCAGCAGCTGATTTCAGATAAGGCTGGTCCTTTTCTTCCATTAAATGTGGCGCGTGATCTGTAGCGATTACATCGAGTTTATTATCAAGCATCGCTTGAAAAAGTCCATCTCTATCACTAGGGTTTTTAATAGCTGGGTTGCATTTAATCTTTGAACCCAATTTTGCGTATTCTTCTTTAGAAAACCACATGTGATGCACACAAATTTCAGCTGTTATTCTTTTTTCCTCTAAAGGAATACTATTATCAAAAAGCTCCATCTCTTTTGCTGTAGTTAAATGAAGAACATGCAAGCGAGTATTATGTTTTTTAGCAAGATTTACTACAAAGGATGAGGATTTAAAACAAGCCGCTTCACTACGGATCTCAGGGTGAGCCTCTATAGGAATATCTTCTCCATATTTCTCTTTATACTCATCTATTTTTGCTCTAATAATCGGTTCATCTTCGCAGTGAGTCGCTATCAGACAAGGAGCCATAGCAAAAGCTGCTTCTAAGAGTTCCTTGTTATCAACAAGCATATTACCAGTAGAAGCACCCAGAAAGATTTTAATACCACAGACCTTATTAGGATCAGTTTTTAAAATCTCTTCTAAATTATCATTTGATGTCCCCATGTAAAAAGAGTAATTAGCAAGTGAAGCCTCTGCTCCTTTCACATACTTCTTCTCTAATAACTCTTGAGTTAAAGCCTGAGGAGCCGTATTAGGCATATCCATATAGGATGTGACTCCACCAGCTACTGCTGCTTTAGATTCTGTATAAATCTCTGCTTTATGAGCCCACTCAAAGTCTCTAAAATGCACCTGGTCATCTATCACACCAGGGATAAGATGCTTGCCAGTAGCATCAATGATTTTTTCTGGATTAAAGCTTTCAATTATCGCAGTCCCATTTTTATCATCTTTAGAGATTACTTTATAAATAAAATCTCCATCAATAAGCAGATCGCCCGAAAAAGTCTTACCTTCATTTACAATTTTTGCATTTGTGATCAAGCTGCGCATTTATAACCATTATGCAACAAAGGTTATATTTTTGCTTTCAGTATTGAATAGTCCTTAAAATCAAAGTCTTCTACAGACAAAGTAGCTACTCTAAGAGCAAAATCTAAATTAGCAAGCTCTGTAGATTTTTTAATAAAAGACAAAGTGTAAATGCCATCCTCTACCCTTTCTATAAGCTTCTCCTCACCCAGCACATCCACCGTACTCACCATTTCACCACTAGAATCTTTTAGCTCAATCTTATAATTATCATTAGACCTTATAAGCAAATGTCCTGGCTTTTCCACCCTAAGCACAAAATCTTTTCTTGCTCTAATATCTTCTGAAACACTCAGCATTTCAGAATCCACGTCCAAAACATTTAAGGAATAAAACGGCTGCTTTATTCCTTCACTTTGAGCAATTACTTTAACTGGCGTAATTAAAAACGCAATTAAAAGGAAAAACCCAAAAGACACACGTACTCCACATAATCTCATCTAACACCTCACAGATGAAAACAAAATAGGTAATTTAACTCACTATCAAAAAGCTTAGAATACCCCTCTGCAACTCTTATTTTGAATGCACTCTATCATAAAAGTTTTAACAAGAAGTTAACAAGCATAAACTTTTTTAAAAAGATTTTTTAAAAATCAATATAGGACTGAGATCTACTAAAGACTTCTATTTGCAGAAACTAATATATTTGCCAAGAAAAGTCCACCAGATAAAGCCATCGCAAGTATAAGCATAGTAAAGCCAAGATCCATACCCATAACTACGTTCTGCTCTAGCATTGAGCTGATACCCCTAAAACCTATGCTGCCAGGCACCAAAAGAATAATTCCAGGAAGCATAGTAACAGCAGCTGGTTTATTTTTAAATTTTGTGTAGAAATTACTGAAAACGCCTACAGCCAAACCGCCAGAAAAAGCTCCTAGCTCAGAGCCAAAGTAGTGAGCGCCCAGTCTTGAAGCAAGTATCCCCACAACACTCGCTAGAAAAATCCACGGAGCTTCTTTCGGTCTTGCTTTAAATAAAACAGTGAAAGCAAATGGCGCAAATAACAAAGCTATCCAACTAGCATAGTTAGGTAATGGATTTAAAATAATATAATTGCTTATCTCAGGAAAAATATTTTCAACAACTTTATTAGCAAAAACAATCCCAAATGCTATTTTAAAAAATGTAATTGCTGCATGCATCATACGTGCAGTTCCTGAAACCAGATTATCAGTTGCAAGCTCTTGAACAGCAATAGTAATAGCCAAGCCAGGTATAAGCACCATCAAACTAGAGAGCACAACTATCTGAGTAGAAAAATAAGGGTAGAAATGAAATGCAGTTGAAGCCAGTAGAACAGCGAAAAAAGCAACTAAAGATTCATAGATTCTTTTTACTTTTCGCATTTTCATCGTATTGCATCTAAGTCTTCCAACAATCATCCCAATCAGAAAAGCAAATAGTAATTCAACTAAACCACCGCCAAAAAGAGTTGAAACAACTGCTGACACTGTCGCAAAGCTAATTACGCTAACAAGTGGACTATAAGGATTTGGCATTTGAGAAATTTCATCAAGCTGCGTGCAAGCGTCAGTAATAGAAATCTCGCGGGCTATTAATTGATCCCCAATTTTATCTACTAAAATAGTTTTCTCCAACTCAACAGAACCAGGTTGAGTTCTAAGCAAAGCAGGTCTTCGCCCGATTGGAGTATCAAAAGAAGCCATGATGGTAGTTGGAGTACAGAAGAATTGACCACGAAGATCTAGTGACTTAGATATATTGCACATTACTCTTTCAAGCCTATGAGCAGGAGCGCCATAATTATGCAAAAGAGTACCAAATTTCATAATCAATGAAATTTTCTTTTCAAGCTCAGATATTTGCTCTTTGTTCACTTCTTTTCTTTACCTAGATTACTAGCTACTCTAAAAAGCCTCTAGTTTCAAAAATCACAGCTTTGATCTATATAGATATTATACATACAAGAAAGCTAAAAGCCGCCTCTATAAGCTTTTTTTCAGAATTACCGAGATTAATTAGCCCTGAAAAAGATCTGTCTTACATGTGAAAATTAGCAAATATGCCATATATAGGAATAAGTGAAGCAGATAAAAAAGAAATGCTGGGCGAAATGGAGATTCGCTCTGTTGAAGATCTTTTCGTAGATGTACCAGAGAATCTCTTGCTTAAGCGTGAGCTAAACCTTGAAGCTGGCTACCAAGAGTGGGAAATTTTCAAATACTTTAATGAGCTTGCAGCGAAAAACTTTCCACAGGGCACAGTTAAATTTAACTTTAAAGGAGCTGGCTGCTACCAGCATCACGTGCCGAGTTTAGTAAAAGCTATAAGTTCTCGTGGTGAATTTTTAACCGCCTATACTCCTTACCAAGCTGAAGTGAGCCAAGGCACACTAGAAGCGATTTATAATTTCCAAAATTACATAACTGAATTAACTGGCATGGACCTAGCTAATGCATCAATGTATGAAGGCGCAACTGCTTTCGCTGAAGCTGTGACTATGTCTTATAGAGCAAATAAAAAGCGCCCTATATTTATATCTCGAAACATTCACCCTGAGTATTTAGAAGTTGCTAAAAATTATCTAAACTGCCTTGATATTAAATACGAGCTTTTTGACTCTCTAGATTATGTGCCTGAAGGCGCTGCTGTAGCATTACAGAACCCAGGCTTTTATGGCGAAACTCTAAACACTGAACTTTTAGCTAATGTGGTTAAAAGCAAAGAACTATTTTTAATAGCTGTTATTCCCGAAGCATATTCATTAGCTTTTATGGATAAGCCAGGTGACTGGGGAGCGCAGATAGTTTGCGGTTCAGCGCAATCATTTGGAAACCCAGTTCATTACGGTGGCTCCCAAGTTGGTTTCATTTCTTGTTTAGAAAAGTACGTGAGACAATTACCAGGAAGAGTTATTGGAAAGACCACTGACCGTAACGGGAAAACTGGTTTTGTTTTAACTTTCCAAGCTCGTGAGCAGCATATCAAACGCGATAGAGCAACATCAAACATCTGCACCAACCAATCCATCCACGCGCTTTGTGTAGCAATCTATCTAGATCTGCTTGCTGAAGATGGTCTTAAAGCCAACGTTAAAGAGATTTGGACTAAAACTAACGCTCTAAGAAATGCTCTTACTGTTTTTCCAAACCTTATAGTTAGAACTAGCAATTGCTTTAATGAATTTTTAGTTGAGCTAAAAACTGCTGGCAATGATGACAAAGATAATCAAACAAAAGTCGAAAAGACGAAAGAACTCTTTGAAAAATATGCTGTTTCTTTAGCTAATTTCAATATGAGACACCAAGAAGAAGATGCTAAAAAAGGCTTTAATCTTTTCCTATTCACTGTCTCTGAAACACATAGCGTAAAAGAGCTTAACAGCTTCCTTGAAGAACTAGCTAAAATCTCTGACACTAAAACCCCAAAGATAGAAAGAGAAAGCATGGAAAGACTCTGTGAAGAATTTTCTAAATTTAAGCTTCCTGAAATCAAGATAGCTAATAAAAGTGAGCTTGAAGTTTGCCGCTATTACACCCAGCTCTCTCAAAAGAATTTTTCTATCGATACTAACTTTTATCCACTAGGCTCTTGCACCATGAAGTACAATCCTAAGATTAATGATGAGATAGCATCAAACCCCAGCTGGACAGAGCTTAGTCCTTATGAACATACTGACAATGTCCAAGGGACGCTTGAAGTTTTTGATGAATTAAATAAATCATTATGTGAAATTACTGGTTTCTATAGATTTAGCTTACAGCCGTCCGCTGGCGCTCATGGTGAATTCACGGCACTTTTAATGGCTAAGAGTTTCTTTAAAGACAATAACCAAGAAAGAGATATTGTTTTAGTGCCAGACTCAGCTCACGGCACAAATCCAGCAAGCGCATCTATGGCTGGCTTTAAAACTATTACAGTTAAATCAACGAGCGACGGGAATGTTGATCTTGAAGATTTAAAAGCAGCTATCGAAAAACACAAAGGAAAAATCGGCGTCTTTATGTTAACCAACCCAAGCACTCTTGGATTATTCGAGCCGAATATTAATGAGATCGTAAAATTAATACACGATGATGGTGGTTTGATGTACTACGATGGCGCAAATCTTAATGCAATTGCTGGAGTAACAAGACCTGGTGATATGGGCTTTGATCTAGTTCACTTAAACCTACATAAGACTTTCTCAACACCGCATGGTGGTGGTGGTCCTGGAGCAGGACCAATTGGCGCTAACGAAAAATTGGCTTCATACCTCCCATCTCCTCAGCTAAAAAGAAATAGCGAAAACAAACTTTACTGGTCATTCAAAGAAGGCAAAAATAGACCAATTGATGAAACAAGCGAACATTCTATCGGTCGCATTAGAGCTTTTTATGGCAACTTCAATGTGCTTTTAAGAGCACTTACTTACATTAAACGTAATGGCAAAGAAGGTATAAAAAGGATTGGTGAAACAGCTACTCTTAATGCTAATTACATTCAGCACAAGATTAGAGTGAGTCCTATTCTTTCAGCTGAAGGAATTTACAGCCCCGCTTTTAATAGAGTTTGCAAGCATGAGTTTATAGTTAGCGCATCTAAATTAAAAGAAAAGTACGGCATCACTGCTTTAGACATCGCTAAACGCATGCTTGATAAAGGTGTTCACGCGCCAACCATCTACTTCCCTCTCACTGTCCCAGAGGCAATTATGCTTGAACCAACAGAATCAGAACCAAAATCATCTTTAGATAGAGTAGTTGAGATTCTTGAAGAGATAATTACTGAAGCTAAAACAGAAGATGGCTTAGACCTAATTAAAAACGCTCCAAACACTACAGAGTTTTCTCGCTTTGACGAGGTTAAAGCAGTCAAAGAACCAATTTTAAGTGACAAGATGGAAAAAGCTAACGAGAAAAAATTTATAAACAACTAAAAGGAAACTTATGGCTAATCAATATTCACAAGGTGTACAAGAGTATATGGAGAAAGGTCAAGAGCTGGCTAAAGCCCTTGATGCTAGGCGAAGAGCGATTAAAACTAAAAAGTTTGACACCATTGCTGTGCATGGTGTTTACGATGCTGAAAGCTCTTTGCAAAACCAAGGCAGTGTAATCGAGCCGATATATTTAACTTCAGCTGAAGCATTTAAAAACAGTGATCACTTAGAAGCTGCGCTCGCGTACTTAACTCCAGCATGGGGTTATAGCCGTATGGCAAATCCGAGTGTAACTTATCTAGAAGAGACATTAGCTTTATTAGAAGGCTATAAATCAACTGAGCTTTTAAGTGCTTGTGCTTTTAGTTCTGGAATGGCAGCTGTCTTTATGGGGACTAATCCATTTTTAGTAAAAGACGATCATCCATCAGACGAGAAAATGAATGTGGTTATTAGTGCTAAGTGTTACGGTGGCAGCTTTATGCTCTTTAATGAAAGGTACGGCAAAGAACGTGGCATTGAAATTCGCTGGGTCAGAGATTCTTTAGACACCAATGAATGGGCATCAAAAATTGACGAGAACACTAGATTTGTTTATGGCGAAATGCCAAGTAACCCTGGTCTAGATGCTTTTGACATTGAAGAGGTGTCTAAACTAGCTCACAAAGCTGGCATCCCGATGATAGTAGATTCTACTTTAGCGACTCCTGCATTGATGAGACCAATAGAGCATGGAGCTGATGTGGTTATTCACAGCGTGAGTAAATCCATGACGAAAAGTGGCTTTAGCATTGCTGGTGCGATTGTTTCTAAGCCAAATATTCCAAGCAAAGTGGGATCAGATGAAATGAAAGAAAATTTTGCAATGTATGTAAAACTTCATCCAGCTAGAGATTACGGCGCTTCTCTTAGTCCTTTTAATGCGATCATGACACTTAATGATCTTCGAACTTTAAGATCAACAGTTAGCCAGATGAGCAGCAGCGCGCTTAAAATCGCGCAGTTTTTAGAGCAGCATCCTGGTGTTGAGTCTGTAAGCTACCCAGGACTTAATTCTAGTGCGGTGCACGGGCTTTGCAAAAAATATATGAAGCTTGTTGATTCTGAAGAACTTAGCGGCGAGCCCATGAATGCTTTTGGTCACCTAATGTCCTTCACCACAAAAGGCGGGGCTAATGCAGCTAGAAAAACTTTAGATAATCTAGAGCATATTTTAATAGCTACAGATCTTGGTAGAGTAAAAACTATCGCTAATATTCCAGCAATCTCTACTCACCAGCAACAAGGCGAGTCAGGCAGAGAGCTCGCGCAAATTCCTGACAATATGATTAGACTGAGCATTGGATTAGAGAATCCAAATGATCTGATTAAAGAACTAGATAAAGCGCTTAAATAGCGTCATTGCGATGACTTTATAGCTCAAACCAGTGGATGCGAGGATTACCCTTGAACCAAGTCATCTGTCTTTTGGCATAATTACGCGTGCGCTTTTGAATTAAGGCTATTGCTTCATCAAGTGTCGCATCACCTTTAAGATGTTCATGAATTTCTCTATAGCCAATAGTACCAAGTATGGTTTTAGTTGGACCATAAGCCTCAAGAAGCTTTTCAACTTCAGCTACTAGTCCCTGCTCTATCATAATATGAACGCGCTTATTGATTAGATCGTAGAGCTTCTCTCTATCTTTAAAATTTAGCCCTATCCAAAGTGCTTTATATCTATCTTTAGTTTCTTTAGATCTTTGTTCTGAGAATTTTTTGCCGCTAAGCTCAATCACTTCAAGCGCGCGCGCGACTCTTCTTATATTATTTAAATCCACATACTCATAGGCTTCAGGATCTTTCTCTTTAAGTCGGTCACAAAGCTCCACCAAATCTTCTTTCTCTAATTTTGCCCTAAGCTCAAAATCAGATCCAACTTCAGGCATATCTAAATCCTCTAAAGCTGATCTTAAATACATGCCAGTGCCACCAGTTACTATCAGTTTCGTTTTTGATTCAGCCCCACCCTTCTTATAAGGCTCTAGAGAGAATTCTTGTTTAAGCAATTTATCAAAATCTTTTCTATATTCTCCAGAAGAGTAAATTTCACTTGGCTGGACTATATCAATTAGATGATGTTTGATACCAGCTCTTTCTTCTAAGGGTGGCTTAGCTGTTCCAATGTCCATGCCCTCAAAGACAAGCCTGCTATCAGCATTAACTATTTCTGCACCCAAATCCTGCGCCAGTTGTATAGATAAACCCGTCTTACCAGTACAAGTCGGACCGACAACTGATATGATACTTTTAGTTTCCGCGTGGATTAATTCTTTTATAGTCATGAAACCCCAAAAGGAAAAGCCTTTAAACTACCTATTAAAGTTCTCACTGATACTAGTTGGTATTTGTTTGACAACTGGCCTGCTAAGCATCAGATCTTGGTACAAGCCTAGCATACACCTTGGCGAAGTAAGTCCAATTACAGTAAAGCTTGCAAAAGATGCTGAAGTTGTTGATGTTGTTAAAACAAACAAAAACAAGGAAAAAGCAAAAAGAGAAGCTATCCAAAATACCCGCGGCAGGCAGATCTTAAAGGTAGACAACCTGGCTACAAAAAAAAGTGCTGAGAATTTGCAGTTCTTAATAAAACTATCAAGAGAACGTATAAATAACATCTCTGAGCTTAGAATTATCAACTCAAAGGTTAGTACTGAAACTCAAGAAGACCTAAGACGCTTAAGCAACGAAAGCTGGAATGAATTCAAAGAGCTTGTAAAACAGTTGCCTGAAAGCCTTGAGAATAATAAATACGGCAATTATCTAGGTGAACTCAATAAACTTTTAGAGTTTGAAAAGATTAGCTACCTTGAAGAAATAAGCAAGCTTAAAAGCTATGATCAACGCGTAAAAGAATCCAAAGAATCTTTAGGGAATTCTTTTTTCGATAAATTAAGTACTGTCAACTCTGAAGTTCTTTTTGTAAAAGCAGCAAACGTCCAAAGAAAACTCCTGGATTTAGGCATTGTTAGCGGACTTCCAAGAGAACAGATCAGAAAAAACATTCGCATTTTGTTTCCAAACCTTTCTCGCATTGACTCTGGCTTAATTCAAGATTTAATTGATAAAAGTACAATTCCTAATATTCAAATTGACTGGCAAAGAGTACAGGAAATAGAAGAAGAAGCTATGGACAATGTTCCAAACGAAGCTATTATACTGCGTGCCGGAACTCAGCTTTCACAAAAAAGTCAAATCACTAGTGAAGAGAATTTCTACTACTTAAAGCAGTTAAATATGCTTCACCCTAAACCTGACTGGCAGCAAATTATAAACAACTTCCTGCTCTTTGCATTTAGCATCTTTGCGTTCTCTTTAATAGTTATATTCACAAGACTAAAGCGCTTCTCAATTCAAGAAATACTAATGATGGTTCTAGTAAGTTCTGGACTATCAGCTATCATTGCTTTAATCTCACTATGGGGCATCAATAAACTGGTGCTTAGCCCACTAGCTGCATTAGCCATATTATTAACTGTGTTCTATGCGCCAATTACAGCAGGTGTTATTACCACCTTAATGTCTGTTTTTCTGCTTAAAAGTTTTGATTTGAATATCTGGCAAGTTCTTCCTTTGTTCGTAGGTGCTATCTACGCAATCTTCTTAACAAGAAAAGCGCACCAAAGAGAAGATCTAACTAAAGCTGCCACTAAAATTGCTTTTGCGCAGATGATAGTCTTTTCATTAACAATAGTTACAGCTGTAGAAAACTTCTCAGTCCTTCCAGTACTTACCATCGCTCTTCTTTACGGGCTTAGTGGGATTTTATCAGGAGTACTTTCAATCGCAGTGCTTCCTTATTTAGAATCTGGACTTAGACTACTTACACCATTTAGACTTGTTGAACTTTCAAACCCAAATCAGGCTTTATTAAAAATTATTAGAGAAAAAGCGCCTGGCACATACGAGCACACGCTATCAGTTGTAAATTATGCTGAAGCTGCTTGCAGAGCTATTAGTGGGAATATCGAATTGATACGAGTCGGTCTTCTTTATCACGATGTTGGCAAAACTTACAAAGCTGATTATTTTATTGAAAACCAAATGGGCAAACCTAATCCTCATACCACTTTAGATGACCCTCTTGAATCTGCAAAAATTATCATCGAGCACGTACCTGAAGGTGTCAGGCTTTGCAAAAAATATAATTTACCACAAACGATTATTGACTACGTGCCAATGCACCAGGGTACTACTGTTACTGGTTACTTCTACCAAAGAGCTATCGAAAAGTTTGGTAAGGAAAATATAAATGTTCAAGACTACAGATACCCAGGACCAAATCCAAATACTAAAGAAACAGGGATTGCGATGCTAGCTGATGCTATTGAAGCTGCTCTTCAAAGTATTAAGGATACAGCTAACGAGAATGATGCTATCAATATGATCAATAACATCGTCAATGCAAGACTAAATGAGGGAGTCCTGGATAATACTGGACTAAGCAGAACTGAGCTTGATACTATCGCTGAAGCCTTTTTAAGAACCTGGAAATCTAAGCACCACACTAGAGTTAAGTACCCTGAGCAAGAGTCTCAAAAAAGCTAGGACCATAAGTAATACACTTTAACATTGCTAAGATCTAATACTGTTAGAATTAAGTAAATATGTGTGGGATCGTTTCATATATAGGCAATAAAGAAGCCAAAAAAATATTAATCGAGGGACTCAAAAGTATTGAGTACCGCGGCTACGACTCGTCTGGAATTTCTGTCGTTAATGGCAATGGAATTGAGACTATTAAAAATGCTGGCAAAATTGCTGAGTTAGAAAAATTGCTCAACACTGATTCAATGAATACAAGCACTTGTGGCATTGGTCACACAAGATGGGCAACTCACGGTCAGCCAAACAACACAAACGCTCACCCACATGAAGTTAGCCTTGGTGATGACGCAATCAGCATAGTGCCAGGTCTATCAATTGTTCATAATGGAATTATTAGAAACTACTTAGAATTAAAAAATAAATTAAAAGCCGAAGGCGTTAAATTTATTTCAGAGACTGACACCGAAGTTATAGTTAGACTTTTTGCAAAACATAAAACCGAGCTAGATAAGACAAAGTCTGATGATCTTGAAGCTCTTCGAAGAACTATTAAAGATTTAGATGGCAGTTATGCTATTTCTCTTCTTTGCTACGAAAACAATAAAAGAAAAATATTAATCGCTAGAAACGAGTCTCCATTAGTGGTTGGTGTGGGTGATAATGAAAATTATGTAGCTAGTGATAGCGCTACCGTGCTTCAATTCACAGATAAAGTTTTAAGACTAAATAACTTTGAGCTTGGCGAGATTAAAGAAAATTCTATAATCATCGAAGATATTGAAGGTAATAGTATTAAGCCTCGAATCCAACAACTAGAGCGCACGACTTCTCTTTTAGAAAAAGGTGCTTACAAACACTTTTTACTAAAAGAAATCCACGAACAGCCTTCTGTAATCAGAAATATGCTCAGCAACTACGAACAAAGCCAGGAACCTGGTTTTGATAACTCTTTTAAAGCTTACGAGCACGCTAATTTTAACTTTGAAAAACTTACAGTTGATATTAAAAACTTAGAGCGAATAGTAATAGTTGCTTGCGGGACAGCGTATCACTCTGGTTTGCTTGGTAAATATTTAATCGAACTTTGGGCAAGAGTGCCAGTAGAGGTAGTAGTTGCCAGTGAGTACATAGACTCACCTGCTATTTTAAATAAAAATACTTTAGTTATTGGCATTAGCCAGTCAGGCGAAACTGCTGACACACTTGGTGCTATTAAAAACGCAACCAGTCACGGTGCTGAAGTGCTGGCTATCACTAATAGAGCAGATTCTGCTATTGCTGAAGAGTGCGCGCCTAATGTGTTTTTCACAAACTCAGGCGTTGAAGTTTCAGTTGCTGCTACTAAAACTTTCACATCACAAGTAACTGCTATGTATCTTCTAGCTCTTAAACTTGCTGAAGAAAGAGAATCTTTAACTAGTGATGAAATCAAAGAGATCAAAGCAGAACTTCACCTGCTTCCACAAATAATTGATCAGACTATAGAAAGATCAGAAAGCTATCATGATGAGTTCACTAAATATTCTAAATACAGAGATTTTATCTTTTTAAGTCGTGGCGTAAACTTCCCTATCGCCTTAGAAGGCGCACTCAAACTTAAAGAGCTTAGTTATATCCATGCTACTGGCTATGCTAGTGGTGAGATGAAGCACGGCCCTATAGCGATTTTAGACCAGGATGTTCCTGTTTTAAGCATTGCAATCAAAGGCAAAACTAAACTCGAAAAAGAAATTTACGAAAAAACAATTCACAACGCAGAAGAAGCTAGAGCCAGAAAATCTCCATCTCTAGTAGTTTGCTCTGATGATAATAATGAACTTGATGAGATTTTTGATACTGTTATTAGAATACCTAATGTTAGCCAGCTCTTTAGCCCTATCGTTGCAACTATCCCATTACAATTTCTTGCATACTATATAGCCGAAGATCTAGGAAAAGATGTGGACCAGCCGCGCAACCTAGCGAAGTCAGTTACTGTTGAGTAACTTTAATACTCTCTACCATTAGAAAACTCAGCTTTCTCTTTGCTTTTATAAACATCAGAAACGCTGACTGCTGAATTCAGTGATTTTTTAATTGCTTTAAGCTGCTTTTCTATACTAACTTTGCTTCTGCCTTTGTTGCGCTGAGAGTCTTTTGCAAGCTCGTTAAGCTTTTTAAGCTGAAGCTTAGCTTGCCCTTTATAATCCCCTTGCTCGATAGCATGAATAAGACCTTTGATTTGTTTATCAAGGTCACTTTGATATTCTTTCGCTTGAGGACTACCCATAAAACGAATCACATCCATCGTAAAATCTTTAGTGGTTAACATCAGATCTTTAGTAGTGCGCATAATCATATCGTGAGGAAGTGGCTCTATAGCTTTGCCTTCGCCTTCTTCATCGACTTGGATATTCATAAGCTCTACAACATTCGCGCCACTTCTTTGAAGACTTGGTACTATGCGAGCTTCCGTGCCAGCTTTAGGAGTCGGGAAACCATCTTTAGTAATCAGAATTTTCACTCCAATTTTATCTTCATTAAGCATAGCTTTAGTGGAAATCACTTTACCTACTAATGCGCCCATAGCAAAAACTGGCGCACCTTTTTCTAGCCCCTCGATTTTATTAAAACTCACAGCAAAAGATCTAGTACCACGATCTTTCTGGTAAACGCTCCATGTATAAAATAGTAGAGCCAATACAAGAGCAGGAAAGATAATGCTCTTGATTAGATTTTTTAGAGAGTCTGCGATCCATTCGATCATTAATATCTATTATAGTGCAAGCCAGAGACTTCATATTTTTTTCAGAGCAAGGCTTTTGAGATCTGAGCAAACTGAGTTGACATATAGTCAATGATGCTTGCGAAAATCTCAATTAACGCAGCTATGTAAGAAATATGTGGATCTGGTTAATCTACTGATGTGGCTTTGAACTCAGCATCAATCACATCATCATCGCCATTAGCATCATCTTTCTTCTCTTCGCCCCCAGCTTCAGGCGCCTCTTCAGCACCAGCTGCTGCTGCTGCTTCTTCAGGAGATGCATGTGCAGATATAGCTTTTTGAAGCTCCATGATAGCGTTTTGAAGATCAACACTCTTTTGTTTGATTTTTTCGATGTCACCATTTTCTTTAATCAAGTCACGAAGTTCTTTAGCTTCAGTCTCAACCTTTTCTTTTTCAGCTTTAACTTGCTCTTCAAATGGCTTGTCTTTAATATCAGCAACAGTTTTTTCAGCAGCATAAACTATACTATCTGCTTTATTTCTCTCTTGGATATCTTCCTTAAATTTTTTGTCTTCAGAAGCATTTGACTCAGCTTCTTTAACCATTTTTTCAATGTCTTCATCAGAAAGATTAGTTGTTGAAGTAATAGTAATTTTCTGTTCTTTACCAGTTGTTTGGTCTTTAGCAGAAACATTTACGATACCATTTGCATCAATATCAAAACTAACTTCTACTTTAGGCATGCCTCTAGGAGCTGCTTGTATACCTTCTAAGTGGAATTCACCAAGGATTTTGTTTTCTGAGGCTCTAGCGCGCTCACCTTGGTAAACCTTAATATCAACTCTAGTCTGATTATCTTCAGCAGTACTAAAAGTTTCAGATTTACGAGTAGGGATAGTAGTGTTTCTCTCAACTAAGTGAGTCATCACACCACCTAAAGTTTCAATACCTAAACTAAGTGGAGTTACATCAAGAAGAACTACATCTTTAACATCTCCAGCAAGCACGCCACCTTGAACAGCAGCACCAATAGCAACCACTTCATCAGGGTTAACGCCTTGGTTAGGATCCTTGCCAGTAATGCCTTTAACAAGGTTTTTAATAGCAGGAATACGAGTTGATCCACCCACTAAAACCACTTCATCAATGTCAGCAATATTTACGCCAGCATCAGCAATTGCTTTATTAAGTGGCACCTTAACTTTTTCAAAGAGTCCTTCAGATAAAGACTCAAATTTTGATCTTGTAATTTTCATCTCTAAATGTTTAGGACCAGAAGCATCAGCTGTTATAAACGGAAGACTAACTGCAGTTTCTGGCAATTGAGACAGTTCAATCTTAGCCTTTTCAGCTGCTTCAGTAAGTCTCTGTAAGGCTTGAGAGTCACCTCGAAGATCAATCCCCTGCTCTTTTTTAAATTCATCAGCAATATGGTTTACAAGAAGTAAATCGAAATCATCACCACCGAGACGAGAGTCACCAGCGGTTGCTTTAACTTCAAAAACACCATCGCCAAGCTCAAGGATAGTCACATCAAAAGTACCACCACCAAGGTCAAAAACTAAAATAGTCTCATCGTCTTTTTTATCAAGACCATAAGCAAGTGCTGCTGCTGTAGGCTCGTTAATAATTCTAAGAACATTTAAGCCAGCAATTTTTCCAGCATCTTTAGTCGCCTGTCTCTGAGAGTCATTGAAGTAAGCTGGAACTGTGATTACAGCATTTTCTACTTTTTGACCAAGATACTTTTCAGCATCTTCTTTAAATTTTCTAAGAACCATAGAAGCGATTTCTTGAGGAGTCATATCCTTATCGCCAACTTTAATATTTACAGAGTTGTTCTTTCCTTCAACAGTTTCATAAGCCAAGTTCTTGCGCTCAGCCTCTGTTTCCTGCCAAGTGTGACCAATCAACCTTTTAGTACTGTAGATAGTCTCTTTAGACTTTAAAACTCTTTGGCGTTTAGCGATTTGACCAACTGATCTTTCCTCGCCTAAATAAACTACAGAAGGAGTAGTTCTCTCTCCTTCACTATTAGGAATTACAACTGGATCACCAGCTTCCATAATAGCCATGCATGAATTGGTTGTCCCCAAGTCAATACCTAAAACTTTACCTTTTACTTTTTCGTCTGCCATAACAAATCACATTATATCAAAGCTGAATAAGGCTTTTGAAGATTTGCTATACATAAAATAGCTATTCTTAATAAAATCCTCATTCTAAAGAGTTATACTTAGCTCCATGTCTAAGCAGAAGAAAGATTTCAATAACGTAGTACTAGTTGGTAGAGCCGGCAAAGATCCTGACATCAGATATTTTGAATCAGGCACATCAATGGCAAACTTCTCTATCGCTGTTAATCGTCCAACTAAAAACAAAGAAACTGATTGGTTTGATATAAAGCTTTGGGGAAGACAAGCTGAGATCGCTGCTGAATATGTTCGTAAAGGTTCTTTAGTAGGGATCGAAGGTCAACTTGACTGGGATTCTTGGAACGATAAAACTACTGGTGAGCTTCAAGTAAAACCTACTATTGCTGGGAGCAACCTTAGACTTCTTGGTGGTCGCAATGACAACCAACAAGCTAGCTTCAACTAGTTAGACAACTCTTTTAAACAAGGTCCCTGGCTTGCTTTAGCAAGCTAGGGATTTTTTTAGGTTATAGTTACTTTATGAAGCTTAAAATACTTTTTCTAGCATTTGCCTTGCTTGCATCACTGAAAGCCCAAGCGCAAAGTTCATTTAGCTTCAGGACAAATGTCTTCAACCAAGACACTTCAATTATTAGAGCATCACAACTGCAAAACCAAAGTCTCTTTTATGACCAAGAGCAGAATAACTACATCTTAATTCGCAACATAAACTTCCCATCTAATTTAAGAGTGGCGTTTATGAACCCTGATTTTAAAGTTAAGAAAGTAGTTAGACCTCCAGAAACTGTTTTTAAAAGAGCATTTAGTATACAAGGTTTAAGTTTTTATCCAACTGAACTTGGTTTAACTGGAAAAAGAAATGGTCAGCTAATCTTTGAAACAGATAAAGGTTTTATCGTTATTGATTTAGTTAAAATGGATGGCAACTTTGTAGAATTCGGTTCAGACTTTACTGAAGGCAAACATGAAGAAGTGAAGTTTCTAGAACTTAAGTCAGCTGTTTATAATTAATAACTTCTACCAGTCATTCCAAAAGTCAAAGTATTAATTTGATTTAGAATTTTTGAATAAGCATGAATCCAGACCTTGTGTCCTTTTTTCATCTGAGGGGATCTACCATCGTAAGCTATAAACTTTGAACTCTTAAAGGCTTTTCTTAAATTCTCAGCCAAACTATTAGTCTCAGAAGTGACTTCTCCATAAGGCACCCATAAGACACCAGGACCAGCAATTCGCTCTAAACTATTAAGCGCCTGAAGCTTAAGTTCCAGCAAATCACGCAAATCAAATAAAAGCCCAGTATATTTCAGCTTATTTTGTTTTGCTTTATTTACAACTTCTGTCCCAATCTTTACAAGATCAAAAGACTCACCAGCCCTTAATTCCTTTTCCAGGAATCCAAATTTCAGCAAAGCTTGTTCAACTCTTTGATTCATCGATTTAAGCATTGCAAAACCTTTACACGCCTCTTCTGGATAACCCAAGAGAAGACCTAAGGCATAGGACTTCTGTGCATCTTGGTCACTAGCTTTATCTAAAATTAATTCACTTAAAGCTTTGTGCTTATCAAAATATTCTGGATACTTTCTGCACAGTTCTTGAACTAGCTTTGGATCAAAAACAAAATTCAGCTTATTATTTGTTACAGCAAGCAATCCAAATCTTTGGGCAATTGAATTATCAATCGGATAATCATTTATAATTGCAAGCGGTTTCAAGCCAAAAAAGACTGCCTCCAGCGCCTCCATATCTTCACTAAATATCACCGCTTTTTGATCTTCAGAACAAGCACTTAGGAGGAGATCTTGATGCCAACCAGTATTAGCGCGAAATGTCCTGAAATCCTCGGATCTATTTTCCCATAATTCTTCATTTACAGGAATACTTTCTGCAGGCCTAGAGCGAGCTCTTCTCACAGGTTCTAAACCACGGGCACGAAAAAAAGCTGGTGTATTTGGTCTTTCCATTAATCGAAAACAAGTGTTCTGTTTTGAAAAACAATGGTCTTGTCTTCCACATGCGCTTTAATCGCACGAGCAAAAACTAATTTTTCTATATCTCTACCTTTAGCAAGATACTCATCAACTTCATCTTTATGATTCACTCTGATCACATCCTGCTCAATAATAGGACCCACATCTAAATCTTCTGTTACATAGTGAGAAGTCGCGCCGATTATTTTTACGCCTTTCTCATAAGCTTGGTGATAAGGTTTAGCACCTTTAAAAGCAGGCAAGAAACCATGGTGCACATTTATTATTTTCATCGGGTATTCTTTTACAAAATCACCAGAGATAATTTGCATGTATCTAGCAAGCGCCACAAAATCGACTTCTGCATCTTTTAAAATACTTAGGATCTTTTGCTCAGCAGCTTTCTTAGCATCCCAATCAGAGACTTCTTTTACATGCTCAACCATTTTTTGTTTAGTGCCAGAAGGGACATGATGGAATTCTATCCCGAAGTTATTAGCCACATGCTCTAAGTCTTTGTGATTACTAATAATTAGAGGGATCTCCACATTAAGTTCACCATACTTTTGTCTAAGTAAAAGATCATAAAGGCAGTGATCATACTTAGAAACTAAAATTGCCATTCTTTTCTTCTTACTTTGATCACAAAAAGAATGCTTCATTGAGAATTTTTGAGAAATTGAAGCAAAGTCTTTTTCAAGTTCTTCTGGTGAAAGTTTGAAGTTTGAAGCATCAAATTCAATTCTCATAAAAAATTCTTGATCAAGACCGGTAGAGTGTTGCTGCGAGTCTATGATGTTTGCTCCATTTTCAAAAAGAAAATTTGAGACAGTAGCTACCACCCCTTTTTGATCAGGGCAGTTAATTAATAGAACTACTATTTTTGTTGCAGGCATAGTTAAAAGATTTACCTTTCAGTAAATACTAAAGAATTATATCAATAGAAAAGATACTTTCTTTTTATTCACAAGATTTACATATTAAACTGCGTATTACACGTAAAATAAGCTATTTCTAATCGTTTTAAATTTATGAGTACAGAAAACACTGAGCTAAATACAAAGAAAGAAAGCCGCAGAATACGTATGGCTGCTTTCTTGGAGCAAGTTAATAGACCCAATAATCCGGGAATATACCTAGATATGGGGCAGACTCCAGAAACAAAAAAAATAACTCTAAAAGATCTAGCAACAAAGGCATCACCAAAGTTGAAAGATACTCTTATTAGCGATAATCATATTCTTGAAGAGAACACAAAGTTAAAAGATATAAAGAGGAGCCTTCATGCAAAATTAATTAACGCAATTAACCTTTCAACAAATGTAAGTGTTAACAGCGAAGATGAAAGCACAAAAAAAGAAGTTAAAAGAATTATCAACGAGCTTGTTAATTCTACCGAGTATCCTCTTTCTAGCGATGAAATTAGATTTTTAAATGACTCACTTTACAATGACATTTTCGGATTAGGTCCGATTGAAGAATTAATTAAAAGCCAAGAAATATCAGATATTTTAGTTAATGGTTATAAAGATATTTTTGTTGAGCGCAACGGGATGCTTGAAAGATCATCTCTAAGATTTGATGACGAACAACATTTACTTAAAGTAATTAAACGCATCGCAAATACTGTTGGCAGAAGGGTTGACGAGAACTCACCAATGGTGGATGCTCGCTTGAGAGATGGTTCTCGTGTTAATGCGATCATTCCTCCTCTTGCTTTAGATGGTTCTGCTCTTTCAATAAGAAAATTTAAACAAGGAAAACTTAGCTTAAGTCAGTTAGTGAAATACGATGCACTAACAGATGAAATGGCAGAATATTTAAGAGCTTGTGTTAAATCAAATTTAAACGTTTTGGTATCAGGTGGTACTGGTGCCGGTAAAACCACTTTTCTCAATGCTCTTACAGAAAATGTTCATGAATCAGAAAGAATTATCACAATTGAGGATTCAGCCGAGCTTCAATTACCCGTTCAGCATTTAGTGAGATTAGAAACCAGACCAGCTAACATTGAGGGTGAGGGTGCTGTTGAAACTAAAGACCTTTTAAAAAACGCTCTTAGGATGCGTCCTGATCGTATTATCGTTGGTGAGATCAGGGGAGAAGAAGCTGTAGATCTTTTGCAAGCAATGAACACCGGTCACGAAGGAAGTATGGGGACCCTTCACTCAAACAGTGGATTGGATGCTCTTAAAAGAATGGAGACTATGTGTTTAATGGGTGGTTTGAACTGGCCAGTAAATGTTATTAGAGAGCAGATTGCAACAGCTGTTCACCATGTTGTTCATCTGGACAGGATGCATGATGGTAGCAGAAAAGTTGTGGAGATTTCTTCAATAGAAGGTCTTGATGACAAAGGTCTGTATATCTCCAATCAATTATTCAAGTACGTAAAAGAAAGAATAGATGAGGATGGCAAAGTTATCGGTCATCACATGAAAACTGATAATGTTTCTAAGTTTAAAGAACAGATTGAATTTTTCATGGAGGCTAAAAAGTGAGCCCCACAATAGTTATCACACTTTCCAGTCTAGCAATTGCTCTATTGCTTGCTTATGCTGTTCTATGCCTCTACCGCATTGCAGAATTTGCTATTTTCAAAAAGAAATTTGAAGAAAAGCTTGCTCTTCTTTTTTCAAGAGGGGAAGCTGCCCAAGAAGAACAGACAATGTTTAAAATAGAAGAAAAAGAAGAAGATCACTATCAAAAGCTCTTATCAAATTTAAACTACAACTTCTATGTTCACATAAAAAATCTAATTTACTTTGTTGAAATTGCAGACAAGCTTACAGTAAAGACTTTTGTCATACTATCTTTGCTATGCCCAATGTTAGTTTTCTTAGCATTCAACAATTTTTTACCACAATTAAACGTCTTCAGTATTTTTGCAATCATTGCGCCTTATATTTATCTTTTAATTTTAAGAGACCAAAAAATCAGAGTCTTTGTATCCTTCTTTCCAAGTGCTCTTGAGTCAATGGCAAGCAACCTTAAAGCTGGTGCCGACATTATAAGAGCGATACAAGCCGTTGCTGAAGATGAAGATAATTTCTTCGCTAAAGATTTTAAAATCATTTTATCTGAAATTGAACTTGGTGTTCCAATTCAAGAAGCCTTCCAAAATTACTCTAAGAAAATAAATATTCCAGAGGTCGAATTATTTTCAATGGGAATCACATTAAGCATGGAATCCGGTGCCAACTTAGCTACGTTCTTCACAAAGATCAGCGACATGATCAGAAGAAGAATTGAGCTAAAAGGAAAGATCAATATCGCAACATCTGAAAGCAGATTTTCAATGCTTATTATGATCCTGACACCAATAGTAGTTGCCGGCGCATATACTTACATCGATCCAGATAGGTATATTAGCTTTTTGCAAAGTCCAATTGGACAAATGATCATTTATGGAAGTGCTGTGATGATGACAATCGCTGTTGTGTGGGTTCATCTCATGATGAAAATCGAGGAATAAATGACTTTATTACTAGCTGAATTATTTGCATTTTTGACTATCGGAGCACTTTCATATAGTGTTTACCAAGTCCTCTTTACTATCGATATTGAAGAGAAAAAACTTAAACGAGTAAAATCTATGCTCTCAGGTTCTTCAAAAACCGATGAAGGCTCAATGTCAGACTACTTTAAAAGATACGCACAAAGCCTTGTTGATAAATTTGTAGATTCTTTTGTGAAAACTGACACAAAGAAATCAGTTTCTAATGACTTATACCTTGCAGGCAAAAGGCATAAAAATGCCGTAAATGAGTTTTACCTAGAAAGATTTACTTTCTCTATCTTATTTTTTGGACTGGGGGTCTTTCTAAAAACAGACCCGTCTATGCTTTTCCTTTTAGCCTTTGTTGGATTCATGGTACCAAAACTAAACCTAGACAGCAAAAGAAAAAGCAGACAGAGAAGAATTAAAACAGCATTCCCGCTTGCTTTAGATATGATAGTCATTTCACTTGAGGCTGGCTACAATATACAAAGAGCGATGGAAATAGTAATTAGAGATTTAGAGAAAATCTCCGGAAAGAAAAATAACGTTATGGTTGAAGAGCTTAATGTTCTTGCTAATGAGCTCCAATTAGGGCTTGATTCTAAAACCGCCTGGAACAACCTTTACAGAAGAACAAGAATTGAAGAAACCAAACAACTGATTGCAGCAGTACTTCAATCCGAAAAATTAGGCTCAACTTTAGCTTCGACACTTAGAGGTCTAACTTTATTTCTTCAAAAAAGCAGAGCTCAAGAACTTGAAAAAGAAGCTGCAGCGTTAGGTGCAATGATGACCCTACCTCTAGCTGTTTGCATACTACCAGTAGTACTAGCTTTTGTAGCTGGACCTTTCATTGTTGAGTTAATGAACAACCAAATATTCTAACTATCTTTTTGATTTGATATTTAAATTATTAAGCTGCCTAATGATTGAGTCTCTACTTCTAGTCGGTGCTGAAAGAAAGTCTTGCTCATAGTAAGCTGGTGGACCGTTAAATTTCAATTCACTTGGCACATAAGGATTGTGTGCTTCATCAGCTTCATAACCATTTAAAGATGGGGTCGCAACAGCAGCTTCAGCTCTTTTTTGATCGTAATTCAAATCAGAAATAGCAATATCTAGAATATCCACATTTTCTTTCGCAATCGCTTCATCAATAAGTTCAGCTGAAATCCTACCGTTAATATCATCTAAAACACCAGCATCACTTTTAGTTCTTAAATAATCAATCTCATCATCATGAACACCTACTGACTGCTCATAATTCTCTCTAGGACGCTTTTCTTTGCGAGTGTCAGGTGGGGTTAAAAGCAAAATACTCTTATCAACAGAAAGTTCTCTACCAATATGCCCGCGATCATAAAGATCAGCTGCCTGATCTTCAAGTCTTGCAATTGCTTTAGAATCTTGATAATTTCCATTCTTCATAATAATTCTTGGTGTGATAGTAACGAAAAGTTCAGACTCACCTTTTTGGAAAGACTTACTCTTAAACAGCTCACCTAGAATAGGAATACTTCCTAGTCCTGGAGTTTTACTAAAAGTTTGGTTCATATTAGTGCTAAGTAAACCACTTAAAACAAGAGATTTACCTACTTCCATTTCTACTTGAGTTTCTGTTTTTCTTGTTGAGAAAGCAGGTGGTCTAATTCCACCAGCAGCATCATCAGTTGTAACAAACTCAGTAAGCGTGTTATCAATATTTCTAATTTCAGGAATTACATGAAGGTGTATTCTATTACCTTCAAGTAAAGTTGGTAAAACTGAAAGCTTAATTCCAAAAGGCTCAAAGGAAATACTTTGCTGCGCCTGCGCGCCTGTTGCTATGCTAGTTACAATAGGAGTCTCGCCACCAGCGAGGAATGAAGCTGGTTCACCACTAGTAACCATTAAAGTAGGCTCAGCTAATACTTTAGCTTCTCCTCTCTCTTCTAGGTAATCAACAAAAACTCTAAGATCATTAAAATCTAAAGTATTTGAAACTGAAGGAGTTTGACCTCTCAGCAATCTACTAAAAAGTGCTATAGATCCAGGGCTTGCTTCATAGCTACCAGAGACACTAAGTCTTTTATTAAAAGTTTTACTGATTTCAAAAAATCTAATTGCAATTTCTATCTGCGCGTCGCGATCAACTTCAATATAACTAATCACTTTTTTATCATTACTAACTACGATATCTCCGCGGTGCAAGTTATTAATTTTATTTGCATAATTAAAACTGTTATTGATACCAAAGGAAACACCAAGACCACCGCCGCCTGTTCCGCCACCGCCGCCGCCGCCGCCAGCAGCACCACCGCCAGCACCGCCACCACCGGCACCAAGTCCACCATCTTCTCCAGAATTAATTTGCCCACCTTTGCGTGTTAAAATTTCAAGTCCATTATCACCTACATAAGCGCCAGCTAAAGTAACGGCTTGAGCCACTTGATCAGCATTTTTCACTTTCCCAGATAAAACAATTCTTCCAACATCTAAATCAGTTGCACCACCACCAGGAGCTCCAGCAAATCTAGCTTGGTTTGCAGTTCCTGGCACATTATCACGACTAACAGAAACATCAGTAATAGAAGAAATGCTAGTAGCAACGTACTGATATTCTATTCTTGGATCAATTAGTTTAAGTTCATAGCCAAGGTTTCCAAGATTGGGCGTGACTATCAAATGATATTCAGAAGGTAAGGCTTTTCCCTTTTCCCAAATAAGCATATCGGTTCTACCAATTTGCTTTGCACGTACAAGCATTTGAGTCGGTTCTAAAATTTTAGCGTCAACAATAAAAGGATCTACAATTGCAACTCTATCAATCTCTTCTTCCGCCATCACAATTTGAGCGCTACTGATTTGCAGCTTGATAATTTTCTTTTCGCTAATGACTTTTTGTTCTAAAAATCTCGTGTTTGCAAAAGCTGGCAAAACTAAAATACTAATAAGGATCGCAGATATTATTTTTCTCATAAGAACACAATTTCCCCTTTTAGGAAAAGAAGCATATATACTTAGGTTATCACCTGTTTGCAATGCTGAAAATAGTCCCTTTAAAGGGCTTTCAACTAGTAAATAATAATTGACACCACCTTAATTCAATCATAAGCTTCTTTATATACAATGTTTTTAAAGAAAATGAGACGAAGAAAGCCCGAGGGATCAGTATTCCTTCAAGCAATTATTTTTTTCATAACCACTATCATTCTAGTTTCTCTAACTGGTGAACTTAATAATGGCTGGCAAATTATCAGCGAATTAAATTCTGCTGCTGACCTTGGCGCGCAAAGAATCGTAAGTGATAAATCTTTAAATACTTTTGCAAAACAAGAAGCGGCAATCAACGCTCTTTTAGTAAGTGAATTTAAACACGTAACAAATGCTAGCGAGCAAATAGCAATAACTTGGTTAAATAACAGTGATGTGGCAATTAGTACTGCAGACCCGAATCAGCAATTGCCTTTATTTGAAAATACAGTAGTCAACCCCGGTGACCCAAGTAATCCTTCAGGCTTACTTGTTAAAGCAAAAGTTAGAGTGAGTTTTCCGCCATCAGACGTGCCTGCTGATCTTAAATTCCCAAGTGGTTTTTTAGGTGCAATTATTGGAAATGTTAATTTTGCTGGAACTGGTGAGAGGTTATTTAAAAAGAAAGCAGACCCGAAACATTTTGTACTTTTTGTTAGAACGAGAGAAAACACGATTTCAGAATACTTGCCAGTTTGCGCAGAGGGCTCGGATGCAAGAACTAAAGATTTTTGGGATAACATGTGTAGGTTCGCTGCAAGAATGTCAGAAGGCGCTTCTGGTGATGGCTACGAAGCTGACGGGATTATTTCCGGCACGACCGGACAAGGTGCTCAAATCCAAGCTGATTCAGTTGCAATAGCAACAGATCAAGCAAGCTCTGAAATGAGTAGTTTTGATAGACCTAGTAAAAGAGCTATTTTTGCTAAAAACAATAACTTTGCTGATTGTGATGACTCAACAGCAGGCGAAGCTGTAGTGAATTCTGTAGCTTGCTTCCCAAGTAGCGATGGATCTTATACAGCTCCCACTGTTTCAGATATCAGATATATAATTTTCAATGATGCTACAACTGGAATTCCAAATACTGGAGAAGTTAAAGTATTTATAGATCCTAGCCTTGCTTGCCCTGAATTAGCTGGTGCAAATAATTGCTGCAGTTCAGGAAATTGCTAAGATACTTAATCTATTTTTTAAACTCTGCTAAAGCCTAATTATGCTATCTTTTGAAATACCGACGGAGGATGCTAACTAGATTATCTAGATCCACCAGCAAGCCGTTGGCACCTAGTTTCGCGCCAGTAGCTCAGCTGGATAGAGCAACCGCCTTCTAAGCGGTAGGTCGCAAGTTCGAATCTTGCCTGGCGCACCATTTTTAAATCAATGCTATTTTGTTCTTAAGCCCAATCTAATTGGGGATCTTTATAATGGAAGAAAAAGAAAAAATTGAACTAAGCAAAATAGGATTCGTAGCAATCCTCGGTCTTGTTGCTATATCGCTTACACTTTTCTGGCTTAAGGGTCACAAAGTACATAATTACGCAAATTATACTTTTCACTTCAGAAACGTTACTGGACTAGAAGAGGGAGCGCCTGTGAAATGGAATGGACTTAGAGTCGGTGTGGTTGAGAGCGTGCAGCCGGTATTAGAAGATAAAACTTTAGACCTTCTTCCCTCTAACGAGCTTATAGAGATCGGGAAAAAGCACCTTGCTATAGCTAATGACGCTCTTAAAAGTGGTAAGTTAGAGAATTTAAATTTTGCAAGAGAGATGATGCATAAAGGTCAGCTTGAAATTGCTCTTGGCAAAGCACGCAATGAGGCTATTAAAGTAAGGCGCGGAGAGCATGTTGAAGTGAAAGCCGTTTTAACTGTGAAAGACCTTCCTGTGGCTTTTTTAAATCAAGTAACAATCACTCCATCAGGCTTAATAGGTGAGCAATATTTAGATATCTCTACCTTATACAGACATGAAAATGAAGCAAAAAATCAAAATCCTGAGTTTATAGTGCTTGAACCAGTACGTATTGATGATTTAATTAGAGCAAATCTTGAGTCAGCTGAAGGTGTTCGCGACCTAACAAATCGTATTAATGCATTGTTTTCAGATGAGGATGTGGCTAAGCTTCAAACTACTTTTGAAAACGTATATAGGTCTTTACGTGAATTCAAATTAGTCAAACACCTATTCTAAACATGGGGTCAGGAGGGGTACAAGGGTACATTTTAGAAATGTACCCTTGTACCCCTCCTGACCCCACGTAATACTTTTTTAATCTTTTCTTCTATTGCTTTTTAAGATGTACTAAGCTACGATCTATAATTCATCAATACCTTTGTGCACAAAAGGAAAATTTTACACGCATGCTAAAAACAAATTATTCGAGAGTTATTCCCAAGAAAAAAGCCTTCGAGGGACAGAGAACTATTACGTTGCCAGACTTGGCTGAGATTCAAAAAGCTTCCTTTAGTAGGTTTTTGACTAGTGGCCTTGCTGAAGAACTTTATCAGTTCTCGCCAGTTCGCGATTACACAGGTAGGCTAGAGCTCTACTTGATGCATGACCACTATACTTTTGAAGAACATCAAGAGGCGAATAAAGCGAAGACTCCTATGGAGGCTCGCCTAAACGAACAAAGTTACACAAAGAAACTATATATAAAAGTACGTTTTGTAAATAGAGACACTGGTGAAATAAAAGAATCTAAAATGTTCATCGGTGAAATCCCAATGATGACAGAGCGTGGAACCTTCATTGTGAACGGTGCTGAGCGTGTTGTTGTTTCTCAGATTGTTAGATCACCTGGTATCTACTACAAAAGAGATATCGAGCCAAGTGGTAAGAGAACATTTAACGCTACCTTAATTCCTAATAGAGGTGCGTGGGTTAAATTTGAAACTGACGTTTCAGATATCGTTTACGTAAAAATCGATAAAACTCGTAAAATCCCTGTAACTATTTTAATTAGAGCACTTGGTTACACAGAAAATGACATGCGCGATATGTTCAGTCATTATGATTTCTTAGCTAAAACATTTACTAAAGATCCAACTACTAGTCAAGATGAAGCATTAGTTGAACTTTACAGAAAGATGAGGCCCGGAGAACACCCTACTGTTGAAGGTGCGCGTCAGCTTGTTGAAAGCAGATTCTTTGATGCTAAGAAGTATGACTTAGGTCTAGTTGGACGTTATAAACTAAACGTTAAGCTTGGTCCTAACGCTCCTGAGGATTTCAGAACTCTTACAAGAGAAGATTTTATTGCGGCAATTGATTACTTAGTTAAACTTCACTTTGATGAAGCTCAGGTTGATGATATTGACCATCTAGGTAACCGTCGTATCAGATCAGTTGGTGAATTGCTTCAAAACCAATTCAGACTTGGTCTTAGCAGAATTGAAAGAATCATTCGTGAAAGAATGACTCTTCAAGAGCAAGAAGTGCTGAGCCCAGCTAACTTGGTTAACCCTAAACCACTTGTTTCAGCGATCAGAGAGTTCTTTGGTTCATCTCAACTTTCTCAGTTCATGGACCAAACTAACCCACTTGCAGAATTGACTCACAAACGTCGTATCTCAGCTCTTGGACCCGGTGGTCTATCAAGAGAAAGAGCTGGATTTGCGGTTCGTGATATTCACCCTTCACAAAACGGTAGACTTTGCCCAGTAGAAACTCCCGAGGGTCCTAACGCTGGTTTGATTTCTTCACTTGCAACACACGCAAGAGTGAATGATTATGGTTTTATTGAAACTCCATACAGACTCGTTGCTGACGGTATTGTAACGAACGAAGTTAAATACTTAACCGCTAACCAAGAAGACAAACTTAGAATTGCAACTGGTGACACTCCACTTAATGAAGACGGTACTTTCGTTAACGAGATCGTTCCAGTTAAATATAAAAACGAGTTCATTGAGGTTCCTGGTGAGGAAGTAGATTTAGTTGGTGTTTCTCCAATTCAAATCGTTTCTATCGGAACATCATTAATTCCTTTCCTTGAGCACGATGATGCTAACAGAGCTTTGATGGGATCAAACATGCAACGTCAAGCAGTTCCTCTTCTTAAAGCTGAGCGCACACTTGTGGGTACTGGTATTGAAGGTCAAGTTGCTAGAGATAGTGGCATGGTTGTGATTGCTGATGCTGACGCTACTATTAGCTACGTTAGTTCTAAGAAAATTACAGTTAAGTTTGATGATAAAAAAGAAGGCGAGAATGGTGAGCGCACTTATGAACTTCTTAAGTACATAAGATCTAACCAAGATACTTGTTTAAACCAAACTCCTATCGTCACTATCGGTCAAAAAGTTAAAGCAGGTCAGGCACTTACTGATGGCGCAGCGACTTGTCAAGGTGAGCTTGCACTAGGTAAGAACTTAGTAGTAGCATTCATGCCTTGGGAAGGTTATAACTTTGAGGATGCGGTTCTTATTTCAGAAAGATTAGTGTTTGAAGATGTTTACACATCAATCCATATTGAGAAATTAGAGATTGATGCTCGTCAAACAAAACTAGGTCCTGAAGAAATTACAAGAGAAATTCCTAACGTTTCAGAAGAAGCTCTTAAGCATCTTGATGAAAACGGTATCGTTCGCGTGGGTGCTAGAGTTCGTGAAAACGAAATTCTAGTTGGTAAGATCACTCCTAAAGGTGAGTCTGACAACCCTCCTGAAGAAAGATTACTTAGAGCTATCTTTGGTGAGAAAGCTCGTGACGTGAAAGATAATTCACTTAGAGTTCCACATGGTGAAGGCGGGCGTGTAATTGCGGTTCGTGTTTACGACCGCGAGAAAGGTGATGAATTGCCTCCAGTATCTAATAAAATCGTTCGTGTTTTCTTAGCACAAAAACGTAAGATCTCTGTTGGTGACAAGGTTGCGGGACGTCACGGAAACAAAGGTATTATTTCAAGAATTTTACCGGTTGAAGATATGCCACACCTTCCTGATGGAAGAGCTGTTGATATCGTTCTTAATCCACTAGGTGTTCCTTCGCGTATGAACGTAGGGCAGACTTACGAGATGATGCTTGGTCTAGCGGCTAGCATTCTAGGTCACGCTTACGAAGTACCTTCATTCGATGAAATGTTTGGTGTTGATGCTTCTGACAATCTTGTTTTCGACGAGATTCAAAAAGCAAAAGCAAGCGGAACTTATGACTGGGTCATGGATAACGGAAAAATTGAACTTACCGATGGAAGAACTGGTGAAGCTTTCCACAACCCTGTTGCAGTTGGAATTATGTACATTATGAAACTTGTTCACTTAGTTGATGACAAGATTCATGCTCGTTCTACTGGTCCTTACTCACTTGTTACTCAGCAACCACTTGGTGGTAAAGCTCAGTTCGGTGGTCAGAGACTTGGAGAGATGGAGTGTTGGACGCTTGAAGCTTACGGCGCAGCTTACACACTTCAAGAGATGTTAACTATCAAGTCAGATGACGTTATTGGTAGATCAAGAGCATACGAAGCAATCGTTAAGGGCGACAACATTAGCGCGCCTGGAGTACCTGAATCATTCAAAGTACTTATGCGTGAGCTTCAATCTATCGGTCTTGATATTTCAGCAATTAAGGATAGTCCTGATTCTGGAATTACAGAAATTGACTTGAATAATGAAGCGTTTGATTCGTCTAGATCACGCAACATTAGAACAAGAGGTCTTGAGGAGGCGATTAGAGAACTCACTGGCGCTGGAACGAATGGTGCTACAGCTAACAATACAGCTGCGACGGCTACTGCTACTGAAGCCGCTCCGGTTCAAACAGCATCAGGCTTTTCAATAAGCGAAACAAAAGAGTAATTTAATTTCAAAAGGCCTTAAAGGAATTTAATATGAACGAAGCAACACAAGAAATGACAGCACCTTCACTCAGTACAGACGAGCTAGCTAAAGCTACTCTTCTAACTGATAATGAGTTGTTCAACAATATCAAGATCAAAATTGCGTCGCCAGCAAGAATACTTGGCTGGTCTCGTGGTGAAGTCATGAAACCTGAAACGATTAACTATCGTACTCTTAAGCCAGAGAAAGATGGTCTTTTCTGCGAAAGAACTTTTGGTCCTGTTAAAGACTGGGAGTGTGCTTGCGGGAAATATAAAAGAGTTCGTCACAAAGGTATCGTTTGCGAGAGATGTGGTGTTGAAGTTACTGAATCAAAAGTAAGACGTCACAGAATGGGTCACATAGCCTTAGCAGCTCCTGTTACTCACATCTGGTTCCTTAAAGGAATTCCTAGTTACCTATCTCTTCTTTTAGATATGTCACTTAAAGATCTTGAGCAAGTTGTTTACTTCAACTCTTATATCGTTCTTGATCCAGGTAACGTTGAGACTATTAAAAAAAATCAGATCATCACAGAAGAAGAGTACGACACACTTCTAGAAAATGAAAACGCTCAGTTTGAAGTTTCAATTGGTGCTGAAGCTACTCTAATTATGCTTGAAGAACTTGCAAAACCTAAGTATGAGTTCCCTGATGCTAAAACTCGTGCTGAAAAAGGTGAGCTTTTAGGCGTTCCTGGTTTAGAAACTCTTAAAATTGATCTTAAAGCTTTACTTGCAGAACCTGGTGGTTCACAGCAAAAGCGCGCGAAGTGCATTAAGCGTTTAAGACTTGTTCAATCACTAATTAAATCTATGACTGATCCAGCATGGATGGTTCTTGAAGTACTTCCTATTTGCCCTCCAGATTTAAGACCTATGGTTCAACTTGATGGTGGCAGATTTGCAACTTCAGATTTAAATGATTTATACAGAAGAGTTATTAACCGTAACAGTCGCCTTGCTAGGTTGATTGACATGGGCGCTCCTGAAATTATCGTAAGAAACGAGAAACGTATGCTTCAAGAAGCATCTGATGCTCTTATTGATAATGGTAGAAGAGGAAGAGTTGTTACTGGTACTAATGGTAGACCACTTAAATCTCTTTCAAATATTATTGAAGGTAAGCAAGGTCGTTTCCGTCAAAACTTGCTTGGTAAGCGTGTTGACTACTCTGGTCGTTCAGTTATTGTTGTGGGTCCTACATTAAAGATTCACCAATGTGGACTTCCTAGAGAGATGGCTGTTGAATTATTCAAGCCATTTGTTATCAACAAACTTATTGATCGTCAGATTTGCCAAAACATCAAATCTGCTAAAAAATTAATTGAAAAAGGTTCGCCAATTGTTTGGGGAATTCTTGATGAAGTAGTTAGTGGTCACCCAGTACTACTTAACCGCGCGCCTACTCTTCACAGACTTGGTATCCAAGCTTTCGAGCCTGTAATTGTAAATGGGCGTGCGATTCGTCTTCACCCACTTGTTTGTACAGCATTCAACGCTGACTTCGATGGTGACCAAATGGCAGTTCATGTACCTCTTAGTGTTGAAGCGCAGACAGAAGCTAGAACTCTGATGATGTCAAACACTAATATTCTTGCTCCAGCTAGTGGTAAACCAATCATCACTCCTTCTCAGGATATGGTTCTTGGTCTTTACTATCTTACAAACGAAAAGAATGATGATACAGACCCTAAAAAATTCAAAGGTGCTGGCATGATTTTTGCTGATTACGAAGAAGCAATGGCAGCATACGATAACGATAAAGTTGATCTGTTTGCAAGAGTAAAAGTTAGAACAAATCAAACTGAAGATGGCTCTGTAAAAATAATCTCAACTACTATGGGAAGAATTATCTTCAATAGGTTAATTGTAGATTCACTAGACACAGCAAAGGTTAACTAATATAAAGAGGCAAAGACTTAAATGACTAAAAGTAACGAAAAATCTAAACATACTCCAAAATTCGTAAATGAAGTGGTCAGTAAGAAAAGACTGAGCAACCTTCTGGCTGAAGTTTTTGAGGCTCATGGCAACGCTGCATCAGCTAGATTCGCCAATAACCTTAAAGATCTTGGCTTTAAGTATGCAACCAAAGCATCAGTTACCATCAGTATTGATGACCTATCTGTGCCTCCTCAAAAAGCACAATTCGTTAGAGAGTCTGAAGAAGAGCTTCAAGGTACTCACGACAAATTTGAGCGTGGTGAAATTACTGAAGTTGAACGTTATAACAAAGTGATCGATACTTGGGGTGAAACTACAGAAAAAGTTACTGAAGCTGTAGTGGCAAACTTTGATAGACACAACCCAGTTTACATGATGGCATTTTCTGGTGCGAGAGGTAATATTTCTCAGGTTCGTCAGCTAGTTGGTATGCGTGGATTGATGGCGGATTCCGAGGGTAAAATTATCGATTTACCAATCAAATCAAATTTCCGTGAAGGACTATCTGTTACTGAGTACATTATTTCTGCTTACGGAGCGCGTAAAGGTCTAGTTGATACAGCCCTGAAAACAGCTGACTCAGGCTACTTAACTCGTCGTCTAGTTGACGTTGCGCAAGACGTTATTATTCGTGACGTTGATTGTCTTACTAAAAAATCTTTAGAGATCTTTCCTTTAATGGATGGTGAGACTATAGCTATTGGTATTGGTAACCGTGTTATCGGCAGACATGCTGCTGAAACTGTTAAAGATGCTAGTGGCGAAGTTATAGTTAAAAAAGGTGAGCTTATAGATAGAGTTAAAGCTGAGCTTCTTGATGCTGCAAAACCTAAATCAGTTAAAATCAGATCTACTCTTACTTGTGAGTCTAAGTATGGTGTTTGCCAACAATGTTATGGCTGGTCACTAACTGATAACAAACTTGCAAACCTTGGTGAAGCAATTGGAATTATCGCTGCGCAATCAATTGGTGAGCCTGGTACGCAGCTTACGATGAGAACTTTCCACACAGGTGGTGCTGTGGCTGGTTCTGGTAAAACTAAAGATGTTTACATTGCTCCTTGTGCTGGCACAGTGAGTCATTCACTTACTGGTAAAGAAATCAGAACTAAGTATGGTGATCTTATGCTTCAGCTTGATAAAGCTGGCAAGATTAAAGTTGGCAGTAAATCTGTTGATGTTGCTGCTGGTGCTGAGATTTTAGCTAGAGATGGGGACACTGTTAGAGAAGGTCAATTCCTTGGTAACGCTCCGGTTATGTCTAAGAAAAAACTGCTTACAGAAAAAGCTTCGAAGGACGTAATCACTACACAAGCTGGTATTGTTCAATTCGAAGATTTTGGTGTTGATGAAACTACTGACAGACAAGGTAACATTTCAAAACTTGCTAACAAACAAGGTACTATCTGGGTTAAGTCAGGAGAGGTGCTGCCTCTTCCTCCTTCAGGTAATATTGTTGTTGAGAACAATAAGAAAGTTAGCATCGGTGATGTACTTTCTGAAACTGTTATTAAATGCGAGCATGGTGGAGAGATCCGTTATGGTCAAGATGTTTTAATTGAGAAATCAAAAGTTGGAGGACGCGAAGTTAGCAGACTTACTAGAGGTAGATTAATTAATGTAATTAACGCTTCTATTGGAGCAGCTAACGCTAGACTTGAGCAAAGCCAACAAGGAAACTCTTGGATTCTTAATGATGAGAGCGAAAGATACACTCTTAAAGTTGTAAATGGCGAGTCAATTGAATCTGGAAAAATTATTGCTGAGCTTAATCAAGATAAAAATACTCCAGTAGCTAACTGCTCTGGTGAAGTTATTTTTGATGGTCTTGAAATTGACGAGCGTAAAGTGGTTACTAAAGCTGGTAACTTAATCTTCATCCCAGAAGAAGTTCATTCAGTATCTAAAGACGCTAGCCTTGTTAACTGTGAAAACGGTGCTGTGGTTGAGCCTGGATTTGAGATTGTTAAAGATGTTTACACTACTATTGGTGGTGTTGTTAATATCGTGATCGAAAATAATATCGTTCATGACGTAACTATCACTCCTGGTGAACTTTTTGAAATCAAAAATCCTGATGATATCAATTACCAAAATGGAGATATTATCAAGAAAGCTGGTATCGAAATTATGCCTGGTGTTAAAACTAAAAAGCCAAGCATGGTTACACTATTCACTAACAATGAGACTGGCGAAACTAAGCTGCTTTTAAGAGAAGTTCAAGTTTACAAAATTGAACCAAGAGCAATTAACTTCCAGTCAGAGACTACTGATCCTAATATCAGCATTCTTCCAATCACTCAAATGAACTACAGGCATGGTGATCGCATTAGAAATATTAATGGTGGTGCTTTAAACAAAACAAGTATCATTCTTTATGCTCAAAACGACTATAAAGAATCTAAAGGTCTTATTGAATTCACTGGCGAAGATGATTTAAACATTATTTTCCAAGAAAACATCATTCTTAGAACTGATAGAGGGAACACATCATCTATCACTGAAGTTCTTGTTAAGCCTGGTGAGTACGTTAAGCCACAACAAGCTGTAGCAAGAGTTCAAACTGTTGCTAAGTCTGATGGTGTTGTGTTTATTAGTAATAGTGATTCATCTAGAATCCTTGTTATGACTGAGCATGATAAATACCCTATTGATTGCTCGGCAGCGCCAAAAGTTAAAGTTGGTGATTATGTTAGAGCTGGTGACTTACTTGATAAGTCTACTAAAGTAGATATTTCAGGTGAAGTTGTAGAAATTAGCGGCAAGAAAGTAATCGTTAGAAAAGCTAGACCTTTCTTGATCAGTTATGGTACACGTTTACAAGTAGACAACAACTCTCTTGTTCAGCAAGGTGACCCACTTGCTGCAATTATCTACGAAAAAATCAAGACTGGAGATATTGTTCAGGGTCTTCCTAAAGTTGAAGAACTTCTTGAAGGACGTAAGCCTAAAGAGCCTGCAATCATGTCAGATGTTGATGGAATTGCAGAAGTAAAACTTGAAGAAGGTTCAGATAGACTTATTATTACTAACGAAGATGGAGCGAAAGAATTTGATATTCCTCCTGGTCAAAACATCATTGTTGCTAATGGCGAGAAAGTTGAAAGAGGAACTGTTCTTACTGATGGACAGCCTAACCCTCATGAATTCCTAGAATACAGAGGTGTTGATGCCGTTCAACAATTCCTAGTTGATGAAGTTCAGTCTGTTTACAATTCTCAGGGTGTTGAAATTTCCAATAAGCACTTAGAAGTTATTGTTAGACAAATGACTCGCAAGGTTAGAGTTGATGAGCCTGGTGATACAGTACTTCTTACTGGTGAGCTAGTTGATATTAATCACTTCAGACACGTTAATCAAGAGATTGAAGCAAAAGGTAGAGCTCCTTCTGAAGGTACTCATGTTCTTCTTGGTCTTACTAAAGCTAGTTTGAACACTGAAAGTTTCATTTCAGCAGCGTCATTCCAAGAAACTACAAGAATTCTTGCAGAAGCTTCTATTAAGGGTAAGAGTGATTGGTTATATGGTCTTAAAGAGAACGTAATTATTGGACGTCTTATCCCAGCTGGTACAGGTTTCGATCCTGCTGAAGATAGTGATACCGCACTTTCTACTTTGGCTGTTGTTCAAGAAGAGGAAGAAGGTCTTCTTGAGACTGTTGTTTAAACTCTCGTCATTGCGAGCGAAAGCGAAGCAATCTATGGATCACCACGTCGGCAGTAGCCTCCTCGTGATGACGTCGTTGCGATTGCCACGTGGCCTTTACAGCAATGACGAGCGAAGCAATCCATCCGTCATTGCAAGTAGCTAATAGCTTCAATATAGTCCAAAAAGTCTAGCTTTCAAAGCGTAAAAAGCTGAATAATAGCTTCATGCTTAGAGGTATCTACTCAGCAGCAAGCGGCATGCAAGCTCAGGTTTTGCAGCAAGAAGTCCTGGCTGATAATCTAGCAAACACAAATACTGCAGGTTTTAAATCTGCAAGAAATACTTTTCGTAGTTTTGGCGATACTATCATTAGTCGCTTCTCTGAAGCTGATGCGGATAGTGGAACTAGCATAGGAGAGATTAGTAGCGGCGCTAACGTCTTTAGTACTAACTTTAATTTCGAGCAAGGCTCATTAAAAGTCACTTCAAACCCAATGGATATCGCTGTTAGTGGTGAAGGCTTTATTCCTATTAAAGGTGATGGTGAAAGTATTTATTTTACTCGCAATGGTAATTTCACTATGAGCAGAGATGGTTTTTTAGTTACCATGCAAGGCAGGAAGGTACTAGATAAAGGTAACTCTTCGATATTTCTTGGACGCGAAAATATAAATGACTTTAAAGTCATGAATGATGGTCAGATCGTTGTCAATGGCGAGAGTAAAGCACAGATGAAACTCTTTAAATTCCCTACTAGTGCTGGAATTGTGAAAGTGGAAGATGGTATGTTTAAGCCTTTTGACGATAATGTGATTTTAAGTGAAGCTCCTGGCATCTTCCAGCAAGGTTTTCTTGAAACTTCTAATGTCAGTCCAGTAAAAGCTTCTACGCAGATGATTGAAATCACACGCACCTATGAAGCGAATAAAAAAGTCATAGATGTTGAAGTGGACACACTTCAAATGCTGATGGATGTAGGGAGGATTTAATGAAAGAAGAAATTATAAATCTAGAGACTCAGCATAGTAATCCAAATCAATTATTCGTTCGCGTATCTCTTCAGCTTGCGTCTCTGGATCTAGTTTTTTACCTATTGAAATGGTAATTGGATAAGGTAATTTTTTAGGCTTTTTCCAAAAAAATTTATCATTTTCAAAAGAAAAAATACTACCCCAAGCGTTATCAATATGCATTGGAGTAATTGGAACCCAAGCCCGCCTTGCTATAATCTCAATACCTGTCTTGAATTCACTAAGCTCACCATTACGAGTCAATTTCCCTTCAGGGAAAATACAAACCACTTCACCATTTTTTATCGCATCAACAGCTAAGTCCAAAGCATGGTCTACAGACTCTCTATCTCCAGGAGTAATTGGGATGGCACCGAAAAGTTCAGCAAAGTGATGAATAACTGGCAAATTATAAATCTTTTCAAGCATGATAAATCTCACGCGCCTCGGTATGGCAGCAGAAATCAAAAGTGAATCTATATAAGTAACATGATTACAAGCGATTAATGCTGGTCCTTTACGTGGGATGTTTTTTTTATGAATAACTGTAATTTTATAAATACCATGTGTTAAAAGCCAAGCAAAGAGTTTTACTATAGCTGCTTGATTTAAAATCAACAAGAGCATAAAAACTAAAGAGCTAATGGAAAATATATATCTGCAAGAGGGCTCAAAGCAATAATTTAGAATAATATGATCCATATTCGTTCACCTCTAGCTTTAATACCCTAGCGTAGTACTTTTAGCATAAAATTGCTAGAATAAGAAGCATGACTATTGAACTTGAAGGTAAAGAAGGCATTGCAAAAGCACTAGGTAAAATCGTAGGTGGTTTATACATAGTTAATTGCAAAAATGGCGGCGAAGATTGCGGATTTTTAGCTAGCTGGTTGCAGCAAGCATCTTTTGAGCCACCAGAAATTACAATGGCTATTAACAAAAAACGTGAGTTCTATCTAAACGACCTCAAAGAGAATAAACACTTCACAATTAATGTAATGGGCACTGCAAATGGCAAATCTATGTCACCATTTTTCAAACACGAAGAAGGTAAAAGCCCTTATGATGGTCTTGATACTAAAGATAGTAAAAATGGCATCAAAATTCTTCAAGATTCTGTAGCCTTTTTAGAATGTGAGTTTAAAGGTTTCCTTGAAGCTGGCGATCATTACATCGTGCACGCTGAAGTAATAGGCGGCAATATGATCCAGACAGAAACTGAGCCTAAAGCACATTACCGTGAAAATGGTTTTGATTATTAATTCTAAAGAAGTATGCTTTGCATAACTAAAAAAATCTTCAAAAATTTCCCACTAAGTTTTTTAGTACTTGTTGCAGCACTTACACTCCTTTACACTCTTGGCATAAACTTTACTGGTTACGACTATGACCTTACTAACATCGGCGCTAACCTAGAAGCACCAAGTAAGCTGCACTTCTTTGGCACAGATCCTTTAGGTAGAGATCTTTTAACTCGCATTATTCATGGCGGGAAGATGAGTATCACTGTAGGTTTACTCACTGCATTTTTTGCTTTTGTAATTGGCTCTAGCTTTGGTGCTATTGCGGGTTATGTTGGTGGAAAGCTAGATGAAGTGATGATGCGCATCATCGATCTTATTTATTCTTTGCCTGATCTTTTAGTTTTAAGTATCATTGCACTCTTTGTATCTCGTTCAACAAGCGGTATCATCTTAGGTCTTGCTTTTATAAACTGGATGGATGTAGCTAGATTAACTCGCACAGAAGTTACTAGACTTAAACACGAAGAGTTTGCTGAAGCAGCTAAATCTATTGGTCTAAGTCATTTTGATATAGTAATTAAACATCTTTTACCAAATAGCATGGGTTCAATCATAGTGGCTCTAAGCTTTACAGTGCCCCGCGCGATTTTAGCTGAAAGTACTTTAAGTTTTATTGGTTTGGGTTTGTCCCCTCCTGATACTAGCTGGGGGACGTTAGCTGGTGATGCGTGGCAGTATCTTCGCACTGACCCGCACCTTATTTTATTTCCAAGTTTAATGATCTTTTTTACTGTATTTGCGCTTAATCAAATTGGTGATCAATTAAGAGATAAATTTAGCCCGCATAAAATTGGTGATCATTTGCTTGTTAGGTAGGGCCTTTTCGATTAAGTCTTACACGATATGACGTGATAAAATGTTGAAGTCATGAACATGAAAAGAAGATATTTAAGATCGAATGCTGGTTTAACTCTTGTTGAGCTTATGGTGGTGGTAATCATCATCGGTATTTTGGCGACGATTGCTATTCCCAACCTTATGGAAGCGCAGGATAAAGCTAAAAACGCAAATGTCATAGCTGCAGTTAACGCTTTAGCATCGAATGTTCAAATTTCAGCAGTTGATACAGCTGGAATTATCCCTGAGACTGCTTTTGAAGTAGAAGAAAATGGCGGTATTAAAAAACTTACCAACCCATTTACTAAGCAGCCAATAGATTTAATTGATGGTATCGCTGATCCAGAACAAGACCCTCCTGGTACTCTAGGTTATGAGCCAAATGTGACTTTGGCTAGACCTTTTAGATCTGGTTTAGATACTGACCCTGAACTTGAGCCTATGATTGGCGGATTCGTAATTACAGGTATTGGCATCATTATGGGTGAGCCTGCGATAATATCTGCTGTAGATAACGGTTAATTTTAGACCTAAATTTAACTAAAAGCCAAGATGTGCAAGCATTTTGGCTTTTTTACACTTATTTTTTGTTCCCAAAATTAGAAGAAATTCATGTATTAGGGCTTATATAAATACTAAAATTAAAACTAAGTTCAAAGGGGAGCTTTTTTGAGGAAAGAGAAAGTAATTCGTAATACTGGCACAAAAGTGCTCAAAGTTTTTTTAGGATTTCTGATTCTTTTTAATTCGGTTTTTTTGCCATTGCCTTCTAGCGCAATGCCAAAAACAATAAATATTAAATCACAGCTTGGTAATGTTGGTGATATTCCAGAAATTGAGTTTAGTCAACTTTTATTAGAGGCTGCAAATATTTGGGATACGGTTTTGGAAGCTGACCTTAATCTCAACATAGACCAAACACAATATTTTAATAACTCGGTAACGACATACACAGAATTAAAGAATTATCTATTACAGTACGGAAGTGATAATTCTGATTTTCACCTGCCAGTTTTTATAGATAATACTGGGGCTTTAATCAATGGTTTTAATCAAGAAGCTGAAAGTTTTGAAATAAAACCTAATAGCTTTAGTGGTGCTTATATAATCACACAAAATGGTTCAGTTGTTAATTCAGGCACCTCTTCATTGCAAGGTAGTTACCAAGATTATATTTTACTCAACGGTGACAGCTTCAAATTAAGTAATCCGAAAAATACCAATAGAACTCTAGAAGATCTTAAAGATGACTTAAAAATAACTTTGATGCACGAACTAGGTCACGCTCTAGAATTGCCTCACACTTATACAAATGGAGATTATCCTGATAGAAATATTTTTGGTGAAACACCTCTAATGTTTCCATACTTCACTTCTTTTACAGCTCCTTCACTTCATCAAGATGACTTGTCAGCAATCATATCTAAACACCCAGGAGCATTAGATCTTACTAAAGGTGCTATAAGAGTTCATGTCCCGCAAGGTCACCTAAAAGACACTATTATAATTCTCGAGAAAATTGATATTGGCACAAACTCTATATCAGGATCTGCCCCAGAAGATATTGTTTCAATTATTGGTAACTACGCTAGCCCAAGCTACACTTTTCAGAATCTAGCTCCTGGTAACTACGTAGTAAAGCTACAAAAAATCAGCCAAGATATTAATGGTAACTATAAAAGCTTTGCTCAATCAACAAAATTCAATAAAAAATCAGGCTATTTTCATGGAACAGATTCTAACAATCACACTTTAAGTCTCTTGAAAACTTTTGCAGATCCCGTGGGTAGTCAAAATCATGTAGAAGTTTTCCCAAATACAATAACTGAAATTACCAAAATAGGGAATCTAATTACACTAACTGATCATGCATTTGAGAAAGGTACTAATTATGATTCTAGTTTCTATACTTTCTATGGTCATGATGATTTTGGAGATACAGTTGCAGACCCTGAGTTAATAGGCAGTGATCAAGTTTCCTTTACAGCTAGACTTGAAACTACAGATGATGTTGATGTATTTAGATTAGTTCTAGAGGAAGAAGGAACTATCGATATTGATGTAGCCCCACATGCTGAAGCCAATCTAAGATTAGAACTTGATGAGCAGCTTCCATTTAATACTACGATCAACTCAAGTCTAATAAAAGATACTAAACATCTTACGAAAGGTGTTGCCGTTGATACTTTAACTAATCAAATAGATGCGACTCTTGACAACCCTAATCAAACTAAAAAGCATTATTATCTTTCTGTTTCATCAGATACTGGCACTATTGGTGATTATGATATAACTTTGCATTTCACACCAGCCAGCCAAAGTGGTGCTGGCAATAATACGGGTTCAAACACGGGTTCTGGTAACACAGGCTCTGGCTTTGACACTAATAACCCAAGTTCAGCTCCACCATCCTGCCCCAGCTTTTCAAATTCTGGCTTCATTGCTGGTTTTTTAGGCTTCTTTGTACCTTCAGCTCACGCTAGTATTAATCCGATTTGTGCTTCTGATGAATTTTTATTTACACTTGGCAATCTAGAGCAAAGAATACTTTCAGAATCAGACAGGGCTATTACAGCAATAAATAGAATAAGACAAACTTTAATTCCAATTAGAGATAATAATGAATTTGCAAATTTAGCTTCATCCACAAACATTACTGACTATGTCACCCAACAAGAGCTAACTAAGATCTCTCAAAATTTAAAAGCAGTTAAACTTAACTTCAAAAAACACCTAGCCTATGATCTCGACATAATAATTGATACAACCAAAATAAGAAATGGTTACTTGAAAAAACCGAGCATTAAATCCTATGAAGAATTTCTACGATTTGAAGAGCGACTCAAAAAAATACCTGGAAAGTATTGGAAAATAATCACTGACGACGCTAGAAGAATCATTGAAAACCCAGCTGAACTTTCTCTTGTTACAAATGAAAATATAGCTGCAAACCCTAAAAACCTAAACCAAATAATTGCAAGCTACTCTGATGGGGTTAATTTAAAGACCGGCAACCTTCTTGACGAATTCACAAAAATAAAAAAATTAGCTGACCAATTAGACGACTCTGCAAGTGCCATTGAAGCAATTGTCCAAGGTCATTACTCTAGTGGCTCTCAAATCTTGTCTGCAATCAACGGGACTGATGTAGATGCCTTAGACGATTTCAACGGTATAGCGACGATAAATGAAGCAGGCTTTGACAACCTAATTGCTACAAACAACGCACAAATTCAACAAAGAGTTCAATCTATTTATAGCCAGTACGAAATTAGATTACAAGCTCTAAAAGCTGAATTTGAAGCAATAGATCCCAGCAATGTCACTAACACAGCTAGATTACAGACTATTGTCGATGATGTTCAACTGCTAATGAGTGAATTTGTTACAAGCTTGGACGAGCTTAGACTAACTACAAAAACAAATGTGCTGGACGTACTTGATGCCAGAAGAGCAGCGAATCTTGCGACTGCTGGAAAGATTAGTTTTTTCAAAGGCTCATACCTTCTTTTAAAAGAATCTGTCCAGTCAGCTATTGCAACAGCAGTGCGCCTTGACGATTATCTCGGTGGCATAAGATACCTTGGTGGTTTATACAAAGGTACTAAATTTACTTTTCATTTTCTCGAAAAATATTCACCATTTATTGAGACCCCATTTATGGCATATTTTCTATACTCGCAAAGCCAGCTACAAGTTCCAGGTGCGAAATATTATGGTCATTTATATTTCGCCGATAACTACATTCCAGATAATGGTGTCACTTATCTTTTCTACAGAACTGTTCATGGAGACTCCCCGCTTTCAGTCATATTATTAGGTGATGGCGACGAAAGTAATATTAATATAAGCGCAGTTCCATGGGATACAAACAACTCTGAAAGACCAGAAATCAAACTTTACAAGCCTGCAAACATACACTTCCCTATACCTTACAGGACGGTGTCTGACAGTATTGTTGGCAGCACTTGTTACGATAGAGAATTCCACCCTCTACTTACTACAAATAACGGCTCGCTAATTACAAGTGTAGTTAACGACGCCACAACTTATACAGGTTATGATTACGAGAAATATAAAATTTGCGGAGCAGGGCTCGAGCCAAGTCTTGAGCAAAAAATCACTCCATACTTACTTGAGATCTCGTATCCAAGTAATAATGTAATCCCTACTAAAGTCACTATAAACTTTGATGCTGTTAGCAATAATCTTTCAATTGACAATATAGAAGATAGTACAGCTCAATCGCAAGCTTATGCAACGCTACTAGCTAACAATGTATTTAGAACAAATGATCCAACTAAATTCATGACAGGTATAGAAGCAATAACTGCTGCTATAAGAGCACTTGAATTATACGTAACAGTTTTCGAATCAAATGTTACTGTCCCAAATTTCCCTGGATCAAGTGATCCTGATTTTCAGTCAGCATATAAAAAAGCTGTTTCTTTAAACCTGATTCCTAGTAACTTTGACTTTAATGCTCAAATTTCCAGGGTAGAGGCACTAGAAATTATAGTGAATGCGTTTTTAGGAGTTGGTATAACTCCTATCTTTAGGTCACATGACTATTATCCTAAAGATTTGCACGAACAAGACACTTTAGAAAATACCAAGAAAGCACTGAATGAAATTGCCGCTATTGATCTTGGTATTTTAGATCTTCAAAACAATGATACTTTTTTAAACCCCGATGACCAAATCCAAAAACAACTCTTTGCAGTTTGGTTAAACAGATTTATTTTAGAACTTGGAAGCTATGGAAACTTACCGTTTGCAATTAGTCCAATCCCTAGAGCAGATGAAGATGTAGTTCTAAATGACACACTGGCTCAATTCCCTTGGCCTTTCATTGATCCAGTTGGGGACTGGAATAACACTGCTGGCAACCAACCTGGTCAAGGCGGGCACACTGGCTTTGATTATTTTGCACAGGATTGGAATTATAAAGATGGCGGGAACTCAGAGCTAACAAGAGCAGATACCTTCTTTAGTCACACTAAAGCTGTATTTTCTGGAACAGTAATTCATGTTACAAGCAACAAACAAGATAATGATGGTGGCTGTCCTGGACACAGCCCTAGTAGCACGAACTATGGTAATCAAGTAATTATTGTTTCAGATGATGATCCAAGCTTTGCTGTTAGGTATGCGCACTTATCAGAAATAGCTGCAGGAATAGAAACAGGCAATCACATTGTACAAAATCAATTGGTAGGTAAAGTAGGATCTTCTGGCTTACTTAGTACTGATCCTAATACTGGACTAGCTACCCAATGCACTTCTCACCTACATCTTGCACTTTACAAAAATATTGACCAAACAATAACTGCAGGCTCAAGCGAACTCTTCCAAGATTCTTTAGATAATGGATCTCTTCCAACTGGTTCTTCTGTTGACACTACAAACTTTACTGCAGAATTTGAAATTGCCAATCAAGGGTCAGGCGGCACTAATCCAAATCCACCACCACCACCTCCTCCTCCGCCACCGCCTGCTCCAAGTCCAAGTGTTTCTAGCATTAGTCCAGACACTGTAAACCTTCAAGAAACAACTACTTTTACAGTTAGTGGTCAAAATTTTCAATCTGGATTTGAAATTTTTATTCCACAATGTGAAAGCCCATCACCGACTAGCTTTATTGACAGCTCCACTCTTCAAATCACCTGCACCCCAGATCATGGACCTGGAAGTTTAACAGTTGAAGTTAAAGAAGGTCCTGGACAAGCTGCTTTTGATACAAGTTTAAGAGTTGCGTTTGTTGACCCAAATGCTAGCACAAACCCGCCACCGCCTCCAATTCCAAGCAGTCCAGAAATCGTTTCTGTTTCACCATCATCAGTAACTCTAGGACAAGAAACTACTTTTACTATTACTGGCTCAAACTTACCAAACCAATTAAAAGTATTTTTAGCTCAGTGTGTTGATTATGACTCTACGCAAATAAGAACTGTAAGTAATGATTCTTTTAGCTTCACTTGCACTCCAGGATTTGGACCAAGCTTAACTGGCTCTGGTGGATTATCTGCTTTGACAGCCTTTAACCCTACTGGCTTACAAGCAATGACGTCAACTACTGGATTGTCACTTGCTGTTAAAGATTTAAGCGGCAATGAAATTTTCACCAATTCTAGCGCTACTTTGAAAGTTGATTTCAACCACGCTTCTGGTTCAAGCCCTGCGATCTATAATATTGCAAAAATCTCACCAATTATTAGTGGCGAAATTCCAACGACAAGACCAATTGATACTCTTCTAGGGCAAGAGCATATTTTTGAAATTTACGGAAATAATCTTCCTGATTCTACTGCCTTCTTTATAGCTGGCTGCCCAGACCCTAACAGCGGGAATACTGTTGGTCCCGAAAAGATTACTGACTGTAGCAACTCCAACTCAGATTGTTCTCATAAACAAAGATTTAGATGCACCCCACTTCAAGCTGTTGGTCCAAACTTGCAAGCTGGAGTAGTTAAAGATATGCCTGGTGGTTTAGAACTATTTAATTTCAGCGTTAATTTTATAAATGATCCTGGCTCCAGCAATGGTGGTAGTGGAAATAACGGTACAGCTAATCCAGTAGTCACAGACATAGATAAACCTTCTAGTATTTTTGAAAACCAAAGAACTACACTGACAGTAAATGGGCAAGATTTACCAGACACCTTAGTTCTTGAAATCACTGGCTGTAACAGCATGCAAAGAGAAACAGCGGTCGCCAATACCACAAACGCGAGAGCATTTAGCTGCATTCCAGCAGGCACTGGTATCAAATCTTTAACGGTAAAAACTGATGCCAATCAATCTGGATCTATATTTTCAAGTTCAATAATAGTAAGCGCAGATCCTAATGGAGGAGCTAACAACGGCGGTACAAACCCACCTCCTCCACCAGCGAATCCACCAACAGTAACTGGAACGACAGTGACTTATTCAAATGCTAGTGGTCAGTATATTTTCACTATAAACATTACAGGAACAGATTTAAACAATGGTCTTTATGTAAACATTGGAGGTAGGTGCTTAACAAACTCAAACAGCATCACTAGCTCTAGTAGTACAGCTATGACTTTTAGCTGTAATGGCAGTAGCATCTTTCCTGTTGGTAGATATAACGTAAGCGTAATTGACTCATCTTCGGGCTCAAGCTTAGACTTTACAACCATCGATGTCATCAATGGAGCTGATGACCATGGTGATAATTTCAGTAACACGACTCTTATTAATTTAAATCAAGACGTAAATGGTGTGATCGGCACTGTTGGAGATAAAGATTTCTTTGAGTTTAAAGCTGGCTCTAGAGGCAAGTTTATTTTTGAAAGTACAGGTAGCACTGACGTTAAAGCCTCTCTTTTTGTGAAGTCTACAGGCAACAGAGTTGGCAATGGAGATGATAATAGCGGACAAGGGAATAACTTTAAGATAAATGAAGAGCTTTTATTAAACGAAACATATTTGCTCAGTGTCTTTCACGCTGCAGCTGGACTAGGTCCGTACCAAATAAAAGTAATTGAAGATCCTAACAGCACACACTTAAGACCTCCAAGCAACACTAGCAATGCTTCGATAGGCGAGCAAGGTGGAAGCATCTCTGCTAACGAGACTTTGTATTATGAATTTACGCCGACTCATAATAGTAATTTCTTAATTGAAACTACTGGTACTGCACATATAGAAGGAAAGCTCTTTGATAGTTCTTTAGCTATGATCGCTGAAGATAAACAAGGAAGAACGCTAAGAATTTCTCAGAGCCTAAGTGCTGGTCAAACATACTACATACATTTAATAAATACTGATCCTCAGCATAGTGGAAACTTTACTCTAAGAATCACTGACTTAACACCTCCGCCTCCAGACCCTAACCCTGGAGATGATCACAGTGATGATTTCGATAGACCTACTGTGATTTCTATTAATCAGTTAATTAATGGAAACATAGAAGTTGGACAAGACGAAGATATCTTCGCCTTTAAGGTTTCTGAGGATATTAGTTACACAATTGAAAGCACTGGCTCTAGCGATGTTCAAGTAGAACTTTACACAGATTGCCTGCCACCAAGTTATGCTTCATCTACCCCTTCTTTCATGGAAAGCTCGAACAACAGTAGCGGTAATTTCATACTAGAAGGTGGTTTAAGAAATTCTGGTGACTTTAGCTACTGCCTAAAAGTGAAGCACACCAACACTGCTGGCACAGGCGCTTACCAATTCTCAGTAAGAAAAACTTATAGTGATCTTATAGACGATCATGGTGACTCTAAAGATAAAGCCACTAATCTATTTAACAAATATAACAACTTAGGAATGGTAGGCATACAAGAAATAGAATCCAATCCAGATTTCTTTAAATTCTCAGTAGAAAATAGCCAAAAATACTCAATCCGGGTAGGCGGTGATTCAGATCCAGACATTGAACTCTTTATAGAGAATAGTGATGGCACTTTAAGTAAAATTGCGGAAGATAATGATTCTGGTACAAGCTTTGGGGTCAGTAACGGCTCAGCTCTAATGGAAAAAGATCTTATCGCTGGGCTTAATTACTTCCTAAAAGTAATCGCTAAATATAAAAAAGAGCTCTACTTTGTTAGCATAAGCCCAATGAATAATATCAGCAATCTTGTAGCTGACAATAACCGCTTTATAGAAGACGCTGTTGCTATTAACCCTGGAACTCCACTTTCTGCGAGCTTTGAAAAAGCTGGTGGCAATGATATAGATTATTTTGAATTAACTAGCACCCAAAGCGGCTTACACTCTGTAGAAATCACCAGCAGTGACAGTGAGCTAAATACAGAAGCCTGCTTATTCAAAGGTCAATTACATGAACTCATCGGGTGTAATGATAATGGTGGTACTGACGCTAAGTCCTTAATAAGAACTAAGTTCGAGGCTGGCATTAAATACTATCTAAAAGTATTCATGGTTGGTGCCAATCCTACAAGTCCAATCAACTACTCTATCAACTTCAATCCAATAAACGACAGTAATGGAAATTTAATTACTAGTCTCGCTGATGACTACGCAAACGATACTTCTACAACGGCTCTAATCAATAACAATGACACAGTCAGTGGCAGAATCGAAAGAGCTAGTGATGAAGACTTTTTCTTAATCAACTCACCTTTAAGCACTTTTGCAACATTCTATCTAGAGTCTGACAGTCTTTTAGAATTAGGACTTTATAACAGAGATGGGGTTTATGTTGGTGCTGCAAACAGCATTGTCCCAGCAGCACAACCATATATTCTCGAAAATAATATTCACAAGAATACATACATTGTTGACCTTAACGGAGGGGACAATTACTACATTAAAGTTTCAAGCCCTAGTAATAAGAGGCATATTGCGAACTATGATCTAACACTTATTTATAGTTCAACCACTCAAGCAGACCTAAGGATTCAACCTGGGAAACACCGAGATCGTGCCCATGGGTCTCATCCTCAAACGGCAACAATCTTTGATCTCTCAAAAATTTATTCTGGTGAGAACGTTTCAGGAAGTAAATTTTCCCCGCATATGTTTAAAGTTAATGTTCCTCTAAGTAAAAACTACATAATTGAGACTTCTGGCACAGATGATCCTTTCTGTACTTTATTAAAAGAAACAGGCTTTGAAATTACTAGCGATGATAATTCCGGCGTGGCTAATAATTGCAAAATTGAAATGCAATTATTAGCAGATAAAGATTATTACTTAACTGTTAGAGCTGCTAATCCAAACCAAAGCGCAAGTTATGGCTTAAGGGTCTCTGAGCTTACAGGAGCTATTTTAGGAGCTGGCGATTATCATTCCGATGATCAACTTTTTGCAAGTGAATTAATCATTGGCAAAGAAGAAAGAGGTCACATGACTAATGGGGACAGAGATTGGTTTGAATTCACAGTCCCAGTTAATGCTAGTTATAGATTTATTGGATATGGTTACTCTGGTAATACTACTGTCTACGGAACGATTTATAACAGTCAAGGAAACATCATCAAACTAGGCGGACCCCTATCTCACCCAACTCTTCCCTACAATGTAAATCTTCAAGCAAATGAAACTTACTACATACTAGCCTCTGGTCAAGGTACTGGCTGGTATAAGCTCAGTTTCAACGGACCAAATTTGCCAGAAAGTTCTATAGATGAATACTCACACATCCTTGACTTAGCGACTGAGATAAAAGAGGGATCGACTATCTATGGTGAGATAAATTACATTCAAAACAACAACCAATACGACGTAGATGCTTTTTTCTTTGAGCCAGAAACTGATGGGGATTTTGAGATAAAGATTAGAACACGCAGTTCCTTTATTCCACTTGGTATCTCTATGCTTATTGCTGGCACAACAAGCACAATAAGTGGCAACCAAGAAACTATCAATGTGCATCTAAGTGCTGGAACTAAATATCATATCTACGCGAAGAGCAGACAACCTCACAATAATTACACTCCTGGATTTTATCAATTAAGCGTCAAAAGAGTTGGTGGTCCTAACCAGCCTCCAGAAGCCAGATTTGGGATTAGCCCTAATTCTAATCTAAAGGTATTTGAGACTATAACTTTTGATGGCTCCGGAAGCTTTGATGATGTCTATGTTTCCTCTTACAGTTGGGATTTTGATGGGGACGGTATAAGTGACAGCTCACTTCCAACCGTTGACCATAGCTTCTTATCACCAGGCACCAAGACTATATCACTAACAGTTGGTGATACTGACGGCTTAACTGACACTGCGACTTTCGATTTAGAGCTAAGTCTTCCAAATGATGACTTCTCAAATGAAATTCAAAACCCATCAACCATACTTTTAAACGATGTAGTTAATGCAGAATTTGAAAATGATCTTGATAAAGACTTCTTCTCATTCACCACTACTGATCTTGGGACTTATACTATTCATTTAGACAGAAGCTCTAGCATTTTCTATTACAAACTCTATGATTCAGACCTGAATCTATTAACTAGTGCTTTACCTAGTAATGCTTCAAGCTTCTCAGAGCAAGTTCAACTTGATGAGAATAGCAACTATGTAATAGAGGTCTTCACCGCTAATCAAGCTACTGGCACTTATACTATCCAGGTGCAGAGTCCAACTGCTATTCCTGTGACTGACGATCATGGAGATGAATTCTCTAATGCTACTGAACTAAGCCTTGGGGTAATCTATGATGCTTCAGCTGATTCAAGTACTGATATAGATGCTTTTGAATTTACCGTAACTGAAGATGCAGAGTATGTAGTCACCAGCTTAGGTCAAACAAGTATCTCCGCTACTTTATATGATGTTTATGGTAATCAAATAAATCAAGACTTTAACCAAACTAAAGATGGAACTAATTTTAAAATCCAAGAACAACTAAGCCCTGGTAAATATTTCTTTAAAGCCAGAGAATCAAATGGAAATTCAGTGCTTCCTTATAGAGTTTATGTTTATAAATTCATTCCACCTACAGGACCTCCTCCTGCAGATAATTTTGGGCAAGATTTCCAAAGCGCATTCCCTGTAAGAGTTACCAAAGAACAAGCAGGTCTCGGTCCTATTGATTTCAATAATGCTTCCCTTAACACCGGTAACGATTTCATTAGAATAGTTCTAGATCCTGACGCCAGAGAAGGATACTACAAGTTCTACACTTCTGGAAACACAGATACCAGAGGAGTCGTTTATGATTCAGATGAAAATAGAATCGCTGAAAATAATGGGAAAATCGATCCTCAGACTGGAGGAGTTCTTCCTAATTTTGAAATTCATGTTTACCTAGAACCAGGCAAACAATACTACTTAAGAATTTCTGGCAATGGCGGGGCTTATAACGCCCACATAGAACCTCCTTTCTATGCAACTTTAGATGATGAGTTCCCTGGTCACTTTAACAACTCTAGAGACATTTATAACTCAGTCCCAATGGAACTCGATGTACTTTATAGCGGAAGCTTGCAAAGTGATGCCGATCATGATCTCTTCTCATTTACGCCAACGATCACAGGTGATTATAGAACTACCATCACCACTTCTGGTTCTAGCACTAATAACAATGTAAGTTTAATAGGAATAAACACAAGCTCCTTTGGAAGCCCTCTTTATGGAATAGGGGGTCTTAGACATTACAAAGCCGGCAGAACTTATTTCATGCGCGCCCAGAGAGCTCTTCCTGTAAGCTCAGGAAACGTACCTCTTCATAAACAGCACCATGACTACACTATTAAAATAGAACTCTACCCTGCTAGTGTTGAGGATCACCCTGGTGAAATCATAAGCACCCAAACAGTAGACACAAGCTTCGTTTCACAGTTCAGCCAAATCCAAGTCGGGCTTCCTTTAGATGGCTTCTTTGGGACTAATAAAAAGAATCCTTCTACTCTAAATAACTTTGATCCAGCGGGCATCAGCTCCCAAAACAACTTCCAAGCTCTTGAAGACATAGACACTCTTCTTTTCATCCCTGAAAGAACTGATACTTATGACATAGAAGTCTTCTCGTTTGAGGGTCCTTGTATTTATCTTCACCCTGCTAAAAATCTTGGGGATACTATAGATCCACTAGATAGAGCTAGCTCACCAAACCCTGCAGGCAGACAATGCACTGGACACTCGAGCCTAAACACCTTAACTACCAGCGCTCAATTCAATCAAGGCAAGCTCTACTTCATAGAACTTGATCATCAATTAGATCGCCTACCTGAATCATATAAAATCACAATAAAAGAAAAAAACCCTGTAGCTATAAGTGATCCAAGCGATTTGGTTGCCAATAATCCAAGTGAAGCAGACTCGGATTCCAATAGTCAGTTAACACTTCCGGTTGCTGCAGGTCTGACAGTAAATGCTAGTGAAGACCTTCACATAAGAGACTTTGATGTTTATAAACTCATTGTCAACAGAGGTGGTGACTTCAAGTTTAGTCTAGGCACTAATCAAATAGTTTACACAGTGATGGAATTGCTTGATGGTGCAGGAAATATACTTGCAAATAACAAACCTGCACTTAGCAATAGTTATCAGGGAGAATTTAATTTCATTCTCAACGAAAGCGTTGATTACTACCTAAGAATAAGCAAAGAAAAATTCTATGAAGAAACAGGCTCCTTCAACTTAAGCATCAGTCCTCTAAGTGCTATTTCTTTAGATGATCACTCTAATGCTGCTGCCAATGCAAGTGAAATACCATACGATCAATGTACTCAGGGTTATCTGCCAACTGATGATGATATTGACCAGCTTTACATAAGCCCTCCTGTTACAGGTACTTATATAGTAAACGGATCTACAAGAGGATCTTGCACTAGTGGTTCAAGCTCAAATGATCAAAAAATTAAATATGACAGCTATACTTTAGGTCAACCAAGTGGCTATCTTAAACTGCCATTAGACAGTTCGGGTAATCCATTCGGAGGCTTAGGACCTAGAACACTATTATTAGAAGCGGGTAAAAAATATTATCTTCAATACAGTATTTGTAGTCACTGCACAGATGTCGGGAATAGATACTTCCATGTTAGATACGCCTTAGACCCTAATAATTTGCCAGCAGATGATCACCCGAATGACATTGCTGGAGCACAAGGATCAAACTCATTAACTTTATTAGAACCATCAAAGCTAGATCAAAACCTAGACTTTATTACAGCAGCTACTAACTCTGAGTTTATTAGCGGACAAGTAGAAACAGCTGGTGATAAGGATTACTTCATGTTCACAAGCACAGAACAAGGGAAACATCTAATCAAACTTTTTGATGCTAATCAAGAGTTTAGAATCAAGCTTTTTGACAATTCTGGAAACTTATTAGATTCAGCAGAAGCTACAAATGCTAACGCTCTAGACCTAAACCTTCCTGCATACAATTTAAAAGCAAACCAAAACTACTATATAGAAGTAGCTGTTAGAAATGCTAGCTGGATTGGTTCATATAAACTTGCTGTAATTAAACCTGGCTTCAATACACAAAATAATCAAAGTGAAATTTCTCACGTCTCTTTTGATGGCAATTTAGATGATTCCATCAGAGGATTAACTTACTTTAGTAGCAATAGTGGAGAAACTTATGTTCCAGGTCTATCAGGAGATGCCGTTAGCCTTGATGGAAGTATTGTCTACCTAATAATGAACAATTTCAATGAAAGATTCCATGAGCTTAGTTATTGCATGTGGGTCAAATCAAACACAAGCGAGCCTGCAAATAGAGAGATTTCTTTAATCAGATCACAAATGGCTCACAATGAACTTCTAGTCTACGGTGATGGCAGAATTAAACATGAAACCAAAACTGTAAACGGTGATGAAGAATTTACTGCCAGTAACAGCTTAGACATAGAAAAATGGCACCACTATTGCCAAAGCGTTAAAAGTAATAGCGAGTCTAAAGCTTACGTAGATGGCAACTTAATTGACTCACAAAACATCACAGGAAATCTAACTAGCGATAAGCTGAATTCATTCTTAGTGCTTCAAAATGAAACAAATCCATTTAATGGTTTTATTGATGAGCTGAAGATTTATAACTTTGCCCTCTCTGACACAGAAATTAGCACTATATACCAACAATTGAAGAGCGAGGCTGACGATCAAAACAATGAAGCTCCTATTGCAGACTTCACTGTGACTTTAACTACTGCAAATGTTAACCAAGCAATTGGCTTTGATGCTTCAGTAAGCACAGACGCAGATAATAATATCGTTAGTTATGAGTGGGACTTTGATAATGATGGAATCATAGATTCTAATTCAGCTCAAGCTGGTTATAACTACACTACAGCTGGAACCTTCACTCCACGTTTAGTAGTAACCGATGCCTTTGGAGAAAGCTCTGAAAAAATAGGTGCAGCGATTATCGTTAGCAATCCTTTGCCATCTGGAGCGATTAATATACCTGCTACAGCAAGCGCTGAAAGCCCTATCACCATTAGCTCCAGCTTCACAGATCCAGATGGCGGTCAGTTAACTATTCTTTATGATTTCGGGAATGGTGAAGGAGATATTTTAACTAGCTCTGATCCAAGTCAAACAACTATTTACACTTACGATAGTCCAGGCAACTATACAATCACTCTCACTATCTTTGATGATGAAGGGGATAGCATTGCAAGAACTGGAAATATCCAAGTCTATGCAGCTGATGACCATGGTGACTTCACAAACCCAACTACCTTAACTGAAATTGATTCTGTTTCTGGAGCCACTCAATTCCCTGCTGATCAAGATTGGTTTGAATTCATTCCTAGCCAGGCAGGGCTCTTCTTATTTGAAAGCAACACAAATGACCAAATCTTTATGACTGTATTTGATGGAAGTCAGACACAGATTCCTGCTATTAGTGGAACTTTTGAAAAATACCTAGCTTTTGAATTAACAGCAGGAGAAAGATACTTAATTAAACTTGCTGGTCCAAGTCAAAGCGCAGCTAATTTCCAAGAATCTAACTATGACTTATCTGTTAAGCACATCGACAGCCAAAGCCTGCCACTTATAAATATCAATCACAGCATCTTACCTGGAAATATTTCTTACGACAATATTATCTACCACCCATTACAGGTAGTAGACGTGATGGCAAATAGCAATATCCCTAATGTCAACTCTTCTCAATTAGTCAAATGGACCGTAAGAAGAACTGCTGATTATGAGGTAAGAGTAAATTTCAACAGTAAGGCATTAATCATCGTCTATGACGACAATCTAGATGTCATAGACCAAAGCTTCAAAGAAGAAAACACTGCTTACCTCTACCCCACTTCTCTAACAGAAGGGGATACTATTTACATCAGAGTAATAAAGCTAAGTACTCTAGCTCAAGCTTTCAGTGTCTTTATAGAACAAGTTGTAAACGTCACTCCAACTAATGATGACGCTCCTGATGATTCAGCAAATGCTCTTGACCTTGGAAGCACAGATGAACTAAATCCTATCCTTAGCAATAAATCTATAAGTTATTTAACTGATGTTGATTGGTTTAAATTTGATGTTGCCGGGACTGGCAGCTTTAAAATCTACACAGATGGAGCGACCAAACCAGCCAGACCAGCTGGTTCAGATCAGAATAACTGGATCAGTTCTAACTTAGAAGGCTGCCTATACCATTCTAGTGACTTAAACACAGCACTTACTTGCTCTAGCAGGAAAGATATAAGTTCTTCAGGAATTTATACTCAAGGTGGTGCAAATTTCGAGATTGCGAATTATGCTCACAGCACTGGAACTTACTACTTAAGAGTGAAGCACACTTCAATACTTGGTTCAACTAGCTACAGTTTAAATATTAAAACTTCTCATTTCTTAGACTCTAATGAAGACACAGAGCTAGTTCCAGGGCAAGCTCTTAATGGTGAATTTGAAACACCTTCAGACCTTACAGATTTTCTAAGATTCACTCCTCCAGAGACTGGGACCTATACTATTAATTTCAATAACGGTGGCAGCACGGAATACGATGCGAGAGTAGCTGTAGATATTCCTTTTGATATACCAGTATCAGCCAAGCATTCTTACTATGATAATTACCAGAGTCCTTCAAACTCAAATTCTATGACTATAGAAATGATCAAAGGTCTTGAATACGGCATTGCAATATCTGCCGTTAAAGATCCTCGGCTTTATAACAGAGATGATGCTCTATTCTTAAACGGCAACAACCTTTATGGAATATCAATCACTCAAACGCTAGGAAGACCAATCCAGCTAGACACCACATACACTGGGACATTTGCGTATAGTGGTTTTGAAGATAATTACAATATTTACGAGCATGAAGTTACTAAAGCAGGATTCTATGAACTACATGATGGTCAAGCTGGTGATAATTTCCTACCAAGATATGACGGTCACGTTATTTACCCTGTTTACAGCACCACCGCTAAAAACCCACACCCAACTGGTTTAATAACAGCATTGCAAACAAACCCTACTGAAGAATACGGCCCTAACTACCCTAATGGATATGCAGATTCTTTTGGTTATATTCACCCTAGTGCCAAATTAAGAGGCTATAGATTTAGAAGCAGCTCTAACAATGATCGCCTTATAATCATTCCTAAAGCAGCTTTCATTAAGCAATACCATTCTGCAAATTATAATTTCAGCCTGTCTTATGATGACTTGCCTGATGAAATCAGTGAGCTGGATTCAAGCCTAGATATCTTAGAACTGAATATTACAAGATCCCAAGAACTAAATACCGCTGATGACATTGATCTTCTTCAATTCACCGTGCCTAGTGATGGGAAATATAGAATTAAAAACCATCCTTCTTTAGATCTTCAAATAAGCCCGGCAGGTCAAAATTTGGATAGTCTAGTTCTCACAACTGCTCCTAATAACAGCAACTGGTACCTTGAATTAGATCTTCAAGCTGGTGTTACTTACAATTTAGAAATTTCTAAAAGAGCAAACTCTCCAGCACTCAGCTATCCTCTAATAACTAACTTGGAGCTCACCGCCAGCCCAGATGAACACGGTAATACTTACCAAAACGCCACCTTGTTAAGTACTGGTCAAGGGGCTACTGGAAGCCTAGATCACGGAGTGAATATTGTAGAAGCTGATCATGATTTCTTTAAACTAACTGTTAATAATGATGACTTCTATAACTTTGAAGATACTCAAGGCACTAGCATCAGAAAACTTTACAAATGGAATAGCGCCAACCAAGACATAGAACTAGTTCAAGTTTTTGATAGTACAAATGGCTTTGATCATAAATATCTATTAGCCTCTGAAGAGTACTACCTAGAAGTGACGACAACGAATAACAATCAAGGTCTCGGCTACTTAGTTCCACTCAACGTTTGGACACCAACTAATGATGATATTAGTAATGAAACTGCAGGAGCTAGCTCTCTAACAGTCAGCTACCCAGCTAGTACTTTCAATGGAACTATTGACTATGAAGAAGACTTTGATTGGTTGAAGATTGACGTGGATACCAGCAATTTTGCTTCTGGTAATTTTGGATTTGAGCTTAGTGGAGATGAAGGAATTAGAGCAGAGTTTCATGACAACTCTAATCCACCACTAGCTTACCGCTCAGGCTCTCCTATAGTTCTAGAGACAAGCTCATCAAATCCTATAGATAGCCAAACTGTTAGTTTAACTAATGGCATTTACTTTATAAAAGTATTCCATTCAGATCGGCTTCTTAAGAATAAAAACTACTCTATTAAAATTATCCAGCCTGATGATCATCCAGATGCTCAAGGCACTGCAAGAATAGGACTAAACACTATTACTCCTATTCAAGCCATCCTAAATAATTCAACAGATAAAGATGTCTTCAGGCTTCCAGTTTCAGATCCAACTAGATTAGTAATAAGATCAGAAGGAAATCTAAACCTCGCATACAGGATTCATTTTAGCCTTCAAAACATTGGTGGCATAACTCACCACAACGCTAATCATTTCTTTAGTACAGATAGAGACACTAGTAACAATTTTAATGTCATAGGAAACACTTACAACGTCTCCAGCAGAGCTTACTACCTTGAAGTCTACTCACCAACTGGAGATGAAGGTCTTTATGACATCATTCTAGAATCTTACACACCACCAGTGAGACCAGCAGATGATTATCCAAACAAGCAAGCAGATGCTGCTCCTATATTATTTAATACAGAAATTACAGGTAATTTAGATTATGACTTTGATCCAGTTACTTTTGAGGTCGAGGATACTGATTACTTTAAATTCTATGTGAGTCAATACGGCTACTATCGATTTGATACAGATACAAACATGTCTATGACTTGTGGAGGCACGGTATATAATATCTTCCCTAATACCGAAAGATTACTTTACCAAAATAGAACTTGTTACCTCAGAGCAGCACCTTCTATTTCTGGCGGCACAGGACCTTATCGTTTTAAAATAATTCCTCGACCTCATCTTACTAGCGACGGAAGCTTTGGCACAGCTAGCTTCACGCGCAGCCCTAATACCGTTATCGAAGTGGGTGATTCCATTGATTTTGATGCAAGTGCAAGTACGATAATTACTGGAGCAATAACAAGCTATGACTGGGACTTCGATGGTGATGGAGTTGTTGATGAAAGCAATCCAACAGCTAGCACTTCACACACCTTTAATACTCTTGGTACTTTTGATGTCACATTAACTATTAGCAATGCTACAGATTCTGCGACAAGGACACAAACTATTACAGTAGTTCCTCAAGATGATCATGGCAATGATGATACAAGCGCTACAGCATTAGTCCTAAATACTCTAACCGATGGGTCAATTGAATTAAGTGGTGATGTTGATAGCTTTAGCTACACTTCAACCGGCTGTGGAGTTTACGAAGCAACGCTTACAGACAGAGATGTTGATTTCAGATTAACAGGACCTAATTTAATTCCTAGCATAGGAGTTGTTTACCCAGCAGGAAATAATCCAAACTATAACCCAAGCTTCGTTTTACTAGACGGCGAAACTCAATTCCTAAATGTGACAGCGGATAATCTTGGCTTTAATGGAGCTTACAAAATTACAGTCTCAGAAAAACCTTATGCTGTTACCCAAGCATTACCTTTCCCTCAAGCTATCACTGCCAACCCTAATGAGCAGATAAACTTTACTGGTCAAAAACAAAGAATTCCATTCCAACTACCTGCTGATTACGAGTGGGACTTTGAGGCTGATGGGACTATTGACTTTAGTTCTACTAATAATCAAGCAAGCATAAGCTACCCACAGCCTGGCACTTATACTGTTTACCAATACATAAAGGATTGTAATGGGCTTAGTAAACTTGAACAAATCTTTGATATCACAATAAACAACCTTCACCCTAGTGGTGACATGGGTGTTCTAAACGCTTCTCAATACATCACTGACACTTTTGAGTTCTACACAACTGGCTTAAACGACCCCGACGGTGGTTTACTAAGTCTTGATTGGGATTTTGGTGACGGCAATTCTTTAAGTGGGCTTAGTGATGATACAAATATTACAACTCCAACACATTTATATAACAGTAAAGGAAACTTTGTAGTCACTCTAACTATCACAGACGATGAAGGCAGTTCATTTAGCAAGACTCAGCCAGTATCAGTTGTTAACAGAGCGCCAATAGCTAGATTAGCTTACAGCTCAATTAAAACAACTCACATTGGTTCTATCTTTGCTGCTAATAGCGATGATCCAGATGGCTGCATAGATAAATATGAATGGGATATAAACAATGATGGTGTTTACGAAACAGATCTTGGGATTGACAATAGTTCCTTCCCTGCCTTCCCAATAGGAGGTGGACCTTCTTGCCCTAACTTACACACCGTCTTGCATCACCATTTCAGATATCCAGGCAATTACACCATGGGGCTAAGAGTCACTGATAATGACGGTGCTACAGCTACTACTACTCTTAACTACACAGTAGATAATCTTCCACCTCGTGGAGGACTTCCTGGACAAGCTAGCATCTTCACAAATCCAAACAGAGCTAGCTTCTTTATAAATGAAGAAATAGAATTCTCCACAGATATTTATGATCCAGATGATACAGATGGGCAAATAGGTGAGATGGCTGTGACTTGGGACTTTGGTGACGGAAGCATACCGGTGACTGGCACAGTTGATACTACAGTAGTTCAATTCCTCGCTCAATTAGATCCAAGCAATTCTTTATCTAAACCAACTCATCGTTATCAAGCAGCAGGGACTTACACTGTCACACTAACTGTTACAGATAAAGATGGGGCTAACTTTACGGTCACTAAGCAAACAATGATAGATCCAAGAAATGCTGATGACTTCCCTGATACTGAAGCAGAGGCGCATTTGATTTACCTAGATAAATTTATGCCTGGAACAGCGATTCAAGGACACATAGAAAATCCTTCTGACAGAGATTTATTTAAACTTAAAATAGCAAATGTCGGGCTATTTAAACTTAGCTTCACCCAGCTTTCACAAGGCTATGAGTTAAACCAACTTTCTGGAAATGCAGTGATAGCAAGGCAGCCAAATTCTCCAACTGAGTTTATAATTCTTGGTCAAAGTGGTGATGAGGCTATTTTTGAAATCAAACATAGTGACCCAGCTTTCTTAGGCACATACGACTTTACTATCTACGACGACTTCGCTTTCTCTGGAGCGGGACTAAGCCCTGACGATCACGAGGATCTAGATATTTTCAATGCAACAGTAATTCCAATGACACCTGACACAGATGGTCTCTTCCCTCTTCAAACTGGAAGCATTGACTATGCTGATGACTTTGATTTATTTAAATTTGAATACAACGCTCAAGGTAGACCAGCTGACTATGATGATTACCAAGCTGTATTAAACATGCTATCAATTGCAGTGAATCAAGGTGATGGTGATGCTATCTACGATATTTTAGATGAGAACGGAAAACTTATTATCACAATGCAAAGATCCCAAGCAATTTCCCCTATCTATTTCTTGGATGCAGAGCCAGCTAAAACTTATTACATAAGAGTTAAAGGAGATGATGCACAGGTAGCCAATATTCCTTATACATTATCAATCGCATATTTATACCCGAATGATAATTTACCAAAGAAAATTACCGTAGAGGCAAGTGGAGATGATGACGAAGAAACTCCTCCTGTTGAAATTCCTGAGCCAAGCCCGCCGCCAGCACCTGTCGCAAACCCTGCTCCAGCAAGCCCTGGACCTATTACAAGCCCGCCAGAAGAAGAGAAAGAAGTGGTAGAAACTGAAAAACCTAAAGAAGAAGAGCAAGAAATAGTTGAAGTCCCAGAAGAACCTGAAGTTAAACTAATGCCATTTACAATTAACGGTTTTAACGAAGATAATTCTGTAGTTAAAGAAGCTAAACTTACTAGAAAGAAAAAAGCTATTAAACTCGTCTTCAAACGTGATGAGATTAAATCTGATGGCTCGCAAGTTGCTTTAAGCGGACCAATGAATTTTGAAATTTCAATTCCAGAAGAGTTTAAAAAGCTAGTCAAAATCAAGAAGAAGAAATTCAAACTAAATAAAAAAGCTAAGCTGAAGATTAAATTTAAAAATAAAAAAGCCTTTAAAAAGAACCTGGCTAAATTATCTAGCTATTACAATCCTCTTGATAATTCACTAACTATTCCGCTAGAAATAAAAGAACTTAATTCTGGTTCTGTCATTACAAACATGCTTAAAATAAGCCTCTAAATCAAGTATTCCTTAACAATTGGAACTTATATAGAACCCTCATGGTCATATATATAAGTATTTAAATCTATATTTAGCTTCTTATTTTAAAGGAATATTTCATGTCAGATATAACAGGTAGAAGACCTTCATCACGCCATTTTAAACAACGCTGGAGAGATTCACAAAGATTTAAAAAATTCTCCGATAGTGAAGTCTCAAAGGCACTTAATCCTGATACAAAAGAAAAACTTGAAAAAAAGTCTCAAGACCAAGGCAAGGAAAATCCTAGCAAAAACAAAAAAACACCTTCTGGAATTTCCCAAGACACTTTACTTCAAGAATATTTAGATTACACCACAGACCTAGCCTTAGAAGCTTGCAGCCAATCTAAGACTATAGAAACAATTTTTGCAAAAACTGCTACAGAAGCTACTCAATTTGAACATAGAAAACTTCACCATCAGCTGCATTCTGAAAAATTAGTACCAAAAGTTAGAAAACTACTGGGAATTAGCAAAGAAGAAAGTCAAAGAAGAAAAGAGAAGCAGGAGAGACTTTCAAAAAAAGATAGAGTCCTTTCTAATGCTGATATTGAATCCAGGAAAATATTATTAGATAGCAAAAAAGCTATCCAAATGAAAATAAAGAAAAGAAAGAGCGCTGATATTGAAGAACTAGACTCTAGAGCTAAAGCATTACTGAAAGTACCAAATGCTATCGAAAAACTAAAAGACTTGCGCCAAGCTCATATAGAAGATAGTTTAGAAACACAAATTGCTCTTACGCCTGAAATCGCTGCATCATTAGCAAAAGAAATCGCAAAAGAAAGACAAAATTCAATTAAGCCAGCATCCAAAAAAAGAGCTAGTTAAAGAGCATCTTAAAATCACTGCATTTCTATTAATTACGCTGTATAATATGTCACTATGACATCAAGTACTCAAGAGACAGTAGGGCATTTAGAAGCTGAGCACAGACGCAAACTTGAGGGACTCAAGGCTAAGGGCATTGAACCATTCCCGTATAAGTTTAAGCGTGATTCATACGCAGCTGATCTTGATAAAAAATATGCAGATTTAAAAGACGGTGATAAAACTAGCGATCGTGTGATCGTTGCAGGTCGTGTTCACAACCAACGCAACAATTGGATGTTTATAGACCTTTGTGATCCATCAGGCAAAATCCAACTTTTCTCAGATGCTGAATCAAGACCTAAAGAACTTGATGAATTATTTCACCTTCTAGATAAAGGGGATATCATCGGCGCGTCTGGAACTGTAAGAAGAACTCCTAGGGGGCAGCTCACGATTGATATTGATCAAGTTGAAGTTTTATCAAAAACACTTCAACCTCTTCCAGAAATTATTGAAGGCAAAAGACGCAGACTAGGAATCTCTGATGTGGAAACTAGATATCGCCAAAGATACTTAGATTTAATTGTTAACGAGAAATCACGTGAGACTTTAAGAAAACGTGGTGTATTAGTGCGTGAAATGCGCAATTATTTAGATAATTTAGGTTATTTAGAAATTGAAACACCAATCCTTATGACTGAAGCTGGTGGCGCGCTTGCTAAGCCATTTATTACTCACCACAATAGTTTAGGCATGGATCTTTATCTAAGAATCGCAACTGAACTTCACCTTAAGAGATTAGCCGTAGGTGGCTTTGAAAAAGTTTATGAGATCGGGCGTATTTTTAGAAATGAAGGTATTAGCGTTAAGCATAACCCTGAATTCACATCTATTGAGCTTTATGAAGCTTTTGCAGATGTAACAGATATGATGGATCTTACTGAAGACATGATCAAAGTTCTTTGTGAAAAAGTAACTGGCGAACATAAAGTAAGTTTTGAAGATAGAGAAATTGATTTTTCTAAATTCAAACGCATCAGCATGCAAGACGCTGTTAAAGAAGCTACTGGTAAAACTCTTACAGGTACAGAACTTAATAATGCTTTCGAGCAGCATGTAGAAGCAACTTTAATCCAACCGACTTTTATATATGATTACCCTATTGAGATTTCTCCTCTAGCTAAAAAGCATAGAGATCCAGAAAAAGCTAAAGAAGGTTTTGTAGAAAGATTTGAGCTTTTCGCTAATGGCTGGGAGCTAGCAAATGCGTTCTCTGAGCTTACAGATCCTGATGATCAAAGAGAAAGATTTAAAATGCAAGCAGAGCAGCAAGCTGCTGGTGATGAAGAAGCGCATATGATGGATGAAGATTTCATTACAGCTTTAGAGTATGGTCTTCCTCCAACAGGTGGCATGGGCTTAGGTGTGGATCGTTTAGTGATGCTACTAACTAACTCATCATCCATTAGAGATGTTATTGCTTTCCCTACGATGAAGCCGCTTGATAATTAAAATTTGAGCAAATTATCTTTCTCTGTATCTTTAGAAAGTTTATAAACCTTAGCAAAGACTTTCATAGCAAGTTTAGTTTTGCCACTTTTCGTGAGTTTAAGTCCTAGCTTCGTGAGTGCATTTATATCTTCACCACAATTTTCAAACTCTTTATGCATGATCTCATCGTATTTAGCAGCAGGAATAAGATCTACACTAATTTCTTTAGTCTTAGGATCCTTTGACTCAACGCGTTTAATAACACCATATTTTTCTAGCATTTCCAATGCTTCATTTTTCTCTTCACATTTATCGTAAACTCTTTGCCAAGCTTCAATTGCTAGCTCTGTATTTTCCCACTCATCATAAGTACGTGCAAGCCCGCCCATAAAAGGAGGGTTATCAGGCAAAAGCTCTAATCCCTTTTTATATGCTTGCTCAGCTTTCTTAAACTTTTCCATATGCCTAAAAACAAAGCCTAGATTAAGGTAAGCAGATGGGTCTAAAAGATCTATAGAAAGAATCTTATTAATAGTTCTTTCAGCTTCATGCCATTCTTCGTTTTTAATTTCAAGAGTTAGCTGGTTATAGTAATCCCATTTTCTAATAAAAAGTTTATATGGCTTGTACTCTTCAACGTCCATCTCACTAACCAAAAGCTTCATAGCCTCAATAGCTAATTCCCATTCAAAACCAAACTCTTTAAGATTCTTCTGGTACTTCTTCATATAAGGAACAAATACCGGCAGATGATAAAAATCTGCCTCATTTTTCTCTAACTCAAGTAGGAGGTATTTACTTCCGAACATTTTGGAGCACTAGGTAAACGCCCCTAGCTGCGTGCCCCTATTCTATGTTTTAAAGTTCATATCGTCAAGAAAAGCCTTGATATATCTGGATTATCGGCGAAGCAAGAAGTATTACAATTTATCTAAATTTAATGCATCAATACAGGATATTGGTGTATAATTGTTGGAGCTTGATAAATGAATTAAGCAAAAGAAGGGTGATTCTTGGGACTAAGAGACTTTTTTAAAAAGAAGAGAAAAGAGAAGTTTGGAGGCAGTCAATCTGCTGAAACGACTTTAACCGATGCTGAAATTTCAGCAAATTGGGTGTCATGCAAAAGCTGCAACGCTACAATCCATAAAAATGACTATCAGGACAATTTAAAAGTCTGCAATAAGTGTAATTATCATGGGCGCCTACTTGTTGATGAGCGGATCGCTCTTTTAGTAGATGAGGGAAGCTTTAATGAAATTGATATAGATCTATCTCCAGAAGATCCTCTTAGCTTTTCAGATGATAAGCCTTATGCTTTCAGACTTGATGTCGCTCAGAAAAAAGCTGGCACGAAAGAAGCTGTAAAGTGCGGCGTGGCGAAGCTAAACGGCACAGATTTTGTTATCTCTGTAATGGACTTTAGTTTTATTGGTGGAAGCATGGGTAGTGTGGTTGGAGAAAAAATCACGCGCGCGATAGAAAAAGCTATCGAGCTTAAAGTACCTTTTATTATGGTTTCAGCATCTGGTGGGGCTAGAATGCATGAAGGTCTTTTAAGTCTTATGCAGATGGCTAAGACCAGTGTAGCTCTCGAACAGCTATCAGAAGCAAGACTACCTTTCTTATCAATTTTGACGGACCCAACTTTTGGTGGTGTTGCAGCAAGTTTCGCAACTCTTGGTGACCTTTTAATTGCTGAGCCACAGGCAAGAATTGGTTTTGCTGGAAAGCGTGTGATTGAAGAAACAATTCGCGAAAAACTTCCTAAAGATTTCCAAACTGCAGAATATCTTCTAGAGCACGGTCAACTAGATATGATCATAGAAAGAAAAGTAATGAAGTCGAAGATTTCAAAAATCTTTGAAATTCATGGTTTTAGTGACGGGAGGTCACCCTTTCTAAAAAAGTTTGAGAAAAATATAGAGAAAAAAGCAAAGTCGGTCGAGAAAACAAAGAAAGTGAAAGCAGTAGCAAAGTAGGTAAACATGATAAGTACAGAATCTAAAACTCCAAAGAAAATAGTTAGGCTTGATTTTGAAAAGCCACTTCTTACTATTGCTGATCAAATCAGCGAGCTCGAAAATAGAGTGAAGAATAATGAAGACAAGCTTCTTCTAGATAAATTAAAAACTCAATACGAAGAAGTGGAAGCCAATATTTTTAAAAACTTGACGCCATTTGATATTACAAAAGTAGCGCGTCACCCACAAAGACCTTATATACAAGACTACCTAGATATGCTTTGTTGCAAGGAAGATGTGATCGAAATGCATGGTGATAGAGCTGGCACTGACGACGAAGCGATGTTCTGTGCTCTTGTTAAGCTAGAAGATCAAAAATTTATTGCCATTGGTACACAGAAAGGGCGCAATATAAAAGAAAATCAAAAGCGTAATTTTGGTATGCCTCAACCTGAAGGCTACAGAAAGGCTAAGCGATTGTTTGAATATGCAAATAAATTCAACTTACCTATAGTTACTTTCATTGATACTCCAGGTGCGTATCCTGGACTTAATGCTGAAGCGAATGGTCAATCTATTGCTATTGCTGAAAATTTAAAATCACTAGCTGGATTAACTGTTCCGGTGCTTGCTATTGTCACTGGTGAAGGTGGTTCTGGTGGCGCGCTTGCTATTGGTGTTGCGAACCGTGTTTTAATGTTAGAAAATTCTGTTTACTCTGTAATTAGCCCTGAGGGTTGTGCTGCAATCCTATGGCGCACTAGAGATAAAGCTTCTGACGCTGCTGCTGCTCTTAAAATTACAGCAAAAGATCTTAAAGAACTTAAAGTTATAGAAGATATAATCCCTGAGCCTCTTGGTGGTGCTCATAGAAACTATGAAGAGACTGCATCAAATCTTAGAGAATCTCTTTTAATGCATCTTAAAGATCTTAAAAAGATGAGCCCTGAAGAGCTTAAAGCTGATCGCATGAACAAGTTTAGAAATATCGGCGTCTTCAGTTAATTTAAAAGATGCAAAAAGTCATCCGACTAAGTCTAATATTTGCTTGCCTAGCTGCGATGCTAGCGCCCATCATTTTGTCATTTTTGCCAGCAAATGCAAAAATGACTAGAGTTATTAAAGCTAAAGTACGCGCGCCAGAGCAAAAGCATAAAACTTCGATTGATAAAAAAATGGAAGAGCTTATTGCAAAGCATCTTGGCGAGCATTTCAGGCGTGCCGGGATTTTTGATATCTACCCAGAAATTGAAGGCGACCAATATAACCCTAAATTAAAAGAACTAAGTAACTATTTCAATTACACTAGAGCCGATCTTAAAAGAGTCTCACAAGGCGAGGTACTAAAAGGATTTAGACTGGATTTTGACAAAGATAGCTGGAATGATTATGCAGTAATTGTTCATAATAAAAAAACATCAGAGAATCTTCTTTTTATTGGGAATCAAAAAAATCTTCTTTATTTAGATATCTTTAAAGCCACTCATTTAGAGCTTGTTAATTATGGTAAATTCCCAACAACGATTCCAGCCAAACCAAAAAAGCGCACTCTTAATAGCCCAGCCATTAAACTTATCTCCTTTGATGAAGACAATAAGGTCTTGCATTTCAATACTGCTAAAAGATCTTGGGAGCAGCTAGCACTACTTTTCTAAAAGCTTAACTGCTAGACTTAATTTCGTGCACAAAAAAATTGCTATCGTAACTGGCAACAAGCAAGGACTTGGTAAAGCCATCACTGAAAAACTTGAGGCTGAAGGCTTTGAGAAAATTAGCCTAATTGGTTTTGATGATTATAATTTAAAAAATCAAGCTGAAGCCGAACAATTAATCATTGACACTATTAAAAAACACGGTCGCTTAGATCTTTTGGTAAACAATGTTGGGAATTACATAAATAAGCCAATTAATGAATTCAAATCTGATGAGTGGCACGAACTTTTTGATAGCAACCTTCATTCGGCTTTCTACACATCACAAAAAGCGCTTCAAGAACTTAGAAAATCTAAAGGTGCGATTCTAAATATTGGCTTTGCAAGCATCGAAAATTTAGAACCAAGCCTTAAAACAGCAGCCTATGAAGCTGCCAAAACCTCACTTCTTATTTACACTAAAGCGCTTGCTAAAGCCGAAGCTGCTAATGGGGTGAAAATTAATATGCTATCTCCTGGATACCTAGAAAACAGCGTAGACCATCCTCAAGTTGGCATAAAAAAAGGAATCCCTATGGGTAGACTTGCAAGCTTGGAAGAAGCTAGTGAGCTTGCTTGGTTTTTAATAAATTCCGAGTACATAACCGGTCAGAACATAGAGCTTGCTGGCGGCTGGGGCCTCTAGGGGTCACCTCTAGGGGTCAGACCCGGAATACCGGAAAAATTTTGTATTTTCTAAATTATTAAATTGAAGATAGGGGAAAACACTAAGATTTCCGGTATTCCGGGTCTGACCCCATCGAATGGTATAATATCCAGGCAATGGCAAGAGATATCTACGAAATTTTAGGTACTACATATTCAGAGAATAAGGTACCCGTTCCTGAGAATAAGGACATTAATGTACCTGATGAATTAAGAGACAATCTTCTTGTAACTACCGTTGGTGGTTTTTTAGATTCTATCTATAACTGGGCGCGCTCAAATAGTGTTTGGCCTCTAACTTACGGTACTTCTTGTTGCGCAATTGAAATGATGTCAGTGGGTATGTCTCGTTATGATATCTCTCGTTTCGGTTCTGAGGTTTTTCGTGCAACTCCAAGACAAGCAGATTTAATTATCACAGCTGGTACTATCACTCGAAAAATGGCTCCGGCGTTAATAAGACTTTATGAGCAGTTACCTGAACCTAAGTATGTAATTGCGATGGGCGCATGTACTATTACCGGCGGTATGTTTAACGATAGTTATTCAGTGGTACAAGGTGTTGATCGTGTGATTCCAGTTGATGTTTACTGCCCTGGATGCCCTCCAAGACCAGAAGGTTTGCTTCACGCGCTCTTTACTTTACAAAGAAAAATCCGCAGAGAGAAACTAGCAAGTAGAAGAGCTACTTCTCACAGCCACCAGCCTCCAATATATGTGGATGAAAAAACTGGACTTGCAATTCCTAACCCGAACTTAGCAGCAGTATAGAAATTAAAAGGTTATAAAGATGACAGACGAAAAAACTAACGATAAAGCAAAATCCGCAGCTACGCCTGCTAGCCCAGGGCTTGCGAAGCCCGCTGCTCCAGCTGCAAAAGCAGCTCCACCTCCACCACCGCCTCCTGAGCATGGTGAGATTGGAAAATATCTTGAGAGCATCGGTATTAAAGGCGAGCCTCTTGGTAATGATGCTGCTGGCACAGAAAGAACTGAAGTGCAGAGTAAAGATTGGCTAAGCGCTGCTAAATCTCTTAAAAAAGAGTTTGGTATGACTTACCTTTCAAACATGACATCACTTGAAAGAAAAAATGGTTATCAGCTTTCTATCCAACTAGAAAACCAAAATGATAAAAAATATGCTGTTATAAAAACAACTGTTCCAAAAGATAACCCTATAATCCCTTCACTAACTAGTGTTTACGCTTGCTGCAACTGGAATGAGCGCGAAGCTTATGACATGATGGGTATTAAATTTGATGAGCATCCAGATCTTAAACGTATTTTAAATCCAGATGATTGGACTGGTTATCCTCTTCGTAAAGATTACATCGGACCGCTTGATGAGCTTAATCGTCCTCTTAATTACGCTAAAAACTAAATCATCATCACGTGGTGATCCATGGATTGCTTCGCTTCGCTCGCAATGACAGCTTTCGCTCGCAATGACAATTAGATAACAAGCATGTCTTGCAAGACTTTCTTGTCTTTCTTATCGCCTTCTTTTTCCATAGTTTCAATAAGCTCACCAAGTGAGTTAAATATTCCTAACTGGAATTTAAGTTGTGGGTCTCTTTGTCTTGCTAAAAATAAATTTTCATTTACTGAAGCTTGCTCAGCGCCATAATATTTCTTCGCTAAAGCTTTTCCTACAAAAGATCCAATCGATCTTCCTACACCAAAACCTATAGTACTTCCAAGCGGCCCGCCTAGCGCGCCAGCTGCAATACCTAGCATTCCACCAAGTCCTTGAGCTCTAAATTTTATCTGGTTCATTTTAGCTTCAACCTCACCAGTTCTTCTAGTTAAGTTAAAAATATCCTGAAAGTTAGACGCTGTAAGTTCTCTAAGAGCTTTACTCTTATACGAATGGTCAACTGCCCAATTGATGTGGTTAACTTCTGCTGGTGATCCGCTAAATTGCATAAACTTTTTCCTCTTAGTTCTTACGAACTACCCCCTGATTTCAAGAATTCATTTGCTTTCTTAAGTCCTTCTTTTTCTTTTTTAGCTTGCTCAAACCAAAACTCTTGGTTAACACGAGCTTGACCTAACATCTGCCTAACCGTTCCTAGAAGTTGTCTAGCAGCGTCTTGGTCACCATTACCTAAAATTGCCTGTTGCATCAACTGCTCAGCAAAAACGTTATCTGCTTGAGTTTGCGCGATTAAAGAATTAGCATCTGCTACCTTCTCGGCTGGGTTGATGTATGGTACTTGTTCATATACTGCCATAGCTTTCTCCTTTCTTGGCTTGTCTAAGTTATACAGGCGCGCGGTTATGAAAAGGTTATGAAGCTGAAAATACTTTATATAAAGGCTTTTCCAGAGAAGCATAGGTGAGTTCAGGCATTTATAACAATAAACTTGATATTCAGTATATACGTATACTAAAGCTAATATTATAAAGGGGAAATGACTATGAAGATTAGCAAGAACTTTGATTTTGATTTTTTAAAAAGTTTAGGTATAAAGCAAAAAACCGAAGCGGAAGAAGCTAGAAAAATTATCGCAGCCAAAGCAAGTGAACTAGGTGCAAAGAAAGCTGCAATCACCAGAGAAACAATGCTTATTATCAGCAGATTACCTAGTGATGCGAGTAATGAAATTATTAAAGAGAAAATAGGCGAAGAAGGTCTAAAAAGCTTCTTAGAAAAATTACAAAAACGAATAGAAAGATCTATTAAAAATACTACTAATGAGATTTTAAGCAAATACTCACTACTAAAAGAAGCATTTGAAATCCAAAACTCAATCCCTAAAGATCTTAGAAAAGATATTAAAAAGGCTGAAAAACAAGTTAAAAAAATTGAGAACGCAATAACAAAAGAAGCAATAACTATAATAGAAGAGGATGGCTATGATGTAGATGCTTCAATAGAAATTGCAAAGCAAAGCCCTAAGCTAAAAGTAGCTCAAAGTGCTAATAGCGATCAATTATACGCTAGTTTAAGAGATCATATTGAAAGCTCAGATGCTCTTAAAAAGTCTGAGCAAAGAGTTCTCACGAGATTAAAAAAGTTCAACACGCATATTCATCACTCTCTCACTAATCAAAGAATCATAGATGATCTAATAAAAGAGGCTATGGAATTAATATTAGAACGTGAAAATGAAGCATGGCTTGCATCCTTACAGGAAGGCACTAAAAAAGCTTTTGAAGTACTTGAATCTAGAGAAGCGGATTTAGAAATAATGCATCTTAATGCTTTTGATAAAGAAAATAGCCTCTAAGAATTAATTCAAATGAAGATTTGAAAGATCAGATGATTTAGTAAATAAATCAAAAATTAATCTATAACAGCGCCTTCAAGTTTAAGCCAAGCTTCAAACTCAGAAAGTTCTGGTATATAAAGTTCGCCTTTATCGTTATTATTGATAAAGCCCTTGCCTCTTAGGCGATCAAAACATTTTGAGACCATTTTCTCATTTACTTCAGCGACTCTTGAAAGCTGGTGGATGTTAAGTTGTGGCACAAGAGTACCCTCTTTAGTAACCTTTCCGCCATTCATAACCTTTAAGTAAAGCGCTAAACCTACTCTTGCTTCTTCATTAAGCTCGATATAGTGCTCTTCGTCTTGACCGGCTTCAGCAGTTGCTTCTTTGATATCTTCAATTTCTTGTTTTTCTAACATCGCAATTTATAGTAACACATACGAGTCCGTATATACTACTCCTCCCTTTGGTAAATTTTGTATTACCTAGGATTTTATACCCGAATCCTTATATTTCAGACGCTTTTGAGTTAAATTTGTTCGAATATTAGGGAAAATTAAGGCTTTTAGTAGCGTTCAGCTACGCTGAAGTTGAAACGAAACAGGCGACTATCATCAACTAATGCAGCAACAAGAGGGAAGCCAATATCCACTCGAACTGCGCCAACTAAAGGAATATTCACCCGAACACCAAAACCAACAGAAAGCGCTCTATTTAATCTATCACTTATATCATTCAGATCATCTTGCCCGCCGATTATACCAGCGTCTGCAAAAAGAGCTAAATCAATCCCTCTAGTAAATTTATATTTCTTCATCTGAGGAACTACATTATAAATTGGAGTTCTAAATTCGGTAGATGCAATCCCTACTCTATTACCAATTCCTAATTCAGAAAATGGTCTATAACCTCTAACTCCTCTTACTCCACCCAATCTAAACTGAGTGAATTGAGGCATATTATCAAAAATATCGTAACCAACCCTACCATGCAAAACATAAGCACTATCTTTCGGTAAAGGGAAGTAGCGTGTAGCACTTAGATTTGATTTTACAAAACTATCAAATTTACCAAAAGAAGCAGTGGGTTCTAGTCCCACTCTATTTTTCCAACCTTTTCTTGGTCTAGATTGATTGTCTAAGTTATTAAAAACATAACTTGCTTTAAAAGAACTAAAGAGACCATCTTTCAATTGCCCATTTCTCTTTTTATTAGCTTCAGTTCTCGCTCTATCTACAATCCTCGTGGCTTTAGCTTTATTTTTAACTGTTTTGTTTACGTCTTTAATATTTTGAGTACGGTTATCTGAAAACTTATCTGAGATATTAAAACCTTGATCATCTAGAATCGCACTGCCTAAAAAATCTATATAATCACCATCGTTATCTTCTTTAAGACTAATGAAGCCAGCTGACAGACCACCATTCAAGAAATCATTGTCCGTCAATGCTTTAGACAAACTAAAACCTAGATCAGCTCTATTTTGTTTTGCAAGGTCAACTAAGAAATTTGGTCCACTCGTTAAAGAGCCGTTATACCTCATAGTATTTTCTGAATCCCTAAAGTATGGAACCGTGTAATCAGCTGTTAAATTGAAAATTCTTCTTTGACGAAATAGTCTAGTGTTACTGTCAAAAGTATTGTTTGAACCAAAACCGCTACCATTAAGTGCATTAACGGATAGACTCTCACCTTTACCTTTAATATTCCCCCAACTCATAGTTGCGTTACCAAAAAGACCTGATCTAGTATTCACACCACCACCAAGTCCGATAGTCACTGTTTTCTTCTCAGTCAAATCTACATTTAAAATGTAACCATCACCACTCGGGTCCGGGACAAGGTTTCTAGCAATCTCAGAATAGTAGCCAGTACCTTGAATTTTCTTATAATCTTTTAAAAACTCTTGGTCGTTATATGCCTCATCAACTTTTGTATTCACCATCAAATGATCAAGGTAAGTTTCCTGAGTTTTTTTGTTTCCAGAGTATTGGATTTTCTTAATGAGTCCTTCATCAACATAAACTTTTAAAGTTCCATCTTTTTCAAGCTCAAGATCAGCTACCCTTGCAACGATAAAACCCTTAAGAGCATAATCATTTTCAAGCTCTTTAAGCTTGTCAGCAATTAGGTTTGCATTCTCTGGTTTACCAAGCATATCTATGAAATAGCTATAAACATCTATCTGATCAATAGCCTCATTCCCATAAACTTCAACTGCTGTTATAGGGTTATTTTCTTTAAGCTTATAAACAAGAAGGACACCTTCATCTGACTTAAATGGTTTTGCTTCTAGATCTTTCTTCTCAAAATAACCAAGCTCGTAGATATTAAGAAGATCGCCTTGTACTTTTCTTCTATCAAAAGGAGCGCCTACGTATGAGTCCAAAGATTTAAGAATCTCATCATTTAAAATGAGTCTGTTTCCTTGAATTTCAATGTCTACAATTTTATCGGTGTCATATCCAAGATCTGAATCATCTTGAGCCTTAACCTTTAAAGAAATTGCCTGAAAGAAAAAAATAAGCACTGCAATAAACAAAAAATATTTGATTTTTCGCCGCAGTAGATTCACAGATATATTATAGCCTTCAAGGGTTTTCAGGTCTGGGCATAATATTTATGTTCATACAAGATGAATCTTGTATCATTATATTTATGGCTGATAGAGTATACATTTTTGACACAACTTTAAGAGACGGAGAGCAATCTCCCGGCGCTGCCATGAACGCGCAGGAAAAATTAGAAGTTGCCAAACAACTCCAAGCTCTAAATGTTGATGTGATCGAGGCGGGCTTCCCTATATCTAGCCCTGGAGATTTTGATGCTGTAAAACAAATTTCAGATCAAATACAAGGCCCAACTATCTGCGCTCTAGCTAGAGCAATCGAAAAAGATATTGACGCTGCTGCTAAAGCTATCGAGTCAGCAAAAAAAGGTAGGATTCACACCTTTATCGCTACTTCAGAAATTCACATGCAGCATAAATTAAAAATGGAAGCTGATGATGTTTTAAAACGTGCGGCTCAGATGGTTAAGTACGCTAAACAGTACACTAATGATATTGAGTTCTCGCCAGAGGATGCTGGAAGATCTGATCCAGAGTTTCTTTTTAAAATTATTGAAAAAGTTATTTCAGAAGGCGCAACTGTAATTAACGTTCCTGACACTGTTGGTTACACCACTCCAAGCGAGTTTGGTGACTTGATCAAATCTATTAAAGATAATGTGCCTAATATTAATGATGCGATCATATCTGTGCATTGCCACAACGATCTTGGCCTAGCTGTTGCTAATAGTTTAGCTGCAATTAGAAATGGCGCGCGTCAAGTTGAGTGCACCATTAATGGTATTGGTGAACGTGCTGGTAACGCGAGTCTTGAAGAAATCGTAATGATTTTAAAAACTAGAAAGGATCTCGATCTTGAAACCGGAATTAACACTCAGCAAATAGTTAGAACCAGTAAGCTTGTTAGCAATATTACTGGTATGTTCGTTCAACCTAATAAAGCAATTGTTGGGGCTAACGCTTTTGCTCACGAGTCAGGCATTCACCAGGACGGTATGCTAAAAGCTAAAAAAACTTATGAGATCATGAATCCTAAAGATGTCGGTCTTCTAAGTACTAGGCTTCCTCTAGGTCCTCGCTCTGGCAAACACGCATTAAAAAGCAGACTTGAAGAACTTGGCTTTAGAGATCTTGCTGATGATAAGTTACAAACCATCTACGAAAAGTTTTTGAAAGTCGCTGATAGCAAAAAGAAAGTCGATGATAGAGATCTTGAGAGTTTAGCAACTGACCATATGCGTGAGCTTGATACTGTGCAGACTTTTGAGCTTAAACATATTCAAGTAACTTGTGGTTCTACAGGCTTGCCTACAGCAAGTGTAGAGATTAGAGATCTTCGCGATAAAACGCGAGTGCTGAAAACCTCAAGTTTAGGAACTGGACCTGTTGATGCTGTTTGTAATGCTATTCAGCAATTAACTAAGGCAGATTGTATTTTAATTGAATTTACAGTTCAGTCTGTAACAGAGGGGATTGACTCACTTGGTGAAGTTAGCATTCGCATTCAGGACAATAATGATAATAGTGTTTATAACGGACACGCTGCTAACACTGATATTGTTGTAGCTTCAGCAAAAGCTTATTTGAGTGCTGTTAATAAATATGTTGCTATGAAAGAAGGTACAAAAATCAACCCACAATCAGCGCCGCAAGCTATCTAGAGATTCTTTCAGCCCAAACTTGAGCAGACATAGCTAAAACAAGTCTGTCTTTGCCTTTCTCTGTCAGGTAAGTATTTCCGTAAAGTACTCTTCTAACAGATGCAGGCAAATATGCAATTAATAAATTTGCTCCATTATCCGTAATCTTAGGATTGTCAGAAATATCAATTGTATGAATTAAATTCTGCGGCAAATCATCACCATATTTATCTAAATAAGCATAAAGATCTTTATCTGATTTCACTATGCCTTTTAAATCTAAAGTTAAGCCTCCTTCAAGGTGCCCTGCCCTAACATCACTTTCAAACTTTTCTGTAAATTTTAAACCTGGTATATTCAATTTACCGCTTTCACTCAATGACTCATAATCTCTAAGCTCTATTTCACGGACATCTCTAAGCTGATTTCTACGATCCAGCTGTCTTCTTCCTAAGCTGAGTTGCTTAGCATAATCACTATCTTCAAAGACTTGATGCAGTAAGTACCTTAAGTTACCTTTATTGCCTCTAACTTTTGGGTTTATAGATCTTCTTAAACGCTTTTCAACAGGAGTTCTTTTACGTACTCTTGCATTTGTATTCCCCGCTTGCGGCTCTTTTGCCTGGAAGCTTCCCGATAGTCCATCAGTCATCCTAGCTGAATTTTAGCAAGATTAAGAGAATATTTAGTAAAGCTGGCATAAGATTTTTTTAATTAAAGTCAAAGCCAAAGCTCACATCAGAACTTCTAAGCTGTATTATAAATATTGATGATCATTGCAATAGACGGACCAGCAGGAAGCGGAAAAAGTACTGTAGCTAAATTAGCTGCTCAGCGCTTAGGCTTTGATTACATCGACACCGGCGCTATGTACCGTGCTGTGACTTTTGTTTATCTTAAAGATAAAGGTTTTAAAGAAGATGAAAAAATAGACCTCGACTTTCTTAGCTTACTCTTGCCTTCAGTACACATCAGATTTGAGGGAGAAAGAATTATTCTAAACGAAGAAAATATTAGTTCTGAAATTAGAAGCTCGCAGGTCAGCAATAAGGTAAGTGCTATCGCTGCTGTTAAAGCTGTAAGAAATAAGCTTGTTGATGAGCAAAGAGAAATGGGTAAAAGTGGAAATGTGATCCTAGACGGGAGAGACATTGGCACAGTAGTTTTCCCAAATGCCGACCATAAAATATTTTTAGTAGCATCCCCAGAAATAAGAGCTCAGCGCAGGTTAAAAGACCTTGAAGCACTTGGTGAGAAGAAAGAGCTATCTGAATTAACTACTGAAATCATTACTAGAGATAAAAAAGATAGTGAAAGAACAGAAGGTCCTTTAAAAAAAGCTGATGACGCGATAGAGATCAACACTGATGATCTCAGTATTGAAGAAGTTGTTACAAAAATTATCGAACTAGCAAAAAAGGCTTAGTAGGGTAATAAAAAATTAAAGGCATCAGGCTTTTCTAAAAAAATTATTGTGCCAATTACGAAGGGAATAGAGTAGGGGAATTTCACCTGATCAAGTTTTGCCACTTCTTTTTGAGTAATTAAATAAACAAAGCGATCAAAGTGACTAAAGAAAAAGTAGATCGAAATCGGCACACTGCAAATTGCTCCAAATAAAAAGCAAAGCCAAAGTTTAGACATCCCTATAAAAGCTCCTATATTAGCCAAGAGCTTCACATCACCTGCTCCCATAACTCTTAAAACAAAAGGGATAAAAAGAACTGCTAGAACTATCAAGTAACTAAAAACAGAATCTCTAAAACCATCCCAGGAATCTAAGTAGACTCTATATATAACTATTAAAGGAAAAATCCCCAGCGTAAGAACGTTAGGGATTTTCAATTTAAAAAAATCTATAATTGCGCAAAGCAAAAGATAGAGATAAAAGTAATGCACGCTTAAAATTAGGTCTGATTAAAGAAACTTGTCATTTTAGCGTTAGTATTAGATGCCGAAGAATCTACGAAGTTTTGGAATCTAGGGAAAAGCAGACCTGCGATCACAGCACCAGCTGCAATTACTAAAACATACTCTATTAGAGATGCTCCCTCTTCTTCTTTAATCAATCTTATAATCTCATTAACCATTTGCAAAGTTCTCCAATTATTTTTAAAAGCCAAAAAAAACTTATTTTCGAGGCTAACTCTAACTTAACTCTTTTTGAGGAAATTTGCAAAGCCAAATTTCACTGTTGATAGAATTGTTTTGGCTATTCTCATCTTAGAACTACTTAATTTTCTGTCATAACGCAATACCATCGGGATTTCGGTGATCTTTTTAGTGATTCTGCCTGATTTTACAAGTATTTCAGACATACATGAAAAACCTTGCTCAGTTATATATTGACACTTGTGCTTCTTTTTCAATTCAGAAAGGACACTATAACTATAAGCCCTGTATCCACAAGAATAATCTTTCACATTTTGTATAGGGTGCAATAGTCTAAAAAATAAGCTCGCGCCCCAGCTTAAAAATTCTCTGAATTTACTTAAACCAACTAGCTTCGAGCCTTTTTGGTATCTAGAAGCTATGACAATATCACCACCAGATTTTATTAAACTAAACATCTCAGGAATCAAATCGGTGTCGTGAGTATTATCAGCATCCATAACTATTAATAAATCGCCTTCCTCAAAAGTCTCCAGGAAATAATCTATGCCTGTCTTCATGGCCTCTCCAAGCCCCTTATTCACTTCATGAGAAATGAGTCTAATATTTTTATCATTAGATGACAGGACTTTAATCGCTGTATCATCTGTAGAGCCATCGTCAACAACAATAATTTGAAATGGGCTAGAAAGATCCTGCAGTTTTTTGAAAATAGAATCAATCTGCTCAGAGATCTGCAAAGCTTCATTATAGGCAGGTAGCAATATAGCCACTTTAGACATAAGCTAATTATATAATGTTGCTTAGATAGAAGAGTTAAGGTAAAAGACTATTTTAAATAAATTATCAAAAAGCAAATCAGTAAAAAGCTTAGTCAAAAAGCTTTTTGTATTTCTTTGTCTGGGTATTTTAACAATTGAGTTAATAGAGCTGGGGAAAGCCATGCCGCAATTTCTTAGCTTTTTTAAAGATATCCCAATTGGTGAAAGGTATAGCGCGGACTTCTTTAATTATATTGCTTTTGCTAAAGCAGCCTTTACTGGCACAAACGCGTATTTTGATAGCGAGCCTTTTCTCTATGAATACTTTGGCGTTGCCTTAGATTCTAGCCTTAAAGCTTTAAGACTTCCTTACCCACCAAATATAATTTTACTAATTGGAGCTTTATATCCAATAGAACTTTTCTTTGGTGTTAAAACAGCTATAGTTAGCACTTTTGTTTTCAACTTTGCATTTGCTGCGATAAGCTCGTATATCTTAATGAAACTAAGTGGCAAAAATTATTACCTCATACTTGCTTTGCTTTTAACTAGTAGCTTTGGAGTTGTTGCAATGCTGATAGGTCAGCTTACATTTATATTTGGATTGATTATCACTCTCTTTTTATACCTTTTTCTAAAAGACAAAAAAGTCATTGCCGGAATCATCCTTTCTTTCCTGTTTATCAAACCATCAATTGCATTTTTATTTGGAATTTTTGCTTTATTTCATATTAGATTATTACTTGGATTAATAATTGGAGCAATTGGCTCTTCCTTGCTTAGCATAATGCTTTGCGGTGCTGGAATATATAAAAGCTTTCTTGAATCCTTCATTCTAAATTCAGAAAAATCTTTTTGGATTTTTTGCGAAAAGTCCTATGCTTTGCCAGCTAGCCTAGCAAATATCTTTGGCAGTGAAGCCAGATTTATTTTCCCTGCATATTTTGCTTTTATTACACTCACAGCAATATTATTCATTTATGTTTATAAAAAAAATAGCTTTTTGACTTATGAATCTAAGATAGGTCTTTTAATTCTTATGAACTTTCTAACACCCCCCTATTCAATTATCTACGACCTAGCACTTTGTATACCAGGGATCGTCATACTCTCAAAGCAATTTCATAACGAAAAATTGTTTTGGCTTTTATCTTTCCTCTTTCTTTACACCTCTTATTCAATAGATTTCATCAAATATTCTGGTGGGCTAATATTTCTTCTAGCTTTAGTTCTTTATCTAATCTCCTTTAAAGAAAAAACAGGAGAGCAAACTTGCAAATAAAGGAAATCCCGGATAAAACAATGAAACTTTTGAGCTGCTTTGCTTGCAGCCTTTTACTAACAATTTCAGCCCTAGTATCCCCAAGAATTTTTCAAAATATCTCTCACTTCCAAAATTTTTGTGATGATGGTGGGGTAAACAAACTAGATTTCCCAGATTTCTTCTATTACATTGCTTTTGCAAAGACAGCTTTTATAAGCGACTTGCCTTATTCAAATACCAGCACTTTATTAGCTGATTACCTGTGCATAAGCCCTGATGAAATAAAATTAGGCTTTGCTTACCCACCACAAGTTCTAGTATTAATCAGCCATTTAAATTTACTCGAAGATCTTTTTTCATTAAAAACTTTAATACCCATAATTTTTCTAGGCAATACTCTTCTCTATTTGCTTATAGCCTACCTGATCTCGAGGCTAACTAAATTTAATTATTTCGCTGTCTTACTTTTTTTAGTTTCAACATACGCTAGCTTTATAGCTTTAATTTCAGGGCAACTATCCATTGTTTTTGGCTTTATCTGCGTGCTAGCTTTCTATTTCTATCAAAGAAAATTTTTCTTTTTAACCGGTCTAGTGCTCTCTGCATTTCTTATCAAAGCTCAAATAGGCTTACTACTATTGCTTTTTTGTTTCAGCAAAAAAAGAATCTTTTTAGGTTCTGCCACAGGCTTTCTTCTAACAAGCATCTATCCTCTTATACTATTTGGTCCAAGTATTTATAAAGATTATTTCAATCAATTCTTCATTAAGCAAGATAAAGATATGTTTATCTTTGCTAAACAAGCGATATCTTTGCCATCGATCTTATGGAAAAATAATTTGATTGAGAACCATTCAATAATATTTCTAATACAGGGCATATTCTTTCTTTCTGGCTTAGTCCTTGTCTATTTACTTTTAAGGAAGAGTAATGCCCTTAGCATTGAATCAAAATTTGGCTTATTAATATTGATAAATATATTAATTTCCCCTTATGTTCTAATCTATGACTATTTTCTATGTGTTATTGCTTTAATCTTTCTAGCAAAGCAATTTATCAAAGATCCCATATTTTTGGCGCTTAGTTTTGCCATGTTCTATATGATTGGCTTTCTAGCAAATTATACAAGCGATCCGTGGATATTTTTAGTTCTAATGGTCTCTTATTTATCAGTATTTAAATCAGGTCTTATCCTAAAAACAAAGAAACATAAGGAGCAAGCTTGATAAAGACAAAAGAAAAAGACATCAAAAGTTTAATTAAAAAACTTGCAATTACTTTTCTAGTAGTCTCTGCAACATTAAACTTAGCTCACCTAGCTCTGGCTTTGCCTCAGTATCTAAGCTTTTTTGAAGGATTACCATTAATGAAAAGGTTCGCTGCTGATTTCTTTTTCTTTATAGCTTTTGCACAGAAGGCTTTTACAAGTTCTGATCCTTACACTAGCAGCCTGCCCATTGCTCAACAGTACTTTAATGTAGATTTTGAATTATTCAAATTACCCTATCCACCAAATATAATCACACTAATAGGCCCCTATTTTTTAATACACAAAATCTTTGGCATTAAAGCAACAATCATCTCAGTCTTCTTAATTAATTTTTCTTTCAGTCTTAGTATTGCAATAATTCTGAATAAGATTAGTAAATTTAAAATCGATACCCTTCTACTAGTCTTCTTTGCCAGCAATTTTAGTGCTGTAGTGATTACTTCTGGTCAATTATCTTTTATATTTGCAAGCTTCCTGTCTGGGGCAGTGCTTTTTTATTTAAAAGATCAAAAACTGCTTTCTGGAATATTACTTTCTATCTTTATATTAAAGCCACAGCTTGCAATTTTAATTGGTTTATTAAGCCTTTGGGACAGGCGAGTCTTTCTGGGTACGCTAATTGGGACTAGTGCCACAACAATTTTCACACTCATTCTCTGCAAGCCGGCAATTTACATGAGCTATTTTGAGTCCTTTTTTGAAAAGTCAGATAAAGCCCTTTTGATTTTCAGCGAAAGAGCTGTCACATTCCCTTCAATACTCTTCAATAATTTCGGGCTAAATCAAGAAACGAGTTTAATAGTTCATATAGCAGTTTCAATAGCTTGCATACTTCTTATTTACTTCATTTTCAAGAAAGATAAAAACTTATCAATAGAGTCTAAGCTTGGCTTAGTTATATTAGTCAATTTTATTATCTGCCCCTATTCTTTAATATATGATCTTACAATTTCAATAGTAGGAATCGTTTTACTTGCAAAGCAATATCACAAAGATACAAAATTCCTTATTCTATGTTTTCTATATTTATTTGCTTCAAGCTCTTATTTTCTAAGCTTCATAGGGCTTAGCAGTTGTCTACTTTTTTTATCTATAGTTATTCTTTACATAACTATATTCAAAACTTCTTTATTTAAAATTAGTAAACAAACTTAGATTTAAATAATTCTTCAGGAGAATCCTTTTCTCCAATCAAGTACTTAGCAGTTGTGCCTTCAGTAAGAATGATTTTATTATCCTTATTTGCTCTCCAAGCTACTTTTAAAGCAGTTCTAGCAGTTAATGCTGTAATCGCTTCAGCTTGTTTGATAGTCAAAGCGAAAGTCAATAAATCTGAATTTGTATTTTGGTTAGGCTTATCACCTGAAGTAGGCACATTATCAATTCTATTACCTTTAGCAAGCACTAAGACATTTTGAAGAACGATCTTAGTATATTTTTCACCAGAAGAATCTGTGAAGTCTGCAAGAAGATCTACTTTATCTCCAGGTTTAACAAAATCAAGAACAGTATCTTTAATTTTGATTGAAACTGCTCTCATCCCTGAAGGGACTACATCCTGAATAGATTTAGGTCTTGCTGTTCCAATAACATCAGATTTTTGGATTACATTACCAACAACTATATCTTTAAGCGCAAATTTTTCAACAAGTTCTTTTGGATCATTAAAAACATTTTTAGGAGGCACTTCGCCTTTAAGAGTAATCACTTCTATATTTGCATCACTGAACTTTCCATACTCACCAATAGGAGCTTTAGCAATGATGATTTTATACTCAGGCATTTTTGTAATCTCAAGTTTTTTCTCAAGAGCCAATTTTTGCTTAGCATTCATATCATTCAAATATCCAAGCACAAAAATAAAAGTCGCTGCGCCTAAAGCGAGACTTATAATTAATGGGATAATAGGAATACTCTTTTTCATAACTTTCTTAAGCTTTCTAGTTATAATATTCACGTGATCACAAGAAAATTAACTATAAATTTCATTTTTTTTCTAACGTTTTATTCGGTGGCATTCTCTTGCTTATCAGCAAACGCCTCAATTATTTCTGGGATTTACAAAAAACCAAATACTGACTACAGGCAGCATGTTTTCAGCTACGGCAATAGCTTAATGAAACAAAGCAAAGAGTATGAACATAATTATGGTTTCGACAATATGGGTTTTGGAATTGCAATTTATAAAGATGGACTAAAAGAACCAGTATTAACAAAGAGGACCGCAAAACTTCACAAACTTGAAGGTCTTTACAATATATTACCTCAAGAAGAAGCAATTTCTTTTTTAGGTGACTCTAATTTAAATATCATCATCAACGAAGATAATTTTCACGACCAAATACAATTAAATGAAAAGCTCAAGAACTTCCAAAACACGCATCCTATAACTTATAAAAATTGGAGCTTTGCTAAAGAAGGTTTTATTTTTGAATTCGACAAAATTAAATTTGAGCTTTCTAATCTTATAAACAAATTTTTACTTAAAGAGATCATTAACACTGACATAAGTGCAACAGATTCTAAGTATCTTTTTGCATTAATACTTTCAAATCTAGAGTCACAAGAGAATCCTGATTTTGATGATATAAAACAAGCAATCACTAAAACCATTCGAGAGATTCATCAAATCTCAAATAAATCACAATTCAATTTCATTATGTCTAATGGTGATATTAGCTTTGCTGCGAAGACTGATAACCCTTTATCTAAAAATAAGCTCAAACTCTTTTACAGAAAGCTTAGTGACTCTATCATGCTCGCTACAAATCCCACTTTCCAAGATATCAATTGGATCAATAACGAAGAAGAAACTAATCTTTATATCGCAATAAGAAACGAGAATAACAAACTAAAATTCAAAAAAATGAATTTAAATATCCCAGAATTCAAAGCTGCAGCGAAACTTGTCAAAAAACAAGAAAAAGCAGCTAAGAAAAAATCCAAAGGCAAGAAATCTGTTTTTTCTGAGTTGCTAAATAGACAGTAAACTAGCACGTCATTAAGAGGAGTATGAAACACAACGTGCTAATCCATGGATTGCTTCGCCTGCAGCTCGCAATGACGGCGCCATACTCGCAATGACAAGCATATCTAAGATTTCATGGCATCTACTGTTTCTAGCAATTCTTCTGGTGTGTAGGCTGGCAGTGAGCATCTCTGAAAGGCGCAAGCAAAAGCCGCAGCTTTACCCAAATCAGGATAAGGCACGTCAGGGTTTGGTAGAGGTCCTTCAGCTTTATCCCACCACTCTATTCTTTTATAAGTAGCAGCTGGATAGCTAAGAGCTGCCATAAAAAGATCTCTAGCTTTTTGGTCTTTCTTAGAACCAACTACAGTCATGTGCACTGGAGAAGCTGCTATCTCACTATCAGCAAGTAATATGCCAGGTTCTGATAAAGCTTTAAGAGCGATTGATGGAGTTGCTAAAAACTTCATCGAATGCTCAGCTTCTCTTTTATAAGTTTCGTTACCTGTGTAGTGGTGCAAAAGATTCATAAATCTAGCAAAATCTATATTCTCATCAACTAAAGCTTTTGATTTGGATATTCCTTTAGGTAAGTTTAGAAGTGAAACTGTAGAATAGCCAACTTTATCTTTAAAATTTGAAATCATGAAGTCAGCTGTTCTTCTAGCTTTGTTTAACCACTCCCTATCACCAGTCACCACATGAAGATTTAAAAGCGCACGAGCCATATAAAGATTATCGTTTAAATACGGACCAACTCCTCTAGTGTCATCATCAGCTGCATGTTTAAAACCGCCACCAGGCAAGAATCTATTATCAATAATCCAATCAGCAGCGCGCCTTGCTGCTATCAAATGTTTTTTATCTTGGCTTGCTTCGTAAAGATGAGCAAGCGCGTCTATTAAAAGACCATTCTGGTAGGAGTAGATATTTTTATCAACAGAAGGAATTCCTTTTTTGCGCCTATCTTTATCACTTAGTTTAAAAAAGTCTTCACTATGTACGCCTTTTACTAAATCTGCATCTTGACTCGTATAAAAAGCACCATCAGGGCTAGTTAGAAAGTCTTTTAAATATCTATAAACTTCATTTGATGCTTCTAAATACTTTTTGTTTTTTAAAATCAAATTTGCTTGAGCATAAATACGCATGTAATAAGCTTGGAAAGTTGCGATTTTCTCAAAGTGAGCGTGATCCCAATCACCGTTAGTAGAATACTGATAAACACCACCCCAAGCTTTATCAAAAAGCTTAAGAGCAGAATTTAGAGTTTTTTTAGCCATGGATTCAGCCTTTGAATTCCCATCAGCAGCCAATACAAGCGCATACTCAACGGAATCTTTTTCCATAAATTTATGATTAGTTTTTAAACCACCAAGCTTATCATCATAAGAGTTATAAAACTTATTAGTGAGCTTAGCTTTAGTATCATCAGACAAAAAAGCTTGATCAGAGAATTTAGTAGGAGACGCATCACCGTACTTAACTGGGTCAGGATCAGCCACTACAGCTTTTAAAAGTTTAATCATATTTTCAGCAGGAATGTAACCAGCTCGTTTTACTATCTCAGTGCCATCAGGATTAAATATAATAGTCGCTGGCCAGCCATAGTCCTGATAAAGGTTAGAAAGATCGGGTCTTGAGTCTTGATCTACCTTAATACCTATATAATGTTCATTAAAATAATTTGCGACTTTGTCATCACTATATGTTTTAGCATCCATCACATGACACCAATGACACCAAATCGCTTCAAGATCAAGTAGCACATACTTTCCCTGAGCCTTAGCATCACTAAAAACTTTATCTGACCAAGATTGCCATTGAATTAAACCTGCATCATGCAAAGCAACTTCTTCTATTAGATCTTTTTTAGCGCAAGCGCTTGCGCTAAAAAGAATCAGAGCTGCAAGACAAAAAGACTTAAAAGAACTATTAGTGATTTTGATCATTCTCACAATATATCATTTAAAAGAAAAGGTGAGAATGACTTAATTAAAGATCAAAATCAATCCCAAGATTACTGTCCTGCTCATCGATAAGCCCATCAATATCACTAATAGCACTATCTGATTTAATGTCTAAAAGCTTATCAACGGTACTTGGCTTATTGCTTTTCTTTTTAGTTTTCTTTGACTTTATAAAGGAATTCTGAGGCTTAGAAAGAATCTTTGGCTTCTTAATAAGAATTTCTGTTTGTCTAACTACTTCTTCTTTAGGATAATTAAAATGAAGCTTGTAATAATCCAAGACCTTATTTTCTTGAACTAGACGATCAAAGAAGTAAAGATCTTTATTAGGAGCTATTACTGATTTAATTAATGACATCAATCCTCTAGCTGAATAGACTAAAGCGCTATAGTATTTTTTATTTTTAAAACTCAAATTAGAAAGACTATAGTTTAAAAATACGGAATCTGGATAATCCTTATAAAGACTAATTGCTTTATATAAGAAATAATCCTCAAGGTAAATAGAGCCATAGCTCTTGATTTTCTCTAATAACGTTAAAGATACTAGTCGTCTGCTTTCTAGATCAAAGCTAGAAAGAAAATCCTTTTCAAGTTCTCTATAGTCATTAAGCTGATTATTATCAAGCAGACTATTTATGCGTGTGAGTATTTCAATATCTTTATTTTCTAGCGCCTCTGATTTCAAGAGAATTAAATTTTCATAACTCTTTTGCATCATCATATTATTAGATACTGAGAAAGCTGAAAGAAAGACAAGTACTAAAGCGGGAAGCACCCACTTTAACTGTACAGGCCAAATAAAATTAGTCTGCTTAGAAATATACTGCTTCTGAGCTTTCTGCTCCTCTTGATTGTAAGTATAAAAACGAAGAGTCACGCAGCTACCTGAACCTCTGATAGTACTGATATCAAATTCAGCATCATGAAAACTCATAATGTCTTTTATGCTCTCAAAGCCGTGCCCGTAAGACTTCTGGAAAGGTGAGTCCTTAATATCATTAATAGTCTTCTCTGGTATTCCTTCACCATGAGAAAAAAGTTTAAGCTCTTTAAAGCTTCCTTCTTCACTTAGCTCAATAACTATCTCTCCATCAGTATATTTCAGTGCATTTTCTACTAAATTTAAAAGCACCTTAGAAAGAAGGCTAAAATTACCATTTATCCAAACATAATCATTTTTTGTTCTGTCACAAAACTTTATACGCTTAAAATCACTCACTTGAAATAACTCAAGTTCCAAAAGATCTTTAAGATTAATCTTTTCTTTTTTATAAAAGAGATTAAACTTATTTTTCAAAAGCAGATCAAAGTCTGCATGGTCAAAGAGTTGTTTGCTATCTCTAAGCTCCTCAAACAAAGCCCTAAAATGATAAGAAGCTCCTCTTGAAAAATTACGCAGATCAGAAAGAGCTTCTTTGGCTTCTTCGCTCTTTATTTCACTAAGAGAATCATCAGCCAAATTATTTTTTAATAAAGCAAAGAAATTAGACGCGTCATGCAAATGAGAAACGCTTAATGAGACTATCGAATTTAGATAACTCTTTATATCCTTTTCTTTTTGCTTCTGAGCTTTATTTTGCAAGTACTTATAAAGAAGGGATACACTCACCCCTAACGCAAAAGATAAAAATAATAGACTTGAACTCATATTTATTTATCAGCCTTAGTTAATCCAGCTAATTTATTCAATTTTATTATTCTATCCAATGACAGTGCTAAAGAGCCATCTATTGGTCTAGTATTTACATTTGGTTTAAATATCTGACTAGGCTCAATACCGCTCTTAGCTTCCTCAAAGACCGCTATCTCAGGTTTTTTAAAATTAATCTCATTTAGACCTAATCTTTGATCATATGCCACAGCAGTTTTTTTAAGGCTATTAGAGCTCGATACTAAAGTTACTGTTTCAGATCTCACTGAATCTAGAAAACTACTAAGTGCATTTGAAATTCTATTATTTGCTCTATAACCATCCTCTACCTGTTCAGGATTTTGATAGCCATGATCAGCAAGCTGAAGCACTGCTGATTCATGATTTACTTGCGCACCCGCTGAATTAACTTCTATCAAATTTTTCAAATCACTAAATGAATCATTCAAACTAGCTAGTAATACTTCATAGCCACTAAAAAAAGAACTGAAAACTCCCCCTCCTCTTGTCAGCAAAGCAGCAGAAATTACAGGCACTAAAACTAAGCCAGCCATAGAGAGAAGTATATTTAGCATATAGTTTCCAGACGAGCCAAAAGCGTTGCCCAACAGATAAATCCCTAGATAAAGAACAGGAATAAATATTAAAACTAAAAATGCTCTTATCCAGTTTAGAAAAGAATTAATTGCATGTGATCTAGTCACATCACTAGACATTAAAAGAAGCCAAATTGGTGAAACCATTTTCCCAATAATCAAATAAAGAATTAAGCCAAGCAAATAAAAATAAATCAAAAGCTGAGCTAAAACATTAACAACAGCAAGAATAAGCACAGGAAAGTATCCGATATTGCCATATAAAAATTTCCAGCTACTTATAAGATCGTCTGTTGGTGAACTTATAAAATTATACCTAAGTGTTTCTCTAATAGCTGCTTTAACTATCTGATTAATTTCCATAAGACCAGTCACCAAACCATTCATCAGCCAATCACTATTTGTTATAAGCACCCAAAGAGCGATGCCTATCATTAAAGGCTGAGCTATAACAAAATTAATGCTAAAGCCATCTTTAGAAAGTCTAGTAAATATCATCAAGAATAAAGAAATAATCAAAAGTGCTCTAGCCACACCACTAAACATCCCAGTTATATTTCTAACAAAATCATCTCTAAGTATATTTCTAGTTAATTTAAATAGACCCTTAGCTCCTTTAGCTTTCTCGATCTCATCTTTAACTGGAGCATCTATCTTCTTTCTAGTCTCCTTATCATAGTAGCCATTAGACAAACCTCTTAAAGAACTAGACCTCACAGGAGCCAGGTTAAGAATGGGAGCTATATCAGCAAAACTACTAGTCAAATCATCAAAAAAGCTAACCGGAAAATCTCTGCTGATATATTTCTTATTTCTGTTTAAGAGCTTTTTATTGCTTGAACCTAAAAGAAAAGTCGACGTGATTTCGTTAGTCAGGAAATTTGCATTTAATATCTCTTCAGCTACTTTCCGCCTCTGAGCTTCTTCGTGTCCAGTGAAGATATCTTTAATAGCCTGGCGCACCCCACTTCTTACCTGGTGAGTTACATTCACGTAGCCATTTCCTAGTGAAAATTTATTAGCAGGAATCACACTCACTTTTTGCACGGCCTCTTTAAGACCCCTAACATGCTCATGGTTAAATCTACGCTTTGCAGTCATTTCTATTTCAGTATCATCTCTCTTAAAATTAAAAACCCTGCTCTTTTCTTCAGGGTATTTTCTATAAAGCTTTCTTTCAGCTTCAGTATCAAAGCCTCTTTTAGCAGCCTTAATTTTATTATTTAGTTTAGAAATACAGCCACCAGGATCACCAACGCAATCGTTCAAGCCAAGTGAGTTTAAAACATCAATCGCTGGGAGCAAGCCTGCTTTTTGATTAGTCACTCTAAATATCTCATCATAGTTTTCATTCAAAGCTTCATAAAGCTCGTGATCATCTAAGCCTCCTTGCTCTTGCACAAACTCACTTTGATCAAGATTCTCATAGTTAGCCTCAGCGCTTAGCACTGGGGCAAATAAAGCTAAAACCAGGCAGAGCTTAAAGATTGAGTTTACAAATAATCTATTAAGAATTTTCATCAATCAACCCTAAAAACAGGAATAGCGCTTACTTTTATTTTCTGTTCTCCATTTAAAATATCTAAAATCATCTCGATAGTAAACTTTCGATTCTCATAATCACCATTCGGGAAATGCTCTTGGCCAAAGACATAGGCTTTCACTTTAGTATCTTTATATGGCTCCACATAAATGCTGCTCATTTTAAATTCGCTTTTAATACTTTGTTCTTTACGAGAAAGCAACTCTGACTCGATACTAGAAATAAAAAGTGCTTCAGCAGTTCCTAGTTTGACAAAACTATAAGCGCTCTCTTCAGTACTAAAAAAACTCTCTAAGTAACCTTTAACAAAGGCTTTAGCCTCACCCTCTGTTACTTTAGGACGGCTCTTTGCTTCAGGACTAGCTTTTACCTGCTGCTTTGAAGCTGGCGCTCTATTAAAAGAAGAGATGTCTTTTGTGTTTGTCATTGAGCTCATGATTTGAGATAAAAGAAAAAGAATTATAATAACCGCCAAAGCCAAGAGGAGCTGAAGCTTTTTTACTTTTCCGGACTGGAGCATCCAGTCTTCAAAATATTTATTAGTTAGTCTCATGCTTATATCAGACATCCGACGCGCCTCCTAAATTACGCTCAAGAGAAATGACTGAAAGCATCTCATCAACAGTCCTTAAAGCTGCTTCAGTTCTAGTCAACCCTTCTAAAATAAATTTCTCAAAAATCTCATTACGTTTGTTTACAAAATCACGAGTAGAGTTCACTAAAACTTCTTCTAATGGATCCATCAAGACTCTTAGTAAACCTGATGAGCGAGTAGTTTTCAGAAGCGCCGTGCCAGCTTCTGACATCTCTGTAGATTCTAAGAATCTTCGCTCTGCTTCCGTTAAATTTGCTAGAGCCAGCATATCTCTTCTATCTTGAGCTTCTTTAAGTTGAAAAGTTAAACTTGCTGAGGCATTTGAGTGGATTTCTCTAGGGAGATCTTGTGGTTTTTGTGAAATAGTCCAGAGCCCAAGATCCATACCCCTGCCTGCTCTAGCAAAGTAAGTCATCAGTTCTTTGCCTTTCTGTGAGTTTCTACCAGAAAACATCTTCCAAGCTTCATCAATTAAAAAAGTAACGCCAGTCTCTTTTCTAAAAAGAACTCTTTGAGAAACGTAGTTAGAAACCAAATAAAGGCTAACTGGAAGAAAGTTGGAATTGGAGTCTATTTTAGTAAAAGTAAACAAAAGTAGTTTTGAATCATGTGGCACCCTCGCTTCATTACCGTCCATCAAACCAGAATAAATCCCATCCGTGCAAAGACAGTAAGGAGCGATGAGCTCAGCCCACTCACTAAAGTATTTCTCGTCATAATGATCTCTAAGATCAGTATTCTCATTTTTCCAAAACTTATAAAGATCACTTAAAGTTGGCTGTTTGCAGCTTTCATAAAGCCCTTGCAAGCTTTTAATAAGAAAGACTTCTTCAAAGGCATCTAATTGAGAAGATCTTTCTTTAATTACTGTTAAAAGCTTAGTGACTCTTTCTACTTGAGCGTTAAGCTCATTACGCGTGTAGGATTCTGGCAGGTAAAGTGGCGCAAAGAATGGCTTGCCATCAGGTGAAATAGAAGTGTCGATATCAACTACCATGCCTCCATAAAAATCTAAAAAGAACTGCCAGCCATCTTGAGTATTATCAACAATAATAAAACTTCCACCCCTATCAAAACGTCTTTTAACAGCAAGCTTCGCTGCTACAGTCTTTCCAGACCCTGAGTCCCCTATAAAATTTAGCCCACGATTATTACAGACTTTTTTATCGTATTCATTTAAAAAAATTGGTCTAAGGTCTTCTACTGAAAGTCCAAGAAGAGGACCTGAGCTAGTACCAATCTCAGATTTAAAAAACGGGAAACAAGACTGCGCAAATTTTTTACTGGCAAAAAGCTGCTCACGATTATCAAGACCGTTATGAGCAAAAGGAAGAGAATAGAGCCAATTTTTCACTTGAAGTCTATCTAAGGGAGAAAGGACTGCGTTATGTACTGGCCTTCTTAGCCTGTTATCAATTTTTTGAAGTGCATTCACGCTATCACAAACAATAGTTATATAAATAGTTAAATCAAAGCTATAAGGCTGAGCCACTAGCTCATCAGAAATAGCTTTATTCTCTTTTATAATTGCAGTCGTGCTGCTTTTAGAAGATTTAGCAAGCTGCATCATCACATCAGCCTTACGTTCAGCCTGACGCCTATCAGAGACAGCGTCACGTGGTGTCCAATGCACAGAGATATAAGATTCCGTTTCTAACATCGAATAATAATTCAAAAGCCAAGCATCTAAATCACCATCTTCGGGTGGCAAATGTACTCTATATGTTTTATAGTGCTTGCCATTAAACTTTATATATTTAGATTTATCTTCTAAAATACTATTTTGATCAAGTGGCATAAATTGATTAGAAAAGTCCTTTAGCTCTTTACCTTTCATTTGGGAAGCTTTGATATCCATAGATAAAAGAGTATTTTCAGCCACGTCAATTTTCTGCTTTAGAAAATTGAATTCTTCATCAAACTCTTCTTTAGTCATCACAGACAAGTCAGCTGGAAGCCAGCCTGGCAAAAGCTTTTTAAGCAGCTTATAAACAGGGTGTATTTTAGCTCTCGCCCGTCTATGACGGATTATGAGATAGAAATTTAAATCAGGAATAAAAAGATCTCCATCAAAAATATTTTTATGCCAGGCATTTTGGTAATCATCAGAAAGTTCTAACGCTGTTTCCATATCCTGAGGAGTTCTACTATTATTCTTATTAACATTTTGAATTGAGCTAAGCTCTTTCTTTTTAATGTCATATCTTTTTGCCCAAATAAAAGCTTGCACTGAGTCTCCAAGTGAAGTTCCAGTATTAAAATATGAGTTCATAGAACTTATAGATTTGAACTGACTTAAAAACCTACCCCAATTTTCTATAGCTCGCTTTCTTTCATCCCCACTCAGGTTAGACCAGGGTATACCTTTATCAAGCTTGAGATAAGCAATCAGATCACCCTCTTTGCTAATAGCTATCTCATCTCTAATTTCCTTGATGTTATGGATTTGTGACAAAGAGCTGTAACCTTCCTCACTGTGCTCAATGCCAGTTTCTATAATTCTTTCTCCCTCTTGTTCAGCTCTTTTAAAAGGGTTTTTGGAGCGTTTCCATTCTGGCAGTTTATCAACCACCATCTCCACTCTTTTCTCCTTAGCTCCACGCAAAGGGAAAATATGATTTTTAAAAGGGTGTGATAAAAAAGAAGTGTAAAAACCTTTAACTTCATCGCCTGACGCTGCTTTAATAATAAAAGCTGTAACGATCATCCAGATAATAGCGAATAAAAGAAAGAGAGGGCTATTTAGACCAAGCTTGAGTTTAATAACTAAAAATCCCATAGATACTGTAAGTACTGCGATCTTTAATAATGTAACTAAACTTAGCCCTAGAAATATCTCTTCATATTTTTTGAAATGTTTATAAGTTGAGATCATCTTTAAAGCCCTCTTTAACTGCTAGCTAGCTCTTGCTCCTAGCAGCTCCAAATGCATGATTATTTTTTGCGAGAAAAAATATTAGTGATAGCTGGTAGCCCTCGCCCTATATTATTAATAAGGTTGTAGCCACCTAGACCTACAGCAGCCATAGGCGCTGCAGTTTGAAGCATATTACTTAACTGCGCTGTCAATCCGTAGAAATCACCGATGCTTCCATCTTGAATCACACCAGCCATTCTCTCGCCGTAAACCAGATCAACACCAAAACCACTACCAACATCTTCAACAATTCCAAAGACGAGTGGTAAAGTTTGTATCATAAAAACGCTGGCTGTTGTAGTACCAACAGAAGCGATTATACTCATTGTACGTTTTCGCCCCAAGGCATCTGATCTTGTGACCCTCAATGCTTCGTGACGATTTAAAACCTTTTTTTCAAAAATTTTAAATGCCCAAATTGGCAATGTAACTGCAGCTAATACCATCGCAAAATATATGCAAAAGCTAGCTAAACCTATACTATTTGTAACTAGAAGATCCATGTCTAAATACCTCCTTCAAAGCTTCTAATCCGAGTCTCAATTGCTGTTTCTCTGGTTTTGCTAAAAAATATTTCTTCTGCACCCACATGCAAATCAATGAAGAAAATACAAGTGAAGAAATCATCCAAGCAAGCATGAACCAAAATTCAGTGTTATGAAAACGAAAGAGATTTGGCAATGCTGACAAAAGCAATGTAAGACCACACATCAAGAAAATAGTTGTTCCACAAAAGAAAGAAAAGGGATTTGTCTTTTCTACTTCTTCCATAGATGGGATAAATTTTGCGAGCTCTTCTAAACTCGCATCATTAGCGACCTTGCCTATGCTGTCCATAAAACAGTTGTAGACTTGATGCTCAGCTGCGTGATACTGCCTTAGAGAGTAGGGGACACTACCTTCTATGCTTTTATATGGCGGAGCACCTACATAAGTGTCAGTAATTATCTTGCCATCTTGAAATTTGGCAAAAGAAGTCCTGTCATCTACCGAAAAGTAGATAGCTCCAATTTCGCTATATCCGTCCATCTATATTCTTAATCTCATACGGTAATTCTGTGTTCAACAGCTACCGTATGATTAGATCTTCGCAGACCCTTGCTATAAACGAAAGGGGTCAAAAGTCCCCTGATTCAAGCCACCAAAATTTTATCTAACTCTAATGATCTTCACTGCCTCTTCAGACCATCTGCCTCTTTGATCTTTTACTCTAAGGCTTACGCGATGAACACCTTGTGATAAAGATTTTTTAGATAGTTTTTTACTAGTACTAATCACGCCATCAAGATCTGATGTCCATTCATAAGCAGACACAAAAACATTACGAGGACCTACTTTAGCTTTATATTTGCCTTTGCGCTTCTTGATGTTAACGCTATAGTCATTTTTCTCATTAGCTGCAAGTACCTCGTTTGAAATATTAATCGATCTAGTGACCTTCTTAGACCATGCCCCTTGCATGCTTTGCACTCTTAGAGAAATCACATGAGTACCCACAGTTAAATTTGAAAGAGCAAAATCTTTTTGATTACTTAAAAAACCATCAATGTTAGACATCCATTCATATTCAGCAATCCCACTACCTGTTTGGCTGCCAGCGCCACTAATAATCACCACTTCTCCTTGCATCGCAGATTTAGGCATAGAAATTTCATCAACCTCAAGTGGGTGACTAACATCAGCATTTAAAGATCTAGCAAAACTATTTGCAGCAAGCAAAGTAGGGAATTGAGAGCTATGGCTTGAATTTAAAATTCTCGCTTTAATTTGACTAGGACTTAAAGAACCAATTTTATTTTTAGCTTTAATTAAAGCTGCAACACCAGAAACAAAAGGTGCTGCCATTGATGTGCCTTTTTTTGTGCCGTATAAATTATTTGGCAAAGTACTATAAATACCCACACCTGGAGCTACTATATCTATCCAATCTCCATAGTTTGAAAAGCTCGCTTTATCACCCACATAATCAACTGCGCCCACTGAAATCACTTCAGGCAGAGCTGCTGGATAAAGCTTGTCTGTAGAAGCCGAATTGCCAGCTGCTCCAACTAAAACGATACCTTTAGAATAAGCATTTTCTATTGCATCCACCAAAATTCCCAAATTAGATCCTGCAAAGCTCATATTAATTACATCAGCTTTGTTTTGAATAGCATAGTTAATTGCTTCATAAACATCTGATGATTTAAGAAGCGCTGATGATGGAGTAGCAAAAGCTGCTCTTAAAGGCATGATTTTTGATTTAGGTGCAACGCCAACTAAACCAATGCTATTTGATTCAGCAGCAATGATACCAGCCACATGCGTGCCATGCCCTTTGTAATCCATTGGGTTTGCGTCACGTTTAGAGCAATCCTCACCAAGCGCGCAATTTACACCATCAGCAACAAAATCATAACCAACGATATCGTCTACATAACCATTTTTATCATCATCAATTTTGTTATTTGGAATTTCACCCTCGTTTCTCCAAATTCGATCTTTCAAATCTCTATGCTTGTAATCAACACCTGTATCAATCACTGCAACCACAGCACCCTCACCTCGATAACCATTGTCCCAAGCTTGACTAACGTTAATAGTCTCTAGTCCCCATTGCTCAAAATATAGAGGATCTTCAACTGTAGCTGTAGCTTCAAATAAATAATTAGGGTGAACCTCTTCTAGGTTCAAATTTTCTTTTATTTCATTTGCTAAAGCTTTAAGGTCTCTGCCTTCATCTTTGAATTTCAGATGCATGGTTTTTGACTGATTGAAGATGAGTGCTTTCAATCCTGAATTTTTGGTGCTGGAAAGACTGCGTAATTTTTTGCCTGAATCTTGGCTAGCCGAGTCTTGACTTTCTAGATCCACGTAGCTTTCGAGGCGAACAACTAAGCTCGCTTCGCTTGAAGCTCCAAATCCAAGTGCCTTAAATGGTGAATCCTTATACCTAATGATAAGTTCGCCTGGCACATAATCCATCTCAATTGGCGCCGCATTTACCGATGCGAGCTCAAGTAAGCACAGAATAGCTAGTGATATTGCAAAGTGCAATATGGTACTCCTTATTTGTGAAGCACATATACACATGAAAAAAATCGCTTTAGCAGGCCGCTAAAACGATATGAATTTCAATTTAAAAAGGTAACTAAACAATCGATAAACCCCTTAATAATGTATATTTATACTTACAAATTGTTTTTGATAGAGCAACTTATCATCTGAAAATTAAGAACATGTTATGATATTTGCAAATATGTGTTATCTTAAAAATCTTTTATTGATTTACATATTTGTTCTAGCTTGAAATGCCTAGTACTACGGCATTTATTTAATGATTTATTTAGTTAAAATGATTGCTGCTTAAGCTTTTCAGGGTGGTATAATTACCTATTTGCAAGGGCTTTTATAGCTCGCAAATTAAATTGTATAGATAATTGCAAATTAAGTAATTTTTATTACTAAAAAGGAGACCTTAAATGGCAGCAACAGCAACAACTAAAGCAAGCAAACTCAAGCCTCTAAATGACAGAGTGCTTATTGAGAAAATGGAAGCTCAAGAGCAAACAGAAGGCGGAATTTTTCTTCCTGGTAGCTCACAAGAAAAACCACTTGAAGGAACTGTAATTGCAGCAGGACCTGGCGCTTCTGAAAAAGGTGAGAAACAACCTATGACAGTTAAAACTGGAGACAAAGTACTTTATTCTAAGTTCTCTGGTACTGAAGTTAAGATCGACGGTAAAGAATACCTAATCGTATCTGAAAAAGAAATATTAGCGATTATAGATTAATCAATTAAAGGAGAAAATATTATGTCAAAAAAACAAATCATTTTTGATGACGAAGCGAGAAAATCATTAGAGAAAGGGATAGAGCTTGTAGCTAAAACTGCTGCTGTGACTCTTGGACCTGCTGGACGCAACGTTGTTATTGAAAAGAAATTTGGTGGTCCTCAATCTGTTAGAGATGGTGTGACTGTTGTTAAAGAAATTGAACTTGAAGATCCACTAGAGAACCAAGGTGCTCAACTAATCAAACAAGTAGCAATTTCTACAAACGATGCTGCTGGAGACGGTACTACAACTGCCACTGTTCTTGCTAGCGCTATTGTTAGAGAAGGCATGCGCAACTTAGCTGCTGGAGCTAATCCTGTAGATATCAAAAGAGGTATCGATAAAGCAGTCAAGCTTGTAGTTGAAGAATTCAAAGCAATGTCTAAGGATGTAAAATCATCTAGAGATATTGAGCAAGTGGCGACGATCTCAGCTGCTAATGACAACGAAGTAGGCAAGATGATTGCTGAAGCGATGGATAAAGTTGGTAGAGATGGTGTGATTACTGTTGAAGAATCCAAAAAATTAATTGACACAGAACTTGAAGTAGTAGAAGGTATGCAATTCGATAAAGGTTTCATTTCTCCTTACTTCATTACTGACTCAGAAAGAATGGAAGCTGTTCTTGAAGAGCCTTTTGTTCTTTGTGTAGACAAGAAAGTGAATATTCCTCAAGACCTAGTTCCTGTACTTGAAGCAGTAGCTAGATCTGGAAAACCACTTCTTCTTTTAGCTGAAGATATTGAAGGCGAGGCTCTTGCTGCTCTTGTAATCAATAACCTAAGACAAGTACTTAAATGTGCTGCTGTTAAAGCTCCAGGTTTTGGTGATAGACGCAAAGCAATGCTTCAAGATATCGCAACTTTAGTTGGCTCACAAGTAGTCACTGAAGAGACTGGTATGAAGCTTGCTGACACTACTATTGATCAGCTTGGTAAAGCAAGAAAAGCAATTATCTCTAAAGATAAAACTGTACTTGTTGCTTTAGATTCTACTAAAGATGCTGTTGAAGCAAGAATTAAGCAAATCGATGCTCAAATGTCAGAAACTGATTCAGACTACGATAAAGAGAAACTTCAAGAACGTAAAGCGAAGCTTTCTGGTGGTGTTGCGGTAATTAAAGTTGGAGCTCCTACTGAAGCTGAACTTAAAGATCGTAAACTTAGACTTGAAGATGCTCTTAACGCAACTCGCGCAGCAGTTGAAGAAGGTATCGTTCCTGGCGGAGGAACTTCTCAACTTAAAGCATCTAAAAAATTAGAAGCTAGACTTTCTGAATTTGAAGGTGCTGAAAGATTAGGTGCAGAAATCATCACTCAATCACTTCGTAAACTTACTTACCAGATCGCGAAAAATGCGGGAATCTCTGGTGAGGTAGTTGTAGAGCGTGTTCTTAACGAGAAAGATAACATTGGCTTCAATGCCGCTGTTGGACAGTACGTTGATATGTTTGAAGCTGGTATTGTAGACCCTACTAAAGTGTCTCGTACATCACTTCAAAACGCAGCTTCAATAGCAGGTCAAATCCTTCTTACTGATGCTGTCATCGTTGATATTCCTGAAGCAGATGCAGCAGCAGGTATGCCTGCAGGCGCTCCTGGAATGGGCATGGGCATGTAATCCCCGTCACCACGAAGCCCGCAGGGCTGTGGTGATTGACATTTCAAAAGAGCTCCTTCGGGGGCTCTTTTTTTTATCTAAAATGTCACAAAATTAGCCCTGGCACCGTGTGACATTTCATTTTGTATTTTTATATAAGCCAAAATTTTCTATGTACTTAGCCACTTGATCAACTTCAATATTCACTTCATCACCAAAAGTGAGATCACCAAGTGTCGTTGCTTCAAGCGTCTTAGGGATAATTGCTACTGAGAAAACTATATAATCCGAGCCAGCCTTAGCTTTAACGCGGCTACCATCATGGTCTATAAAAGCAACGGTCAGGCTAATTCCTGAAACTGCTATTGATCCTTTATGGATAATGTATCTGCCAAGATCACGCGGGACCTCTATGTAAAATTCTTTTGAACCATCCAAATCTTTTATATCTTGAATCGTTCCTATACCATCAACATGCCCAGAGACTATGTGCCCGCCCAGTCTATCAGCAAGGCTCACGCACCTTTCCAGGTTCACTGGCGTGCCTACTTGCAAATGTCTAAGCGTGGTTAAGCCAAGCGTTTCATCTATAGCTGTAACTTTAAAACTGAATGGATCTTTTACAGACTCTAGTTTCTTCTCTGAAGCATTTCCATCATGCCCCAAAATTTCTGTAACAGTAAGACAAGCACCATCAACAGCTATGCTATCTCCAATGCTAGCGTCAGAAAGGATTTTCTTAGCGCCAATCTCTATATGAAGATTAGTGCCCTCCTGATTTAAAGAGAGCACCTTTCCTTTTTCTTCTATAAGTCCAGTAAACAACTTAGATAAGTTCTACGTTTTTAATTTTCACAGGGTTGCTAGTACCATCTGATCCAGGAAACGGAGGAACGTTTTCTGACATAATTTTTTCAACAATCTGCATACCTTCAACAACTTCACCAAAAACAGCATAACCAGCTTTGCCAGGTTTGCTATCAAGGAAAGAGTTATCAACTAAGTTAATAAAGAACTGCGAGCTTGCAGTATTAGGATCATTTGTTCTAGCCATTGCTAAACGACCACGTTTATTTTTAAGTAAGTCTTTTTGCTCAGCACTAAGATCTTCAGCAGGATACTCAAAAGGTACATATCTAGTTTTCTTAGTTTTAGGATCTACATAGTTTCCAGTACCGTTACCATTCGGGCAACCACCTTGAACCATGAAATTCGAGATCAATCTGTGGAAGTTTAATCCGTTATAAAATTTCTTTTCAACTAAATCTCTAAAATTTCCAGAAGTAACAGGAGCGATATCATCAAACAGCTTGATTTTAATATCACCTTTATCAGTACTCATCAAAACTAAAGTTTCTTTCACTGCGTTCTTACTATCTACTTCTTTTGTTGTTTCTGCTTTCAATGCTTTTCCCTCTTTTTTGCCTAGTCCAAACAATGCTTGAGCGCTTGTAACTCCTAACGCCAGCAATGCAAAAACTAATACACCAATTACTGCTTTGTTTTTTAACATAACTAATATTTTAAATTGCTTTACGCTTTAATCTCTAGTCTAAACTAGTCTTTTTTTTCAGCTTCAGGCTCAGCCTTAGCTTCTTCAGTGGCCTTAGCTTTAGCTTCTGCTTCAGCAGCTTTCTTAGCTTCTTCATCAGCTTTAAGCTTTGCAGCAACTCTAATTTTTTCTTCCTCAACAGCTTTTGCTTTCTCAACAGCTGCTTCTTGGAATTTTTGAGCTGTTTTAGCTGCGTCTTCCTGAAGTCTAGATGCTTTAGAACCAATTCTTTCTCTAAGGAAGTAAAGTTTCGCGCGACGCGTTTTACCAGAACGAATAACTTTAACGTCTTGTACTTTTGGCGAGTGAAGCATGAATGTTCTCTCTACACCAATTCCTTGGAATACTCTTCTAACAATGAAAGATCTGTTGACACTACCGCCACTCATACCAATCACAACACCTTCAAAGGCCTGGATTCTTTCTTTCTTACCCTCACGAATAAGCACTTTTACAGTTACAGTGTCACCAACATCAAACTTTGGTGCTTTCTTTTTTAAGTGTTTATCTTCTACGAATTTAATTAAGTTACTCATTGTTATTACTCCTGACCTCTATAATTGCCAGTCAAAGCGTAAATCATAGCAAATTTAGTATAAAGCTTACATTAAAAATTTCTTGAGAAAGCCTTAAATTAGGGGGTTTCAGAGTCTATTTGAATAGATTTTAGGATCAATCCGTATTACAATTGCTCTAAAATGCTGAAATTAAGACTAAATTCAAGAAGCAATTAGTAATGACGGGCTGGGTTTTTAATGTCTTGTTTAAGCCTTTTTTTAATAAGAAGATGATCTCTTTTAAGTCGCTCAAGTTTTCTTTGCTCACCAAGATTTAAGGGTTTGGCCAATAGGCTATCTATCTCTTCTAAAAGTTTATTTATTAGACCAAGGCTTTTTACAGTAAGTCTTTTAATTTCAGAAATATTCTCACGCACTAAATAATTTGGGTATTTTAATCTGGCATTTTTCTGGCTTAACTCTAAATAGCTCTCCAAAATTTTATTAAACTTTGACCATCTTTTTGCTCTATCAGCTTCAACAGCTTTATATCTTAGATAGTCACGTTTCCAATTACTTCGACGAGGCAAAATCTCTTCTTTGAGCATATTTTCAGCTAAGACTCTATCTTCCTTTGAGCTAGGCTTAGCTTCTTGACTTGTTGCTTGAAGTCGCTTAGCAGGAAGCTTAGTGTTTAGCTTTTTTACAGATGCTATTTCGACAGTTTCAGGTGCACTTGAGCAAGAAGCTAAAGCCATTAAAAAAGGTGCTGAGTATTTTAAATTTTTCATTTGATCCCCCGATCCTTTTTAATCTTCTTCTGGCTCAACAAGCTTCAGATAAAGCTCTTCAAGCTGCTCATTATCAATCTCACTTGGAGCTGAGCTTAGAGGACATGAAGCTGTTTGGTTTTTAGGAAATGCAATCACATCTCTAATACTAGGCGTGCCTGAAAGTAACATCACCATTCTATCCAAACCAAGTGCGATACCACCATGTGGAGGCGCGCCCATTTCTAAAGCTTCAAGTAAAAATCCAAAACGCTCTTTAGCTTTCTCTGGTGAGATACCTAGTGCTTTAAAAATTCTTGCTTGAATTTTAGTGTCATGAATACGAACTGACCCACCACCAAGCTCAACACCGTTATAAACAATATCGTAAGCGTATGTTTTTACAGCAGCAGGGTCAGTTTCCAATTTATCCAAATCCTCTAAAACTGGCATTGTAAATGGATGGTGACAAGCTTTATAACGCTTAGTTTTTTCATCATAGTCAAACATAGGAAAATCAACTACCCAAGTCAGTGAGTGTGAATTCTTAGGAATCAAATCATATTGCTCAGCGATATGAAGTCTAAGTTTCCCTAGAACATGATGAGTAAGCGCCGCTTTATCAGCAACGAAGAATAAAACATCGCCATTCTCTACTTCACATTTTTCTTTAATAGCTGCTAGTTCTTCATCTGTAAAGAATTTAGAGATTGGTGAATTAAGCTCACCATCTTCTTTATAACTAATCCAAGCTAGACCTTTAGCACCATAATCTTTAGTCATCGCAAGATCTCTAAGATCATCTAACTCTTTACGACTCACTTTAGCGCCGCCTTTAAAGTTAATTGCTTTTACAACTCCACCTTTTTGAGCAACAGTAGCAAAAGCTTTAAAGCCAGACCCTGCCATTAATTCAGAAAGATCATGCAATTGCATTCCAAATCTAAGATCAGGTCTATCACAGCCATATTTATTCATCGCGTCATCATATGTGATGCGAGTGAAAGGTGCTTCTACTTTAGTGCCAACTGATTCAAAAGCTGAAACAATAAGCCCTTCAGTATTTTCCATAATATCTTCTTGATCAACGAAACTCATCTCGATATCAATTTGAGTAAATTCTGGTTGTCTATCAGCACGAAGATCCTCATCTCTAAAACATCTTGCGACTTGATAGTACTTAGGAAAACCACTCATCATCAAAAGTTGCTTATAAATTTGAGGCGATTGCGGAAGCGCGTAAAAACTATTTGGGTGAACTCTACTTGGCACTAAATAATCGCGAGCGCCCTCTGGAGTTGATTTAGATAGAATAGGTGTCTCAATATCAGTGAAACCTTGTGAGTCTAAATAGTGGCGAATTGCATGCACAATTTTATGACGATTTAAAAGATGCTTGCGTTTATCATCATTTCTCAGCTCAAGATATCTATATTTAAGTCTAAGGTCTTCATTCACTTCATCAGCAAGCGATACTTGGAAAGGTAGAGCTACTGAAGAGTTTAAAATTTCAATTTCATTAGGGTAAATTTCTATTGCCCCAGATTTATGCGCTGTGTTCTCAGAGCCTTCAGGTCTAACAGTCACAGGTCCGCGAACAGCAATTACGTACTCACTGCGTAACTTTTGGAAATCATCATGAACCTCAGGGTTTTTTTGTGGGTCAGAAACAAGCTGAATATTTCCAGAATGATCACGAAGCTCAATAAAAACAATCCCTCCAAGATCACGTCTAGTATCCACCCAACCAGAAACCACAACTTCATCATTTATACTGCCTTCATTTAAAGACCCAGATAAATGAGTTCTTTTTAATTTAAACGGTCTTTTTAGTTCCGTTTCTTTTTGCGCAGCTTTAGCCGAAACTTTAGTTTCGCTTTTCTTTTCGCTGTCTTTAGCTTTAGATTCAGTCATTGCCTTCATATATTTTTCCCTGTTAGAGCAGAACAGTGACTAATTATATTTTATAAATACAAAAAACTCTAGTAAAATTATAATAAAAACAACTTTGTTTTACGTAATACTAATCTAAAACTCTAATCACACTCTGGATTTCTTTAATTGACTCCAGCTTCTTTAAATCAGCAATAACGCCTTGCATATCTTTCTCGACTATTGGAGTAACGATGAAATCAGCTAAAGCTTCTCCATTTTTAGCATCGTATTGATCAATAAATCTCACATTAGCGCTGTGCTTCGATGTGATCTCACCAAGATCTCTAAGCACACCCACTCTATCGAACATAGAAATTCTGACATAAAAACCGTTTTTTACTTCTTTTATATCTTTAATTTCAGCATAAGCTGAGTGCTCGCAAACTTGCTGAGGGTTTGGCTCTGAGGAGCTATTAATTTGAGAAGCGATCATAAGCACATCACCTAAAACAGAACTTGCTGTAGGCAATGATCCAGCACCTTTCCCAATTAAAGTCAGTTCACCAACAGCATCACCATGCACAAGGATTGCGTTATCAGCGCCATGCACAGAAGCTAGTGGATTATCAAGCGGCACCATCACTGGATGCACGCGAATGTCTAATTTCTTTTCAGAATTATCAGCTATTCCTAAAAGTTTTATACGATAATTTCTTTTAGCAGCTGATTTAATATCGTTAAGTGAAACATTACGAATACCTTCACAAAAAACTTTAGAAATATCCACGCGTTTGCCTGAAATTATAGAAGCTAAAATCGCAATTTTATATTTAGCATCATGACCCTCCACGTCACTAGTCGGATCTGACTCTGCGTAACCAAGATCCTGAGCGCGTTTCAATATATCATCAAAAGACACCCCCTCACGTTCCATAGCAGTAAGCATGTAGTTAGTGGTTCCATTAATAATTCCAAAAAGTCTGTTTATTTTATTTCCACGTAGGCTTTGTTTAAGAGTATTGATGATAGGAATACCACCAGCAACAGCAGCTTCGTATTGGATTGTTAGATTTTTTTGCTTTGCTTTTTCAAAAAGCTCCTCGCCTTCAATAGCTAGAAGATCTTTATTAGCAGTCACTATATTTTTACCATTCTCTAAAGCCTTGAGCAAGATTGGCTTTGTGCCATCAACGCCACCCATCACTTCAACCACGATATCTATCTCTGGATTCTCTAAAACATCATCTATATTAGTAGTAAAAGTAGTGCCATTTAAATTAGGGTTAGTTAAACCACGGTCTTTCGCTGCATTCTTTACAAAAATCTTTTCAATATGAATACCCGGGTAAGCCGGTAAAAGATTAACCAAACCAGAACCCACAGTCCCGCATCCTAATATTCCAATTTTTGTTAATTTGGACATAGAGACTATTTTCCCATTTTTATGGAAATCTTGCAGTCTCAGGATAAAAGAAGTTTAGAAAGCAATGGAATCACCAAAACCTTGACCAGCTACTGGCCCAGATTCAAGCAAATCACCAAGAACTCTAACAAAGTCTTCTGAATTTCTAATCGTTTGGTTATTAATCGTCACATTTGCTAAAGCAGTGCTTTCTGTTCTATAAACTTCTTTTAAAACATCATCCAAGATTATTTGAACATTCATGCTTTCGCACAAATCTCTTAGAACAGGAAGATCTAATCGAAGCTCATTAAAGCTTGGACCTCTTCTCAATCTTTTATCTTTAAGCTCGTCTATATTTTTAAAGAGAGCTTTAGAGATCTTAAGTCTCTGAAAATCTCTACCTAAAGAGTTTGCTAGCTTATCTAAAACATGACCTTCATTTACGTTATAAGCTCCTCTAGATCTATTATTACGCGGAGGGCGATTATATCTATTCATCGCAGGATAAATTTCCTCTTCTAAAGATTCATAAAAAGCTTTTGCTCCAATACCCGTTTTAGCTATTTCTTTTAATTGTTTTAGAGCATTTTGACCATCAAGATTAGCATCATTATTGATTTTCACATGCGCGCCATAGTTCACAAAAGAATTTCTAACATTATTTAAATCAACTCTTCTACCACCTTCAAGATGCATTCTCTGCGATCTCCAAGCTGATTGCTGAGCTACTTGACTATACTTTCTTTTCAAGATCTCTATAAGACCAGTCATTCTCCATTCTTTATTACTTAAATTATCTGTTATTTTTCTTATTATCCTAATTATGTTTGCTTGCTCTGGATTAAATGTCCCATTATCAGGATTCCACAAACTATCTATCTCAAATATAGATGCCTCTTTCTCTGAAATAAGATCTTGATTCCTTTCAAGCCTAGCTTGCTCTAATTCTCTTTGGTAGCCAGCTCTATATTCAAAAGACTCTAATATGCCTTCAATATAATTTGAATTAACTACATTCCCTGACTCTTGTCTAGAATTTCCATAAAATTCATTAATACTCATATCAACAATTGTGTGATTAATATTGAAAGGACGTCTATTAGGACTACTAGCTCTATTTGAAAATGCTCTACGAAGATTAGCTTCTTCCATTGCAGTAAGGTTTATATCTTCATCTGAGATTCTGTTATTTTCTACAGCAGCTCTAATTTGCCCAACCCTTTCATTTGATTCAGGCTCTTTAAAACTAATCAAAGCATTTAAAAGTTTTTTAACTTCTCTTTTAGTTTCAGCCAAGCTATGAAGATCAACAAAGCCTGATGAACTTATTGAATCAGAAGCAGAAGGTGATTCAGGTGAAAAAGCAAAACTTCTAGACGCACCTGGCTGAGCTCCTCTTGGTCTAAGAACAATAGATGGTCTTTGACTTTCGCTTCTAATTTCTTCACTAGCACTTCTTGGGCTAACTCTAATATTTAAAGCACCCCTTTGATTGCTTTCTCTAAGGAAATCCTCACGAGACATTGGAGGAATGGTATTTTCTAGATCGTCTTCATGCGCGCTATCACTATCCAGATTAGCTCTAAGCCATGCCATCCCATCATTGCTAACTTTAGTTAGGTAATCATTATTATCTTCTATCCCGAAGACATAATTTCTTGGAGCATGCAAATTTTCATCACCACCATCAAAAGTAAGAAGCGCTTGATCACGCCCAATACCGTCACCGTATCTTTGATTGCTATAAGCAATAGCAAGAATGAAAGCTTTGATATCTCTTTGATCTCTTCGATCAGCCACATAATCTAGAACATCACCTATTGTCTGTCTAGGATTAAATTCTTTATATCTTTCATTTTCTTGATCAAAGAAAATTAAATTCTGGTGTAAATTAGTATCCCTCAAACGAGAAAGTAAAGCATTAGCTCTTGAATAAGTCAGATTCCCAAGGCTAAGGTCACCATTGCTGCCAGCAGAAGCACTGCCTCTTGGTTCAAAATGTCTATCACCTAAAATGTACTGAGCTGGCAATGCTGTTGTGAAATTTCCCATGCGAGCTCTTTGAGCTGGTGCTTGGAGACCATTATCTGGAACATTAAGCCTTGCATGGTTCCATGGGATTTCGTCTATAAAACCTTCATCAATCTCGCTATCTATTGAGAAAACTCCATCTCTATAGTGCAAAAGTTCAGCATTAATAATAGTGTCATCAAGCAAATCATCAATATTCATTTCTTGCCCAAGACCTAAATGTACATCAAGTGAATTCTGCGCATCTTTTCTTTGTATGTATCTGCCCAGATCAATTAGGAACTTAGAAATCGCAGTTTTTTGACCAGCTTCGTCATATCTTATACCAGTATGTAACAAAGTCATATAAAGCATGTTTAAGTCTTTAAATTTAATTTCTTCATCAAATGATTGATCTTTAAAAATTATTTCTTGATCTATAGAAGCTTCGTTTCTATTAATTAAAAACTTAATTGCCTCACCAAGCTCTTCTCTATCAGCCTCATTATCATCACCTTCTAGCATTAAATCTAGTGGTGTTTGATGACTGGTGCGTGGGTTCATCAAATATGCTCTATGTAAAAGTCTGGAGTATTTAACTCTATCCATAAACCTTAATTTATTTTCTTCAGAATAACCTTCTTGCCCTTCAAAGACTATTTGCCCTTCAAAGACTGACATTTTAGGCAATTCCTGAAAAACTCGCAAACTACTATTGCTATCAAAGTATGAACCTAAAGATCTAGCTGTCAAATGACCACCATGCTCATCACGTTGCTCTAATTCATCAACTCTATTAGATAAAGCTATAAGAAAATTAGCAACTCCTGATTGATCTTCTTGCCCCACAAAATAATCAAAAACTTGATCAATAGTAGAGAATGCTATTAGTTGATTTGTTCGGCGATCAGCAAAAAATACATCATGCCCAATATTTCTATCTTCTCTTTGAACTAAATTATCTAGGGCGCTAATTAACTCTTCACTTCTAACTAAAGTAAAACCAGCAGCAGTTGAATATTGAATTTCATCTGCGACATAAACTGCTGGAATACTGCCTCCAGACAATCTTGAACCACTTTGGCTAACATAATTATTCAAATCAATAATAAACTTTCTAGCAGCAGCCTTGACTCTATCCAGTTGCAACTGATCATTAATTAGCATTCTTGAGATGCTTGATCCTGAACTAGAACCCGAATCGGGAATACCAAGTGAATCAACAAGAGTAGCTAAAAAGCCTCTTACAGTTGTAGATTCGATTTGCATACCCTCAATCTCTGCTTTAATAGTCTGATCCAACCTAGCTTCTTGCGGGCTTAAAGCTATAAGGCTATCAAGCGCACTTGTGAATTGACCTGGCTCTTCGCCTAAAAGCAATTCACCAGATCTTGTATCTAAAGCTGATCTTAACTCTGCACTCAGCTCACTCATCAAATCTCCAGCTACTAAAGTTCTTTGAGCAGCAGATCTATTAGTTTGATTTGCATCTAACAATTCACTTAAATCAAGAGTACTTGGGTGAGGTGGCAGGGGAGCAGGTCTAAGGTTTGGTTCAGCATTTAAAGGAAGCTCAGAAATACTACCTGAACTATCCATTTTTCTAAATTTACGCTCAAGATCATATTTAATTAAATCCTCAGAAAAATCTCCACGGTTAATCTTTATAGAGTATTGATTTAAAAATTTAGCGTAGTCACGACCTATGCTTAAAAGGTTATTTCTAGTATCTGCATCATAACGATTAAATACAGCAGGGTTAGAAAATTTTCTATATAACCATTGAAAACGATCTGCTAATGTCGACTCTGACATTTCGCCAATCTTTATTTTAGTTTGATGGCTTAGAGCTCCAACCTTTACCCATGCTTTAACAAGTTTAGTAGCAAGCTCAGTAGCTTCATCATTGTTTTGCCTAGGTGAGTCTTCAAGCCTAATTGTTTGAGCAGCGGGATCAGCGTTAAGATCAATTGGACTTAGTATAGTTGGTTCAATCCTTGAATGCTCAGTGTTAAAAACTAAAACTGGATTTGTGCGATCGTTACCAAAATTCCAGGCTCGACTATTATCACTTCCGCCTTTCCATTCAATGAAGTTTACAAGTGCTTCTAAAATTGTTTTTCCAGATTCGATTTGCCCAGGCAAAGTCAATCTACTCAATCCAGTATCAAAAATTTCTTGAAGACTGAGGATTTGATTTCCAACACGAACTGTATTTGATTTCTGTCTGTCACTTAATAAGCTAAATTCAGCTCTAACTCGAGCTCTAATACCATTAGCTGGATTAGCTCCTGAACTTGCTCTATTACTGTCATTGATTGATACCATTTAATCTTCCCCTAGAAATTTGTACAACTATATTTGTATCACGCAATTTATAAAATGTTAAATTCCTTTATATTTTTATGGGTATTTACCTCAAATATAAATTTTCTTAAGGGTTCACACCTAAGCTTTTTAATATTTAAACCCACTAGACTAGGCTTTTACTAATAGCCTCTTAATAATTCAAATTAATCACAAAATACAGCTTAAAAGAGTTTTTCAAGCACTTTCTTATGCGCTTCTATAGTTTTATCTAGATCTTCATAGCTATGAGCTGCGCTCATAAAGCCAGCCTCAAAAGCTGAAGGCGCTAGATAGATCCCTTCATCCAGCATTGCAGCATAGTATTTTTTAAAGAAGTCTAGATCAGCGTTTTTAGCATCTTCATAATTCTTCACTTTTTCAGCACTAAAGAAAAATCCAAACATTCCACCTAAATGACTAAACTGCATTGGAACTTCCTTGCTCGCAGCTTTCATCCCATCTATTAGATATTTAGATTTTTTATCTAGCTCATCATAAAAACCAGGCTCTTGAATTTTCTTCAGGCAAGTCAAACCAGCCGTCATAGCTAGTGGGTTTCCTGAAAGAGTTCCAGCTTGATACATGGGACCAGCAGGAGCTACCATCTCCATTATTTCTCTACGTCCACCATAAGCGCCCACTGGAAGCCCGCCACCAATTATCTTTCCAAGAGTAGTTAGATCTGGCTCGATATTAAAATATTCTTGAGCGCCACCAAGCGCCACTCTAAAGCCAGTCATCACTTCATCAAAAATTAAAAGCACTCCATACTCTTTAGTTAGCTCTCTTAAAAACTCTAAGTATCCAGGCTCTGGCAAAATCAATCCAGCATTGCCTATAACTGGCTCAAGTATTAGAGCAGCAATAGAACAGCTAGCATTATCACACTCTTTTCCAGCATGAGAATTGCAAGTTTTAAAAGCCTCTCTTAAAGCTTCTTTATCATTAAAAGGAACTGTAATAGTATTTTTAGCTGCATCAGCAGTAACACCAGGACTATCAGGTAAACCTAGAGTCGCTACCCCTGAGCCAGCTTGCACTAGCATCGAGTCGGCGTGACCATGATAACAGCCAGAGAATTTTAAAATCTTAGGGCGCTTAGTATAAGCTCTAGCCAAACGAATCGCACTTAAAACCGCTTCAGTACCAGAATTAACCATGCGCACCATTTCTATAGATGGCACTAGCTTAATTACTTCTTCTGCCATTTCGTTTTCTATTTCTGTTGGTGTCCCAAAGCTAGTTCCGTTTTTAATAGCTGTAATAAGATTAGCTTCTATATCATCATCAGCATGCCCTAAAATCATTGGACCCCAAGAGCCGATGTAATCAATATATTCTTTACCATCGACGTCATAAATCTTTGAGCCTTTAGCAGATTTTATAAATATAGGACTTCCACCTACAGATTTAAATGCACGCACTGGTGAGTTAACACCACCTGGCATTAAGTCTTTTGCTTTTGCAAAAAGCTCTTCTGATTTAGTTCTAGTCTGTGTTTCAGGCATAGGCTATATTTTAGCAATTTGTCATTGCACTCGTCATTGCAAGCGAAAACTGTCATTGCAAGCGAAAACTGTCATTGCGAACGAAGTGAAGCAATCCACTGGATTGCCGCGCCCTTTGGGCTCGCAATGACAGCTTCGCTCGTGATGACTAACAATAAAAAAGCTCAGACAGCTGGTGAGCCATCTGAGCTTTAGTTTAAAACCTTGAAGAACTACTCAGCTTTAGCTACTAAGTATTCAACAGCATTTCCAACTGTTTGGATCTTTTCAGCATCCTCATCTGGAATTTCCACTCCAAACTCATCTTCAAATGCCATTACAAGCTCAACTGTATCTAGAGAATCTGCTCCTAGATCTGCTGTGAAGCTAGCGTCTTCTTTCACTTCTGCTTCATCAACACTTAGTTGTGCTGCAACAACTTTTCTGATTTTTGCTAACGCGTCATCTTTAGTCATAGCTGTTTTCATTTCCTTTTTTCCTTTTTAAAATCCTTGTTTATTATTGTATTTCAATAGCCAAGTCTTTGTCTCGGCTACAAAGAATACTACATAAACAAACCACCATCAACCTGTATTACTTGACCAGTAATGTACTTACCGCCACTAGCTAGAAATAGCGCTAATTCAGCGATATCATCAACAGTCCCGAAATCACCAAGAGGTATATGAGCTACATAGCCTTTCTGTGTTTCTTCAGGTAATTCATCTGTCATCTCTGTGCGAATAAATCCAGGAGCAATTGCATTTACTGTAATTCCTCTGCGGCCATATTCCTTAGCTAGAGATTTAGTAAAACCAATCATCCCAGCTTTAGAAGTTGAGTAGTTAACTTGTCCAGGGTTACCGTGAACACCAACTACACTACTCATATTAATAATAGAACCTTGTCTTGCTTTAGACATTGCGCGCACAACCGGCTGGCAAATATAAAAAAGTGAGTTTAAATTTGTGTCGATTACTTTATTCCACTCATCATCTTTCATGCGAGCATAAAGGTTATCAGCTGTAATTCCAGCATTGTTTACAAGAACATCAATCTTTTCAAAGTCAGCTATCACCTGCTTTATAAAAGCACCAACAGCTTCAGCATCACCAACATCACATTTATAATATTTAACTTCGCCATCATCAGCTCCAAGCTCAGAGTTAAGCTCTGCTTCAGCAGCATGCGTGTCACCACGCCCAGTGATAATTACCTTTGCGCCTTCTTTAGCAAATGATCTTGCAATCCCTTTACCAATACCGCGCGTTCCGCCAGTAATAATAGCTACCTTATCTTTAAGTCTTTTCATAGTTTTTCCTTGCTCTGTTTGTTCTAATGTGGCTGTCATAAATTAAACCTTTCAAGGCATCTTTCGCCTCGCTAGTGATTTTAGCATTAGAGCTTAAATTAACCGTTATATCTCTTTAATGCCTGATCTATCTCTCTTTGCTGATCCTTCCTCTTAAGATCAGTACGTTTATCAGACTTCTTCTTACCTTCGCCTAGAGCCAGCTTCACTTTAGCCCAGTTCTTCTTGAAGAAAACTTTGGTGGGGACTATAGTTAAATTTTTTAATTTAACTTCAGACTCTAGCCACTCTATTTCTTTTTTATGTAAAAGAAGTTTACGCTCACGATCAGGTTTGTGATTATGGATGTTGCCATGTTTATACTCAGAGATATGGCAGCCAAATAAAAAAGCCTCGTCTTTTATAATTCTTACAAAAGCACCTTTAAGATTTACTTGACCATTACGCACTGATTTAACTTCGGTTCCAGTTAATTGAATGCCCGCAACTATATCTTCTTTTAATTTGTAATCAAAACCTGCTTTACGGTTTACAGCAACCGTCGCTTTTCCACTAGAAGTTTGAGCGCCGCCAGCCGCTTTCTTTTTTTTCTTTTCAATTTTCTTTTTTGCTTTTCCCATGGCAGCTATGCATATTTACACTGAATATTTCTTTCCCGTTTAGTGAATATAAACATCATTCTATTGCATTTAAGGGTATAAAATATTCAAATACTTGAAAGAAGAGACCGATCTTTTTTTAAGTGATAAAATCTAAGATGTATCATGACAACAGCAGAAAAAACGCTAAAAATTAAAATCAAAAGACAAGATTGCCCTGAATCTAAGCCTTATTGGGAGTCTTTTGAGATAGAGAATAGAGCTGGTCTTAATGTGATTAGTGTTCTTCAAGAAATCCAAGCTTTTCCTAAAACTTGTAAAGGTAAAGAAACTAGTCCAGTGTCATTTGACTCTGCTTGCCTAGAGGAAGTTTGCGGCAGTTGCACAATGGTAATCAACGGGAAAGTTCAGCAAGCTTGCACAGCACTTGTAAAAAACTTAAGCACTCCACTTACTATCGAGCCAATGTCTAAGTTTCCAACTCAAAGAGATTTAGTGGTTGATCGTTCTAAGATGTTTGAAAATTTAAAAGATGTGAAAGCATGGATACAGCTAGATGGTACTTATGATCTTGGTCCTGGACCGCGCGTTTCACAGAAAATCCAAGAAGAAAACTACACGCTTAGTCGCTGTATGACTTGCGGTTGTTGTTTAGAAGCTTGCCCGCAGTGGACAAACGATAATTTATTTATCGGACCACAAGCAATTTCTCAAGTAATGCTATTTAATAGTCACCCACTAGGTGAGAGCCTTAAAGATGAGAGAACAGAAGCTTTAATCGATAACGGTCTTAATGATTGCGGTAACGCTCAAGAGTGCGTAAAAGCTTGCCCTAAAGATATTCCTCTGACTGATAGTATCGGAAGAGCAAATAGACAAGCTACTGTTTATTCTATTCTTGACTGGCTAAGAGATAGCACTCACTAAGCTTTAATGAAAAGTGAA
>CAYGPN010000003.1:108583-203201 GCA_964352085.1 uncultured Gammaproteobacteria bacterium | reverse complement strand
AATTCGTTGCGGTTTTATGAAAGGAACTAAAATTTCCAGCGGTGCTCACCATGGCTATTGCAGCGCCTATCCCCACCGTCAGAACAAAAAGCTGGAATGGAATAATTATGCCTCTCACATTACGTTTCATGAATCATATTTTACTCTAAAGGTTTTCTTTATAATTTGTAAAGCAGTCAAGGACTAGGGTTTTCCCTAATGTATTGCAAAATTGTAAAATTCGCATCAAAGCAAATCTCAGACTAGCTTTAAGTGAAAAATGTTCCAGAATTAATTTTTATTAATAATAATTTTTTGAGGGAGATGGATCACTTCGTCGCCTTGCTCCCAGGTCATTGCGAACGCAGTGAAGCAATCCATGGATCACTTCGCTTCGCTCGTGATGACGAGCTGTCATTGCGAGCCACGAAGTGGCGTGGCAATCCACTAGCCATTCTTGGTATAGATGATTTTTAAATCTTTAACTTAACTGGACTAGAACTTTTGAAGGAAGTTTTTAAAGATGAAACCCATTCTAAATTCTTTTGAGGATCTGATAGGTCTTTTTTTTTAGAATTTTCTTTAGTGATTAGATCGTTAATTTTCTCTAGTAAAGTTTTACTGATAGAGTTGCTGTTTATTAGAGTTCTTCCTAAAGCGCTCATAGTCTTTTCATCTAGTGAGTTTATCTCGGATAACTTTTCTCCATCTAGCATGTAAGAAGATCCATTTTTGCTAAAGAACCTAGAAAGCTCTGGATATTTAGCTACAGTAGTATCGTCTAAGTGAATATCACTTCTGCCTAATTTTATATTTTGAATAATTTCATCTCTAAATTTAGGATTATCTTTAAGCTCAGAATCCATCACTCCTAAATACTTCAAGAAACTATAATCTATCAAGCCACCATTTAAAAGACTAGCGAAAGAAGCGCTTCCATAAGCTAATAGTACTGATGCTGGTATACCAAGCTTGCTAGCTAGCTCTGAAACAGCGGTATTGTTTTTTGTGGTTTTAGCAACTTCTTCTTTTAATGCTGTTTCTTTAGTCTTTTGAGCTTTATCTTCAGATTTTTCTGAGCTTTGTTGTTTTTGATAACGTTTTTCTTCGATACGTTTATCATCTATCTTTCTTTCTTCATTTGATAGTTGCTTTCTTCGGATCTGCTCAATTGCTGCAAATTTTTCTTTAATCCCTTGAATTAAAGTTCTTACTTTTTCAGGGCTATAATTATTAACCCTATCAATAGTCTTTAAGATATCTTCAGTATTTTCTTTAACTGCGCTTCTTTCGTCTAAAACAATTAAGCCTTTGTCACCCACTGCATCTTTAAGTTTGTCTGGATCTTTTGCCATAGCGCCAATGAGATCAGCTTGGCTTGGATCTTTCCCAAGTTTTTCTTTTAGTTCTTTGATTAACTTTTGAACTTCAGGGTCATTTTTAGTTTTATTAGTTTCAGTTAAATCTGCTAGCAAAATGGTATGAATTTTTTTAGAACTATCTAGCTTAGGATCTGAATTTCCATAATTCTTCAACTGATCAAGAGTAATATTCCCCTTTTTAAACTGCTGGTAAAGGCTGTCATTTATTTTTTTACTTGCAAAGACACCACTAAATTTTTCTGAGAAAATTTCATCAAATTTGGCTTTAACTTTTTTAGAAACCTCGTCTAATAAACCAGTTTCTATATTACCCATATCAGCTTTAAGAGTTTTTTCTATTTCAGCTCTCTGTGCTGGTTTCATAGAGCTTAAAGAGGTCTCCAGCTCTTTAAGCTGCTTTTGTGCGTCAGCTAGTTTATTTTCTTTTAAAAGTTTTAGGATGCTTTCTGTTTTTTGTTTTGTGGAAATGAGTTCTTTGTTTTCAGTTTTTGTTTCTTTGTTTTCAGTTTCTATCGGCTTAGTTTTTACTTCTAGATTTTTTCTTTGCTTTTGATCTTTGACAAGTTTTTGATATTCAGCGAAAGGTCTTGCTAGTTTTGTTAACATCCCTTTATCTACTTTAGGATAGAGCTTTGATAGACTTTTGCCTAAGTCACCATTTTTCTTGGCTTCATGAAAAAGTTTTTGCATTGCATCTAATGCACTCTTATCATCTTTGAAACTAAAGGCTTCTTTGATTTTTCTTAGAGCTCTAGAATTAAATAGATCTTTAACATCAATATTGATCGGCTTAGCTCTAACTTCTTTTTGATTAGTATCACCATCACTTACAAGTTTTTCAGAATCTAATTCGCTAAGATTCATATTGCCGCTACCAACTTTTTTATTTAAGTTTGATTGATTTACATTATTTTCGTTTAAAGATTTATCTAATTTATCATTAGCAGTTTGGCTTTCTTTGACTTTTTGACCATCTTCTGTATTTTTGCTAAAAGCACTTTCTAATCCAGGCTTTTTAAGACTTGGATTATTCTTTGTTTTATTGCTTTCTAGTGGATTTATACCTGTCATTCCTTAAATACATATGTACTTATCGAGCTAATCAATCTTAGGTTAAGGTCTAGGAAAGGCTTTGAGTGATTACACCTAGTCAAAACACTTATAAATAGAGGCTTTCACCTAGTCAAAGAAGTTGATTTTGAAAAAATGCACAGAAAATCAAGATAAGCCCCTGGAATCCAGCTATTTGGGCAATTATTAAGTTCTGAACATTTATTAGATAAAAGAGCTAAAATATTAATTAAAGATTCAGGAGGTATATATCATGTCAAATACGATAAATAAAATGAAATACGCGCTCCCTATACTGGCCTCAATGGCACTACCAGCATCAGTTCATGCTGATCCACCAAAGCCGACTAATACTTCTGTTAAAACAACTAGAGTTGAAGATGACCCGATTATCAAATCTTTGAATAAGGTTGTTGAAAAATCTAATAAAAAACTAGAAGAGTCAAATAAAAAACTTCAAGATCATTACAAAGCACTTAAAGAACAAAAAGAAAAGTCAGCTTTATTGCACGCAAAAATCAAAGAAGGCAAAAGAGTTGGTGATGAGTTAGGCGCTCTAACTGGTCCTATAGAAACAGCAGATGCTATAGCTAGAGGCAAAGATGAAAAATCTATTGCAGCAAGAGAAGCAAGAGTATTTGAGATATTTAGACCGTATGCAGTTAAATATGGAAGAACAATAGGAACTGAACTTTCTGATGTTGATAATAAAGAGTTGAAGAACGCTCTTGAAGATTCTGTTGGTGAAGGTATTATGGCTAAGCCTACTGCAGGAAAAATTGTTAATCTAATGGACAGAGAAGAAGCTAAAGCAAAAGAGGAAGCTAAAACTAAAACTAAAACTAAAACAGCTTTAGGCTCTACTAGCCCAAGCTCTGAAGCTAAAACAGCTAGAAAAGCAAGTGCAGTAAGTAGACTAAAAGCTACTTGGAATGCAAAAAGAGCAGCTAAAGCTAGCAAAGCTTCTGCAATAAGAACTGAAGATAAAAGAGTAGCTGCTAACCCTAAAGCTGGACCAGTTAAAACTGATAAAAAAACAGCTGAATTAGCTTTGAATAAAAAGTAATTTATAGAACTGAAAAATAGAATCATGAATAACGTTCTAAAGAAATATCATCTAAACCAGAAGCTTTAAATTTTAATATCTGTATTTACGTTAATTCTGGGCTTAATAATAATACGCTCTTAATATAGAGCATTTAGACTAGTAAAAGATGAATGAAGATCTATTAAATGAAGATCAACAAGAGATGTCTCTTGATGATAAAGAAGCGCTTCTTGAAGAAGAGCTGCATGATGATGATTTAAAACAAATCGAGGCTCATGAAGAAAATCATGATGGAGTTTTTCATGGTGAAGTTATTAGTAAAGAAACTTTAATAGAAAATTTTAAAGCTGGTGTTTCAGAGACTGCTGAAAAGTGTAAAACTGCACTTAAGGATTTAGAAACTCGTCAATGGTGTGGTTATGTTTCTAAGGTAGTTGGTTTGCTTCTTGAAGCGCAGTTGCCTGGCGCGATGGTAGGTGAGCTTTGCACGGTAGTTACTGATCGCGGGAAAGAGAAGCTTGCTGAAGTTGTTGGTTTTAGAGGTGATGTTTGTCTTTTACTTTTACTGGTTGAAGGTACTGGAGTTAATCAAGGCTGCAAAGTTTATCCTAGTGGTCACCCGCTTCGAGTTGGAGTTGGTCCTGATCTTTTGGGTAGAGTTGTAGATGCCTTAGGTGAGCCTATGGATCATAAGCCTAGACCTGATTATGTGGAGTATAGAGAAATTGAACAAAGAGCACCAGACTCTTATGGTAGACCTCGCATTCATGATGTTTTACCAACAGGAGTGCGTGCAATTGATGGCGCTTTGACTTTAGGAGTTGGGCAGCGTGTAGGTCTCTTTGCTGGAACTGGAGTTGGTAAATCGACTCTGATGGGGATGATAGCCAGGTATTCGGATGCTGATATTAATGTGATAGCTCTAGTTGGTGAGCGTGGCCGTGAGGTTCAGGATTTTATAGAAGTAAGTTTAGGCGAAGAGGGCGTAAAAAAATCTGTCTGTGTAATTGCTACAGGTGATCAACCAGCTATGATGCGTCTTAAATGTTTACTTACAGCAACAACAATCGCTGAGTATTTTAGAGACCAAGGTAAAAAAGTTTTACTTATGGTTGATAGTGTTACTCGAATGGCGATGGCAGCAAGAGACGTTGGGCTTGCTGTAGGAGAGCCTCCTACTATGAAAGGTTACACACCTAGTGTCTTTTCTTTAATACCTCGCGTGCTTGAAAGAGCAGGCAAATCTAAAGATGGTTCCATAACCGCTCTTTATAACGTGCTGGTTGAGGGTGATGATATGAATGAGCCTATCTCTGATACCGTTCGTGGTGTGCTTGATGGTCACATAGTTCTATCTAGAAAGATTGCAGCAAGAAACCATTATCCATCAATTGATATTTTAAATAGTGTGAGTCGTCTCTTTACAGAGATCTGCTCAGAAGAGCATCAGCAAGCTGCTGGAGCGCTTCGTAACTCTATGGCTCTATATACAGAGAATGAAGATTTGATTAATATAGGGGCTTATGAAAAGGGCTCTAATGCTGAAATAGACATGGCAATAGATCTGAAACCCCGCATTGATGGCTTTTTAAAGCAGGGTATTTTTGAGACTAGTGATTTTCCTGTAACACAAAACGCTCTTAAGAATGTTTTTATCTAATCCTTTCTATGGCAGCTTTTTAATATGTTAATATAATGCTTCTATGTTGGGGGAACGAACAGTAATAGCAAATATAGATGATAGCCCTTTAGTAAGAGCTATTAACTCTGCGCTTTGTGAAGATCAAATCGAAAATCAGGCTTATTTCGCTGGTACTAAGATAGATTATTTAGAAGCAAAGAATCCAGAAGATTTTAGAGTTAAACTTTTAAAAGAATTACATCAAGATGCAGATAATGTGAAAACTAATCTAGTAGTGCTTTCTGACAATAGAATGCCTAATAAAGGTGATAATGATAGACTTAGATCTTTTCTTAAAGATTTAAAAGGACAGCTAAAAGATAAACTTAATTTTCTAATTACTATAATTTCTACTGATGACAAAAAAGTGGAATACCCTGAGTCTAAAAATCCAGAAAATTCAGAATTGAATGAAACGGATATTAATAAAATATTGTGGATAAATAAAGATGATAAGACCAAGGCTGAACTTTTTAAATTTTTAAAATACTGTGATCAATTATTCAAAACTTTTAAGTCAGTTGAAGTGAACGATGATTTCTTTAAAAAGATTGAAGGTCCTATGTCTAAAGCCTTTGATGAGATTGCTTGCAGAGAAGAAGCTGCTGTTTAAGTAAAAATGTTATAGAATTAGCTTGTTGAGGCTTTTTAACGATTTAATTAAAAGGATTATGGATATATGGATCGCATTTTTCGCGGTTTTATTTATTTTGCCTTTCTGGCTAGTTATAGGAATCATGATTAAGCTAGACTCACCTGGTCCTGTTTTTTATAATCACACTAGAGTTGGGAAAGATAATAGGCATTTCACTTGTTTTAAATTTAGATCAATGCGCACTGATGCTGATCCTAATAAGCTTGCTGATTCTGATGAGGATGATCGCATCACGAAGCTTGGTAAGTATCTGCGTAAAACTAGCCTTGATGAAACACCACAACTTTTAAATGTGCTTTTAGGTGATATGAGTGTTGTCGGTCCCAGACCAGCTTTGCCAGTTCAAGTAGAGCATTTTTCTGATGAAGATATGTGGAAGCTAAAAGCTAAGCCTGGAATCACCGGCTGGACCCAAGTAAACGGGCGTAATTCTATACCATACGAGAAGCGTATGGAATTAGATGCTTGGTACGCCAAAAACCATAATGTATTTTTAGATATTTGGATTTTAATCTTAACTTTAAAGGTTTTACTTATAACAAAAGGTGTTTATGATGAGAACTCTAGTTCTCCGCATAAATCTAAGGAAACTGCCTAAATGGTCTTTGCTTCTCCAGGAGAAATATTATTAGCAATTGGTCCTTTGACTATTCGCTGGTACGGGCTTATGACTGCCTTTGCTTTTCTTGTTTGCCTTTATGTCGCTAGCAAAATTGCTGAATCAAGACATAAAAATATAGAAGCTAATGATTTATCTAATTTTGCGATTGTCGCAATTATTACTGGCTTGATAGGAGCGAGGACTTGGTTTGTTTTATTAAACGCTGATTATTTTTTAGATCACCCATTAGAGTCTTTTCAGATTTGGTTAGGCGGGCAGAGTATTCAGGGAGCGCTTATTGGCGCAATTTTAGGTACTATGATCTTTGAATTTAATTCAAAGAAAAAAGACTGGCTAAATAGTTATATAGAAAAATTAGCTCTAATTTCTATAGTCGTGCCTCTTGGTCAAGCTATTGGTAGATGGGGCAATTTCTTTAATGAAGAGGCTTTTGGTAAAATTACTAATCTGCCCTGGAAACTTTATATAAGTCATACTGGGACTTATCATCACCCAACTTTTCTTTATGAATCACTGGCTAATTTAGTGATCTTCTTTATACTTTTTAATCTTTCAAAAAAACTAAAACCCATGCAGGTTTTTCTAAGTTATATAGCTATGTATTCTGCTTTAAGACTCTTGATAGAACCATTGCGCACTGATAGTTTGATGATAGGAAACTTTGCAGCAGCTAGTGTGACTAGCTTGGTGCTGTTGATGCTTTCATTGTTGTCTTTGCTTATTTATGCTGGAGATAGGCATTTGAAAAATTGCAAATAACAAGGCTTGCGATGCGACGAGAACCTGAGTTTACTAAAGGTAAATGAAGGTTTGAGAAGCGAGTGTAACGTAGTTAGTTGTGATTTTTAATTGCCTATTATTTCTTTTTTTTAGGATCTTCAACGTGCCCAGCTTTCAGCATATAACCCTCACCGCGTTTTGTGTGAATAAGCTTGCCAAGCTGCTTTTCTTTTAATTTAGATCTTAGGTATCTGATATAAACCTCGATCACGTTACTTTCACCGATAAAGTCATAGCCCCATACCTTGTTAAATAGAAACTCTCTACTTAAGTACTGCTCTGGGTGCATCATAAAGACTCTTAAAAGTGAAAATTCCTTTGATCTAAGCTCTAGAACCTCGCCGGTTCTTTTAGCTAGCCTGTTCATCTGATCAAGCCATAGATCATTGTATTCAAGAGTACCTTCTTGCTTAACATTTTTGCGTCTTAGCACAGCTCTAATGCGAGCTAATAGCTCTTCAGTTGCAAAAGGCTTTGTGATGTAATCATCAGCGCCATAATCCAGGCACTTTACCTTGTCTTCTAAGCTATCTTTTGCTGTAAGCATGATGATAGGAGTGTTAGTCCCATCTTCACGTAGTTGCTTGCAAACCTCTTCGCCCTGCAGCTCAGGGAGCATGCAGTCTAAAAGTATAAGATCAGGTGCGATGTCTTTAGCCATCTTGATGCCCTCGATACCATTTTTTGCTATTAATACTTCGTAACCTTCGTAATTTAATTCAAGCTCTATCAGTCTTGCTATTTGTGATTCATCCTCTACAAGAAGGATTTTAAGTTGTTTTGATTTCTTTTTTGTGTTGTTGCTTTCTATTTCTTGTGTTTCAATCATTGTGGTCATTACTATTATCTTACCCAGTTAATATAAAAATTAAATCCTTCTGCCTCGTATGAAAGAAGTATTTTTTATTGTAGCGTTTATTGGATCTCTAGGCCTGGCTCTGGAGGCGAAATAAAGCAAAATCATCAATTATTCTATATAATCTATATAATCTATTGTAGGCTTAGTTTTAAATGACACAAACCCAAACAAATTTGCATCAAGAACTTGAAAAATATTCAGGTATCTGCTATGACTCCAGAGCCGTTAAAAAGGGCTATATATTTGTTTGTATTAAAGGCGAGAAAGTTGATGGTCATAAATTTATAGACCAGGCTGTCGCTTCTGGTGCATCTCTAATAGTTCTAGAAAATGGAGCTTTAAGTTCTGATGAGATTAAAATTTTAAAAGAGTCTAAGCCAGAGCTTGAAATTTTATTTGTAGATGATACTCGATCAGAGCTAGCTCTTCTTTCCTCTCTTTTTTATGGAGAGCCAAGCAAGCATTTAAGTGTAATTGGCATAACTGGCACAAATGGTAAAACTACTGTTTCACATTTGATTCAGCATATATTATCAGCAAAAGCTCCCTGCGCTTCTTTAGGCACAATAGGCTTTAGAGAAACTATAAAAAGTGATTATGTGGATCTTGGCAACACGACGCCTCAGTCTACTGACCTTCAAAGAATCTTTAAAGAGCAGCTAGATAAAGGCTGCCAGTCCTTGACTATGGAAGTTAGCTCTCATGCTTTGGATCAGGCTAGAGTTGATGCTATTAATTTTAAAACTGTTATTGTGACTAATCTTAGTCAGGATCATCTTGATTATCATAGAACAATGGATCATTATTTTAAGGCTAAAGCTAGGATTTTTGATCTTGTTGAGAAGGCAGTGATCTTAAATGTTGATGATGACTACTATGAAAGATTTCATACAGCAGCTCTATCAGCATCATACGCAAAAACCAAAGAACTCAGGACTATAACTTATGGTGTGAATAACGCTGCTGATCTTAAGGCAGAAAATTTGGATTTTTCTGATAATGGATTAAGCTTTGATTTAGTTCTTTCACATAATGCATTTAAACTTTTCCCTCAGCTTGGTGAGGACAAAGCTAGTGATGCCAATCTGTCACTAAAGTCTGAGCCTATTAGATTTAATTTGAAATTAAACGGTCTTTTTAATGTTTATAATAGTCTCGCTGCTATAGCTGCTTGCCTTGAAGAAGGTTTAGAAATTGCAACTATTAAAAAAGCTCTTGAAGCTACGCCGCCAGTTGCTGGAAGATTTGAAGTTTTGAAAACTGAGAAGAGCCCTATGTGCATAGTTGATTACGCGCATAGTCCTGATGGTTTGGATAATATTTTAAGGGGCGCCCAGGCTATTACTAAAGAAGGATCTAAGCTGATTTGTCTTTTTGGCTGTGGTGGTGATAGAGATATTACTAAAAGACCTAAAATGGCAAAGATCGCTTATGATCTTGCTGATTACCTTTATGTGACATCGGATAATCCACGCTCAGAAGACCCTGACCAGATCATTGCTGATATTTTGTCTGGCATTCCAAATTTAGAAAATGCAAAAGTCATTCCTGATAGAGAGCAAGCCATAAAAGAAGCTGTTTTAAACTCAAGTAAAGAAGATGTGGTGGTGATAGCTGGTAAGGGGCACGAAGATTATCAGATATTAGCTGATAGAACTATTCATTTTGATGATAGAGAGCAAGTGCAGAAAGCTATTGACTCACTCTGATGGAACTTAAGAGAAGGATTCTTAATAGCAATCTTTCCTGTGATCAGCAGCTGTCATGTAGATTATTTTTTCATCTAGATTTACTTCATAAAATAATCTATATTTTCCAACTCTATATCTCCAAGTGTCAGGATTGTAATTTTTTAGTTTTTTGATATTAAGTCCAAAGAAGGGGTTGATTTTGAGTTGAGGGTAAACAAAGCTTTTCAACTTTTTCTCAATTTTAATTTGTTCAAAACCTATTTTTTTAAGGCAATTTAGAAACTCTTCTGTTTCGTAAACTTTGAAAAGTGTTTCCATTAATTTTTATTCAGCGAATCTGCCTTTCTTCAATTTTGCTTCTTTGCTACCTCGTCTTAAGCTTTTTAGAAGTTCTTGGTTTGAAAGAATTTCTGAAGTCTCGAAATCATCAGTAAACATATCTTCTTGCAGCTTATTTGTCGCAAGAGTTTCTATTAGATTAGAGATGCTTCGATTTTGCTGCTTAGCTAAGCTGAAAAACTGCTCATAAACGGACTCATCAAGCCTTAAAGTAATGGTTTTTTTGTTTTGATCTTGCTTCATTTTCATTCACTTTCTTTCATTTTCATTCTAGCATATCTTTATTAAGCCCAGCTTAAGGGTGTAATTATCCTTTGATTACTTCATTCTTTGCTACTTCAGCTAATTTTGTCCTATGCAAGTCCCCGCTTTTGATCTTACTTAAGACCGGGCTTAAAAAATCCTCTATCACTGAGTTGATACTCATAATATCTGAGATTTTATAGTGCTCATTAGGATCAAAACTTTCTTTAATATGATCTTTAAGAATTTCAAGAAGCTCGCTGCGCTCTGTATCCAGATCAATATTTAGCTTCTCTTGAACTCTGTACACTGAGTTATTCACTCGTTTACGCGTGGTATCTAGTTCATCAGCTATTTGGCTAGTAGGCTTGCCCATAATCAGTGAACAAATTACACAAAACTCAAAAAGTGTAACTTTGCCTAGCTCTTCAAGATTAATATCATCCATTAAGTTAGGGCTGATCCAATCTTTGCCTTTTAAAATATCTTTAATGCCATTAACAATAATGGATTTATCTTTTATAAACTTGCCGCCAAGCGCGATGCCTTCAATATCTATATTTTGCGCCACTTGAAGAATATTTACTTCATTTGATGAAGTGAATATCATAATTTTAGTTTCTGGCTTATGATTTTTGATCCATTTAGCTATTTCAAGTCCGCTATTTTTAACACCTTGAGAATTTTCTGAAATCTCTCCTAAATAACAATCTAGCCAAACGAAATCTGGCTTATGCTTTCTAAAAGCTTCTTCTGCCTCTGAAGTATTAGAGCAAAATTCTTTAATTTCACAAAGCCCTTCTAGGCATGACTTTGCGTACTCCCAGATAACTGGCTGGTCTTCTACTACTATTGCTCTTGGTAAATCTTTTGTCATTTCTTTTTCTTTTAAAATCTTCTTTTATCTATTTTTATTTGGTCTTTAGTTCTAATTCTTCTAAGCTATAAAACCCTATCTACTAAAATCTCTAATTGTTTAGCTTGCGCTCCTGCCCCGCTTGGTTTGAAGAATTGATTAAAGAAGACACCACTTTCACTATATCTAATTGTGTAAATGTTATATTGCCCTACAGAGCTTGCTGAAATATCATCTATCTCTATGCCTTGAATTTGAAGATTTTGGTTATTGACATTGAGAAGATTGTTTAATACCGTTGGCTGATTGCGATTCTGGTTGACGATAGTAAGTACTGTCTGCCTTAAAATTTCTTCGCGATTCATTCTTAAGTGCATATTAAAAGTAGGCAGCACGATATTTACCATCGTGTATGTGACACTTAAAACTACAAAAGCTAAGGCAACTATCCCAGGGTTCATGGTAAAGGCACCTCTGTGTTATTTAGCTCTACTGGATTATAGAGATTTGTAGATCTTGCCTCAGTTAATCTTCTTGTTGTTAGAGCTGTATCTGCTGAAGAAACCACTAAACCCATAGAGGGGTTTGCAGAATTAGGATTATATCTAGTAAACATATGCCTTCCTAGATCAGCCATAAAAGTCAGGCAAAGTATCATTGCTGCTGCAAAAGCTCCTAATACTGCAAAATTCATGACTGCTCCTTTCTAATCATTATAACCCTGGTAGCTTCTCGACCTCATCATCCATATTTAATGGATCTATTTCAAAATCATAGTCATCACCTAAGCTAAGCGCATCATCTTTAGATCTATTATATTCTTTTATATCAACAGTATCTGAAATCTTCTGAGCTCTTAACTCACGCGCGTAGTCTGAATAAATATTTTTAGCTTTCTCAAAGTTTACGTGAGGCAGCTCAAACTCGCGTCTGTCCAGTTTCTGTTTAGAAGTCTGTTCTATTTCTTCAGCCTCGAGTGTTATAAAAAGTAAGTTTTTTACTTTATCTTTTCTTTTAGATTTACCTAAAAAAGGAATAATGCGACCTAATGGTGAAGTAGCTTTTGCTGTAGTTTCTGATTCTGTTAGAAATGCATTAAGCACCACTTCCTGACCGCTTTTTAGCATTACACCACTATTTACATACTCTTCTTTAAAGACTGGTATAGAGAGTCCTTGGATTTGAGCTGCAGCTCCAGCCTCCGCTGATGATAGTCTACTTGCTAGCTGCGCGTCTATTAGACCATTATCAAGTGCTGTTACTCTTAGCTCGCCTTTAAAGCCTATCGGGATATATTCTACAGAGATTTGCTGACCGCCTACATTGTTATTAGATTTAGGCACAGGAAATCTTATACCTTTACCTAGTGAAACTCTCTCTCCAGAATGAATTACTAATGAAAATTCATTAGCAACTCTTAAAACCCCTTCATTTAAAAGATCATTAAAAGAAGCATTTACTATAGCGTCCCCACCAATTTTAAAAGCGCCATTAAAAAGATTGCCGCTAGCAACTTCAAATGCTTTGGAAGCTGGTGCGTCAGTTAATTTACCATCACCATCCACTTGTCTAATAAATCTAGAAAGAATACCACCAACTTGACTAAAAGCTACTGGGCTTGCTGCTTGGTTCAGGCCACCTACAGCACTAATACCTGGAGGCACTAACTCTTGAGAACCAAAAGCACCAGCCACATCAGTGCCAACCCCTGTAAGGTTTATAGAAGAATTGAACTCATCAAGATATCTAGCATCCATTTCTAAAAACTTCACTTTAACAGCAAAGCGTTTAGGTTCAGAGACTGTTATATATGAAATTACATGCTCGTTTTCTGAAGCCAGGACTAGATCTCTGTACATGTTATTTGTGTCAATTAATTTATTGGTTGACTCATAAAACTCAACAAAACTTTCGTTTTGATTTCCGCCACCATTAGAACCCTGTGAATTTTCTGATGATGAAGAATCAAGATCTTTTTGTCTAAGTTGCCCGCCCGGATTAGAGTAGATCTTTACACCATGATCACCTACTGAATTAGCTGCATATGAGACAGCTAGCATAGCTTCTTTGGGTGAAGCTACATTACCAGAAAGATAAACATAAGCATCAGAATTCGACTCACTAGAAATATCACCTATATATGAAGCTGGTGTTACTTTTATGCGATCAGCTTCTGTCGCGTTTTTCATTCCAAAAAGCTCATTTAGCTTTTCTTCTAAAATTTTGTAATCATTCTGAACAATAACCTCTACTTTTATAAGATCATCACCAGATTTAAAGGTTAGCTCACCATAGCCAGGTTGCTTAGCTTTGATAATGAATTTTTTATAGCCTTTAGAGCTTGGCTCTAGCTTATCAAGCTCTATATAGTTTAAAGATTCTTCACTAACTCCGTAATGAGCAAGAGATACAGGATGAGCAAACTCCACAATTTCTACTTGCCCGACAGTTAGTCTTTTTTGAAATTTTAAAGCTGACTTATTAGTGAAGCGAAGTATCGGTTCATTGCCAGCTTCCGGGTAATTAAGCGCGCTTGCACTAAGAAAGCTAGAGTTGCTTAATGCAAAAGAAAAAGCTAGTGCCAGGCAAAAAATGCTTTTAATAAGTTTTCTTTTAAACTTAGCCAAAGAGCGAAGGCTTAAAGCTTCCTCTCTTCTTTTTTTATTTACTTTATGCTTTAATTTCATCTTTAAAATTTCCTCACTTATCTTCCTGGTCCCATGCTCATCATGAACTGGATAGCCGAGACCATCGGCTGTAGTATTACTAAAAACATTAGAATGATTGGACCCATCAAAAAGAGCTGCAAGTTTTCTGCGTTATTCTTTATTTCTTCTTGAGTGTCCTCTTCAGCTTTATTAAGAAAGTTATCAACAAAATTTGCAAGCGCTGATTTGCTAGCTCCCTCATTTATAGATATAAGGAGTGCTAGAAAGTCTTTAAACTTTGGTGATTCAGTTTGCCATTCCATTAAGCTTTCTCTCATGCTGGTCTTCTCTGCCTTTGCCAGTAATCTTAACAACTCTAATTTCATTGGAGACAAATACTGGGGTAATCCCTTAGCTATAATTTCAAGCGCATTTGGCAGTGGAGTTTCTGTCTTGACTACTAAAACACGCAGGCAGCCTACCACATGAGTCACAGAATTTTCTATGCAAGCTTTATTAGTTGACACAGAAAGAGGGATTTCTGCAATTATCCCAATTGGCAAGAAGATAGCTAATACTAAAATCACTAAGATCTGTGTAAAGGCATATGCAAAAAGTAAAGTGATAGCAAAGAAAAGAGCTTGCCCAGCAGAAATTGAAAGATACTTTTCATCGCGATTGAGAAAAGAGACATCTCTTTCAAGTTTATTTACGGTTGCTTCAGGGAGAAGGGCTAGGCAAGCTTTACCGATGTTAAAGAAAAAACTCTTATCGAAAATTTGTTTTTTGATTTTGCCACCGTTTTCGCCAATGACTGAGGCTTTTTGGTAGCTGTACTCCACGCCTAAATATCTTCTATTAAGAATAAGCACTAAGTATGAAGCAACTAAGGCTATAGCAATGATTACCAAGATCATGACTGCCTCCATAAAGCTACTGAAACGGTTACAGCATAAGCCAGCCATACTATGATTGCTGAACTAAATACCACCATGGGTCTACCTTCGCTCGTCCACCAAATTTCTGATATTTGAGGGATTAGAAGAAGCACTAAACCTAGAAAACCTAAAGTCATAAAATCTAGGGTTATAAAACCAATATTTAAAGTGTTTCTTTGTTTTTTATTTGTTTTAAATCTATTTGATACTTGCTTTGCTGCATTTATAAAAGCTTCTTCCTGGTTATTTGTGTAAGCGAGTTCTAGAGAGAGGAGCTGAGCTGATTCAGCCAGCTCTTTTAATCTAAATGTTCTTTGGACATTATGCAGCCAAGAAGGAAATCTCTCTAAAAAATTACCTTCAGATAATTTTACAAAAGATCTAAGATGCGGTCCTAAGGGCTCTTCCTTTATATATTTAATAGACTCGTTAACAGCATAATCTAGAGTCATTCCAGTAGAAAGATTATTTCTAATAGACATAAAGATACGTTCTAGTTGCTGAAGAAGCTTGGATCTAAAGCTTGTTACATAGTGGAAAATAAAACGACTAGTATAAGCAACGGTCATTACTAAGCCTAGAACCAAGCCTAGTTGAGGGTTGGTGATATAAGGACCTAGTCCAAAGCAGCATACTATTCCAAAAAATACTGCAGCTAAAAATATCTTAAAAGCACTATGTTTCCCAAAGAAATTTTCACCATAAGTGAATTTTGCTTCAAATTCTTCAAGAGCTGATTGTTTAGTGTTTTTTCTTTCAGTTAGCTCCTCAACAGATTTTGAGCCAAAGTAATCAAAATGAGCGGATGATATAGTCATCATCAAAATGATCAAGGCAACTATTATAAAAATTAGTGCTAAAAAGAAAATCATTTTTTGAATTTATAATCAATCCCTTTCATAGCTAGGTAGTCTTCGAAATCAGGACAAGAATTAACTAGCCTAAAGCCTCGGCTTTCTTCGTTTTTACTATATTCAAAAAGCTCTATGTATTTAAAGTGACCACCATTCATCTCATCGTAGCCATTTATAAAGTAGATCTTTATAACGCGTCTCATATTATCAACAGGGTCTTGCTCGATCAGAAGTAGTATCTGTACCATACTAGCGATTTGGTGTTTCATATCTTCGCCCTGCGGCGCTAGCGGGTGCTGCTTGCAGAGTGAAACAAGAGTGTTAAGTGCTTGGTCTACTAAAAACTTATCACCACGAACAGTGTAGTGAAATGTCATGAGCGAGCCTAAAATCGCTTGTGATAATTGCAGGATTTCCCAAGCAGAAGCGTCACGAGCCTCAGAAAGAACCACATACCTTACACTATGTCTTTTGCAGGCTTTAGTCAGGCGTGTCACGTCTATATTTTTGAGATCATCACGATCGTATTCAATTGTGCGCATTTTAATAAGATCATCAATGCGCGGTCTTAACTCGGGAGTATCTTCTATAGTTGCCTTCCTGCCTACATTGGGCCAGTGCTCAGAAAGTGCACTTAGAATCGTTGTTTTACCTGAACCCATAGTCCCAGCAATTGCAATAGTAGTTCCAGCTTGCTGAGCTACTTTAAGAAAATCACACATCTCTTCACTTAGCATCCCGAAGTTTTTAAGTTCTTCAAGAGTATAAGGATCATCTGGGTGAACTCTAAGAGTACAGAAAGGCGCTTCAGCGGCTGGAGAAATAACTCCAGCACCACGAATATAACCGCAAGGGTGCTCGAAATCAGCAATAGGAGATGATGCATTAAGTGAAATAGAAGAGTTGTTTAAAATATTACTCTCACTAATCATACGCTCCATAATTGCTAGAAGATGCTTCTCTGATAAAAATGGAATTTTCCATTTAAGGATTTTATTACCGCACTCATAGTAAATATCATTTGCGTTGTTTACTCTAATCTCTGTAACCACCTGCCCAAAAGTGTTATCGTTTAAGATTTTAAAAATAGGATTAGTGCTTAAATCCTCATGCTTTTTAAAAATACGCTCCATAGTAAGAACGGTAGTAGGACCATAATAAAGAAGGTCGTGTACTAAAATTACATTTGCCCAGAGCTTATCATTTACTGAAGGTGGTGTGGTGAAGTTCACGCCATGCTCAGAAGGATTTAAAAAGACTTCATCTATAAAGCTAGTTAGCACTTCAGCTTTTTTAGCTTTTGCTAAATAAAGATCTTCAGCAGTGTTTTTAAGATTCTCTGGAACAGCATTATCAAGTTCTCTTTGTAGCCTTGCGGATCTTGAGTTTTGGTTTTGTGGGTCTAGGTAGCTCTCTATTACAGGATATAAAATCTGCCTATAGCTAAGCGCTCTTTCTAGCCTACCGTCTCTGACCTCCTCACTTTTATAGTTGGAGATATTATATGTGTTTTCTGTTAGTAGGTTGCTGAGCATGGTCTTTTCCTTTTAACTAGTTAAGAAGTTTAGTAGGCTTTTTTTGCTTTCTTCTTCTTTTTTTACTTGAATGCTGCAAGCATCAAGTAATTTTTCTCCAAATTTAAATAATTTATCTTTAGGATCTATGTGCTCATGATCTAGAGTAAATCTCATCACCGTTTCAGGGTCGTAAGGATAGATAAGTGGCACATCACCTAAAATCTCCATCCAGTCTTCGTGTTTAAGCGCTTCATACTTAGAGTAGTAGTAGTGAGGCGGCGCAATTACAGGAATAATATTTAGGTTATATCTCTTTTTAAAGAAAGCTTTCTGGTCTTGGTAAGTTTCTCTAAGGTTATTTACATCTCTAAAAACAACCACTAAGTTATTAGATAGCTTTAAAAGCTGCTTATTGATTGGATTATAAACATCATTGCCGATATCAAAAACGATATTTTTAGAAAGCTTACTGCCTAGTTGAATCACTTCATCAAAAAGTGAGAATGACTCGCCTTCCAGCTCTTTGCTAACAAGTTTAAGTGAGTTAGATAAACCAAACATATATGCGTCCATCTCGTCTTTGAGTTTAGGTCTATTTTTAGTGGTTTCTATTAGATCATTAATATCATCAGCTAGCTTTTGAAGCACAGCGCTAGCCTGATCTAGGTAGATTTGTTTATCTTCAGCTTTATTAAAAAGATTTAGGTAGCTAAGTTTTTTAATGAACGGCGTTTTAGAGATAAAACCACTAAACCAATCCAGATCTTTTGCTTGATCTAGCTCTTTTGATTTATCACGCATTAAAAGTGATAGTTTAGGCGCTAAATTTAGATATCTTTTAATAGCGTTTGTGTTTGTGCTCTCTAAAAGTACAGTTTCTTGGCTATAATAATCAAGCACATAAGCCATTAGAATGCTTATGAAACTAGTGCCAGCACCGCCACTCATGCTGTAGATAGAAATTACATTCTCGTCAAGAATATAATCACGCTTATCTTTAGCTGGAAGTTTATCAACTATATTAGTGATAGATTTTTCATCTTCCACTTCAGCATTCACTAAACCAAATTTACTACCCTCATTAGGACTAGAGTTTGGCAAGTAGACAAAGGTCTTTATCCCGCCTCTAAAGATCTCTTTAATTTCTTTAGCCAATTCATAAGCTTCGATTTTACGAGAGTTTGCGTTAATTAAAACGATGCTAGCTGTTGTGCCTTTAAGAAAATCAACTGCTTTATTAAAGTTAACTGGAAATGAAAGGTTGTAGTTATAGTGAGAAATCTCATTTTTAGCTAATTCAAGCTCTGGCAAAACCTCACTTTCTGAAACGAATAAAATATCACTCATTATTGTCCTCCTCCATTTCCTAATACTTCTTTATTATTTCCTTTAATGAAGATCAGCTGCTGGAAAGGATTAAAAGGTTTAGCCTTTGCTGCTGCTTTTCTTTTTATAGGATTAGGATTGCTTGCTGATTTGATCTGCTCAATAGTCGAATCATTATTATAAGTAACGATTAGACTATTAGCTCTTTGCGCTGCTATTGCTCTTTTGTAAATTTCTTCAGGCACTGAAAGAGTAAGATTGCGTTTAAATTTAGGATTTACTTGGACTTGGAAAGGCGCTTGCCCAACAGGCAGCGAGTCTACTAGTAAAACTTCTATATCTCTGCCTATAATTTTTGTTCCAGTTTTAGTGTTTTCATAAAGGTCTACGTAATCACCTGGTTTTATAAAAATATTGTAGCCAAGCTGATCAACTAAAGCATCTAATAATGAATGCCCCTCAGCTATTAAGCTCTGCAAGCCAGGCAAAGCGCCAGGCTCAGCTAAAGCATCTATTCTTAAAAAAGAATCTTTAAGCACAGGCGTTTTAACTACCCTACCTAAAATCCCGTTTATGCCAGATAACTGATCAGTATCAGAATTATAATCAACTTCTACAAGAGCTGGCTTAGGCATGCCGGTTTTTTCATCAGCGATAGTTACTTGCTCAAACTCTTTTTTATAAAAGAGCTTAGCGAAGACATCATTACGAGTGATTACATCACCAACATTAAAATGTTTTTTTACTGCAAGCACATAAACAGGCTCATAAGAGCTAAGCTGCCTCAATCTATTTTGCATAGAAACGTAGCTTTGTATTAAAACTAGTGAGCCAATAAAGATTAGCGCAATTAGAATAGGGATAAGCACCTTACGGTGTTTATACGAAATATTCCAGAATGCGCGATCTCCTATCGCTCTTATGAACGCTGATTTATCTGCCATTTTTTATCCTTTAATGAATTTGCTAATTGATACTTTGCCAGCTCTCTCTTAAAGCGTTGAGCCTGAACCACCAGCTGCTTTAATAGCAGTTACAAGACCTTCACCTTGATCAGTAACTTGCTGATTAATATCACCAGCTTGCTTTGTAGATGCATCTACGAATTGTGTGATCATTGGAGCTGATGCCGCTAAAACAGCTGCTACTAGTGCTCCATAAATTAGTACGTCTTTCATTTTATTTGTCTCCCTTTTTTACAAGTATTGTGTCGTTTCTTTTGAGATTAAAAGAATGAACCTTATCATTCTCCTTTCTCCAGCCAGAAACCATGCCAAGTACGATAGCAGCGCCTGGTGCTATTCCCTTCGTGGAAATTGCGGTGCTGATATCAACCATCGCAAGCCATGTCATCGCTCCAGATGTCATTGAAGCTCTTAGGTTTGCGCCTTTATCGAGCATTTTTGCTTCTGCTCTCCAAAGTAAATCTTTTGTGGCAGTGCTGCCATCCAAAAATTTTATTTTACTGGTGAGTATTTCCATATCTCTCTTTCCAGTTTTAATTATTCTTCCTTGAAAAATAGCGGGCTTTTCTAAACCATCATCTACTCTAAAAACTATCTTCTCTCCTACTCTAGGGAAGTCTATATATCTTGGCTCGATTAATGTGAGCGCAAAGTTTTTTTCATTAGCCATAGACACTAGAAGATTCTCTAACTGACTAGCTTTAGGGCTAGCAGGTGAGTCCGGAAACTCTAGCTTAGCATCGTAGTCACTAAAAGCTATATCAGCTTTGCTAGCGCTTAATGAAAAAGCATCATCGCTTAGCTCAAGATCATTAGCTCTATCTACATATGACCATCTAGCGTTGATTTTAAATTTAGTATTTTCTGGAATAGACTCTGGTAAAGCAGGTGCTTTAAAAGATAAAAAAGCAGAACTAAAATCTCTAAAAACTTGAGGCTTGTCTTCTCTAAGCTCTAAAATTTGCAGGCTAATTACATTACCTCTTCTATTTAGAGTAAATTCAAAATCAGCATTTAGTGAAGGCAAATTAAGTCTATTAAGCTCAGCGTCTAGATCTTCTAGCCATTTGCTAATAGCTGCATCATAATTTAACTCATTAAAATCATAGAGTTTTTCTGATGAGCTCTGATTAATAAGCTTAGCTAGATAGTTTTTATAATCTTCTTTTTGCCATTTAATCTCTGGCTCTTTTTGGTAGCTTGCTGCATCATCAAATGCTAGAGCTGAGCTAGCTAGTAGCTGTGAGCTGATTAATATTGAAGCTAGTAGCTTTCTTTTCATTAAATATCTAAAGTATCGAAGCCAAATGGATTTTTATTTGATTTAACTTTCTTTTCAATTGCTGCTATCGGATCACCAGTTAAGAATTTTTTATAACCTAATGACAGATAGCTTTTGCAATATTTAGCTGCATTTTTAAACTCGCCCTGGATAGCTAATATCTTAATAAGTGATTCCACAGCGTTTCTCATAAGTGGCTCGACCGTTCTATCGCCATGTAAAAATTGTTTTTTAGATATCGCTGCAGCTTCTAAAAATCTTTTAGTCGCCTGCGCGTAGTTATCCTCGCCAGATCTTTGCAGAGCTTTAGCGTACTTATATCTAAGGTTAGGATTAAGAGGTTCTTTAAGCACTGCGTATTGAAGAGATAGTAAGGCTGCTGCTATCGTTTTAGGATTGCTATTTTCCATGCCAGATTGCATCCACGAATCACCTACAGCAACTAGCGCTTCTGTTTTAATAGTCTTTAAGTAATTACTAAGTTTTTCTTGAGGGTCAGTCGTGTTTTTTGCGATGCCAACTCTTGCGTTTAAATTTTCCGGGTCGATTTCAGCAGATTTGCGGTAAGCATCAAGCGCCTGATCTTTATGACCAGCTTGCGATAGAGCATCAGCTATAAGCTGAAGGTTAGTGGCGTCTAGCTTTTCTTTTTTATAGTCCTGAAACTCTCTAGTGCTGATAGTTTCATCAATAATCTCACGGTTTAATTCAGATACAAACTCCTCAGTTTTAGAACCAGGGGCAGCTTCTATTTCTTCAGTGACAATTTCAGAATCAAGAGCTTTAGGTAAGTTATATTTTTCAACTACGCCTTTCGGGTGAAAACTAATTTCATAAGCCTCACCCTCTAGAATCTCGCGATTAGAAAAACCAAGTCTCTCATCACTAGTCTCGATGAAGACCTTAACTACATGATCATCCCCGAAAAAGAAGCGACCATCATCGATCTTCTCTTCTTTAATTTTGATCTTGTAATCATTATTAGAAAGTTCTTTTTTAACTCTGCCAGAAAGATGCGCGTCAGGAAATTCAAGAACAAAAGTATTAGCCCCGTCCGATAAGCCGTATTTGTAATCAAAAAACTCAAGCTGCTCTTCAGCTTCAAAGACTAAAGATTGCTCACTATTGAAATAAACAGACTTGATTTTTGTTTTAGCCATAACGGGACTTAAAAAAGTTCCCATTAATGCTGCTGTTATTAATAACTTAGTTTTAGCGTTTTTCCTCATAAATATGTGTTTACACAAGCACGGATTTGTTATCAGAGATACTATCATGTAGACTAACTCAATATCCCGTAATTCTTTTTAATATTGGGGTTTTCCCTAGTTTAAATTGCCTCTGGCTGCGTTACGCAAGACCTTCAAAAGACTCATTCAGGGAGGAATATTTTGGCTAATGGTTACTAAAGCAGGCTTTAGTCCCCGAACCACGCGGAGCGTTGGAGTCAACTCGACTTTTTCAGATCTTCCAAGCCTTGCCATAGACAATTTCTTAACTATGCTAATATATACAAGTTATGGAAACACGTAGCGCTTCACGGGAGCTTGCGCTTTTAGCTTTATTCCAGCTCCCAAAGAATCCTGAAAAACTAGCAAAGACAGATCTTCAAGCAATAGTACTTGCTGCGGTCCGTACGCTAGCCGATCACGCTAAGCAAAATGCAAAAAATGCTGAAGCATATTTTATACAAACAGAAAGATATCTTTTAAATTATAAATCTGAGCATCCTAGTAATGAATCTGAAGTTCATAAACTAAACCCTGTGCAGATACCTGATACAGATGAGTTTGCACGCCATTTGGATAATTGCTATCAGGCGATTTCTTATATTAGAGAAGCGGTGACTATTCCTGAACTTTACTGGCACTATAATAATTCTGATGTTCAAGAATTCACGCTTAGTTTAATCAGCAATTTTATAAACAACAAAGACGAGGTCAACTCTCTTATTGAAGAGACGACTAAGACTTGGGATATGACCCGCATTAGAAAAATAGAGAAAGGGATCTTGCGAATTGCTGTTGCTGAAATGGTGACTACTAGCAGTCCTAAAGCCGTTATAGTTTCTGAAGCGATTAAGCTAGGAAATAAATATTCTACAGAAGATGGCGTTAAATTTATTAATGGTGTGCTTGGAGATATTTCTGAGTCGCTAACTTCTTTACATTAATGTCACGCCGGTAAAAAAGGAAGGGACCCGATCCCTTTTGAGGATCAGGTCTGCTCGATCTTTTTCGAGTAAGATTTTTTGTTAAATTATTTACCAAAGACCACAAAGTCTACGATTAAAAGATAGCTGTAAAATATTTTATAGAAACTTACCATTAAATTGCTCCATCTAAAAACTTAGCAAATACTTTTGTTAAGTGACCTTGAAGAGTTTCGCTACCGAACTTCTCAAGCTTGCCGTCTGTGTGCAACCAGATAAGAGCTTTCTCGCTATCAGCTGTGTACATAGAGAATAAGATTCCGCCTTTTTGTCTTTGCTCTTGGATGATAACGTCACCTTGGTTTGAAAACCACTGTGTAACTTTATCGCCATTTGATTTAACTTCAATCATCTTCTCAAGCTTTCTTTCAGTATCAAAAAGATAGATGAACTCAGCGCCATCAGGTCTGATCTCGTGCATTGCTGGAAGACCTTTAGAGTCTTGCGTCATGTGAAAAATTTTAGTACCGTCGATGCAGTGCTCTATAGCTACTTCGATACCATCGCGGTCAGTTGTGTAAACAACATTGCTGCCGTTTGATAGTTTGTTAAAACCAAGAATTTGGCCCTCATCATCAGATACGTAGCTGACATCTTCTTTGTTTTTATTGAATATAAATCTTGATTCGATTACTGCTTGCATAATGTTTTCCCTTCCTTCTTACGCTCATATAAAGGAGGGCTTATACAATAATTGACAAAATTTTTAGAAAAAAATAGCTGAAAACCCCCGCCTTGCAGGTTAAGTATAGGTTAAGACCCCTAGGCGAAGACCCTTTTGAGCAGTCCTTTATATATGTTTAGAGTTTAGTAGCTAAGAGCACCAAGTTTCTTGCTGATGTATCTAGCTTCTGAGATAGTAGTATCGTCTAAGCCATTGATCCATTTTAGGTAGCCTTCGTGATCACGATCAACGATCTCACCTTTGAATTTGCCTTGTTTGAAGATTATTCTGCCTTCAGAATCTGGGACAAACCATTTGCCTAAAACACCCATCTTGCCTATAGTATGCTCAGCTACTTCCTCAGGTCCTTTTTCAAATAACTCAGAATAAGCTTTTTCTTGCTCTTCTAGAATTCGTTTCGTTGCGATCACATCTTCCATAGCATCATGTGCGCCAGTAAATTCTTCATTTGTGTAGAACTTATAAACGTTTGATAAAGTGCTTGGGTACATTTTGCGGTGAATTTTATATGGATCGATAAAAGTAAATTCTGATTCATCAAGTACGTAATCGATGTGTCTGTTTAGCTCTGCTTGAAGCATTTGGAAATCGAAAAGAAAATTATATGCAACAAAGTATTTTGTTTTATTAAGAATATCGATCATATCTTCAGCCACGTCTTTAAATGAGGGAGCATCAGCGACCATATCATCTGTGATGTGATGAATTTCTATAGAATCTTTGGGGATTGGCATGCCTGGGTTAACAAATGTCTTGTATTCTTTGCCACCTGGTAAAATTGCACCGATTTGAATGATACGGTCTTTCCCAAAGTTTATGCCTGTTGTTTCAAGGTCAATAAAAAGTGTTTTATCTTTGTCCATGGCTATAATTCTAAACTAAAAGGCTTGATAATGCTCTGTCGTCATGAGGAGCCGTCATTGCGACAAGCGGTCATTGCGACAAGCGGTCATTGCGACAAGCCGTCATTGCGAGCGGAGCGAAGCAATCCATGGATCACCACGTCGCCTTCGGCTCCTCGTGATGACACGCCGCTTTGCTCACAATGACCGCTTGTCGCAATGATGGCTCACTACGTTCCTCGCAATGACCTTAAAGAGATTCTAAGGCTTCAACTAGCTTATCTATATCTTCATGACTGTGAGCTGCACTCAAGGTTAGTCTTAATCTGGCTGTCGGCGCAGTGGGAGGGCGGATTGCTGGAATGATGATTCCTGCTTCTTTTAGTTTTGCTGAAGCCTCTAGAGTTTTAGTGGTGTCACCAAGAAAAACTGGAAAAATAGCCGTGCCTTCATTTTGCCACTTAAGTTTAGTGTCTTTTAATTTAGATCTTAAATATTCTATATTTTCCCAAAGCTTTTCTCTAAGGGCATTATCCTCAGCAATCACTTTTAAATTGTCTAAAATTTCTTGCATGATAAATGGTGACATGGATGTAGTGTAAATAAAACTGCGACATTTGTTTTTAATAAAACGAATTAGATCTTTAGAACCAACTACATAACCCCCCTCAGCGCCAACGGCTTTAGATAAAGTGCCCATCTGGATTTCTACTTCATTGTGATTCAGACTAGCTTCTTCCACTAAACCAGCTCCAGTCTTTCCGAGAATACCAGTGCCATGAGCCTCGTCTACATAAAGTGAAGCGTTATATTCTTTAGCTAATCTACTAAGCTCATTTAATTTGGCTTTATCGCCATCCATGCCAAAGACTGTATCAGTCACAATTAGAGCTTTTTGTTTTTTTGATCTGGTTGATTTTAAAAGAGATTCTAGATGCTCAGTGTCGTTGTGACGGTAGATATATTTATTAACTTTGCTTAGTCTAATTCCATCAAGCAAGCTTGAATGATTAAGCTCATCAGAATAGACCACATCTCTTGGGTTCATTAAAGCAGCTAACACACCAATATTTGCCATATAACCGCTACTAAAAATAATCGCTGCTTCAGCACCTTTCCATTTGGCTATGTAGTCTTCAACATCATGGTGGATTTGGTGGGTACCGGTAGTTAGCCTTGAGCCACCACTTCCAATTCTAGAATTGTTCTTAGGATTAGCTTTGCGCTTGGCTAAGCCAAGGTAATCATTAGAACTGAAAATCAGATCTGTTTCTTTGTAAACCTTATCTCCAGTAGTTCTGTAGAGGTTTTCTTCCTTAATACTCTCAAGGCTTTCAGTTAAGAATTCAGATAAAATTTTCATTGAGCGAGCTCGATATTCATTTCCCTAAGTTTTTCACCGATGAGTTGAAGGATAAGAGGGGCGGTTTCAGGTTTTTCATTTACGATATTATAAAAATCCTCACTCTCAAGTTCAAGCGTTTCTAAATGCCCCTGGGCAACTATGGTTTCTTCTCTTTTTCCTGGATGCAGCATTGATGCTTCACCAAAAAGATCCCCAGCTTTAAAAGTCTGTTTTTCAGTTTTAGCAGAGCCAGCAACTATTAGATGCAAGCTAGAACCCTCATCACCAGCTACATAAACGTCTTCGCCATTTATATATTTGTGATGCTTAAGAGCTGTGATATATGGTTTCATCACATCATTTTTAAAAACGATATTATATTTGTTGCCAATTCGCCTTAATTGGATATAAGCAGATGATGTGGTGTATTTGTCTGGAAAAGTTCTTTCTAGAAATAAAGAAAGAGTTGTGTCTTCAAAAATTTCTATATTAGGGTCATAAAGTGGTGATCTGATTTTTTTAAGATAGTCCGTGTCCTGAGTTATCAGCGCCATAGGGATTAAAGCCCAAGGTGATGTTGAATGATGAAAAGGTTTAGCAAATTTTCTATAACCCACCCACTCGTAGTAAGGAAGAGTTGGCTCTGGGCAGCAAATGAGATCTACCTTTATACTATTTTCGACAAGAAACTGATAATGCTTTTTAAGCAGAGTTAAAATCGTGCGGTTTTTGCGTGAGCTTTGATAGATCATGAACTTTGAAGTGCATGAAACCTCATCGGGCTCAAGAATCCTTAGCCAGTTTTCAATTTCGCATTGCTTTGCGTACTCAAATGATTCTTGGTCTAAAGTGTAGGTTCTAAAAGTGCCTGTTATCTCGCCATCTTCTTCACTAGACATTAGCCAAGCTTTATGGTCGATTGGCTCTTCGATTTTCTTTTCATCGTAATCAATAGCAGGCTGGTAAGTGCCAGTACTTTCAATCACGTTATAGCGAAACTTAAAGATCTTCTCTTTATCCGCTTTTGATTTAGCTAGTTTTACTTTTATTGCACCCATCTAAGACCTACTTATATTAAAGCACCTTGGGGTCAGACCAGATTAAGACTATCAATTTATATATTATATTTCTTAATCTGGTCTGACCCCATTAGCCATCTTTTAAAAAGTGAATTATCAATGCCAAATGAGTCTAATACTTTACCCACCACAAAATTAATCAAATCATCCATGCTTTGTGGATTATGGTAAAAACCTGGATTAGGCGGGACTATGCTTACTCCAATTTGACTTAGCTCAGCCATATTTCTAAGATGAATTGTGCTAAATGGAGTTTCACGCGGCACTAAAAGAAGCTTGCGTCCTTCTTTTATAGTTACATCTGCTGCTCTTGCTACTAGATTATTGCTAGTGCCCGCATTTATATTTGCTAGAGTTGCCATTGAGCAAGGCGCAATTATCATGCCTTGAGTTTTAAAAGAGCCACTAGATATAGATGCTGCAATATTTTTTGCTGACCATACTGTTAAAAACTCAGCTTTATGACAAAGATTTAGCTTTTCAAGCAATGAAGCTTTAGTAGCTTCAGGGCTACTATTATCTATTTCAATGCTGAGCTCATATTTAAAAACTTCAAAAGCGTTATTAGATAAAACCAGATCTAACTTATAGTCGTTCTCTAGAAAGAATTGCAAAAGCTTGATTCCATATATGGAACCGCTGGCTCCGGTAATTCCAAGCACAATAGGTATTTGCTTATTTATGACTAGCTCTTTCATTAAGATCCTGTCTATATAGTAACAAGATTTTGCAAAGATAAGCCTACTATTGTTACTATATATACAAGATAAGTGGAAAGATACTACAAATTAAGCAAATACTTAAAAGAAAGGTTCGGCGGGCGAGTCCAAAGGGTCACTTTAGAAGGCGGCTTTACTTGCCCTAATATAGATGGGACTAAGGCTGCTGGTGGTTGCACTTTTTGTACAGATGATGGTTCGTCTTCTGGCGCGCAGAATGGCGCTGATAATATTTCAAATCAACTTGCTCAAGGTATTAAAGAGCAGGGACAAAGATTTAGAACAGATAAGTTTATAGCCTACTTGCAATCTTTTACAAATACATACGCGGATGTTGATTATCTTAGATCCATATATGACCAAGCCGTAGCTCATCCAAGTGTGAAAGTTTTGGCGATTGGAACGAGACCTGATTGTGTCCCGGATGAAGTGATAAAACTTTTTGAAGAATATACTAGTGGGAAATATCTTGAGCGCTTAGAAAAACTTAATCCAGCTTTAACTGAAGAAATAAGAAAGAATAATATTGCAACAAACTCTGATTTAGTTGAGACTGAGACTTGCAAAAAAGAAGGACTTGAGCTGTGGGTGGATATTGGAGTTCAAACATCTCATAACATTACTCAAGAAAGAATTAACCGGGCGCACACTTATGAAGATTTTGTAGATGCGGCTAATCGTCTTAAAGCCTGTCAGAATCCTCTTCTTAGAGTTTGCACTCATGTGATTCTTGGCCTGCCTGGTGAGACAAAAGAGATGATTCTTGAAACTGCTGATAAGCTGGCAGAGGCTCCGATTGATGATTTGAAAATCCATCAGCTCTGTATTTTGGAAGGGACACCCCTCTCTATAGATTATTTTAATAATGCTCTAGATGCCCTTCAATTCAAAGATGAAGAATATATTGAAATTCTAGCTGATTTTATTTCAAGGCTTCCAAAGCACATAGTGCTTCAAAGGCTCATGGCAGAAGCGAAAGAGAAAGAATTGATAGCCCCAATGTGGGCGGATCGCGGTCGCAAACAAAGGTTCCTAGAAAAGTTCCATGACTATTTAGAATTGCACAATCTTAGTCAGGGAGACAAATACAAGGACCTGATTGTTCTGTAATTTTATAATTCAATTCTAAAAATTTCTTAAAAGCTTTGTGTGTATATTGTTAATGTTAAAAAGATTTCTTAATTAAGGGAATATCAAAGATATCGTTCTATAATTTTTATGTACAGAGAGGTACCGAACAATTACTCAGAACGAAAATATAAATAATATGCAAGCGAGTTTTAACTCAAATTTTGATGTCATCAATTCACCTAAGCCAGGTCTAGAAAGAGATGCGGCGGCGTTTACTTTTGCTAAGAAAGCTTTATTCATTGGCGATACTAGAAATGAAATTAGCTACCCTTTTGGTTCTGAGATAAATGAACTCTTAATTAAATGCGATGGCTCTCTTAAGCAAGTTTTTGAATTAGTGAAGCTTGAAGTTAAGGGTAAAGATCTTGGTAGGTTTTTCCATTTGATTAGAAATTTAAAAGAAATTGAGAAAGTTGATATGAAGCTTGCTTTCCAAATCCGTGCTTGGGAAATTTATCCTTTCGCTGATGACGAATCTGGTTTAAATTCTTGGCTTAGAAATTTCACTGAAGCTCAAGCATCTTTTAAAGCAGCACCTCAAGTCTTGTTTATAGGTGGAGCTAGCAGTGATGGCAAAACTAGACCACAAAGATTTTTAGTACCTATAGAATCTAAAGGACCAAATCAGCCTTGTTATAGGTATTACATTGGCTCAAACCGCAAAGCTCAGGGTTTAGCTGTGAAGTATATGAGCTTGCTTGCAGATCTTCAAAAAGCATATAGCAGTACTTTTGTTAAATAGACTGAGAGAAATAGATGATAGAAAGGACAAAAAGATTAGCAAATGCAGGGGTGAAAACACTTTCGACTGCTGCAGGTCCTGGCTCTAATTTTGAGTCGCATCATTTGGCTAAGGAAAAATTTATAGCAAAAGGCAAAAATTTGGCAAAATTCCCTAAAGAATTAGCTAAGTCTCGCGTATCCGTTAAGTCTAAAATTTCAATGGAAAAAGCTCCTGTTAAGACTTCTATAAAATCTTTAAGAGGCAGAGCTATGAAATTTAGAAAAACTAATTCTCCTAGCTTTAACCCCTATCAAAAGCAATTACTAAGTGTTAAAAATTTAATATCTAATATTGAAACAAGCGCAAACTTAAAGGAAGTAGATCCAAGGAATCTTGATTCTGCTTTTATTTCTGCAGTGAGCGCAGTGAAATCATTAGCCTCTGATGGAGCTAAGGGAAAGAAGACCCTTTTGAAAAGAGCGTTTAAAGAGGCTGTAATTAGACTGTTTATTAAACATCAAAAATTATTAGGACCTAGTAGAGTTAGGCAAGTTGCTGCAAATATTGAAAAATCTTTCAATGTAACTTTAACTAAAAAAGAATCCTAAGCTTCTTCTGGTCCTGCCCAGACTTTTTTCTTAGCACTATGCTCAAGCATACGGTCAATAGTTAGTTTTGCTTTAGAAATAATATCTTCAGGGATAGTAATTTCTGTAAATTCTTGATCCATTGCATCATAAAGATTCTCTAGTCTGTGATATTTCATGTTTGGGCAAAGTGGAAGCGGGAAAACAGTAACTATATTTTTCTCTGGCATATCTGCTTGCATGCGAGCTACTAGACCTTGCTCAGATAAAATCACAAAAGATCGTCCTTTCGATTCCTGCACAAATTTATAAATTTGAGATGTGCTACCAACAAAATCTGCTTTCTGCCAAACCTCAGGATTGCATTCTGGGTGGGCGATTATCAGAGCATCTGGATAAAGTTTTCTTTGATTATCAACCTCATTAGGTGTAATCTGCCAGTGGGTTGGGCAAAAGCCATCATAAATATGCAGTTTCTTTTCTGGAAGTAAAGATTGAACCCACTCGCCTAGTCCTTTATCTGGCACAAAGATAATTTCTTTAGCATCAAGTGAGTTTACTATCTCAACAGCATTAGTACTTGTGCAACAAATATCTGATTCAGCTTTTACGGCAGCAGAGCTGTTTATATAACAAACAACAGGGCAGCCAGGGTGCTCAGCTTTAAAAGCTCTAAGATCATCTATGTTAAGCATGTCTGCCATTGGACACCCAGACTGGATATCAGGAAGTAAAACTTTTTTATTTGGGTTTAAAATTTTTGCAGTTTCAGCCATGAAGAGCACGCCGCAAAAAACAATCATGTCAGCATCTGTTTCAGCTGCTTGGCGAGAGAGCATTAAACTATCACCTACAAAATCAGCGACTCTTTGAGTTTCTAATCTTTGGTAAATGTGAGTTAGAATGACTGCATTTTTCTTTTCAGCAAGATCGCGAATTGAATCGTAGAGATCTTTTTTCTCCGCGGTTTTATCTATTACTGATTGCGCCATTGTTGCCATAACGAATTAGAGTGGCCTAGATCAAGCAAAGTTTCTTTGATTAGGTCTTAACTGTATTAAGTATTGTACTGTAAAAGCCTTTTGGGAGTCACAAATTTAACCTTGAGCTGCGTTACTTGAGCCCTCACGATGCTCATTTACGCATCAGTAAACTCCGCTCGCTCGGGCTCAAAAGCCTTGCTCAAAGCCAAATTTGGAACTACTTTAAACTCGATGAATGTGTGTTACTGGCAATTTGCTTAATATTTCTTTTATGAATTTACTTATTGGTTTTGCTAAGATCATAGACTCGCGATCGCACCATAGTGCGGTTTTGAGGATAAAAACATGGCAGTTCCAAAGAAGAATCATTCACACCAAAGACAACACAAAAGAAGAGCTAACTGGAAAGGTAAGCTTGTGAATTTGGCTAATTGTTCTAACTGCGGCGCGGCGCACAAGCCACACAACGTATGTGATGCTTGCGGTTACTATAACGGACGTCAGTATAAGAAAGTTGAAGCTTCAAATCCAGCTGCATAAACTTTTTATAAGTTTCTAACTGTTTCTAAATCCTTATCACCTCTACCAGAAAGATTGATAACAACTATCTCATCTTCTTTAGTATTTGGCATTAAGTATTCTAAGTAAGCTAGTGCGTGTGAAGTTTCCAGAGCCGGGATAATACCTTCTAATTTGCAGAGTCTTTTAAATGCTGCAATAGCCTCATCATCAGTTACTGAAACATACTCAGCTATTTTTTCATCATTATAATAACTATGCTCTGGTCCAACACCAGGATAATCTAAGCCAGCAGAGATACTATGTGGTTCTGTGATTTGACCGTAATCATCTTGCAGTAAGTAACTCATAGAGCCGTGAAGAACACCAGGCTTGCCTTTAACTATTGCTGCTGAATGCTTCCCGCTATCAAGCCCTAAGCCAGCTGCTTCTACGCCAATTAGCTTCACCACTCCAGCTTTAGCTTCCTGCACAAAGGCGTGGAAAATACCAATAGCATTAGAGCCACCACCCACACAAGCAACTATATAGTTAGCAAGTGTTTTAGGGCTTTTTATACTTTTCAGTTCAGGCGCTTTAGTTTGGAAAAATTCAGTGAGCTGAGCCTTTGTTTCTTCACCAATAATTTTATGAAACTCTCTAACCACTAATGGGTAAGGAGCTGGTCCCACGACACTTCCTATAATATAGTGAGTAGTTTTTACATTTGTAACCCAATCTCTAATAGCTTCAGAGGTGGCGTCTTTGAGTGTACGGTTTCCAGCAGTTACTGTTTTTACTGTTGCTCCTAAAAGTTCCATGCGATAAACATTAGGTGCTTGGCGTACTATATCTTTTTCACCCATATAAACAACGCACTCTAAATCAAGAAGCGCGCATGCTGTAGCTGTAGCTACGCCATGCTGCCCAGCACCGGTCTCTGCGATGATACGTTTTTTGCCAAGTCGCTTAGCGATTAATGCTTGAGCGATAGCGTTATTAATCTTATGAGCGCCTGTATGGTTTAGGTCTTCTCTTTTTAAATAAATCTTCGCTTTGCCGTAATGCTCAGTAAGTTTTGATGCGTAGTAAAGAGGGCTTGGTCTGCCCACATAGTTTTTAAGATAGTGAGCAAGCTCAGTTTTAAAGTCTTTATCGTCTTTGTATTTAAGGAAAGCAGCTTCAAATTCTTCAAGCGCTGGCATGAGAGTTTCTGGGACATATTGTCCGCCGTAGTCACCAAATCGTTTTGAAAGAGTGTTTGTCATAAGTTTTTTAAAAATGTCACAAATTTAGCCCTGGCACCGGTGTGACAGTTAAATAATATTCTCCATACCGTAAACTAGTTTATCTAGTTCCATCACTCTTTCTGAGCAAAGTAAAATCCCTGGCATGAAACTTGATCTATCAATAGTGTCGTGTTTAATGCTTAGTGTTTGACCAATACCACCAAAGATCACTTCCTGATTTGCTACCACTCCAGGCAGTCTAAGACTATGAATAGGAACGCCTTTAGTGCTATCGCCAAGTGCTGACTCTTTGCGATTTTCTATATCTTTTGATTTTTTAACCGCACTCATAAGCTGCGCTGTCTTAATCGCTGTGCCTGAAGGCGCGTCTAATTTTTTATCATGATGCTTTTCTATAATTTCATATTTATCAAAATGCTTAGCTGCTTCTTGAGCGAATTTCATCATAAGAATTGCGCCAATTGCAAAGTTAGGTGCGATGATAGATCCTATTTTTTTCTCGATAGCTAAATTCTTAAGTTCTAAAATTTGCTCATCACTTAAGCCAGTAGCTCCAATAACAGGTCTAACACCATTCTCTAGAGCTGTTTTAGAGTTTTTATAAACGCTCTCTGGTCCAGTAAGCTCAAGAAGAACATCAGGCATAGTTGCTTTTATTAGTTTTTCAATATTAGTTTCAATTTTGACAGGATTTGTGCCGTGCCTAACGATCTCTTTTTCAAGATCGTCTAGCCAAGATTTGTCTAAAGATCTAACTGCCACACCGACTAGCTCGAATTTATCTTTATTTGCAAAAAAAGTTTGCACAGCAGCTTTACCCATTTTGCCTGCAGCGCCTGAAATAATAACTTTAATCTTATCGCCCATAAACTACTAATTATACATGGGGTCAGACCAGATTAAGAAATTGTTTAAAATAATAACTTTAATCTGGTCTGACCCCACTTTGACAGGATATTTTTACTTAAGAAAGTCCTTTAATCCTTGATTGGAGAAGGCTTTCTGTCTTTTTTACCCAGAATAATTTCAGGAGTTGCCAGTGAAAGATCTACATAGTCTAGCTCTTCATTTAAGATCGCTATTTTGTCTACAATAAGCTCGATTCTTTTAACCCTATCTTCAATTTGATTATTAAGAAGACCAAGTTTGTATTTATGATCAAAAGTATTTATAGAAAAATTTTCATCTCTATTTCCGTAAATGCTTTTAACAGTTTCGCCTGTGGCTTCTTCTATGCTTTTAGCTATATTTCTTAGGAGAATTAGCTTGTCTTGATTTAAAAGAAGGTAGCTTTTTATTTTCACTAAATCACCTTTAACTTCAATGAAATGTTTTTTAATTTTCCAGCTAAGCGCTTTATCATTCATGCGAGCAATCACATAACCATGAGAATTTATGATCTGATCTTCATAACTGCCCCAAGCTAAGGCTTCTGTAAGGTAAGCTTTAACAGTAGGCTTTGGATAAAGAAACCTGCGGATTTTAATATCTTCAATTAAAGGGTGTCTTTTGAGTTTTGATCGAATTTTAAGTGGATTGATTTCTAAAAATGATTTTCCATCAAGTTCAAGTTTATCTATTTCTTCTAAAACTTCATTTTTACTAAGCTTTTGATTGCCGTGCAATTGTATTATCGCCCTAACGTTTTTAATGGGCTGATTTAATTCATATATAATGAATACCCCTAAAGCTAAAACTAGGATTTGTAAAAGAGATATTAAAAAGCTTCTAATAGCTGTATTTTCACCCACAGCTATATTGTAATTGATAGCTAGCTATCAGGCTAGATATAAACTTAGCTTCTAGTAATTTTATGGTTGTAATTACCGTTAAAGCTCATCTCAGCCTTTCCGGTCATAAAGATTTCTTCAGCAACAGTATCTACTCTGATAATCAAATCGCCGCCAGGCAGTTTTACAGTCACGTCAGTATCAGCCTTGCAAAAACCTCTTGCTATGGCAGAAACCACTGTAGCACAAGCGCCTGTCCCGCAAGCAAGTGTAAAACCGCAGCCTCTTTCCCAGACTATAAGCTCTATAGTTTCAGGATCTATGACTCTAGCAAACTCTACATTAGTTTTGTTAGGAAAAGCTTTATCCACTTCTATTTGAGGTCCTAAAGAAGATATCTTTATCATCTCTTCTTTAGATAAATCATTAAAAAAGAAAATTGCATGTGGGTTGCCCATAGAAACGTAGTCATAGTTATAAGTAAAAGATTTATCGTCAGCTTTAGTAGCAGTTTTTTTAATAAGCTCTAGTGGGTAGTTAAGGCTTGGCTCAATTCTAAGATCCAAGCTTTGATTCTCTTTAATTTCTCTTGCCTGCCCCATCCCTACTTTAACTAGCTCATCATCTTTCATTTCAAGTGAGATATCACCAGCTAAAGTCTCAATTTTAAATTGAGTCTCTTCATGAGTGAGACCATGTTCATATAGATATTTAGCAGCGCAGCGTATCCCATTGCCGCACATCTCTCCAATTGATCCATCAGAGTTATAGTATCTCCAGCCGTGCAGAGCATGCTCTGAATTAAGTACTGGAGAAATGATGATCAAGCCATCAGCCCCCACACCAAAATTTCTATCACAGATCTTTTTAGTGAGTTCTATTTCAGCAGCTTCATCATGCTCAGCTGGTAGGTGTTTATAGTTGACAACTACAAAATCATTACCTAAGCCATGAAGCTTTTCAAATGGAATAAGATAGTCGATGGCTTTTGAAGCGGTATCAGTCATGCCTAGATTTTAGCATTAGCTTTTGGTCTTGGGATTAAGTAGTTTTTCTAGCTTTTGGTTAACGGTAGTTTTACAAGAGTCATATTTTCTTTTTCTGTTTGCATAAGCCCTACGGTAAACATGTTTAAAATTTCTAGCAGGATCTTCTGACCTGCCATTCTCTGAACGTAGATCTTTATTAATGAAATCGAGCACGTATTTATAGAGCTCTATCATAGAAAGAACTTTAGTTTCACTGGCAAAATTACTTTCTATTGTTTTGTCATTCTGGAAAATTTTATCTAAAGTAGGAACTTCAATCTCAAATTTTACTCTAGGGTCAACTAGATTGCAAAGTTGATGGATGCTAGCAGGCACTGTTAGCGGTCTATTAGATTTGAAATTGTCTAGGCTTAATAATTTTTGAGTTAAAATTGCTACTCTCTCACGTTTTTTTAAAGATTTGAAGCTCTTAGTATCTTTTTCCTTTAAGTTTGTAAGCTCTCCGTATTGTAAAATTCTATTGCTCAGCAAGTTTTCTAAAGTCCCTTTGATACTATTTTCGTCATATGAAAAAATAACTTTAATAGCAGTATCAAATATTCTTAATACTTCTTCACTAAGATTTTTGTCTTTGATGATTTTTGCAGCTGGGCTTAGTATTTCTATTGGGGTGATTTCTATATTTCTTGGTATTTGTGCTTCTGAATTTTTATTTTCTTGAACTTGATCACTAGTACTCCCGGCTACGGTCGTTTCAGGAGCTTTAAGTTTTTTTCTTTTAGTCTTTATCATTCTTCCTGCTGGAGTATCTGCGTAGCCAGGTATTGTCTTTAGTTTAATTCTAGTTTTAAGCCTAGCGAAACTTCTTTTGATCTCTCTAAGTGAAGGTAAATCGTTATTTTTAAAATGCATTTCGCCTGGTTCAAGTTTAGAGACTCTTGAAGGATGATATTCATAGTTATCCTTGCTTAATAGATCATATAGAGCATACCTAGCTAAATCATAAGTGTTAAATTCAAAATTAGCTTCACTAAGAATTGATTTAGTGCCATCTTTATCTAATTTAGGAAGTTTTGCTTTAATTTGAGCTTCTGGGTAGAAGAAAGCAATTTCCATTAAAGTTCTTATAACTTGATAAGGATGAGCGCTTAGATTTTCTTTAGTTACTAAGTTTTGAACAAATGAACTTAGTTTATTATCCTGCTTACTAGAATTAATAATAGGGAGAATAGTGTTTTGAACTTTAGCGTAAATAGAATCTTCATCTGGCTCTTCTTTTCTCCAATCTGATTCTAATATCTTAGGCTTCTTTGCTGCTTGTTCTTTGTCATATGAAGCAATGATACCTTGAGCAATAGATTTCAAACTAACTTTGTCGCCTTGCTTATTTTTTGTTAGTTCATAGTTAGGAGTATTTTTAAGAATAAAATGAAGGGACTTGAGTACTACTGTTGGTATGGTTTTATAATTTCTCAGTAAAGTCCTAACCATGGAGTCAACAGAAAGTTTATCTTGTCTGTCACCATTTATAAAAGGTAGCAAATGTTTTTTTAAACCATCTTCAAGAGAGAGTTTTCCCTTCAGTGATTGGTCTCTTTGGATATTGTCTCTGAGTGCTGAAACATAAGTCTGAAAAATAGCAGTATCTAGGCTGCCTGGTCTCAAATGAATAGTTATATTTGTGGGCTTTCTAGGGTCTTCTTTTTCAACTGGGTTTTGCTTAACTGCTTGCTCTGCTTTGCCTCTTTTAGGCACCGTCTTTCCAGCAGATTCAAGCTCTTCTTTTGTTCTTTTTCTTGGGGGAACGTTAATATTTGTGTCGCTAACCCTTACAGTAGTTTTTTTAATCCCCATCTATTGGTCCCCTCTAGAAGAATTTCCATTCAGTTTGAGTAGTGTAGTTCCGCTGTTTCCCTCAGCTTCAGAAAGGAAGTACTTAGCAACTTCAGTTATCTTCCCGTTATTTAGGCCTCTAAGTGGGCTTAGAGATTCAAGTCCTGCAGCGATTCCCCTTAATGCCTTTAAGCTTGCACTAGTTTCAGAACCATCAACAAAGACATATCTATTTATGCCACGTAAAGCTTTAGAGATATGGTCTAAGTTTTGAATATTGAAATATTTTTCATTATATTCAGTGATCATATTATTTATCTCTTTTTCTGAATCTCCTAGTTCTATTAGTCTTATATCAGCATCTAAGATTTTTTTGTTTTTTAGCAAGATTTGAAGCTTTTCAAGAATACTATTAATCGATTCTTGGCTGATCCCCTCATCTTCAGCATCTTCATTATCAAAAGGCATACGGCTAAGACTAGAGCTGATTAAAAACAGTAGGTCTCTTACACTTAGTGCTTTAAAGTTAATTCCAGTTTCAGATATCTTTTTAATGGGCTTGCCTTCGGCATCAATAGTTTCGGCATCAAAGAAATCTTCTGCATCGGCAGCTACGATATCTAAATCAATTAGAGGATCAAGGACCTTATATAAATCTTTAGTAAACTGTCTTAAGTCTTGAATAGTTTGAACCGCACCTTTGCGTAATTCAAGTTCTGTACTTCTATGCTCATATGGTCCAAAGCCAGAGACCTGTGATTTTAGTAATTCAAAAGTATCATTTTGAAATTTACCCATATCTGAAACTTTGAAAATAAACTCTGCATTTGGATCAGCATTTTTAATGCCAAGTTGTCTTTCAATAGGAGTTTTTATCCAAGCGTGTGGTGTTTTTTCATTTAACTTTAATTTTCCTCGAATGTTTATAGCATCTGAAAAAAGTTCACTAAGCGCATCAAAAATAACTGCTACTGATCTTATAGGATTATCGTCAGGAAAATAAAGTATAGTTTTATCTTTTTTTGCAAATTCAGGTTTAAGAGCTGCATGTAACTCACCATTCTCTAAGGTACTTACAGAGTACTGATTTCTAAACTTTTCTATTTCTTCGGGATCTTCGTAGCCTGGATCCATAACATCAGCTAGAGTAGTGTATTTGTCATTGTCTAGTATTCCTGCATGGTAAAGTAAACCTTGTAAGTTAGATGAAACTCCGTATAAATCACTGGATAAATCTACAGGACTTTGACTATCAGAAAAATGAGAAGTATCTATTTTATCTCTAAGATCAGCAAACATGATGTCACGTTCTATAGCTTCGCTGGTCTTTGTAAAGAAGTCAATTATAGCTAAGAACCTTTCTTTTTCATTTGGAAAATCTTTTTTTAGTAAGTCTTCTGAGAGTTCTGTTCCATCAATGATAAAACCATCAAGCATTAAACTTGAGTGAACTGCTTGATAGAACCCCTTGAACCATGATTCTAATCTTTCTTTATTAAATTCAACAATAACTTTATAACGCAGATCCCAAACCAAACTTTCTTTAAGTAGTTTGGAGTTTAGTCTATGAATAGTATCTAGCTCCTTGTCATCAGTTCCCATTGTGTAGGCTTCTGTGTTGTCATTTGACCTATATACGCTCTTTAATTTTTCAGATCCTCTTATTTTTTTATCTCTTGATAAATTAGACAGAATCCTTTTTTCTTCTGGGTTAGCACCCTTTTGTAAAAGTCTTATGAGTATTTCAGCTTGAGCAAGTTTTGGGTCCTTTTTCTGGTCAGGCAAAGCAAGTAAACCACTAAAAGTTTTACCTAGTCGTTCGTGTCTAATATCTAATTTGATCTTTGTCGCATGTCTTTGGTGTTCTTTATTTCTTCTTGCGGCTCTTTTTTTTCGTCCTGCATCGGGGTCTAGTTCAATGCTGAGCTCATCTTTTTTTGGTGGAACGTAAATAGCACCATTAGGGTTTGAGTGATTTACAGGGTCCCATCTTTTTTTAAGGGCTTTTTTAAGTAGGAAACTTGGCTTAGTTTTTGGAACTGGAACTAAGCTTATATCTCTTTTAGCAAGAGCTCGCCCGTTTTTTCTGCTACTTGGTCTTTTTTCAACTGTTGTACCAGCTTGCTCGCGTGCTGCTTTTAGTTCTTTATCACTTAAGCTAGTTTGTTCTGTTTTTGTAGTTTCGTTTTTAGTAAGAGCTGATTCTGTGTTGCCATGACTAGACCTTTGGCCAAGTTGAGGTCTTAAAGCTTGTTTTGTATTTGAAGCTGATATTTCGGGATTAGACATTAGCTTTCTGTATTTTTAATACGTAATTACTATAGCTTGATTCGGACTGCTTTGTCATCCGGGGAATGCCCTAGTCTAGCTAGTTTTAGCTTATTTTCCATATTTATTTTTTATTAATAGGTGAAAACACCTATGCTTTCACTGCCGCTATCACGCCACCAGAGCGCTTTCCAACTTTCGGTCCTTCTTTAATTCCGCAGCCTGCTTTTCTAAAATTGTCTTTAACTACTCTTGCTGAGCTGTAAGTTGTGATTTTTGCTCCAGTTTTTGTGCGTTTGACTACTTCTTTTATAAAGTCTTCGGTCCAAAGCTCCGGGCATTCTTTAGGACTAAATGGATCAAAGAAAACAGCATCAAAGATTTTTTCTTCTGCTATTTCTAAAATAGTTTTTCTAGCATCACCAATATAAATGTGAATTTTTAAATTATGATTATTGTCTTTCCTTGCAGATTCTGAACCATGATTAGCTCTAAAACTAGCCTCATAGTTAATATAATCTTTTTCTATATTTTTTGTGAGTTTTGATATTTCATTATTAATTTCTTTGTATCTGTCAGGGACATCCATAGTGCTAATTTCTTTTAAAATATCCCTATCATTCTCTAAACCAATAATATTAATTTTGCAGTTCGGATTTATTTCTAATATCTTTTCTATGGCAACTCCTGAGTTATATCCAAGACCAAAGCAGACATCTAAAATAAAAATTTCTTCTTGATTCTTTGTAAGTTCTAAAATGCCACTTGGTATAACATGCTTCTCTAGAGCTTCTGTGTAAGCTCCAACCTTAGAGTGATAGCACTGCTTATACTTTTCATTAAAGTATGTTGTGGAGCCATCTTCTGTTGTGACTTTTTCTATCACTTAGTTAATTTAGCATGTAAAATTAAATTAGATGCCAGATCAAAAAAAACTAAGAGAAGACAACTTCATTAAGATTACAGAAGGAAAGAAAGTATATTTTATTTTTGATTACGATGGCACAATAGCTGAAATGAACCCCAAGTTCAACAAAGCTTTTTTAAAAGATGAGCATGTAAAGCTTTTAAATAAGCTAGCAGCCCATCCAAAAGCTAAGGTGGCGATAGTTACAGGAAGAGCTCTATTTAATTTAAAAGATCTTATAGAAGGTAAATTAGATAAAGAAATTTTACTAGTTGGTACTCATGGCGCAGAGATTGGGAAGGAAAGAGATCATAAGCCTCATGAAAAAGAACTTGAAGAGATTAGGCAGATCTTTTTAAATGAGCCAGAGACTGAGATAGAAGAAAAGCCACTTTCTATCTCTATTCACTATAAAACGCATCCTCACCCACAAAAGATTAGAGAGAAGCTATACAAAGTTCATGAAAGCTATCAAGAAATATTTAGAGTGCAAGAAGGACATTTGGTTTTTGAATATTTGCCAAAAGATTTTAATAAAGGTATAGCCATAGATTATTTAAAAGAAAATTTTCCTGATTATTATCCTGTTTACTTTGGTGATGATCTTACGGATAATTTTGCTTTTGCAAGAGTAAATCATTTTAAGGGTTCATCAGTTCAAGTTGATACTAGAATTCAAGAACATGTAGCTGAATTTCAAATAGATACAGTGCAAGAACTTTATGCCCTGCTAGAAAAGTTTCTAACGGTTAATTAGTTTAGAAAAAATAAAAATCTTTTAGTTAAGGCGCTTTACTAAATTCTTGTAAAGCTTTCTAGGATTGCTTTTGCTTGGAATAGTCAATCTTAGTTTATTTTTATTTTTCAAATACCTCCCTAGGCTTTTTAGTGGGCATATCTTTCTTTGTGCACTTATGGTTGATTATCATCACTACTTTAATGACATAAATAAGAAGTTTGCTAAAAACCTTAGGAGGGTTCGGATTCTTTCTAAAGACCAGCATGGTCAGATGAAGTTTATAGGAGATAGTCCTAAGAAAGTTGAGTGCTCACATTCAGAGAATAAAGCTCTTGGCGGTGAGGAAGTTCAAAAAGAAAAATCTTTCCATGGTTTTTTGAGTGGAGAAATTGCGCCACTTCAAATTGTAAATGAGCTAGAAAATGTTTTTTATGGAAAAAAGAAGTTTATTGAAATGTCTCCAGAGAGTGTAGCGAGTAGGATAAATTTTGATTTGAGGCTTCAAGAAAATTTAATTGAGGATGAAAACCCTAGCTTGGAGGAAGTAATCAAAGAGCTTATTGCAGACTATAAGCCGCTTGGCGTTGTAGATGCTCTCTATGAAGATAAAAGACAAAGCTTTTTGATAGATTTTTGCCAAAAACTTTTAGAAAGTTTATATGATGAGGATGCAAGATCTTTGATAGTAGACTTGCAACTAAAAATTAAGGATAAAAAATTAGAAGAAGTTTTACGTGAAAGAATAGATGGTTTTGGTGAGGATCCTCTAGATTTTATTGTTCATAATTTGGCTCTTATAAGATTATTTAAGAAGATCAGTAAAATTGCAGAAGTAGATGATATTTATGAAATTAATGAAGAAGAAAGAACTAGCTTGGAATTTATGGGTGCACTAAAGTTTGGAGATGATGTAAAAGGATGGAAGCTTGAAAGAAGAGCTGATCTTAAAGAAACATATTTTTCGGGTATAGATTTTCGTAATGTAGATTTTAATGCTGCAGATTTGAGTCACTGTGCTTTTGTGAATTGTAATTTTCAAGGAGCAAATTTATCAGGCTGCAAAATGGGTAGTATAGAGATAAGTTTTTCTAATTTAAGAGGAGCTGATCTTAGTGAGATTGATCTGGGGCTTGAGCCGGCTTTTATTGTTTTTAACGATTTCTCTAGGGCAAATTTCACTAATACTTTTTTTGAAGATAGTGATCTTTTTGGAAATAAATTTAAAAATGTTAAGACGAATGAACATACAAGTTTTAGTGGCTCTAATTTGCAGCAATGTGACCTAACTAAGACCAGATTAACTGAGACACAGATTCTAGATGCTGATTTGACCGGCGCAAAACTAAAAACCGCTGACAATTAAAGAAAGTTTACGTATTACTTGATTATAAAAAAAACATATAAAGAAGGAACATAGTTTCTAGCTTTGCTGTCACTATATATGGTGTGTAATTTCACATTTGCACGCTATTTGTACACAAACGGCAATTGATAATTAATGGCGATACAGGAATCCGCAAACCAACTAGTTAGAAAAGGACAGTTAAGTTTAGACAAAGCTCTAAAACTTTTAGTTGATGAGAAACTAAATTTAAATCCTGACTATCTTGATAAGCAATTGATTTCATCTATGAAATCAAATTGGCCTCATGACACAGCTGTGCCACTTATCTACGCGCAGAAAAAACTTTATGTAGCTTCGCCTGACGATGCTGAGCAAGACCTTGATAAAAAAATTAGTTCACTAGTTAATAACATTCCTGTTGAGTTAGTGAAAATTCAAAAAGATAGTTGGAATCAATGGCAAGGAAATGAAAATCCTGCACCTCAAAAGTCCTTCACTCAGAGTGTTAAAGCTAGTCCTGAAGCTAAAGAAGAAGAGCCTCAAGACCTCCCTCCTCCAGTTAGAGCCCAGTTAGGTGCTGCACTCGCAAAAACTTTAGATGAGATTTCAGTTCGTTATGTAAGTGCGACAGATGAAAAATCTATTGGTAATGATGTAAGAGCTTTAATGGCTGAAGCTGCAGATATGGGCGCATCTGATATTCACTTTGAACCAACAGAAAGATTTTTAATAGCAAGATTTAGAATAGATGGTGTGCTAAGAGATATGTGCAAGTATAAATGCACTTCTCAAGCAGATTATAGAAAGATTATAATTGCACGTATAAAAATTATTGCTGATTTAAATATCGCAGAATCAAGGATCCCGCAAGATGGTCGTGTTACTGAAACACTTGCTGGTAAAAAGATAGATCTTCGTGTTTCAACTCTTCCAGTTATGTATGGTGAGAAGTGTGTAATTCGTTTGCTTCCTCATGAATTATCTTTTTCTGATTTAACTGATATTGGTATGCCAGAAGATCAGATTCCAGTTTTTGAAGAATGGCTAAGAGCTTCTCAGGGTATGGTTTTAATCACAGGTCCTACAGGGTCTGGTAAAACCTCTACTCTTTATACAAGTTTGGCTAAAGTTTTGGATATTACAAAAAATGTTGTAACTGTTGAAGATCCAGTTGAGTATCAATTGCCTAGAGTTAATCAAGTTCAAGTAAATGTGAAAGCAGGTTTAACTTTTGCTGCTGGTCTAAGAAGTATCCTTAGGCAGGATCCAGACATTGTTATGATCGGTGAGATTCGTGACACGGAAACTGTTGAAATTGCAATTCAAGCAGCACTTACTGGTCACTTAGTTCTAAGCACTCTTCACACGAATGATGCGCCAAGTAGTATTAGTAGATTGATTGATATGGGCGCGCAACCATTTTTAATTTCAAGTGCGCTTCTAGGAGTTATAGCTCAGCGTCTCGTGAGAAAAGTTTGCACACATTGTGGCGAAGAGTATAAAGCACAACCTGAAGAACTTAAAACTTTATGGCTTCCAGAAGATGCTGATTATACCTTTATGAGAGCCGTTGGCTGCGAGCAGTGTAACCACGGTGGTTACTTGGGTAGAGAAGGTATCTTTGAGATTATGCCAGTGGATTCAAAAATCAAAATGATGATCCAGGAAAGATCAGGCATAAATGAAATCAAAAAATATTTGCAAGATAAAAAGGTCGATAACTTGTATCAAAGTGGTGTTAAGAAAATTGTTGAAAAGCTTACAACAGTAGATGAGGTGCTCAGAGTAGTCCCTCCGGAAGCAAGAGAGAGACTTCATTAGATGGTAGACGAAGACAATAAAAAAAATATTTCTGATGATGCTGAGTCTACAAAATGGCCTCCACCTGATGCTTTTGATGATGAGCCTGAAATTTCGGAAGCTCCTAATGCTGAGCCTGAAGAAACTCCGGCAACGACTTCATCTAAGAAATCATTTCTAGATCATGCCAAATCAAATATTGAAGAAACGCCTAAGCCAATTGAGGAAACTGTTAAGCCTGAAGCTTCTGATAAACCTTCTTTCTTAAATTTAAGCGGAGAATTAAAAGGCGAAGCAGTATCTGAAGAGAAAGAAGAAGAACTTTCTGCAGAAGCAAATGAAGAAGATGCTTTTCCTTGGGAAATGGATTCTGCAGAACCTGAAAGAGAATCAGAGATTCCTAAAGATGAAGAAAGTCTTTCAGCATTATTTACTGAAAGTGAGCCGCCGGTAGAGAATAAGAAAGAAGAATCTGCAGAGGAACTTTCAAGTCCTGAAAAGAGCGAGGAAGATGTGAGTCCTTTTGCTCAAGCCTTTTTTGATCAAGGTGATAGTACCGAAGAAATTCCAGCAGATAGTCCTAGTGATGAAAACTCAAAAGAAGAGCCACAGTTAGCACTTGGTGGTTCTGGTGATGGTACAGATGATTTTTTAAGTTCTCTTCAAGATGATCCAAACGAAGATGATGATGGCGATGATAGCCCATATAGAGCTTATGCTTATTACGATTTTATTCAAAGCGAACTTAATGAAGATACTGAGAAGGGTGGTCTTCAATTAAATAAGCAAGCAATAATTCTTATCATTGCTCTGCTAATAGTTGGTGGATGGTTTGGTTATCAAAAATTTGCAGAAGGGAGATATGATTTTACTGCTAAGCGGGAGAGACGCAAAGAGCCTCGAAGAACAGTTATCTCTAGATTTGAAGAGCCTGCTGAAAAACTTCCTATTTGGGCAATATCTAGGCAAAAGCCTGAAAAGAGTGGGGCTGAGCAAGAAGTGATATTAGCAGCATTGGAAAATTCTGGTAGAGATAATCCTTTTGCTGTTCCAGATGCTGTACTCAGTATGGTTAAACAAGATATTGAAAGCAAAATTGCAGATGAAAAACCTCCAGAAGTTTACACTAAGACTGCTTATAGAGGAACTCTTGTCGGTGTAATTAAGAGTGTTAAAGGTATGCTTGCTGTTGTTAGTTTAAGAACAGCAATATTTGATGTGACTGAAGGTACTTCAAAACCTAAAATAATTAAAGAAGCAATTAAGCAAATGCAAAGAGCACAAGATGACTCACTTGAAGTTATAGAAGGTGATTCAGTTGGTCCGTGGACTATTGAGATTATTGAAGATGGTAGAGATACTGGACTTGAAGCGAAGATGATGATTAAGCGTGGCGATGAAATTAAAGAACTTCGTATCGGTGTTCCTGTAGACCTTGGTATCTACAATGATCAAGGTGAGCTCGATGTTTATAAAGAAGGCGAAGAAGACGAAGCTTAAGCTGAAGTCAAATGCTTTTCTAAACTTGCTTTTACATCACTGTAAACATCATTAGGAGCGCGATCAGCATTCATGCTAGTTAAATTTGATTGACCATTGTAGTATTCCACAAGTGGTGCGCCTGTTTCTGTATCGTAAGTAGCTAGTCTTTTTTCAATAGCTTCTAGTTGGTCGTCTTTTCGCTGAATAAGCGGAGAGCCACAAAGATCACAGACACCATCTTCTTTAGGCTTATTGAAAACTAAGTGGAAAGTCCCAGCACAATTAGGATCTTTAGCTTTAGCACAGATCCTTCTGCCAGTTAATCTTTGGATTAAAATTTCTCTAGGCACTTCAAAGTTAAATACAAAGTCAAACTTAGAGTAAGTGTCAAAGAACTGTGCTTGACCTAGTGTGCGTGGGTAGCCATCTAGAATAAAACCTTTAAAATCATCAGAACTTTCTAATTTAGCCACAGAGGATTTGACGATTTCGTTTACAATATCGTCACTTACAAGCTGACCAGACTCAACAATAGATTTAACTTTATTTCCAAGCTCTGAGCCACTTTTAATCTCTGATCTTATAAGGTCTCCAGTACTGATGTGAGCAAAATTGAACTCTTCAGCTACTTTCGCTGCCTGAGTCCCTTTTCCTGCTCCAGCTGGTCCTAAGAATAATGTTTTAAGTTTTTTCACAAATACTATTTTAGCAGACCCCAAGATTCCGCTTATAGCTTAAAGAAAATGAAGCCAAAGTTCTAGTAAATCAGCATGCAATCACCGTAGCTATAAAATCTATAACCATTATCAATCGCTTCTTTATAAGTATTCATAACTTCAGTTCTACCCATCATCGCGCTAATTAAAATTATTAGACTAGATTTTGGTAAATGGAAGTTTGTAAGCAAGGCATCAACTATTTTAAATTCATAGCCTGGGTAAATAAAAATATCGGTTGAGCCATAAATAAGCTCTTCGTTATGATTCAGTTTAAGATTAAAATCTAATTCACTTTCAATTGGCTTTAAAGTAAATAGCTCTTTAGATCTTGCAAGTGACTCTATGCATCTAGTGGAAGTGGTTCCTACAGTTAAGACTTGTCTACCCTCTTTTTTTGCTTTAAGAACTCGCTCCCAGTTTTTTTTAGTTATAGAGAAATTTTCAGATTGCATTTTATGATCTTTTATTTCGTCAGCCTTAATTGGAAGAAAAGTACCAGTTCCAACATGTAGAGTTAGGTCTATAACTTCAATGCCTTTATCTTCTAAAGCTTTAAAAATATCTTCGGTGAAATGCAAACCTGCAGTTGGAGCTGCAACACTAGAGCCATCAGTTTTTTCTTTCGCATAAATGGTTTGATACCGTTCTTTGTCTGACTCTTCAGCAATTCGTTTCATGTATGGTGGAATTGGCATTGAACCAACTTCACTAGTTGCTTTTTTGAAACTTTCATAATCACCAAAATTAACTACTTTAATAGTTTTACTGTTTTTTTCTACGAAAATTTCTTCAATCAAAATTTCTTGACCATTGGGAAGTTTATACTTAAGCCCATCCTTTAACTTTTTCCAAGGTTTCCCTAGGATCTCCCAGCGATAGCCATTGTCATTACTATTTTGATTTACAAAGGGCTTTATTAAAAGAATTTCAATTTCGGTGCTAGTCTCTGGATTTTTCACAAAAAGCCTTGCTGGAAGGACTTTAGTGGTATTTCTGATAAGAAGATCACCAGGATTTAAAATAGCTACAATATCTTTAAAATTAAGATGTTCAATAGATTTTGATTCTGGATTATAATGAAGCAGTCGCGACTTATCTCGCTCCTCGAGGGGATACTGAGCAATTAGCTCAGACGGGAGTTCAAAATTAAAATCATCAGTTCTCATATATGAAATTAAGCATTATTATCAGCACGTTTAATAGAGCAATTCAGCTCGACCAGCTTCTAGAAGATCTAGTATACCAGTTTGCAAACCTTTCTGAGAGCGAAGCTGAGCAAGTTGAGGTTATTTTAATTGACAATAACTCTAATGATAATACCAAGGAAATAGCATATAAGTATGCTGAAAGTACTGCTGTAACTCTAAAGCATTATGTTGAAAGCCAGCAGGGGCTTGCAGTTTCAAGAAACCAGGGTATTAAGCAAGCAAATGGTGATTTGCTAGTTTTCTTGGATGATGATGTTACTTTAGATGATGATTGGCTTAGTGAAGTATTTAAAATTGCTGATGAATGCCGTGATCGCGAACTGGGTGTTTATGGTGGTAGAGTCGTGCCGCTTTGGCAAGAACGAACGCCTAAGTGGTTAAGCACTGAACCACCATATGAAACTAAGCAAGAAGTCTTTTCTGGACATAGTTATGGCGAAGATGAGAAATATTACCCTCTAGAATTTGAAGAGCATCAAGCGAGGCAGCCTATTGGCACTCATATGATGTTTCGTAAAGAAATTTTTGAGAATTGTGGAGATTTTAGAACAGATTTAGGTACTAACGCTTCTGGTGGTCTTGGACTTTATGAGGATAGAGAATTTTTAGAATACTTGGCTGCATTAAACGTGCCTATGCTCTATGTGCCTCAGTGTGTGGTCTTCCATCCAGTTGCTCCAGAACGAATGACAAAGCAAGCAATTCGCCGTTGGTATTTAAAGGAAGGCAAAAGTCTTTATTGGATGTGGCACACAGACAGAATGCGCCGTGAGCCTAACCCTTTAGTTTGTATACCTGAGCAAATGCGAGCGTGGTTCCCATCTTTAACTCATAAAATAAAAGTTTCAGGAGTGCCGATCTACCTTTATATAAAACTAGCAATGCTATTTTGTTCTTTCATTTTGATGCATCTCAGTTTTAATGAAAAAAGAATTTTCTGGTCTGGACTTCAGCTCTCAAGAACTCTTGGTGAAATAGAAGGCGCTGCTCTATTAGCTAAACATAAGAAAACCAAGCGATTTACTTTTGAAGATAGAGTAATGAAAAATCCATATATTAAAGAAATGGAAGCTGCTCAAAATAAACTTGAAGAAGCTGTAAGAAGTTAGTTATCATTGTGAGCGAAGCGTCATCACGAGGAGGCAAAGCGACGTGGTGATCCATGGATTGCTTCGCTTTGCTCGCAATGACGACTATTTATTTTTATATAAATCAGCATAAATGCCAGCTTGCTTAATAAGCTCATCATGACTTCCTGTTTCTGCAATAAGACCTTCATTAAGCACAAGAATTCTATCCATCTTTTTAATAGTCTCTAATCTATGAGCAATTATTATATTTGTGCGCCCTTGCATGAATTTTGCTAAAGCTAGCTGAATAGTTTTCTCTGTTTTAAGATCTATTTTAGCTGTAGCTTCATCTAGAACTAAGATAGGTGGATTGGTGACAACAGCTCTAGCAAAACTTATTACTTGGCTCTCGCCTGATGAAATGTTTGAGGCTCTTTCACTAAGTTCTTGCTTAGGTTTGAGACTAGAGGCTGCTAAAAAGGGTTTGGCTAAGTCAAAGTCTAATTTATTAGTGTCTCTTTTTAAATTTATATTAGATTCAACATCACCGGCAAAAATATATGAATCTTGGTGAATAACAGCAATAAGCTCTCTAAGTTCTGCTTGTTTTATGTCTTTTATATTCACCCCATTAATAAGGATCTCACCTTTTTGAGGCTCGTAAAGTCTAGTAAGAAGTTTTATTATGGTAGATTTGCCGGCTCCAGTTTTGCCTACTATAGCTACTTTTTCGCCAGCTTTGATAGTAAAGTTCACGCCTTTTAAAATTAATTCATCCTTATATCGAAACCAAATATTCTTGAAATCTATTTGATAGTTTCCAGTAGCTCCATGAGCTTTGTTGCGCTCAGGCTCGCGATGTTCATTTAGATTTGAGTAAACTCCGCTCACTCGCTCGAGCAAGCCGCGCTCATGAAGCCCTTGAAAGCTATCTTGATTTGTTATGGGGTCTTTAATCGTGATGGGTTCATTTAAGAGGTGACTGATTCTTTCAGCTGAAGTAAAGCCAGCTTGTATAGTAGTAAATTTATCACTCAAGTTTCTAATGGGCTCAAATAAAGTCTGCGCATATTGTAAAAATGCAATCACCACACCAATACTCAGCGCTTCATGAAGAATCATTTCATTACTCATGTAAATTAAAAGTGCTGTTGCTGAGATGCTTATAAATTCTATGCCAGCAGAGAAGCTAGAATCCGCTTTAATAGTTTTATCGTTAGCTTTTACAAACTCAGTATTATGCTCATCAAAGATGCGCATATTCTTTTCTGAACTATTTAAAAGTTGGACTACTGATATGCCAACTATGTTTTGCTGTAAAAAAGAATTGAGCTTAGATAGTTCTTTTCTGGCTCTGAGATTGGCTTTGCGGTACATACTTTGGAAGTACTTTGCCATAAAAATCATAGGCAAGAGCATCAAAAGAACAGCAATTGATAATTTCCAATTTAGGTAAAACATAAAGATAGCAATGGCTATTATGTTTATCGTGTCAGCAAGAGAACCAATTATGCCACCAGTAAAACTTTCACCCAGGTTTTCCATATCGTTAGTGATTCTAGTCACAGTTTTACCGATAGGGTTCTTATCAAAGAATGCCATAGGTAGTTTTTCTAAATGAGAAAAAAGTTTTAATCTTATATCAGCTATAACTTTCTGCCCAATATGGTTTGTGATATAGACTTGGAAGATCTGCACAATGAAATGAAAGATCACTGCTGCAACCATAACTAAAACAAAAGGTGTTAAGCCAGCCATATCGAGCTCTCTTAAAGGTCCATCAATTGCTTTTTGAATAATGATTGGTTGCACAGAAGAAGCTAATGCTCCAAATGGCAGAAGAAGGATCGCAAATAAGACAACCTTAGTGTATTTTTTAAAGAAAGGTGCAACAAGCTTAAAAAGCTCGATGTTAGAGAGGTTGGTTTCTTCGCCTGTATCATCATCTGCGATATCAACGCCATAGTTATTAGTCATGCTGGCTCTCCCATAGCATCTTGTAGATGCCAGCTTGATTATTCATAAGTTCATCATGCTTGCCAGACTCAACTATTTGCATTTTGTCCATTGCAATTATTTGATCTGCATCTTTGATGGCATGAATTTTATGAGTAATAAATATAGTAGTTTTGCCAAGTCTATTTTCTTGTATATTATGGAAAATTTTAGTTGCAGTTTGATTATCAACACTACTAAGTGCATCATCAAGAATTAAAATCTCAGGATTAATTGCAAGCGCTCTAGCTATAGCAAGTCTCTGTCTTTGTCCTCCTGAAAGGGTTACGCCTCTTTCTCCTACTAAAGTTTCGTATTGTTTAGGAAAGCTCATAATTTCATCATGAATAGAAACTTTTTTGGCTAATTCCATAACCTCTTCATCGCTCATGTCTTTCGCGTAAGCTATATTCTCTTTAATTGATGTCGAAAAGAGAAAGTTTTCTTGAGGCACAAGGTTTATTAAAGATCTTAGTGAGTTTAGCTTTATATTTTTAATGTCTATATCGTCAATTAGAATTTCTGATTCTTTTAAATCAATAAGGTGCATTACTTTATTAGCAAGTATGCTTTTGCCAGAACCAATTGTGCCAACTATCCCAACAGTCGCTCCTTTTTTAATCACACAATTAAGCGCTTTAAGATTGATCTCATCATCAAAGCTAGTTTTATCTATGGCATTAGCAGAGTCTTTAATACTTGGCTCTTCATTTAAGACTTCGTTTATTCTGCCGCTACTGATAACCGCTCTGTAAACTACAGTAACTAGCCAGCCAAGAGTGGCTACAGGCCATATTAATCTTTCTATATATAAGGAATAGGCAGCAAACTCACCTAAAGTGAAACTTTCTTCAATAATCGACTTGCCACCTATGTATAAAAGAAGCACGAAACCAATACTCGCTATCACTTTCATCATCGGTCCCACAACACTTCTATACTTAACAAGCTTGAGGTAATTATCTAAAAGACTATTATTAACTTTTGAAAATCTTTGAATTTCAGACTCTTCTTGCGCGTATGTTTTAATTATATGAATACCACTGAGGTTTTGCTCTATAAAGTGAGTCATCTCACCAAGCTTTTCTAAAACTATTGCTTGGTATTTTTTTAATTTACGACTAATTAAAGTAACGAATAAAAGTATTAAAGGTATTAAACCAAGAAAATAAAAAGTTAGCTTGGGGTTCAAGTCAATCATTAAAGGAATGATGATAGAAAAAGCAATAATAGTGTTTGCGATATTCAGCATACCAAAGCCAGCTATCGCTCTTAGAGACTGGATATCATTAGTGATAATAGAAATAAGGTCGCCAGTTTTTTGATTAGTGAAAAAATTAGGCTGCATACTAATTAGGTGATTGAAAAGAGATTTTTTAAGATCATACTCTACGCTTCGTCCAATTCCAAAAACCACCATTCGAGACATGGTACGAATAACAGCCATTACTAATGCAAGAGCTAGGACTATGATGATGATTGATTTGATCTCACCATGCATCTGGCTACTAAGAGCATCAATGGCTTTTTTAATTAACTGAGGTATATAAGCTGCAAGAAGATTTATAGCTACAAGCAAAGAAAAACCAAAAAGATATTCCCATTTGTATTTAAACAAATAAGGTAGGACTATCTTTATCGATTGGTTTTTGGCTTTAAGCAATTTTGACTCTGTATACATTATATGAAAAAAATCGCAAAGTGTTCCTGTTAAAAGCTTTTATATTCTTTAAAAAAGCTTTTTAGCTTAGAGTTATTTCTAAAATAACAAAAAATAGTATCAAAACTGAGATCCAGCTATTAACCTCAAAGAAAGCTTTATCTATTTTCTGCATATTATTTTCTTTTAAAGCAGCTTTAACTAGTTTTTGTTCATAGAAAAGAGCGGCTATTGTAAGAAGCACTCCAATTTTAAAAACCAAACCTAAATTTAATGCTTCAGCTGTGAAATATAAAAATACTGGACTTAGAAAATGTAAGAAGCGAGAAATCTGCAAAGCGCCCTTGAGACCAAAGCGTGCGGGCACGGATTTAATACCAGCTTTAATATCGTGCTCATAATCTTGGCAAGCGTAGATTATATCAAAGCCAGCAACCCAGCTTAAAACTGCAAATGAGAAAAATACCGGAGCGAGTGTATCAAGAGTGCCAGTAATTGCTATCCATCCGCCAAGCGCAGCACCAGCTAGCGTCGTCCCTAAAAAGAAATGGCAAAACCATGTGAATCTTTTTAAATATGGGTAAACCCAAACCCAAATTACTGGAATAGGTAGTAAATATTGGCAGAGTTTTGGGAGTTGAAAAGTAGCATAAATTAAAAAACTAAAAGAAATAAACGTAAACAGCCAAGCCTGTGCTTTAGAAATTTTACCCTTGGGGATTTCTCTATCAGCTGTACGTGGATTGGCTGCATCGACTTCAGCATCTATGATTCGATTAAGTGTCATTCCAGCTGAGCGGGCGCCAAGCATGCAAAGAACAATCCATAAAAAAACTATTGGATTAAATTTAGTGATTGTCGCTTCAGGATTAGCTGCAAGCAAAAGTGCGTTTTGATTATTTAAATAATCAATAGCAAGCACAGCAGCGCTAAGAGTAAAAGGCAGAGCAAAGAGTGTATGCTCTATTTTTATCATTGATGACCATGTTTTGATTTTAGTTAAAATAGTTCTATTCCTTATTAAGATTGCCACGTCTAATATTGGTGCCTGGCACTAATATTGGTAAATCGCTCTTAACTTTTCTCCCCACTTAGCGCTATGTTCTCTTCTTCAGTATCATGCCTGCTTAATTTTACATGACGCTCGTTCTCTCTTAAATGCTTGTCTATATCATCAACTGAATCAACAGCCATATCCCATGCAGTATAAATCTGATATTTTTTGCCATCTCTAAGGTCTCCAGCAACGTAAAATCCAGACACGGAACTTTCGCCTTTATCATTTGTGATCACGTTACCTCTATCTGTAAGCTCAGCGCCAACTTGCTTAGCTAGCTCGTTATAAGCGATTTGTCCAAGCATTGCAAATGCAATTTCCACTTTTTCTACTGTGCCATTTTTTAGCTCAAATCCTTCCATGTATGTTTTAGGGTCACCCTTTATATCAGTGATTTTTTCTTTGACTACTTTTATTTTGTAGCTATTGATAAGCTCTTGAAGTCTTTCACTAAATTCTGGCTCCTTGCCATTAGTAAAGATTTTTAATTCAGGAGGCGCGTAGCGCTCATGAAGAATTACTGCTACCCAGCCAGCTGTCTCTCCATGACCAATAGTTGCTGAAATTTTACCTAGAGTCTTGTGACCATCACATCTCAGGCAATAATCCACGAAACCATTATTGGCATAAGGAAGCACCGGGCGAATTGAATCACCAATGATTGGCTGCACATCCATTAAGCCTGTGCAAAGCAAAACGTAGTTAGCTTTATAAATTTCGCCTTGCGCTTCAAGCACAAAGTGATCGTCTTTCTTTTCTACTTTAGTGACAGTTTCAGTAATGAGCTCAAGTTTATTTGAAAAATATTCATGCTCTTTAATCCAGCCAAAGGTTTCCTTAACAGAACTCGCTATCGCTTTTTTGCGATCAAACATCATTGGCATATTAACGACTTTATTCACCCAAGTATCTCTAGCTTTTTTTCGAGTCTTGCCATCGCCACTAAAAACTAGAGTTTCTCGATTATTTAAAACAGATCTTAAAGTAGCCATGCTGCCAGCAGCACCAGCCCCAATAATTGCTATGTCATACACTTTCTCTGCCATAAATATCATTATATTGTCACACTCTCAGACCAGTCCTGAATATGTGACATTTTTATGAAAATAGGGGTTTTCACTCATGTTTTCTAGGCTTTTGAGGCTAAAAACTAAGCAAAAGATTAAGAAGCGTTAATTTAATATCAATTATTTTGCTCCCAAAGCCTTATATCTACGTAGCACAAGGAATTAAAGTATTGCGGTATTAGCAATGTTTTTGTTTCGAAGTGTCACGGTAGTGGTTAAATAAAAGAAAGGAAAGATAAGTCATGGTAGACGGTATCCCGAATAATAATATTGGTGCAGCTGGTAAAGTTGGCAAAACTTCAGCACCCAAATCAAATAAAGCTGGTGGCGTAAGCGCTATTAGCGAAAGAGCGAGCAGCACAGTTGCTGGACTTCCTCCTTCAGCGCAGACAGCAAGAGCAATTCTTGAATCTGTTGGTGGTAGATCATAAGCTCATTAAAGGACAAGTAATGGCAAAGACAGTAAATGAAGAAAAGAAAAGTCGCCGTATAGTTGCGGTAACCAAAGAATTGCGCCAGAAAAAAGGCATCACAATCAAGAAGCACGAAATTGATATTGGTTTAAAGCAACTAACAAAAGCAAAAAAAGATATTTTGCAGATGGGCGAAACAGATGGTTCTGAAGCAGCAAAAAAAGCTGCAGCTACAGAGTCAGAAAAACTTCAAAATATCATTGAAGATCTCAATTACTACATGGGCATTGTTTATCCAGAAGGCTTGGTTGATATTGGAGAAGGCGAAGATCGCGGTTCTACAGTTTCAATTAGCGGTTAAAACAAAAATATAAATTATCGATTTGGAGTTCTCCTAGTCCCATTCAGGACTAGGATTTTCTTCGTTTGGAATTAGAATGGATCACCACAGCCTTTTAGGCTTCGTGATGACGGTCATTGCGAGCCCAAAGGGCGAAGCAATCCATTATAGGTGAGCTCTACTTCTTAGCTTTAGCAGCAGGCTTTTTAGCAGGAGCTTTTTTAGTTTCTTTTTTCTCTGCTTTAGGTTCAGCTTTTTTCTTTGCTGCAGTTTTCTTTTTAGGTTTTTCGCCGTGATCATGACCACAGTTAGGACCATGCACATGACCTTCTTCTACATAGTTGATCTTAAGCTTAGCGTTTTCTCTAATAAAATCGATTGCTTTTTCACTAAGAATTTCCATGCGAACATTACCAAGCATCTCAGGATTTATTTGTTGTCCTGATTGTTGAAGAGCTTGAAGAGCTTCGTTCATGTCTTCTTGACCAACTTCTAATTTCTCTTTTTTGATAATTGCTGAAAGCACTAAGCTGCGCTTAATGCGCTCAATAGCAATTTTTTTCTCTTCAGCTTGGTCGATAGTTTTTTCGATATCTTCCCATTTCTGACCAGATGCTTGAACTCTTTGCTTGAGCTGACCAAGCATAGCATCAGTTTCTCTTTTAATCATTGATTCAGGAATGTCTACAGTACTAAGCTCTGTTACTTCTTTTACCAAAGCATCAGCACTAGCATTTTTTTCATTGTGTTCCTGAATATTCTTCATCTCGTCGATGACACGTTTTTTAAGATCATCAACACCCTCTGTTTGAACTTTCTTAGCTAGCTCATCATTAATTTCTGGGAGCACAGCCTTGCCAACTTTTTGCATCTTGATATTGAAAGTAACTTCTTCATTTTTAAGTCTTTCTTCGTGATACTCAGCAGGGAAAGTAACAGTAATATCTTTTTCGTCACCAGCTTTCATGCCTACGATCTGGTTTACAAATTCAGGAACGAATCTTTCAGGCTCTAGAAGTGTTTGGAATCCTTCAGCTTTAAGACTATCAAGCTCTTCGCCAGTCTTTTTAACTTTTCCAGCGAAATCAAAAGTTGCTTCATCGCCTTTAGCGCAAGCTTCTTTTGACTCTTCAAAAGTCGCAAATTGCTGAGCAATTCTATCAAGCGTTTTTGCTAGGTAGTCATCTTCATCAAACTTCGGCACATTGATAGTTGCGCTAATGCCTTTGTAGTTTCCAAGTTTGACATCAGGCACTAATTCGATAGTAGCCACGATAGTAATTTCTTTTTCAGGATCTTCAAAATCTACTTTGTCGATGTTAGGAATTGAAATAACATCTAAGTCTTCTTTTTCAAACGCTTCATATAAAACTTCTGAAAGAAGATTATTCATAGTCTCAGCTTTAATGCGATCAGCGCCAACTTGCTCTTCAATCATTTTGATAGGAGCTTTCCCTTTACGGAAACCAGGCACGTTTACATGCTGAGCAAATTCTCTTGCTGTTTTTTTATAAGCTTCTTTACCATGTCCAGCTTCTGTAACTACAGTAATGCTTGCTAAATTTTCTTCTTTTTTATCTAAAGTGATTTTCATGATTTTAATTATCCTTTATGCAGATTCTATTGACTGCCTTTTTGGTCAAAAACCTTCCCAATTATACTAAAATCAGCCAACAAGCGTTATGACAAAATCATTAAGGAAAACGGCACTAATTTTGTGTATAAAGTAAAATAGTTAAATGCTTAGAGTTATGAAGAATATTTTAAATAGTAAAGTCTTATTGGTTTTCGTATTGATGTTTTCATTTTTGGGTGCCTGCTCGGCTGCCAAGAAAAACTCTTTACCTAAGGTAGTTGTGGTCACCGACGATTGGTGCGCTGATTGTGTAGCTATGGACCCTATTCTCAAGGAAGCTGAAAAGAATTTTAAGGGCAAAATTGAATTTGAATCATTCAATATAAAAACTAAAGAAGCAAAAAAATACGAGAAGTACACAAAGCAAAGAGGCTCTAAGCCACCTATGTACGTTCTTTTCAATAAAGATGCTGAGCACCTTGTAACTTATCAAGGACTTGCACCAAAAGCTTCAGTTTTAGAATTATTTGATGTCTTAGCTACTGGTAAAAAAGCTGAAGCACCAGCGCCTACTGCTAAAGCGGTGCCAGATCTTGAAGATATTGGTCAAAAAGGTTTGCCTGTAGTTGTTCTTCACTACGCAGACTGGTGCCCATACTGCCGTAAGTTTATGCCTATTATTGAGGAGCTTTCAAAAGAATATGCTGGCAAAATTCATTTTGCAAAGTGGAATGTTGAAGAAGATGAAGGCAAAAAACTTTCTGCTAAGTACCGTTCTTCACAAGGTGGAATTCCTTATGTTGAGTTCTTCGATAAGAAAGGTAAGTATATTGGTGAGTCTTTAGGCTTTAGTCCTAAAGAGGCTTTTACATCTAAAGTTAAGTCTACTTTCAAAATCTAATCTTTTGTCCATAGCGCCATTGCGATTGCCACGTCGCTATGCTTCCTCGCAATGACGAGCGAAGCAATCTATGGATCACTACGTCGCCTTCGGCTTCTCGTGATGACACACGCTTCGGCTCCTAATGACGGCTAAGAAAGCTTAGATCTGAGAAATATAAAGTAAAAAGCAGTTAACGAAAAAGTTAAGCTGTGTGATATTAGGCAAAACTTGCAGATCATTTGAAGCTCAAAATAAAGTATATAGAGAAAAACTGAAGCTGCAACGCAGCCCATAATTAAGAGCATCTCAAAAATTAACTTTGGACTTGGTAAAAATCCTAAAGGCTTTTTCTTTTGACTTAAATGTAGAATTAAAAAACTAATAGTTAGGACAATAAAAAAGCTAAGACCGTAAATTGGAATTGGAATTCCAAAGATCATTGCAAATTTTGATGTCATAACTGAATCACAGTCATCACCACAATCAGCGCTTAGAAAGCCACCTTTAAAATAAAAATCTATATATTTATTACTTAGGTAGGAACTGTTGATTAACAAGCCACTAAGCAGTGTGTAAGGAATGAATGTGAGCCAATTATTGAATTTCTGATGCATTGTTATCTCCTTAAAAATAGCCTTATGTCTTGACTTGCAATATTCAGCATAATATCATTAAATACTGTGATAGTTAGATTATTTCTCGTTTTAGTTTTATTTGCAAGTTGCCAAAGTTGCAGCGCGAATAAAGAAAAAGTTTTAGATGCTGATGCAGCTAAAACCGAAAAAGTAGCGGCTAAAGAGACTGCTAAAGAAGCCAAGCTTCAGGTACCAAATTCTTTAGTTAAAAGAGTAGTTCCAAGTAGACCAAAAGAATATAAAAAAGGCGAGAGCGTTAAAAAGCAAATCGCGAAGATTAAAGTACAAGATCAAAGAAGAAAAGCAAAACCTCTTGCTAGTTACCTCGATGATAAAAAATCCAACGCTGTAATTTATGTGAAGAAAGGCTGTGTTTTTTGTGAAGCACTTTTAGCGACAATGGGTGGAGAAAGGTTTAATTCTAATATCTTGATTATCACTGATGAGAGCCACGCTACTTTTAATGAGTTCTTAGCTAAGCAAAAAGAAAATAAAAATGTTAAAGCTACTTGGTTATATGATTTTGAAAACAAAATTCATAAAGAGCTTGGCTTTAGTTCTTTCCCAAATATTTTAATGCTTGCAGGTGATTCAAAAGTAATTGAACATCAGATGGGTCTTAAGATGATTGATAATCCAGCATCGCTTAAAGATAAGCCTTTCCCTGAAGCACTTAAAGCGTTATCAATTAATACTGTTAAATGGCTAAAAACTTTTTAAGCCATAGGAAAATTTATGAAAATTAGAAATCTTGCGGAGCTGACTAGTGAAGAGTTGAATAATAAAAAGGTTCTTCTTAGAGTTGATTTTAATGTCCCGCTTAGAGAGGGCAAAATTACTGACGATTCTAGAATCGTTGCTGCCTTGCCAACAATTAAACATTTGATTGAAAATAAGGCAAAAATCATAATCGTTAGTCATATGGGAAGACCTAAAGGTCAAGTAGTGGAAGAGCTTAGGCTTGATCCTGTTGCAAAGCACCTTGCTAGCTTAATTGGGCAAAATGTTTTAAAGCTTGATGGCTCTCTTGGAGATAAAGTAACTAATGAAGTTAATAGAATGTCTGTTGGAGATATCATTTTATTAGAAAACATTCGTTTTCAGCCAGGTGAAGAAAAAAATGATGCTGATTTTGCTAGAGAGCTAGCATCTCTTGCTGATCTTTATGTGAATGATGCCTTTGGAACAGCTCATAGAGCGCATGCAAGCACAGTTGGAGTCACTAGTTATCTTAGTCCAGCAGTTTCTGGTTTTTTAATGTCTAAAGAACTTGAGATGCTTGGATCTAAATTAGATAATCCTGAGCGTCCATTTACAGCGATTATAGGTGGCGCTAAAGTGAGTTCTAAAATTTCGGTTTTAAAAAATCTTGTGCAGAAAGTAGATACGCTTCTTATTGGTGGCGCTATGGCTTATACATTTTTAAAAGCACAGGGCGCGTCGGTGGGCATGAGTCTTTGTGAGGATGAGCACTTGGATACAGCTCGTGAGATTTTAGCTATGGCTGATGAGTCTAACGCGGCTATCATTTTGCCAGAAGATAATATTTGCGTGCAGACTAGAGATGCTGATGGAAATGAAATAAACTTTTTTGAAAAGTTTAGTCCTCAAGATGAGATAGAAACTAAAACACTTACTTCTAAAACTATTGATGCTAACTGGTCAGGAATGGATATAGGCGCAGCTACTGCCACAAATTTTGCAAAGCTTATATCTCAGTCTAGAACTATTATTTGGAATGGTCCAATGGGTGTTTTTGAATATGCGGCTACTGAAAATGGCACAAAGATTGTTGCTCAAGCATTAGTGACTTTAACTGCTAAAGGCGGAACTACTATAGTTGGTGGCGGAGATTCTGTTGCTGCTTTAGAAAAGTTCGGTATGGATAAAGCTAGCTTTAGTCATGTGAGTACTGGCGGCGGCGCGTCACTAGAATTTTTAGAAGGCAAAGATTTACCTGGCGTCGTTTGCCTAGATGAAGTGAAGGAGGCGTCATTGCGAGGAGCAAAGTGACGTGGCAATCTTTAGATCGTTACGCTACGCTCACGATGACTTGAAATGTATAAAGTAGCTGGCTTAGTTGGAATACTTACAATACTTAGTAAAATTCTTGGTCTGGGACGTGACCTTGTAATTGCTAACTATTTCGGTACATCAATGATGGCTGATGCTTTTAATATGGCTTATCTTTTTACTGGTAACTTCTTTATACTTTTCGGTGGTATTGGTGGGCCTTTTTATAGTTCAATAGTTGCAGTTTTGCCAAAGCTTAAAGGTAGAGACCCTGAGTCTGTTAAAAAGTTTTTAAAAAGTATTTTAATAAAGACTTCTACAGTCTTAGTTTTTCTTACAGCTTTGCTTTACTTCACAAAAGGCTTTATCCTTCAATTCTTTATAGATCCTGCTAGAGAAGAGTATTTTAATATGACTCTTTTTCATATTAATGTTCTTTTGCCTCTAATTCTTATTTGCGGTCCTATAGGAATTCTTTTTGGTGTACTTAATGTTTATAAGCGCTATGTAGCTCCCAGCCTATCTCCTGCTGTTGTAAATGTTGCTTTGATCGCCTCGATATTTCTGATGGGCGATTCTATGAATGGTTTGGCTCTTTCTTTGGGTACAGCTCTTGGTGCTGTGGCATCTTTGTTTTTTCAATTCCCTGGTTACTTAGCTATTAAAAAGAAACTTAATGGTTTTTTTAAAGGCGAAGAAGATTTGGTGAAAATAGAAGAGCATGCTGCTGCTGATCAGCCAGCTGGTGGTTCTATGGCAGCTGCGCAAGCAGCGAGTGAAGGAACGGTTGCTGCTAAAATTAAAGATCAATTTTTATCTGTTAAAGACCAGATAGCTGACACAAAGAGAAAATATGCAGAGATTTTATACCCCGCACTCCTTGCTACTGGTATTAGCCAAGGTGTGGTTTATGTGGATAGTTATTTTTGTGATGGCTTAGGCGAAGGGAGCTGGACTTCAGTGGTTATGGCTAATAGGCTTATTCAATTACCACTTGGCGTTTTGCTTACAGCATTTTTAGTGCCGTTATTTCCAAGGCTTTCTGAGCTTGCAGGTGATGATAATTTTTCTGAAATGAAAGTGCAAGTAAAAAAAGCTTTAAGAGCTTTAGTCTTGATTTGTATCCCGGCTACTTTAGTCGGTGTCTTTTTTGCTCAGCCAATAATAAAACTTTTGTTTGAGCGCGGCGCCTTTACAGCAAACTCTACAGCGATGGTGAGCCTGGTTTTCTTTTGGCTTTGTTTTTCCATCATCCCTTATATCTACAGAGATACTGTAACTAGGGTTTTTTATAGTCTTGGTGATAGCCGAACTCCTCTTTATGTAGCTATTGCAGCAATTGTTTTTAAGGTCATATTAAATTACTTTTTAGTGGCGTCTCACGGATTAGCTGGAATAGCGATAGCTACTGTTTTAATGACACTGCTTAATTTCTTGATTCTTTCCCTTCTTTTGAAGCGTAAAACAGGCAGCTTTATGTGCTTTGCTGTTTGATAGGCAGAGACCTCGCCTCTCTGCTAAACTTATATAGTTATATAAATAAACTGTATTTATGATTAAACTTGAAAATGTAAGCAAACGCTACGGCTCTGTAAATGCACTCGATGGTGTGGATCTAAACATTGCATCAGGCGAGATGGTAATGGTAGTTGGACCTAGTGGTGCTGGTAAATCTACTCTTATGAAGCTTTTGTATCGCGAGGAAAAGCCAACGTCAGGGCAAATTGGGATTGCTAATATAGATGTTTCTTCTTTATCTCACACTAAAATTCCTTACTTAAGAAGAAGAATGGGAATTATCTTTCAGGATTTTAAACTACTACCTAATAAAACTGCTTTTGAAAACATCGCTTATTCTTTAAGAGCTTTAGGTACTGAAGAAAAAGAAGTTCAGCGTAGAGTTAAAGGCGCACTAAAACTCGTAGGCTTAGAAGCAAGAGCAAATAATCTTCCTGGAGAACTTTCAGGTGGTGAACAGCAGCGTGTTGGAATTGCTCGTTCGATAGTTCAAGGACCTCCTTTGCTTTTAGCAGATGAGCCGACTGGTAATTTGGATCCTGTAACAAGTATGGAAATCTTTCAACTGCTTGAAAGAATTGCTCAAAGAGGAACGACAGTTGTTGTTAGTACTCACAACCAGAAAATTATTGAGCAAATGGGTAAGAGAATTGTGGTTTTAAAAGACGGTAAGATAGTTGATGATATCCCTGCTGGCAGCAGGCTTACAACGCTTAGAGTATAAGGATTTAATTTTATATGCGCGGACTTAGAGTAATTTGGAGATCATTGAAAGAAGCATATTGGGGCATCATGCGCTCGGGTCTTTCTAATGTAATAGTTATAAGCATTCTTGCAGTGGCGCTCGCTATCTTTGGTGGTGTGCTTCAATTGAATTCATCAATTAAGCAGGTCTCAGAAAATCTTGATAGCCAACTTGAGTTTTCGGTTTATCTGAAAGATAGTGCGAATGCTGAAGAGATTGCTAAGCAAATTAGCAAATCTAAGGATGTAGATAAAGTAGAAATAGTTACTAAAGCTATTGCTTGGGAAAAATTTCGCGAGAGGTTTAATTTTAGTGATTCTACTGGAAACCCACTACCTAACACGCTGCACGTTAATATCAAAAATCCTCAAAGCTTAGATGCTGTTATTGAGGATGTTAAAAAACTTTCAGGCATTGACCAAATCAGCTACGCGCCTGATTTCTTTAATGGTTTAGAAAGAGTCAGATCCATACTTTTCTCTTTTGGGATTTTTATAACTATAATTCTTGCTGGTGGAACGATTACTATTGTTTCAAATACCATTCAATTAGTAATCAGAAACAGATCTTTAGAGATAGAAATTTTGCGTTTAGTTGGAGTTGATGATTGGTATATTAGAGGACCATTTATTTTCCATGGGATATTCTACGGCTTTGCGGCGTCTTTATTTGGTATGCTTCCGTTGATCTTCTTCCAGAATTTTATCTGGGATTCTTTCCAGACAGCCTTTAAAGCAATCATGCCTGTTACCTTTAACTTTGATTCAGGTAATGATCTAGGCGTGATTTATTTAGTACTAGCTCTTACTGGAGTTCTAGTAGGTGGTATTAGCAGTTACTTAACTACAGAAAGATATATCAAGCTTTAAAGCCTGCATAAAGCTTCACAAATAATGTATTATAGGTATTTGTATGTCATATAAATACAAAGTTAGTCTCTGTATACCTGTTTATAACGAGGAAGAAAGCCTTCCTCACCTTCAGCAGAAAATTGAGGAGAGCTTAAAGCCACTTCTTGAAAAGAAGCAAAGCTATGAGGTTATCTATGTGGATGACGGTAGCTCAGATGGCAGCATGCAAGTACTTGAAGCGATTGCTAACCAAAAAGAGAACGTTAAAGTAATAAGTTTTAGACGTAATTATGGTCAGACTGCTGCTATGTCGGCTGGTTTTGATGCAGCTCAAGGTGAGATCTTAATTCCTTTAGACGCTGATCTTCAGAATGACCCTGTAGATATCCCAAGACTTTTAGAAAAAATTGATGAAGGCTATGACGTGGTTAGTGGCTGGAGAAAGAATCGTGAAGATACTTTTGTAAATCGTAAACTTCCATCGATGATAGCTAATAAAATCATCTCTGTGATTTCGGGCGTGCATCTACATGATTATGGTTGTTCGCTTAAAGCTTACAGGCATGAAGTTTTAGAGGATGTGAGACTTTATGGTGAGTTGCATAGATTTATCCCTATCTGTGCTAGTTGGTTTGGCGCGAAGGTCACTGAGCTTCCTGTTACTCACCACGCACGTCAATTTGGTGAATCTAAGTACGGTATTAATAGAACTTTTAAAGTGATTCTAGATCTTATAGTTCTTAAATTCTTGACTAGATACTCTACTAAACCAATTTATGTTTTTGGTGGAATAAGTATATTAAGCTTGGTTCTTGCTTTTGCTGCTTTTGCTTGGTCAATTGGGCTTAAGTTAATTTCAGGAATTGATCTTGATAGCACCCCACTTCCAGTGATTGGTGCTATGTTTTTTACAGTGTCAGTTCAAATCCTTATGATGGGGCTTTTAGCTGATATGTTAATGAGGACTTACCATGAATCTTCAGGCAAGCAAATTTACAAAGTTAAAAAGACTTTTAATATGGAGCATCCTCAGCTTCGTGCTCGTGAACTCGAGCTTAGTGCCCACTAAAGCAATTTTATATAAAACTGGTGTTGAATTTTATGAAGGTCAAAAACTTCAGCTTAGAGTTTCACAAATCCCTACTGAATATGGTTGGGTAGATAGAGATATTGAAGGAAACCTAATTCCTCCTAAACTTGGTGATCTTATTGTTAGTCAAACTATCGAAGACATTGTTCTAGCTGATGATTATTATTTACCTAAGGGCTCAAAGTTTTATGCAAGAGTTGTCGATCTAAGTGAGCCTAAACACTTTCTTAGAGATGGGCACATAGGTCTTGAGTTTTATAAAATAGAAATTAATCATACTGAAATAGAACTTGGGAAAGATGCTTTTGAATTTAATACTGATCCAGGACCTTCTTTAAAGTCAAAGCTTGGTAAGCTTGGCACGGTTGGCGCTTATACAGTAGGTGGTACTCTTGCTGGAGCCTACCTGACTTTTGCTATTGGTGGAGTAGCTTTAGCTTCTAATCCTTATGTCATAGGTGGTGCGAGCGGAGCTGGCGCTGTTTTTGGTTTGGCTTCAGGGATATTTCATAAAGGTAAGTTTTATGATCTTGAGCCAGGTACTGAATTGGATTTAACTCTTAATAACACTTGGCTTTTAAAGCTTGAAGAGACTGGCATGCTAAACACTGCTATGGATCATATGAAAGATAAGCTTAATGAAAAAGATTATAAGTTGAAGCATGAGCCTGAAATAAAAACGCAGGAATTAACTCTTAAAAAAGCAGTTGATTTAGAAGTGATTAAAGTGAAAAAATCTAAGAACGCCTTTGGTAATAAAGCTTTAGCAGTGACTCTGAATTTTAAAAATAATAGTAAAGAGGAGCTTAGATATAGTTCTTTTAAACTTGTTGATAGTATGGGGAAAGAGTATGAACCTAGCCCTCATAAATTAGATGATAGTTTGTTTGGGCGTTTAGCTAAGGAAGGTCAATTAAAACTTTATTATGCCGTTGAATTTTTAAAGGCGCCGCATACTTTAAAAGTGGTTAAAAGATTTAACCAAGCATCACTTTCTGAAACTGATGTTGTTTTAAATTAGTTGTCATTGTGAGCCTAGTTGTCATTGCGAGCCTAGCTGTCATTGCGAGCCTAGCTGTCATTGCGAGGCGTAGCCGAGGCAATCCATGGATCACCACGCTTCGCTCGTGATGACGGCTCCGCTTGTGATGATGTTAGTAACCAGTTCTGTAGTAATCTACTTCTCTAGATTCTATCGGATAGTTAGTTCTAAAAGCTTGTCCTAGGGGCTCGCTGCCATAGGCTGCAGCTCCATTACCAATGCTTATAGGATTGGTTTTACTAAAATTTGTGTATGCTTGTGGAGGCGCTTCACTGTAATAAGGAACAACGTTTGTCTGCTGATTATACTGTGCTTGATTATCTCGAGCCCTTACTACTTGAGCTGCTAAACCACCAATATGCGGAAGAGTTCCAAGAGCGTAAGCTCCGCTCATCCCAAGTGATGTATAAGTTCCTGGATAGTTAAATGGAGTTGCAGCATCTGCTGGAAGTAAACTTACAAAACTTAATAATGCATTTTTAACACCACCACCATTAGGACCGCCGCTTGAAGATCCACCTCTAACTTGGCTATTGTAACCCCATCCAGGAGCTAATTTAGGGTGATTATTTTGAATGACTTCATTTGTTAATCCAGAGTATTGATTTCTTCTTCCACCAGTTGTGTAGCCAAGAACATCCCATCTATTTGATGTCATGTCTTGCCTGAAGTAAGGATCGTTAGCTGTAGTTCCATAATTATAAGTGCTATCAATAACAGGATCCATTACACTTACCTGCCTTACTAGATTACCTTTGGGATCATAAAGACCCACAAAACCACTTGGTTGTTTAAGAATAATGCTATTTGGCTCGACTTGTTTGACATTTGAAAGCCATGAATAAGAAAAAGGGATTTTTACTATTTCTTTACCGGCTAAAAGATTATTTTCTGAACTACTAAGCTCAGTTGGAGATAGTCCTACTAAAAGTACAGAGTCTGCATAAACTGGAGCAAAGATAGATATAAGAAGCAAAGTAGCTAGCGCTAAGTTCATTATTATTTTGCTTAGTTTTTTTCCTTCTCCTGACATGCCTTAATTGTCCTTTATATAGAATGATTAATGCAAGTCCAGGTTAAGGTCAGTTTAAGGGACTACTTATTGTCCAGAACAGCCTTAGTTTAATGGGTGAAGTCACCTATTTATTATTAAATTCAATTATTTTTAAGAGCTTGTTTATAGGGTTATTAGAGCTCTCTTTTTGGGTGAAAAAGAGCCCAGTTATGATTCCAAGAACACTAGCACCAATAGCTGTAATATTTGATTTGCTACTTAAGTTTTTAGCAATTTTACTGCCACTATCATTAAAGTGAGTCCCTGGGATACTTGTGAGTGCTGCATGCAAACCATAAAAACCTGATGCTAGTGCATTTAAAGCTTTGCCAAGTTTGCTATCGTAAATCAATGCAGCAGGGGTAAAGACTAAGGCTCCTAGTACTTGATATAGAGCAGATGTCCTTGCTGCAGTATCTGGATTACTGCTTCGCCATTTTTCTTTCACTCCTTGAATTAGCTCTGTGATCGATTGGAAAGCTGTGGAAAGTTTATCTATTTTTACGAAGAATCTATTCATTGCTTTACTGCCAAAGGCTCTTCCAAGTATTCCGCCAGTTGCTGCAATGGTGTTAACGTAGGCAATAAAGTTCATTAGTACTTTGGTTTCAGCTTCTGCTTTATGTGGAAGGTGTTTAAAAGGGTTTTTGCAGAATTCTATAACATCTTGAAATGAGTCACTAACTTCATCAGCAATTTTTCTCATGTTAAAAAGAGTGTCAGCATAACCCCTATCTTTTTTAGATTTAAAATGATTGGGATCACCCTCCTTCCCTAAACCAATAGCAACCATAGAGAAAGCTATGGTGTTCATCAAGGTGCCTGTAATCTTCTCTTGGATTGGTACAGCAACTAATGATAAAAGCCCACCAAAAATACCAAGTGGGTTAACGGTGTTTAGATATTTAGATAAAGAACCAAGGGCATTAATCAGAGAACCAAGTTTAAATGAGAGCCATCCGATTTTTTCACCTTCTGGAAGTTGTTCTTCAGAAAGCTTTTTATAACCATAAGCAAAATCATCTTCGTGTCCTTTTTTATGACCTAAGAAAGTTACTTCTCCGTTAAAAAATTCTTTTGCTAATGATGCTATTAATGTACCTGCTGAAAATAAATTTACTATTGCTGAACTGAAGTTTACGGTCTTACTAAGTGTGCTGCCTGTATTGCTTTCTTCTTCTTTTGTGTCACTTTCTCTTTCTTTAAAATTTGTTTTTTGCTCTTGGCTTTTAGGGAAGCCTGGCTCTAGATATTTTTCTAGTTCTTTCCCGATCTCTTGGCTTTTAGTTTTTGCTTCTGGACTTTTTATTTCTTGATGGAGTTCTTTCTCCTTCGAGTCTCGTAATGGACTCCCCTCGATTATGGGAGGAATGCCTGCAATTATAGGAGGAATACCAGCAATTTCTGCTTCTTTTTGAGGATCAGGTAGAAGTTTATTATCTATAGCTTTGATAGATTTTTTTTCGCCATCAGCTGATTCATTTTTTGGCTTTTCTAGGATTTGCAATTTATTTTAATCTCGTATTATCTGAGCTGATAATAATGTATTATCTGAAACGACAATAATGTATTATAACAATTTTTAAAGCGGGAATTTGTATATACTTTTGTCGAATAGCTTGTTTTTCCGAGGAGTGCTAGCCGAGCGGATGAATATCTATAAGATTTAGCTCCATTAGCTTTGGAGCTAGCGGACCCCGAGGAAGAATGAGCTATTCGAGCCCACAAGACTAACTATGGGTTTAGCTTTAAAAGAATCTAGAAGGACTAGTAAAGAAATTCATTAGAGCCGAAAAGAATAGAGGCAGGATCAGAAGAAGAACTATATTACCTACAACAGGTTTAATGGTGAAACTGATTTGGAAGGCATTTATTTGAGGAGCTGCTCTAGAGACTAAGCCTAGAATCAAGTCAACAACAAGAATTGTCAGTACAACAGGACTAACTATCAAGAAACCCATAACGATAATATCACCAGCAAGTGAAATTAATCTGGCTGGATCAACCGCTATAGTCGTCTCATAGAGACCAATTGAATCATAACTGCTTAGTAAGCCTTTTATTAAAATCTCAGGGCCTCTAACATAGAAAAATACAACGATAGAAAGCATACCCATAAATCTACCGATAATAGTTGTTTGTTTACCTGTACTTGGATCAAACATTTGACCAGATGAAAATCCCATCGAAGAATCAATCATCTCACCACCAGCAACAACTGTATGAAACATAAGGTTAGCCACCCAGCCCATAAGTAAACCTAAACTTGCATTAAACAAAACAGCGAATGGTAAAAAATATCCTTCTTCTGGAACGGGTGTTGCTTCTAAAACATCAACTGCAATTAAAGATAAAAATATCGCAAAGCCAATTCTAGTCATGCTTGTAAGACTCTTGTGGCTTAGTATTGGAGCGGTGTGCACGAAGCCTAAAATTCTTACAATGATTAGCCCGTAAACAACTCCCCACTCGCCGAGCTGACCTAAAATATCTGATCTGAATAAGTCAGCGAATAAATACAACTATCTAGCCTCTTTTATTTCATTAAGTGAGTTTTGAATTCTTCCGGTTATGTTTCCAACTCTACTTCTCTCTAATCTTTTTCTTGGAGCTGGTGGTACGGTTTCTCTTGGTGCAGCTGGTGCTGGCGCTCTTGTTGTTGTTTGTGTTCTTGGAGGAATAGCTCTTGTTGGTGCAGGTCTAGAAGCTGTTCTAGTAGTTTCTGGCACTCTTAACGGCTCAGCTGGAATTTCTGGAGGAGCTGGCTCAGATGCTGGACTTGCATTAGCAGGAATAATAGTTGGCTGAGGAATGACTGGAGCTAAGTTTACTGGTCTTAATTCTTGACCTGCAATATTTACTGTTTGAGGTCTTGGAGGGATTATGTTTCTAGTTTGAGTTGCCAGAGTTTCTCCTTGATTGATTGGTTCAATATCTGCACGCTTGTCTGCTTCCGAAAGGGCAGAGGCTCTACCAGAAGGAGCTCTATTAAAAGTCATAGGGTCTTGAACAGTTGGAGGTCTGAATTCATAAGGGAGATTGTTATCAAACTCGATCCCCTTTTCTTTTAATTTATTACTTGTGCCAGCAGCCCTAAATCTAAATAATGGAGGAAGTGGGTGTGCTGAAAGAGATGGCACCATACGAAAAGCTTTATTAAAAGTGGTTGATGCGAATCTATTTAGATAAGTGAACATCCAAACACCACCAATTATTAATGCCATGAAAACACCAACAATTTTAATAGCTGAGCCAAGAGTTTGTTCTTGTATTTGAGTTGCAGCCTGCACAACACCAATGGCTAAACCAAGAGAAGCAGCTAGCAGGACTATCGGTCCTGAAACAAAAAGGACTGCTAAAATCCCGTCTCTAATTGCATGTGGCATCCAGTCCATTTACTACCTCTAATTGAAACTTTGCGCTAACCCTTTAACAATCAAATCCCATCCATCTATCGCAACGAAAACCATTATCTTAAATGGCAAGGAAACAATAGTAGGCGATAACATAATCATACCTAAAGCTAGAAGAATGTTGGCCACAATTAAATCAATCACCAGAAATGGAATAAAGATAAGAAACCCAATCTGAAAAGCTTTGCGTAACTCGCCTAGTAAGTAACCTGCACCAAGCTCTCTAAAGCTAACCTCTTCTGGGTTTTTAGGTAGAGGACTTTGACTCAGTTGATAGAAAAATTTTATATCTTTAGTATCTGCGTTTCTCAGCATATGCATTTTAAGCGGTTTGTAGCCGCGCTCCAATGCAGTAGGTAATTTTATTTCATTATTAGCAAGTGGAATTAAAGCCTCTTGATTTATTGTTTGAATTTCTGGTCCTAAAATATATCCAGTTAGAACAATTGCTAAGCCAATCAAAACCATATTTGGTGGAGAGTTTTGAAGACCCAGTGCTTGTCTTAATAAGGACATCACCAAAATCATTCTCAAAAATGGCGTCATCGTCATTATGAAAATGGGCAATAAAGTTAGAAGAACCATTAAGCCTACTATTTGCAAGCTGGGTTCAAGATCAGGAAGTAATCGTGCTAAGTTTTCCATTTGTTCTACCTATTAGAAAGAATTGTTTTTGGAAATAACTAATTCTTTACCTAAAGATATTATTGACAAAGCTAGGACTTTCTATTCGCAATACAAATTTATTTCTAGGTCAAAAATATGTCAAACATAATAATAGATAGTTAGAATTGAATTCTAGGCTCTTTATTATCAAAACAAGCATCTTTGCTATAATTTGGGGGCTTTATGCGATCTAAGTATTTGATTTGGTTAATACTTTTTGCGGCAATGCCTCAAGCAGCGCATGCCTACGTAGATCTTGGTACGGGCAGTATGATTGTTCAGTCAATAATGGCTGGTGCTCTTGGTCTTGGTTTTTTCTTTAAAGACAGACTATTTTCAATCCTTAGTATTTTTAAAAAGAAGAATAAATAATGACAACATTAACTAAAAAGTCTCACCAAGAATCTGCTTCTTACAGAGATCCAGATGCTTTCATATTTTATAGTGGTGATTCTGTATATAGAAAAATAACTGCTAAAAATAAGGACTTTATTTTGTCCTTGATTAAAAACTCATTACTTTTAGAAATGATGCAAGATGGGAGTTTAATTCGCACTTGGCTTCCTGAAAGCACTAAAAATATTAAACCTGAAACTATCTCAGATGATGATTTAATTTTAGAACATGAAAAACTAGATCTTTTAACTTTCCCTCATGAGTGGTGTACTATGCAATTATTCGATGCTGCTTTATTTACTCTTGATATGCAAATGAGACTTTTAGATCAAGACTTAGCTCTTAAAGATGCAACTCCTTATAATATTCAGTTTCTAAACAATAAACCAATTTTCATTGACTTCACTTCTCTTGGAGCTAATAAGGGACGTAAGATTTGGCTTGCTTATAACCAGTTCCTAGAGATGTTTTACTACCCACTTCTTTTGAAAGTTGAAAAAAATTTAAATAATAAAAAGACCTATGTTGTTAATTTTAATGGAATTAAAGTTGAAGAAACTAGAGAACTTTTAGGCACTTATAAATCATTTATTAGACATACTTTTGATGTCGGTTTGCCATACTTCTTTCGAAAGCAACAAAAGCAAGCTCGTAATATAGTTGATTCTGAATTAGAAGTTAATTTATGCTCTTCAGATAATATGGCTGTTTCTCAAAGAGAGAAAGTGGAGAAACAAAAGAGCATAAATCTTCAAGTGCAGAAATTTGCTTTAAATTCTTTGAAGAATAAACTTGAAAATTTACAAAAGCAATATCTTAAGTCACGTAAAAAGACTATCTGGTCTGACTATACAGATGATATCCATTATGGTAACGAAGGCTACAAAACTAAAAAAGCAGTTTTAAACGAGTTGCTTACAAAGCTGAAACCAAAAAAACTTATAGATTTAGGCTCGAATACCGGGGAGTTTAGTGAAATTGCTGAAAAGGCTGGTGCTGAGGTTCTAAGTATTGATTTAGACCATGACTGCATCGAAAAGCTTTATCTTAAAGCTCGTGATAATGGTCTTAAAATTACTTCTATTTGGTCTGAATTAGATAACCTATCTCCAAGCATTGGCTGGAGAAATCAAGAAAGAAAAGCACTTTTAGATAGAATAACAGCAGGTTTTCAAGCTGATACTGTTTTTGCTTTAGCTTTAATGCATCATCTTTTGATTAGCTCTAGAATCCCACTTGATGAAATGATAGATTTTTTCGCTTCTTTGACTACTAAATTCTTGGTACTTGAGTATGTCGGTCCTGAAGATAAGATGTTCCAAGAGACTCTTGGGACTAGAGAGGATATATACGGGTATTTAAATGAAGCTTTATTTACTAATATTCTTGATAAATATTTTAAGATAATCGACATTTACGAGCTGTCTAATGGGCGCAAAGTTTTTGCTCTAGAAAAGAAATAAACCCTAGATCCTATATTGCTAAAATTAGACTAGATGTTTAAGGATATTAAAGTTCAGAATTTTGCTTTTGCTTTTATGCAAACTGCAATAGTCTTTGCTCACTATTTTCATGATTTACTAAAGGCTCCAAGGAGGCTCCACATAACGTATTGGTCTGCTTTAGATCTATTTACGCTTCTGCTTTTGAATATTGGATTCATAGCACTTCTTTATTATTTATTTTCTTTAGTTAAAAATGAAAAGCTTAGAAGTTTAATACCTGTCTACTATCTCCTTATATTTTTGGGTTATTTTCTAGGCTGGCAGTTCTATATAGCAATAGCTATCTGTGTGCTTTTAACTCTTGATGATGTTTATTCGTATCATTTATTTGAAAAGAATAGATCTAAGGTTTTACCTCTTATTTTCGTTTTTGCTATTCTTTGGTCTTTGCTGAGTTATGGGACCTTAATTTTTAAAGGTAACCCTTATAAAGTTAAGAGCTATTCTAATCAAGAACAGAAATTAATTAGCCCAGAGTGGTCTAAAGCTTTTAGTGAAGGTGCGCCTGCTAATGTTTTTGTTTTGCTTTTTGATAAGCTTTCGTATCAAGAGCTTTATCTATCTGAAAGCCAGGGACGTACAAGTACTGCAATTCATAAAAACAAAAACTCAGAAATTAATACTCGATATTCAGCTTTTAGAAACCTTGCTAGAGAGTCTTGGAATTTTCATAATGCTTTTTCGCCTTATGATCACACTAAAAGATCCGTACCCGTCATTAGCGGTCATAAAAATAAGTTAGAGGAAGGAATTTTTGATTATTTCTCTAAGTCACCATATCAAAGTATGGTTTTTACTAGCTATCTTCCATACTGTGATTGGTTTAAGGATCTTAATTATTGTAAGGCTTTGGGCGCTTATTATTGGTTACCTAAAATGCCTTCTCCTTTTGCAAGTATTTATAGACACCTTTTAAACATTTCTATTAGTGGTGAACAAATAACAAAGCCTCTTTTTGATAGAGCATTTAAAATGCTTCACTTAAAGCGTCGTATTGTGATGCAAAAAGCTATTGAAAAAAATCTTTTTGAAAGACTCCATCCTAAAATGCTACCTAGCTTTGTTTATACTCACCTTCCGGTACCTCATCCTCCTTATGTCTTTAATGTCAAAGGTGCTTTGAATGAAAAGGATCTTAATAATCAAATAGATCTTTGGGAAAAACGTAAAGATGAGGTTGGCAAAGATAGGGAGATTTATTATAGAAATAACCTTGACTATGCTAATAAATTTTTAGCTAGATTTATTGAGGAGCTGAAAAAGAAAAAGCTCTATGACAAGTCTTTGATAATAATTACAGCTGATCATTCTTACCAGCACAGCGAAAGTTTTAATATTAATGATGATAAATATGCTAAAAAATTCTACGAAGATAAACAATTAGCGTGCAATAAAAAACCTGCTTTACCTTACACAGATAACTACTGTGATGATCTTGATAGTTTTATGCAATTAGTTCTTGATACTCACGTGCCTTTGATAGTTAAAATGCCTAATCAAAGAGGCTCTAAGCATGACGGCAGCAGAATCTCTAACGCGCGTTTATTCTCATCTAGTGATAAATATGTCTTTGATAAGTTCCTTGGGCTAAAAAGCTCTAGGATAGCTGGCTTAGAGGCTTCTAATAAAATGCTAGAGCCAAGAATAACGCCTCATCATGAAAAGTAAATAGCTCCTGCTCGTGAGGAGTGTTGCGAAAGAATCTTACTGATAATTTAAGTAATCTACACCATTTACGTATTTAGAATTTTTCGTCATTCTAAAAGGAAAATAATCAGTAATTTTATCAGCGATATTGTCTTTATCGTGTGTGTATTTAAGTTCAAGAACTAGAGAGTCTGTGTCGTGGATATCTTGCACAAAATTATTGCTCATATGGTTTAGCTTGTAATAACTTAGGTCTTTATCAATAGTGATTCTGAAATTTGCGCAAGCTGATTTGAAATATTTTCTGTGATATCTATTTAGAAGTGCAAAGTCTAGAGATCTCAATTGGATTTTTAGGGATTCATCTAAGTTTGATTCTTCAATAACTTTGTGAAGCGTTGCTAAATTGAAGTCATTATCCATTTTAAAATCTTTTAAATTGAAGGATTCTTTGCGTCCTAATAGACCATTTTTAATTTTAAATTCTAGGACGGGGTTTTTTACTTCACCAAAAAGCTCACCATACCAACGTATACGTGCTTTGACTCTATTGTTTAAGCCATCTACGTTCTCGTAGTAATTTTCCATATTGGGGCTGTCTAAGTAAATATTATTGATCCATCTTGGATAATAGATCTCTGAGAACATGCCTGGATTTATTTTTACAAAAGACTCTAACTCATGTTCAGTCAAGCAAGTAACTAAAAACTTACGCTCGTATCTAAACTCACTTAGATCTTCTTTCTCGGGAAGAAATTTACTTAGTACTTTTGCCAAACTTAACGCCATATAGAACTGCCTTTACTTTGTCTTCGTTAGATCTTATCAATTTATCATCAACATTTAGTGAAGAATTATTCTCAACTAAGTGTGGGACTGTGATATTGCTTGTATTTAGAGTGTTTACGCTTATAGATGCTGGTCCAAATTCAGGCTTTTTCTGGAAAACGGCAAAACCAACCTTAGAGTCCTGAATATCAAGATTCTTAACCTTTAGGCTTGAAAGGTCCTTGCTAACTACAGCGATCTCAACATTTTTGATTACTATATTATCCGCTCTCATTGCACTATTTTCGCCTGCACTAAGACCTTTATCTTGAGCGCCATCAATGATTAAATTACTAAGTTCAATATCAGCTCCAGATACATCGATTGCATCATTGCCAGAATTTAAGAATGAGGTATTAGTTATTTTGCCGTTAGAAAAATCTGCATCTAAAGCATCAGAGAAAGTGTAATTAAAGAGAGAAGAGTCGATGCTAAAGTTCGTGCGCACAATGTTTAAGGCATCTTCAGAGCGGTTAGATAAAAACTTGGAATTTTTTATTTCTACAGGTGCTTCATAGAAAGTCACAGCACCAGTTAGCGCCCAGTCATTATGTTTAGGGTTTGATAGACCATTAAATATTAGATAATTTAATTTTGATGTTTCTTTAGTATTCATTACAATTAAACCTTGCCCGCTTCCATCTGGAGCTTGAATAATAATTGGTTTTGCTTCTGTCCCTTCAAAAATCAAAGCAGAGAAGCTTAAAATCTTGGCTTCATTTTGAAGGTTAAGAGTTGTGCCTGGCTTAGCATAAACTGTGTAAGCCTTAGGAATAATAAGATTATCTCTTAGAGTCCACTCACCAGTTTTAAAATTGATACGTTTGTTTACTTTGTCTATAGTTAATAAGTTTTTAAAATCTTGAATATTTGGCTCTTGTTTTAAAAAGTCACTATTCATATATTCATCTTTTAAGAATGACCACCTGAATACCTCGTCAGATCTTATTTCATCTGAGCCAAAGACTCTGTAGTTGATTTTGAGCTTTTTAAGCGCTTCGTCATTCCAGTCAATATTTCTCGTGCTGATAAAGCTTAATTCTTCATAGTTAACAATTTGATTTTTATTTTTCCCTTTAATAGTCTTAGATTTCCCGCTTGCTGGCAGAAGAGCTTCACTTCCTGCGTAACTAAGATTCAATATTTCAATTGGGATAGCTTGAATGTTTGCGATATCAAGTTTTAGCTGCCCATTTGAACTTCCTTTGAAGTAAGCATGAGCGCCTTTAATAGGATTAAGTAATCTTTTTATATGCTTTTGATTTTCAGCTAGATATTTTTCTTTAAAAGTGAAATGAGGGAAGTGACTATAAAGAAGGTTTACATTTTTTTCTAAGTCTGGCTTAACTCCTTTAATTAAATTCTTTAAGTATCCTTTCTCAGATACAGCATTTAGTTCTTTGAAGTATTTGTCTAAGAACTGAGCATCATTGAAGAATAAAGATACAAATGGTTTTTTACGGCTGTTGTCAGGGTCTTGATTTAACCACCAATTGCCAATCTGTCTTGAGAAGTGGATCTCAGCTCCAATTGGTTCTAGTTTAGAGCTAATTGGGTTGTAATAAAACTTTGTGTCATTATAGTCAAGCTCTTCAGACCCAAACAAAGCTTTAATGGCAAAGAACTTTGCAAGCTTGTCAGTGTCAAAGGCATCGTTGATATTTATTTTACCTGCTCTAAAGCCTTCAAGAATAGTTGAGGCTTTTTTAAATAATTTAAATTGCTCAGAATCTCTTGAGATATTGCTAATTTGATTACCATCAATGTTTGCGGAATGGAAGCTGCTGCTACCTTCAAGGTCTACTCTTGAGTATCTTCCATTGCGCGTCCACTCTTTGATTAAAAGATCTTTGCTGAAACCAACAATAGGTCCTTCTTTTCGTTGATTATTTTCAATCAACTGCTTAGAGTAATGCTCTTCAAGCGCGTAAAGTCCGTGATCTTTTCCGTTTAAATTAAGGCTTACAAACTTAAATCTTTTAGCTATTAAACCTTCTTCTTTAAGAACCTTTTGGAAAAGCCATTCATAGATATATTCCCTGGTTCTTGGTAAAACTAGTGAGAAATGCTTCATTCCGAAAAGAGTCTTTCCATTTCTGGTCTTAATTCTAAATGACCATCTTTCCTTTTCTTGCCAGTGATCTTTAAAGATTCCTTTAAGCCTCATTTTAACTTTGGCAAATTCAGTTCCTGAACTTATTTTTGCCTTTACGTACTTGCTATTGCTGGGGTCATTGATTCTATTTTTAATCCCCAGTTCTCTTTGATAGGCAATCTTTTGTAATTCAGTGTGCTTTATATCAACAACGATTTTATCTAGTTTAGTGTTAAAGGATTTAGCTTTTGCAATAAGAGTTCGAGGGAGGTGACTTACTGTTTTACTCGCTTTTGCAAGTACGTCCCTGCGTGCTTTTTTCGAATTAATAGCAATGCCAAGTTGGAACATGAAAATTCCTAATACCACAGTAAAGGCTAGGTATCCTAAAAATTGTAATTTTTTTAGATTGAAATCTTTTATAGCTTTCTTGCTTTTATTTACTTTGTTTTCTTGAATTTGCATTTAGAATAACCCAAATCTTCTTTTTTTCTTTTTGCGGCTTTGGACTGCTTTTCTTTGAGCAAAACCTTTTTTGTATAATACCCAGCTGTGTTTTGAATCGTTCTCTAGTTCAATGATCGCATCCATATAATACGTTATTGGCTTAAGAGATTTCAATGTATTCTTATCAATGATAGCTTTAACTTTTTCTGGGTTAGGTCTGAAATTTAGCTGGTAGCGAGGACTTTGGGACTTGTCGTATAGTACAAGAACATAGTCTTTTCTAGACTTCATAATGTCAGTCTCAGCCATTCTGTAGGTTGACCTCACCTTATGATCTTGCTTGGCAAGTAAGCCGTTTTGAGCTTTGAATAGAGCAAACTTTACGCTACTTGTGATAACGCTTCTGTTGTCGTTGCTATAAATCTTATCTTTCTTTTCTTGTTTTCTAAGATCTATAAAATTTACTTGCTCTAAGTTTACGCGCAAATCCAGTTTTTCTTTAAGCTCGGGAATAAAAAGTTTAGGGTAGGGTCTAGAAACATACATGACAGTAGTGTCTTGTATCTTTGGTAAAAGTTTGGTGAAAGATAGTTGAACAGTGAATAGCGCTTGAAGTGCTACTAGTGAAAGAAAGATTCTGTAGGACATGTCGCCTTCGTCAATCTTTCTATTCATAAATGCAAGAAGTACAGCAAATAAAAATAATGCTAAAAATTGAAATCTTTCGTTTTTGTTTTCAACAAAGAAAAAGGCTGCAAAAGTTACTATAGGCATTAGAGAAAAACAAAGTACATAATGCTTCAAGATAGTATCTATCGGTTTTTTAAGGATGTCTTTTATATGACTCAGCCTTAATATTTCACCCATGTCATCAAATCTTAGTATTAGTAAAACTATGAAAGCGATAAAAGAGAAAAACCCAAAAGCCTGGATCATGTCTAGCCCGTAGTGCTCTAATGTAGCCAGGGACCAGACTTTGCCATCGCTGTGCATTGTATAATTTGCGGCTTTATTAAATAATCCAAAGACTCTATCAAAATTCTTTAAATACCATGGAAGAGCAATAGAAGCGCCAGCTGAAAAAAGTAGAAGGTATTTGAAAATTTCAAGAGATATGTATCTTTTGGATTTAGTGCTCTCTTTATCTTCTAAGGCAGATTTAATGAGTCTTGTATTTTTCAATTCATCACGAATAGTTCTGAATTTTTTGATAGCCAGATAGAAAAGAGGAAGCACCGTATATATAAAGAATGTGCTTTTAACGAGGAAACCAAAGCCTATAACTAACCCTAATAAGAATGTCCTTTTAAAAGTTAGCTTGCCCTCCCATTTTTTGATAAGAGTCCAAGTGAGGATAATAAAATTTAGTAATAAAAGTTCAACGTAAGATATTTTAGTTAGAGCAAAAAGTAAAGGCGAAACCATATAAAGGATCAAGGTTATATTTCTTACTCTTTCACTATCTTTAAAAACGTATTTGAAGAAATAAAATAAGTTAACTAAAAAGAAAATATTTAAGGCTAGTATCCCAGTCAGGTAAACCAGATGCTGATTAGCTCCATTGAAGAGAAATATTATTAATGTGAAAAAATAAATGATTAATGGAGGCTTAGAACTATGTATGCTGAGTGCGTAATCAAATAGGTTTTTAAAGTCGTTATGGATTAAATGGTAGTAATCGTAGGAGAGAGCGATAAATCTCGTATCACCAGTATGCGCTGGCATAAAATCATTCATCCTTAACCATTGGCTAACTGCAATTAAAAAAATTGCTGAGATTATAATGTAGTTTAAATTGTCTTTATTTTTCTGCACTACAAAGTGAAATTATGCCATATTTAGTCATGTAATGCCCTTGATGTAAATACCTCACGCGCAAATGGAAATACAAGAAAAAACATCGTCCAATAATTCTGAGCTGAGCTTTAAGGATTATTTTCTGAGTCGTAAAAAAACGATTCCTATAATCCTATATTCAATTTCGTTAATCATAGTTGGAATCTATATTCACAAATTCGGAATTGCAAGATCTGTTTTTGATTTTATTAAAACTACATCTGAGCATGGTACTAGAAATATTCTTGCCAAGATCAGCGCTAATCCACTTAGGCTAAATATTGATATTAATCACAAGGATTATCAACAAATAGCATTTAATAGGGATCAGTCTTTAAAGCAAGGGATGAGAATTCCTGAAGCTGAAGATTACGTTAATGCAAAGCTGACTTTAAGAGGAGGGCTAGCTAAGAAAGTAAAGATGCGACTTAAGGGCGTGCATACTGACCATTGGCTGGACCCACTGAAATGGTCTTTAAGAGTGAAAACTAAGAAAGGCAAGCTTTTAGGTATGAAGCATTTTGCGCTTTTAAACCCTAGGACACGTGATTACATTAATGAGTGGGTTTATCTTCAAGCCTTAAAACGTGAAGGTTTAATAGCACTTCGTATGAATTTTGTGGATCTTACTTTGAATGGTAAGCATCATGGTGTTTACGCACTAGAAGAACATTACGGCAATGAACTTTTAGATAACAATAAAAGACCACGTGGTCCAATAGTAAGTTTTAAGAAAGATCTTCTTGAAAAAGAACTTTATAGATTTAAAAGACAAGATAGGCAAGCAATTAAGAAAAATGCTCTTCTTGAACGAAGCATGATTGGCGGCGCTTCGTTATTTGAATCTAGTCCTGTTGTGGCTAACCAGATGAAAAAAATAAAAGAGAGCCCTGCGGACTTTAGAGTTTTTGAAAAGGCTGCTTCTCTTTTAGAAAATTTTAGAGCAAGAAAACTTAAAGCTTCAGAAGTATTTGATCCAGACAAAATTGGGATGTTCTTAGCTCTCAGAGCTCTTTGTGGGGCATTATCAACTGATCAAAATGATACAAAATTTTACTATAATCCAATTACAGCAAAATTAGAAGCAATCGGCGCTGAACTCCACTATGGAAAAAGAGTAGGCAAATGGTGGGTGAATGATAAGCACGACATAAAAAAACCATTCTTGGATTTATTTTTTGATGACCCTATTGTATTTAAAGCTTACTTAAAAGCCCTGAATAAAGTTTCTGAACCAGCATACTTAAAAGCCTTTTTTGAAGATATTAATGACCCTTTAAAAGAGAATTTAAATATTCTTTATACTAATTATCCTGATTATGAATTTGACCAAGATGATTATTTTAAAAATCAAAGCTATATAAGGAACATGCTTAATCCTGTGAAGGGTCTTCATGCTTATTTCTTTGACTTTAGCCCCAGTTTTTTAATTCTTGAACTTGGCAACATACAAGCTATGCCAATTGAAGTTTTAAGTCTGAGTCTTAAAGGCGGCAAGGTTTTGGAAATTAATAAGCCAACTGTGCTTGAAGCAAAGAAAACTATGGATTTGGTAACTTACAAAAAGCTTAAGTTTAAACTTGGAGCAATTGAAATACCTAAGGCTGACCTTGAGAGAATAGCCTTTCTCGATGATTTGAAGATAAATTATAAGGTGCCTGAGGTAGGCAAAGTACAATCCGCTAAAGTTTTTTCTTGGAGAAGAACAGAAGAGAGTTAAAATAGTCTATAGATGGCATTTGATTTTGGTCATGGTATAGGCGCGTTTTTAGGTTCAATAACTTTACTTTTGAATCCTTGGTCTTTTTACGACGTGAGTCGCGGTCCTTATATACAACAAGCGACACCAAACAGTGTTGTAGTTCGTTATAGAACTAATAAGCCTGTTCCAAGTGTGGTGAAGTATGGAAATATAAGATTTAATCTAGATAAGCAAGTCTCTGATTCAGTTTTATCTGATAGGCATGAGTTGGTTTTAGGCAAGCTTAAGCCAAATACTAAGTATTATTATGAAGTCTACGCAATTGATGATAAGTCTCAAGAGTATGTAATTGCTGGAGATGATAAAGAGCAGTACTTCATAACCCCACCCCTTAAAGGCTCTGAAGATCCAACCAGGATTTGGGTTTTAGGTGATCCTGGGGTTGTAAGTATGAAGGATTTGCCTAGATACCAAGCAAGGATGCAGTATCAAGTCAGGGATTCTTACTATAAATATGATGATAAATACACTGATATGATTCTTCTTCTTGGTGATAATGCTTACCGTAAAGGTACTGATGAAGAGTATCAAGTCTCTGTTTTTGATTTTTATAAAGAGAAATTTAAGCAAAGCGTTATTTGGCCTACCTTTGGTAACCATGATTATGGTTTTGATTATGATACTTTAGAATCGAGCGCAATGACTTTCCCTAAAGAACAAGGCGTTTACTATGATATTTTTACAATGCCTAAAAATGCTGAAGCTGGAGGTGTAGCCTCAGGTGCTGAAGCTTTTTACTCATATAATTTTGCAAACATTCATTTCGTATCTTTGGATACCACTGATTCTATATGGGATAACCCAGAAAAGAATGACACAAGAGAAGATAGAAGACTTTGGACAAAAGAAAGTAATAAATCAAATAAAATGATTGATTGGCTTAAGAAAGATTTGGAAGCTAATAAACAAGATTGGATTATTGTCTTTTTCCACCACCCGCCCTATAGTAATAAGCCAAATCATTCTGATGATAGTGAAAGTGGTACTTGGGTTCGTGAGAATGTTCTTCCACTTTTAGAAGCTGCTGGAACTGATTTAGTACTCTCAGGTCACAACCACCGTTATCAGAGAACACCACTTTTAAATGGTTATTATGGAAAAGCAGATAGTTTCGATAAAGAGTCTATGGTTCTAGATCCTGGTGATGGAAGTGTTAAAGGAAGTGGCTTCTATAAAAAGGCTACTTATCACAAAACTGTAAACAATAAAGGCGCTAATGAAGGTACGGTCTATGCTGTTCCTGGAGGCTCTGGTAGAGTTAGCAAAATGAAAGAACACCCGAATCATCCTGCGATGATTGAAACACAGAAAGATATTGGTTCAATGGTGATTGATGTAAATGGCAATCGTTTAGATGCTAAGTATTTAAATGGTGAAGGGCAAGTGACAGATGAATTTACAATTATTAAAGGCTAAAGTACTTCAAAAAACTTCTTTTACAGACCTCGTTCTTAAGGCTTTTTGAGAGTGCTTTAAATAAATTTAGTTATCTTCTGCCCCAATATTTTCAATAATATTTGAGAATAAATCTGAAAAGAAGCTACCACCATCGTTGCTTTTACCGCTACTTTCTTTCACCCCAGTACCAGTGCTTGGGATGTTAGAATCAGCTTTTAATTTAAAGTAATAAGGCTCTATGTCCATATCTCCATTTTTATAATCAGCAATTATATATGTAGCTTTTGGTTTGGCATTCCCCATACCGCAAGCAATGCAAGTTATGTCTTTAAACTTCTCTACCCAGTAAATAACATTAGTGTTTGTCGCACTGTGACCAAAGTACTGTCTATTTGAATTGCCAGCAAAAATATATTTTACTCTTTCTTTGATAAGAGGATAAATCTCTTCAAATCTATAGCTCTTATCATGCTTGAAAGAGGCAGAGCTAATAAGATTGTCATCCCAAATTCTATGATGAGTCATTAGTATAATTGGTTTGTTATTTCTAATAATTAATTGTTGATCGTTTAAAAATCTTTGAACACTTTTTAATTCGAGACCTGAGTAGAACAAAAGAAAATTCGCGTCAGCCGTTTCAATATGATTACTTAAATAACCTACATTCTTTATGTACTGTGCTTTCTTTTCACCCTTCATGTCATGGTTGCCAGGCACAAAATAAACTTTGCCTTTAAATCTTTTAGATAGCACATCATAGGTTTCTTTCTTCCAGACATTTGAGTCACCAAGAATAAAAATATATTCTGGATTTTTCTCATTAAGATCCTGAATTAGACCCAGTAGCCTTTCCTTATCCTCTGTGATTGGATACATGTGACCTAAAACTGCAAATTTAGTTGCCTTTGCAGGGTTAGCTGTAAAGAAAGTTAATGCAATGAGAACAAAAAGAATCTTTTTCATAACTACTATTATATGCTTTTTGTGCTGAGATGAATAAAAAGGCAATAAGTCTATAATAAGTTAGAATCAATATAGGCTTTCTATGAGACCATTTTTTGCACTTTTAATGATATGTAGTTCTTTGCTTCCAGTAAGTGCAAAGTTGAAACTTGATAGGTTCCCGTATCTTCAGCAGGTGACTCCAACTAGCATTGTGCTTCGTTGGCGCTCTGATGACCCCAGCCCTAGCATAGTCCACTATGGTAAAAAATTTAAGAAACAAAACTCAAAAGTTAGTGACATGCTTGAAAAGGAAGAGCATGAAATCCTTATAGAAGGATTACTTCCTAATACTAGATACTTTTATTCTATTTACGGAATGTCTAAAGATAAAAAAAGATTGCTTGTTGGTGAAGCGAGAGAATATTTCTTTAAGACATCTCCAGAACTAGGTTCTGAGCAAGCTATGCGCTTTTGGCTTCTTGCTGATGCTGGCGTGGCTAGTATAAAAGATTCTAAAAGATCAGTTAAGAAAATACAAAAAAATGTTAGAGACTCTTTCTATAATGCTTATGATGGCAAAGCAGATTTGTTTTTTATGCTTGGTGATAATGCTTATCAAAGAGGTAAAGATAAAGAATTTCAAGAGGCAGTTTTTGAAATTTATGATGAAGCGTTGTCTCACACTCCTTTATTCACTGCATTTGGAAATCACGATCAAGGTTTAGATGGAAGTACTGGAGAGTTTATGTCAGAATCTTTCCCACAAGCTCGTGGTGTTTACTACGATACTTTTACTTTGCCAGCTAAAGCTGAAGCTGGTGGAGTAGCGTCTGGCACTGAGGCTTATTATTCTTTAGATTATGGGAACGTGCATTTTGTGATTCTTGATAGTACAGATTCTATTTGGATTGATCTTAGTGAAGAAGAGAAGGTGAGCTGTTATAAATCCAAGACTCAAGCAAAATGTAAAAGAGAATCTTGGTCTCCAGATACTGATAAGCCAAACTCAATGATGAACTGGTTGCAGTCAGATCTTGAGGCTACTAAGCAAGATTGGATAGTTGCTCTTTTTCATCATCCTCCATACACTCAAAAAAGAGACCTCAAAGGAAGAAATGATAATAGTGTTTGGGTAAGACAAAATCTTTTACCTTTGCTTGAGTCCTATGGCACAGACTTAGTGGTTTCTGGTGATGTTCATCGTTACTATCGCACACATATGCTCTATGGTCACTTTGGTATGAACCCTCTCTTTACTAAGTCGATGATTTACTCTAAAGGTGAGAAAGCGGAAGTTGAAATTAAAAAAGCTAAGCCAAGATTAAAACATCGAATCTATAAAAAGATTCTCTTTACAGAGCGTGATGCTAAAGAAGCTACTATGCCTCCAGGTACAATCTATGTGGTTGCTGGCACAGCTGGAAGACCGGATAAGGACGATGATTTTGAATATCATTCATCGAGTGCTGTGCATCACAATATTGCTGGCTCTGTAATCTTAGAAGTCGAAGCTAAGCGACTTAATCTGAAATTTCTTTCAGCTGATGAAGAGATTCTAGATAATTTTACGATAATAAAAAGCCCTAATGAATTTAAGCTCTAGGTCAATTACTGAATAGTTTTATTATCTAAGAAAGTGATTTTCATGCCGCTATCAAGTTCTCTAAGAGCAGTTTTACTAGATTGCAATTTATCAAAGTCAGTATATTCAACTACAAAAGTTGCTTCAATTAAATCTTTAGTCTCATCAAATCTTTTTATATCAATTGATGAGCAATGACTTTTAAGAGTTCCAACAACATCATCTAAAGCGATTTTTGCTCCTTGCTCACTACTGATAGTAAGGAAAAGATTTGGGTGTCCTTGTTTAGATTTAACTGTGTTTTTAATAACTATAAGACCACAGATGATTGCAAAAGCAACAGTGGTTAAAAGTCTTTGGTCAGCACCGAAACCTAAACCAACAGCGATTGTTAAAAATAAGTATGAAAGCTCTTCAGGTTCTTTGATTGCAGCTCGGAAACGTACGATTGAAAGCGCACCAACTAAACCAAGCGAAAGTGCTAGAGATGATTTAACAATAGTAATGATAAGCATTGTTGTCGTTGTCATCAAGACAAAGTTATTACCAAAAGCCCTACGGTTAGATATTGCTGAGCCATATTTGATATAAATGCGACTTAGTATGTACGAAAGAAGAGCGGCTAAAAGCATGTTCAATACAAAGCTTGCTACTGGTACTTGCACACTCTGAGTTGTTAGGAATTGTTCAAAAGTTTCAATCTTATTCATAAGCAGAATCAATTATAGTAAATCTCAAGCTAAATTGCTAATTGAAAGCTTTTTGACAAAAAAATCAAAAAAAATACGAATTTACTAGTATTAACATGTGATAATTATTAGCGCTTAAGTAATTATGGTACAAGTAAAGACATCTAGTAAATTTCTTCTTCCAAAAAAGAAAAACGCAATAATTATCTCGGCTTTCATAATCGCTTCTTTAGCTTTTTTTGCTCTTGGAGTTGTTCTTGAAAGAGAAGAGTTTAGTGCAAAAGTTTTTAAACCTATACTTAAGACCAATTTCCGTATTCTAGCTAATTATTTTTCAAGCATGACAGCTGAGCCTGAGAAGCTTCTAATAGACATGAAGCACGAGAATTTTCAAAAGATCGCGTATCAAAGAGAACGTGCTTTTGCTGAGAAAAAACTTTTTGCAAGGTCTGATGATCTAGTTCCCGCGACTATCACTTATGAAGGTAAGCCTGTAAAAGTCAAAATGAGACTAAAGGGTGATCATCTTGATCATTTAAATACAAGCAAATGGTCTTATAGAGTGAAGGTGAGAGGCGATAACACTATTATGGGAATGAAGACTTTCTCGCTTCATACTCCTGAAACTAGAAGTTTTATGAATGAATGGTTCTATCATAAGGTTCTTAAAAATGAAGGGATAGTTGGTCTTAGATATAAATTTGTTGATGTCATTTTTAATGGAAAAGATTTAGGGATATATGCTCTAGAAGAGCATTTTGGAAAAAGATTAATAGAAAATAACCAAAACAGAGAAGGTCCTATTGTTAGATTTAACGAGAATCTGATGTGGAAAGAAAGAGTGCAGCAAGGTATGGGCAAGTCTGAAAAAAATGGCAGCGGCTCATATTACTCTAGTGATGTTGATTCTTTTCATACAGGGAAAACATTAGAAGACCCTAAGATGGCGAAACTTTTTAATAAAGCAGTAACTTTGCTAGAAGCTTTTAGAGCTGGCGAGATAAGTACTAGTGAAGCTTTTGATGTGAAGAAACTTGCTAAGTTTTTTGCGCTCTCTGATTTGCTTGGAGCGCAGCACGGGACGATTTGGCATAACTTAAGATTCTATTATAATCCAGTAAGCTCAAAACTTGAACCAATAGCTTTTGATGGTAATACTGGCAAGTACGTACGAAAACTAGCTTTCAGAAGACCTTACCAGCTTCATAAGAGTATTTTTAGTGATTTAGATTTTTTTGAAGAATATATAAAAACTCTAAAAAGAGTTAAAGGTGGCAAGTACTTAAATGATATTTTTGATTCCTTTGATGGAGAGATTAAGTCCAATCTGAAAATTCTTCATAAAGACTACCCCATGTATGATTTTTCTAAAAAAGCTTTTTATAAAAATAAGAATTACATAGCTACGGTTCTTGATCCTATAAAAGCAGTGCATGCTTTTTATAACGGTTCGTTAAACGATAATTTGAAAGTGAGAGTTGGCAATATCCAGTCTCTTCCAGTAGAGATTATTGGACTTAGTTATGCTGCTAAAAATAGTTCTGCAAACTTTGAAACAGAAGCTGTGACTTTGCTCGGTAAGAAGCAAGAGGGTGTCACTAAATATAAAGAGTTGAGCTTTAAGATCCCTCCAGGATTTAAGTGGTCAGATGAAAAGCTTAAAGATCTTAAGATAGTTTATAAGTTGCTTGGAACAGGTGAAGTGAAAGAAGAGAAAGTCTTTGCTTGGTCTAATTTGGATTATCCTAATCTCGCTGCTGATTTAATTAGAACTAAAGCTAATGCGGCAAGCTTCCAGTTTATTAGAATCAATGAACGTGCAAAAACTATATCTATGTTGCCAGGATCTCATAGCTTAAATAGAAATCTTGTAATTCCGAAGGGCTATAAATTTATAGTTGTTGAAGGCACTAAGATAGATCTATTGAATAAAGCAAAAATCCTTTCTTATTCACCAGTTGAATTTTTAGGAAGCCCAGAAAAACCCGTCATTGTAGAATCCACTGATGGAAGCGGGCAAGGGCTTTTGGTGATTAGTGCTGCTCACCCATCTTCTGAGGACTCAACTAAAGAAGAGACTTATAGTTCTTGGCTAGAAAATGTAATCTTTAGAGGTCTGTCTAACCCTGAGCAAGCAGAATGGAGTGTGACAGGTTCTGTGACCTTCTTTGAATCACCTGTGATGATTTCTAATGTTCTTTTTGAATCAAATAAATGTGAGGACGCACTTAATATTGTGAGATCAAATTTTGTAGTTAAAAATTCTGAGTTTAGCGATACTTTTTCTGATGCCTTTGATGGTGATTTTGTTAAAGGTAAGATTATGAACTCTCGCTTCTTGAACTCTGGCAATGATGCAATTGATATTTCGGGCTCTAGTATTAGAGTGAGTGAAGTAGAGATTATTAGAGCTGGAGATAAAGGTCTTAGTGCTGGAGAAAATAGCTTTATGAAAGTTAACGACATCATCATTAAAGATGTTGAGCTGGCTGTTGCTAGTAAAGATATGTCAGAGACTGAAATAGACAATATAACAATTGAAAATACTAAAGTTGCTTTCACCGCTTACCAGAAAAAACCAGAGTTTGGTCCAGGCTTTATCACTGTTCATGGCTTGAAAATGTCTAAGGTTGATAAGAAGTATTTAATTGAAGATAGTTCGGCAGTAACAGTTAATGGTAAGACTGTTAAATCGAAAGAAGCTAAAGTCAAAGATAAGCTTTATGGCGCAATGTACGGGATGAAAACAAAACGTTAAGGAGAATGGAAGAGAAAGTTTATGTCGATATTAAAAAAAATAAAACATAAAATTAAATTTGCTATCGAGCAAAAGCGTTTTGAAAATAAAGAGATCTCTGATATTAAGATTGAATCTTCTCATGACAAAATGAACTATCTTTGGATTGTTTATGATTCATGCCGCTACGATACTCTTGTTAAAGCTAAGACACCAGTAATTGATAAGTTTACAAAGGTTTACAGTGCTTGGACTCCAGGTACTTATACTTACCCGGCTCACATGTCTTTCTTTGCTGGAATGCTTCCAGTGGTTTATGAGCAAGTACCTTACCTTAATAGATTTCAAAAACAATTAATCATGATGCGTGGTGCTGGAAGAATTCCAGAAGATGCTGTCGGAGCTTATACAAAAGTTCTTCCTGAAACAAATAAAGATATTATCCATGGCTTGGTAAAAGATGGCTACTATACTGTTGGAGCGGCATCTACTACATGGTTTTCTAAAAAATCTCTAACATCAGGCTTTAATGATTTTAAATATGAAAAGCATCTCCCTTGTCAGGAACAATGCAATTTTATTTTAAAAAACCTTTCTAAGAATAAGCCTGAAAAGCCTTTCTTTGCTTTTATGAATCTTATAGAAACACATTCACCTTATATGCATTATGGTGAGGATAGGGCTGAGTATTCTATTAAAGCTAGAGGTGATATGAAATTCCCGCCAGAGTCTAATGAAGAGATTATGGGTAATAGGGGCGCTAAATTACATGCAGCTCAAGTGAAAGCTGCTGAGCATTTAGATAATATGCTTGATGACTTGTTGCCTAAATTACCTAAAAATACTTTAGTTTTGATCATGGGTGATCATGGTGAATGCTTTGGCGAAGATGGTTTCTGGGGGCATGGGATCTATCATGAAAAAGTTATGAATGTTCCTATGGTTTGTTTTAGTTTGAATGGTGAGGATGTTTTAAAGAACTAATGAAAGTAAGAAGACCAGTTTTTATAATAGGATGCCCTAGAAGTGGAACTACTCTACTCTTTAGGATTTTAAGTGAGAGTAAAGAGCTTTGGTCGTCTTATAGAGAGTCTCACTATGTATGGGACAAATTCCTTCCAGATAAAAGAGATATCTTTTACTCTATGCTTCTTAATGAGAAGGATGTAGAGAATGGTGATGAAGACTATGTTCAAAGCAAGTACCACCTTTATACATATAACGCATATGTTTTTGGTTACCTCTCTCGTATGCTTTTCTTTAGAGATACTTTAAAGCCATTGTTTGAGATTTGGTCTCATTTGATAAAGTTTGCTAAGAGTTTATTCTTGAAAGATTATAGGGTACTTGATAAAACACCTCCTAATACCTTTAGAGTCTCTTATCTTAAAAAAATATTTCCTGATGCGAAATTCATTTACATTACCCGTGATGCTAAAACAAATATCGCCTCCTTGATGGAAGCGTGGACATCAGATGCCCCTAAGTTTGCTTTTAAGGCTCGTGAGTTCTATGACTACAACGACAAGATAAATATAGATGGCTACAAGGGTAAGGTCTGGAAATTCACTAACCCGCCTGGTTGGGAGAAATTCCTAGACAAATCGATTGAAGAAGTTTGTGCTTTCCAGTGGCACGCAGCTCACAGATACGCTCAAGAGTCATTTATGAAAATGCCAGCAGAGGATGTGGTGCAGGTAAGGTATGAAGATTTAATCTCAAGACCTACTGAGCTTATCCCTCAGTTATGTGATTTCATAAATATTGAGTATAAAGATGCAGTAAAAGAAAATACAGAGAATCTTCCTATGGTGTCTATGGTTTCTAAACCAAATCCAAATAAATGGATGAAGTATAAAGATAGACTAGAAAAAATTATGCCAAAGATCTCTGATATGCAAAAGAGATTAGGCTATGAAGAGATTTTAAAGAAGGAGATAAGCTCTGTCTAAGCTAAGTATTATTATCTGCACTTATAATAGATCTACTTTGCTTAAAGTAGTGCTTGATGGACTGAGAGATGAGTATTTAGATTTAGTTAGTACTAGCTACGCTGATGATATTAATGAAACAGCAAAAAATCTAGAGCTGATTCTTGTAGATAATAACTCTAGTGATGATACGGCAAACTTAGTGAATTCATATGAAGAAACATTGCCAGTAAAATATGTGCTTGAAACTGAGCAAGGTCTTTCTTTTGCTAGAAATAGAGGTATAAAAGAAGCTTCTGGTGATTATATAGCTTTTCTGGATGATGATATAAGCCTTTCACCGAGCTGGCTTTGTGAAGCATGTCGTCTGGTGAAAAAACTTTTTGAAGATAAGGACTCTAGTGCTCCTGCTGTAATTGGCGGCAAGGTGATCCCTGTTTGGGAAAAAGAGAAGCCTAGTTGGTTAAATTTAGAGCCGCCTTTTGAGATCACTCAATCTGTTTTCCCTTCGCATGATTATGGTGATGTTCCTAGGATGTATCCAATAGAAGACAAGGGCAGAAAGATACAAAATCCTCTTGGAGCAAATATGATGTTTCGCAAAGATGTCTTTGAGAAATATGGAGACTTTAGATCTGATCTAGGCACTAGTGCTAGTGGTGGTTTGGGGCTTCATGAAGATACTGAATATTGCCGTATGCTTGCTGAGCATGGTGAAGCTTTAATGTACATGCCTCAGTGCAGTGTCTTTCACCCGGTGCCAGAAGCGAGAATGCAAAAAGATTTTGTGCGTGGCTGGTACAAAAAATCAGGTAGAAGCCTTTTCTGGATGATTAAAAATAAACGATCTAAACTTGATCCACTTGCTGATAGTTTTGTGGGAGTGCCTTATAGATTTAAATCTATGCTGCCTAGATTTTTAGAATCGTCGACGATCGCGGGCGCGCCTCTGTATTTATATATGAAACTTTTTTCTCTTCAGTTTATTTGGCTAATAAGTCATTTGTCTTTTAACCCGAAGTTGACTTTCTGGCTCAGTATACAAATAGCTAAAAATGAAGGAGAGTTTGAAGCTGCAAGGCTAGTAAAACAAGCTGCAGAGTGTATTTTAGGCGAGAATCAGCCTGAAATTGCTAATATAGACCAGGAGAAGAAAGCAGCTCTTAATTAAACGAGGTATATATGAAACTTTCAGTAGTAGTTCCAATTTATAACGAAGAAGATGTTATCCCTGAGTTCTATAAAAGAGCGAAGGATCTGGTTAAGCTAGTGGGTGATCGCTTCTCTGTTCAAGCTAATGAAGTGGAAATAGTTTTTGTAAATGATGGCTCAAAAGATAAGAGCTTTGAGATGCTTAAAGATATAGTTGATGTGGATCCATCATTTAAACTTTTAAATTTTTCTAGAAACCATGGTCACCAACTAGCTATTACAGCTGGTGTTGATTATTGTTCTGGTGATGCTGTTGCTGTAATAGATGCTGATCTTCAAGATCCTCCAGAATTTATAGCTGATTTATACGCTAAGCATTTAGAGGGCTATGATGTGGTCTACGCTCAACGTAAAAAACGTGAGGGCGAGACTTGGTTTAAACTCTTCACTGCAGCAGCTTTCTATAGACTTTTGGCTTCAATGACTAGTGTTCATATTCCGGTAGATACTGGAGATTTTAGAATTATGAGCCGCAGAGTGGTTAATGTGCTTTCACAAATGAAAGAGCAGCACCGCTTCGTTAGAGGCATGGTAAGCTGGGTTGGCTTTAAGCAAATTGGGCTTGAATATGATCGTTATGAGAGATTCGCTGGAGAAACTAAATACCCACTTAAAAAAATGCTTCAGTTTGCTTTTGATGGCATCACTTCATTCTCTACTAAACCTTTAAAGCTAGCTTCATTTTTAGGAATGTCAGCTGCCTCTCTAGGTTTTCTTTATGGCTTATTTGTTATTTACCAAAGACTTTTTACTGATACTACAGTAGAGGGGTGGACATCGCTTATTGTTATAAGTCTATTCTTGGGTGGGATTCAGCTTTTGATGCTTGGAATACTTGGTGAGTATCTAGGGCGTGTTAGTGATGAAAGTAAAAATAGACCTTTATATATAGTTGAAGGTTTTTATGGGAAAGATACAGAAATTAAACCATTTGAAATTCATAATGCAAGTGGTGTATCTAGCAATTAGCTAATAGAGCTATTTTTAATAAAGCTCTTTAATCTCAACTTTAACACCACTCATGTCAAGCGGCATTAAATGCTGATAGTGCTTGTAATGATTTTCTTTCTTAATAGGAATGATTATTTTTTTGATAGCACCCTCTTTAGCCGCAGCTAGCACGGATGCTTTTGAGATTTTTGCTGAAGCGAAATAAAGATTAGCTTCTTTCTGTGGCTGATCTTTAAGTGCTTCCTTCAAGTAGTAAAGGAAAATCATGTTGTTAGCGGTAAATTGCTTAACTATAATTAGTGTTTTTTTCTTTAAATCTCTTTTTGCAATTTGTTTTGCAAGCTTTATTAGTTTTCTAGGGCTGCCGTTTAACATCCTTATATATTGGCTTTGAGGGAGGAGCATGTTTCCAGCGAGTAGTGGAATTAAAACAAAAATACAAAGCTTATTTTTATTTTCAAATAATAGACCTAAAAGAATAGCTATGAAAACAAGAGAGATAAGGGCATAGCGTGGTGCAAAGATAAGATGCTGCTCAGTGAGAATATCAATAGCTAGGATTAAGCTAATAGGGATGATAATTAAAGTCAGCAAGAAAAGAGTTTTCAGTTTGTCTTTGTGAAAATAGATGAGGACTAAGATTCCAGCAGATATTAAGCTGCTGGAATAGTTTAAAGCTAGGAAATGGATGAAAATAGAAAGCCCTTCTTTAAGTTCAGAGATAATATCTAAAGAGCCAGAGAAGTAATCGCTGGTGTTAGTGCTTTGTAATTTAAGTAAAGGTATATAAATTAAATGAGAACTAAGAAACGTAGCTAAATATAGATAGTGTCTTTTAAGGATTTTGACATCAAAGAAATATTTATAAGTAAGGCTGACTGTAATATAGAAAGCCAAAAGAAATGGCAGTGAGAAATAATGAATAGTAAAAGCCATGTGAGCTAAAACTAAAGCTATCACTAGGTTGATTGTGGGCTCTTGCTTTTTGATTGACTGATAAAACTCGTCCTTCTCTGTATTGAATTCTGGATCTGGCTTGATTGAAGCTGCATTGTTTCCAGCTTCTTCGTGATCAGTTTCTTTAAAAGAGCGCAAAAAGAAATAAAGACTAAGAAGCACGAATAAAGTCTGAGCAGCGTAACCTTTGGCATAACTAGCGCTTAAAGAAACTAAAGTCATGCTTGAATAAATAGCTAGAACTATATAGCGAGTATTTATATTTTTTATAAATAGTCTTTTCTGAATTTTAAACAGAAGAGGAAGAGTTAATGCGAAAGCAAGAAGACTGTAAAAACGAAGACTCATTACTGTAGCGCTCACATAAGTAAAAGGTTTAGCCAGAATAAAACTAAGCGGTGGATGATTAGTAATCTCTGGAAAGTGAAGCATGAAGTACATGCTATCTGAAAGGTAACTGTATTCAGGAAGTGGATGAGTGAGTGGTTTTAAAGCTTCAGTTAAAGTGATGATGTCTTCAGCAGCAAAAGGGTAAGCAGGCATTAACTTATCAATAGTGTTATTGAGCGTCATTGATAAGAAGGAAATCTCATCAGTTTGAATTGGGAGGTTTAAAATTAGGCTCACTTTATAAATAAGTGAGTAAAGGAATAGAGCGAGAAAGCCTATTAAAGTTGCTTTTTTGTATCCCATAAGTCAAGTACTAAGGATAGCTTATTGCGGTGATAAATGGATTGCTTCGCTTTGCTCGCAATGACGAATACAAAGCTCGCAATGACGAATACAAAGCTCGCAATGACG
>CAYGPN010000003.1:0-108483 GCA_964352085.1 uncultured Gammaproteobacteria bacterium | reverse complement strand
GCTCGCAATGACGAATACAAAGCTCGCAATGACGAATACAAAGCTCGCAATGACGGCTTGTCATCACGAGGAACGAAGTGACGTGGTGATCCATTAGTCTAGGTAAAAAACAGTAACAATCTTATTTAAAGAATGCGCGTAATCAAGAGCGTCCATTAAAGTGTAACTATCTCTATATAAAAAACAGATTAATTGGTGGCATTCAGTGATAATTTCTTGGTTACAAAGACGAGACGCGTCAGCTAAAAGCATATTTGCTCTTTCTTTGTGCTCAACTATAGTTTTTACACCAATAAGCTCGTCTTGAACTTCTTTAGGTTGCTGAGCTATTGTTTGAGGTAAAACAACTTTTAAATTTTCAACATTGCCTCTAAGGGCCCCTTTGATTGTTGCGTAATTCGTTCCTGAAGAGCCTCCGCTCGTTAAAATAGTATTGCCTGCAACTGTTAGGCCAAATGCAATCATCTCAATAATCTTGATATGACTCATCGAAAGATTACGGCTACCTATCATGGCAACAGTGTTAGAGCCTTGCTCAAGCAAGTTTTTAAACTCTTCAGTTAAAGCTTCTGTGGTTGGGACATCTATAGTGGTTGATCCACTTGTGCCGCTTTTTTTTATTGGGGGTTCGTCTGCAAACAGTGTTTTATTCTCCTGAACTTTAGATATTAATCCACATTTAACTGCATTTTTAATATCTATACCTTAGAATTGTATAAGATGAATCTTGGAGCCGAAATGACTGATACTAAAAATAGCATTTTGGACGGTTTAAATGCTGCCCAAATTAAAGCGACTACGCAAGAGGGCAAGCCCCTCCTGGTTTTAGCGGGCGCTGGCAGCGGAAAGACTAGAGTATTGACGCGTCGTATCGCTCACATGGTCCAAAAGGGTGTAAATCCAGCAAGCATTCTGGCTGTTACTTTCACAAATAAAGCCGCTAAAGAGATGAGAGCTCGTGTCACATCTCTAATTGGCGAAGATCAAGTTAAACATTTATGGATTGGTACCTTTCATGCTATTTGCGTTCGCATTTTGCGTATGGATATAGATAAAATCCATCTTGGTGAGACGGCACAAAAAAAATGGACTAGAAATTTTGTAATTTTTGATGAAACGGATAGCGTTAATGTCGTTAAAGAAGCAATTAAAATTTTAGATCTCGACCCCAAGCTATATATCCCTAAATCTATTAAGGCAAGAATTAGCTCAGCTAAAAATGAAGGTAAGACCTCTGCTGAGTTTATAGAAACTCGCGAGAATAATAATTATCGTGAAGAAAAAATTGGACTTATCTTTGATAAATACGAAGAGTTGATGATTCGCAATAATGCTCTTGATTTTGATGATTTGCTTTTACATACAGTGAAGCTTCTTCAATCTAACAAAGAGGTTTTAGAATATTACTCAAATCGTTTTAGGCAAATTTTAGTTGATGAGTATCAAGATACTAACCACACTCAATATGAACTAGTGCGCTTGCTTGCTGAAGGATGTTTAGTGGAAGATCGCGCAGCGAAATTTGACAAGCCTGGGCACTGGCAAAATCAGACACTGACTGTTGTTGGTGATGTCGATCAGAGTATATATTCTTGGCGTGGCGCTGATTTTAGGATTATTGTAAATTTCCAAAATGATTATCCTGAATCTGATGTTGTTAAGCTTGAAGAAAATTACAGATCTTCAGCAAGCATTCTGGCTGTTGCTGATGCAATTATTACAAATAACGAAGAGCGCTTGGAGAAAAATTTAATTGCTACTCGGGGCGAGGGCGAGAAAGTTACTGTTTTTGAGGCGCAAGACGAGGTTGAAGAAGCCCAGTTTATGGCTGAAGAAATTCAAAGACGCATGGCTCAAGGCAAGAGCCTTAAAGATTTTGCGATTCTTTACCGCACAAATGTTCAGTCACGTGCAATTGAAGAAGCTTTTTTAAAACGTAATCTTCCTTACACGATTGTTGGTGGTTTTAAGTTCTACGAAAGAAAAGAAGTGAAGGATATGCTTGCTTATCTTAAGATGATTTACAACCCTTCTGATAGTGTGAGTTTGAAGCGAGTTATTAATGAGCCGCGTCGTGGAATTGGCGCAACAACAGTTACTAAAGTTGAGGAGTACGCAAACAAAAATGGTTTCACTGTTTACAAAACCATGATGGAAATTGATGATGTGCCAGGACTTACTATGGGTACTAAAAATAAAATCAAAGACTTTGTTGATTTAATTGAAGAGCTTAGACTCGCTGAAAAATCTTTAGAGCTTGGAGATTTGGTTGAGCTTTTGGTAGAAAAAACTGGCTACATGGACATGCTAACTAAATCCTCTGATGTTGAAGCTGAAAGTAGAGTGGAGAACCTTCATGAACTTATTGGTGTTGCTAGTGATTTTGAAGTTAACGGTGAGATTGTAGTTGGCGAAGATGAGCAGGTTAGCGTGGTTGGAAGTTTTCTTGCTGAACTAACTCTTATGGGTGAGCAGGATAAAACTAAAGGTTCTGGTAATGCTATTTCAATGATGAGTTTGCACGCTGCTAAAGGTCTTGAGTTTCCAATAGTCTTTATTGGTGGACTAGAGGAAGGCGTGCTGCCACACAGGCGAAGCATGGATTCTAGAGATCCTAGTCAATTAGAAGAAGAGCGCAGGCTTATGTATGTGGGTGTGACTCGTGCTGAAGAAAAATTATTTTTAACATACGCGCGTCGTCGTCGTATTTTTGGTCAGTCAGAGTTTGCAGTGCCAAGTCGCTTTTTCGAGGAAGCTCCCAAAGATATGCTTGTTGGTTATTACGGACAGTCAGGTTCTAATGAGCGCGGTTCAAGATTTGATAATGGCTACTCGCGTGATGAAATTGTTGATGACATAGATGGCGGCGGCTGGAATCGAACAAGCTTTTCTAAACCTGAGAAGAAAAAGCAATGGTCACAAAATGCTTATGGTGATGGCTACGCGCCTCCTAATGAGACTCCTCAAAAAGGTTATAGCTCTGAGGTAGTTTATGATGAATTCGATGACGGCGCCGTTCTAAGACGCAAACCTCAAACTGAAGGTCCTGTTGATAACCCTAAAGCCAGCTCACCAAAAGCAAGATGGTCTGCTGAATCTTCTGGAATTAAAGAAGAGAAAAATATCTTTGAGATTGGCAGTAGAGTTAAACACAGTAGATTTGGAGAAGGCGAAGTTAAACAAGTTTTAGGCTCTGGTAATAAAGCACTTTATAATATTGAGTTTGCTGAAGCTGGTCTAACTAAGCTTTTGGATCCTAAGTTTGCTAAGTTAGTGAAGATAAGCTAGCTTATCTTTTCTCTATGTAGATCAAGTGCAATTTAAACTAAATAAAGCTACTACTTTCGTTTGGTTGGATCTTCTGGATTTTCAGAGCTTCTATGTAAATGGTTTTGTTAATAATCCACTCATTCCAGTTAATCTCGGCTATTTATACCATTTTAAAGCAGAGCTTTAGAATGGTATAATATTAGTGAATGGTCATAAAAAGACAAATTTTAGATAGATTGAAGGATGATTTTGAGAAAAATCAAATTACAATTTTGCTAGGTGCTAGGCAAGTTGGTAAAACAACTTTGCTTAAAGAACTTGAGAATTTGGCTAAAAAGAAAAAATATAAAACAAAGTTCTTTAATTTAGAAAACCCTGATCAAATAGCTCAATTTAATAAGAGTCATCAAGAAATATTTCATTTTCTTACAGAAGAAGAAAATATGATTCTTTTCTTTGATGAGTTTCAGTATATAAATAATATCTCTAAAATATTTAAAGCGATTTATGATGAAGATCTTAATATTAAGATCTTCGCTAGTGGTTCATCATCATTAGAGATACATAAACACTTAAAGGAAAGTCTGGCTGGTAGAAAAACTACACAAATAATATACCCATTTAGTTTTAGAGAATATGAGAATAGTAATGGTGATTTTGAGACTTATTTAAAATATGGAGCTTTGCCAGGACTTAGTCATGAGACTAGTAATGAAGATAAAGTTGCTTTGCTTAATAATATTCTTGAAACTTATATACTAAAGGACATTAAGTCACTTATTAAAGAGGAGAATATAAGTGCTTTTAATAATTTATTGAAATTACTTGCTGCTTCTCAAAGCCAGATTGTTGAGAAATCTAGTTTAGGAAGAGAAATTTCTTTGTCTGCACCAACGGTTGAAAAATATTTAGAAATTTTGACTCAAACATATGTACTCTATCCTTTAAATAGTTTTTCTCAGAACCTGACCAATGAACTGAAAAAATCAAAGAAGTATTTTTTTTATGACAATGGCATACGTAATTTATTAGTTAAAGATTTTAAGAAAATAGATAAAAGAGAAGATAAAAGTGCAATTTATGAAGGCTATGTTTTTAATTATCTAAATGCAAATTTGCTTCCTAATATGGAACTAAGATTCTGGAGGACTAAAGATAAAAAAGAAGTTGATTTTATATTACTTAAAAACCAGATACCTTACCCGATAGAACTAAAGTCAAAAATTAAAGCAGGGCAAATACCAAAGAATTTATTTGATTTTATTGAAGCTTATCCTAAAGTTAAAGATGCTTTCATTATTAATGAAGACCATGAGATGCTTATGGAGTTAGAAGGCCGGAATATTCATTTTCTAAAGATATCTGAGCTTGAGAAAAACCAATATCTATCAGAGATTCTCTCAAAAATTGAATAAATCTTGCAAAACTAAGCTTTGAAATATCCGTAATACTCATTAATATGTAGTATCATTATATACCGTTCAAAGACAGAATTATGACTGATTTAAAGACTAGTGCTACTGAAAATTTAACTTTGCTCGGGCAGAGCAAGACTGATTACCCTAAATCACCAGATGAGGCGAAGCTCGAGGTGATTCCTAATCTTGCAGCTAGCGAGTTTCAAAATAACGGCGATTATTTGGTCACTCTTGATTGTGAGGAGTTTACTTGTGTTTGTCCTAAGACTGCGCAGCCAGATTTTGCAGAAATTGAAATTCAATATATCCCTGGAGATTGGCTAGTTGAAAGTAAGGCACTTAAGCTTTATCTTTTTGCATACCGTAATCATGGGATTTTTCATGAATTTGTAATTAATAAAATAGCGAATGATTTATTTGAAGCAATGAAACCTAAATATCTAAGAGTAGTTGGTGACTTTGCGCCGCGTGGTGGAATAGCAATTATCCCGAAAGTCGAGATGGGGGATTTAGATTTAGGTAGGAGCTTGGTGAATTAAGTGTGTGGATTGCTTCGCTTCGCTCGCAATGACGGTGCAAAGGCTCGCAATGACAAGTCATGAATCAAAAAATTAATACAGAAAATAGAGCATTAGTGGTCCTTTCTGGAGGGCAAGATAGTGTAACTTGCTTGTACTGGGCAATTGAAAAGTTCGGTTTAGAAAATGTAGAAACAGTTACTTTTGATTATGGTCAAAAACATAAGATCGAGCTTGAGTCAGCTAAAAAAGTATGTGAGCTTGCTGATGTGGATTTTGATTTAGTTACCTTCCCCAATATCTTAAGAAGTTATAGTCCTCTTGTGAATAATGAAATTGATTTAGAGAAACACGGAAAAGTAGAAGAGTTTTCTAAAGGGGTGCAGCCTACTTTCGTGCCTGGACGAAATATATTATTTTTTACTGTAGCTGCTAACATCGCTTTATCAAAGGCTTGTAATAAGCTGGTTACTGGTATTGGGCAAGAAGATTTTGGTGGTTACTTTGATTGTCGTCAAGATTTTGTAGAAGCTATGCAAGTTGCACTTAATGAAGGTTTGTTTGGTTATTCTGGTCAGGATAACTATCTTGAAGGAAAGCATAAACAAAAATTAGAGCTCGAAACTCCATTAATGTTTTTAAGTAAAAAAGAAATTGCTGAGATGGCGAAGAATCTTGGTGAAGCATGCCTGAATGCTTTGGCATACTCTCATACTTGTTATGATGGCGCTTACCCACCATGCGGTCAGTGTCATTCTTGCCATTTAAGGATACGAGGTTTTAATGAGGCTGGTTTTGAAGATCCTTTAATGAAACGAGCTAAAGGGGTGCTAGCCTAAGGAGTGGATTGCTGCAGCGCTTTGCGCCTCGCAATGACGATATGATGACAAAACTTAAAGCTGTTACTAAATTTAAATTCTGTTCTGGTCATCGTTTGATGAACCACGAGAACAAATGCGCCAATCTTCATGGTCATAACTATGCTGTTTTTATTCATGCTGAATCAGAAAATAATACGGTTGATGATGCAGGAAGAGTAGTTGATTTTTCTGTTCTAAAAGATAAAGTAGGCACTTGGATTTTAAATAATTGGGATCACACCATGATTCTTTATAAAGGTGATGCTACTGCAATTGCTGCAGCTAAGACTTGTGAGAAAAATAAAGTGGTTTTTGAAATGGACGCGCACCCAACAGCTGAAAACATGGCTAAGCACCTTTTAGAAGAAGTTTGCCCGAAAGTCCTTGCAGGAACAGGCGCTGTAGTAAATAAAATTGTGCTTTGGGAAACAGAAGATAGCTACGGCGAAGCAAGTTTTGATCAAGGTCCCAATGAAATATAAAATAGCACTAGCAAAGGATGACCCTTCTAAACCTCAAATCTTTGAGACTATTCAGGGCGAAGGAATTCATGCGGGTTTACCCGCTTTCTTTATAAGGCTTCAGGGCTGTAATGTTGGATGTTTTTTTTGTGACGAGAAAGAAACATGGTCTTTAATAGATAAAAATTATGTGGAACTCACACCTGAAAAAATTCTTGAAATACTTGAAGCTTTAAATCCTAATTTGAAACATATAGTAATCACTGGTGGTGAGCCCACTCAGCAGCAACTTTCTATTCTAATTGACTTTTTGGCTGATCATGAATTTATAGTTCATATTGAAACTGCTGCGACTGGTGATTATGTAGATGATCTTTTTAAAATCTATAAAAGACCTGTTTGGGTAACTTTTAGCCCTAAAGCTATTTACAGTAAGGATTCTAAAAAAGGTGTCCCTGATGAAAGGGCTTGGCAAAGAGCTGATGAAATAAAATTTGTAGTATCGAATGATAAATCAGAAGCTTATGTTTTAAATATTATAACTACAGAGCTTGAGAGATATGGCAGATTACCTGATTACAGTAAGTCTAAAGATGCTTGCCCTGTATTTTTAGTGCCTGATTGGTTTAACTTTGATGAAAATAAAGAAAGAGTCTTAAAATTATGCAGTAAATATCCAAATCAATATAGGACTGGTATTCAGAGTCATAAGTATTTGAATATTCTCTAAGCCATAGCCTGCTCTAGATCAGCAATAATATCTTCGATATTTTCAATACCGATGGAAAGTCTAATAAGGTTGTCGTGAATTCCAAGCTCTTCGCGGCGTGCTTTAGGCACAGCAGCGTGTGTCATTGTTGCTGGGTGACCGATTAAACTCTCAACTCCACCAAGCGATTCAGCTAATTGAAAAAGTTTAGTTTTCATGACTACTTTTTTAACTGCTTCAATATCACCATCAAACTCAAAAGAAAGCATACCGTTATAACCATTCATTTGCTTTTTGTAAAGCTCGTGTTGAGGATTAGAAGGCAAGATCGGACAAAATATAGTTTTTACTTTAGGGTGCTTCTCTAGCCACTGAGCCACAGCTTCACAGTTCGTGTGATGTTGTCTCATGCGAATAGCTAGAGTCTTCATACCTTTTAAAAGTAACCAGCAATCAAAAGGACCAGCTAAATTACCAGTGGCGTTTTGGTGGTAAGTGAATTTTTCAGCAAGTTCTTTGCTCTTCACCACAACAGCTCCAGCAAGAACATCTGAGTGACCACCAAGATACTTTGTGCAACTATGATGCACGATATCAGCGCCCATGTCTAAAGGCTTTTGTAAGAAAGGACTAGCAAAAGTATTATCGATGCCCACCAAAATATCTTTATTGAGTTTTTTAACTTCTTTGCAAATTTCAGTGATATCACAAAGTCTCATTAAAGGGTTAGTTGGTGATTCAAGCCAAACAAGCTTAGTGTTTTCTTTTAGAGCGTTAACTACATTTTCTGTGTTTCTGGCATCCACAAAATCAAATTCAAAACCAAGTGGCGTAAGGATCTCGTTAAACATTCTATGAGAGCCACCATAAAGATCAGAGCTAGTTACTATATGATCACCAGGTTTGAATTGTTGAAGCACTGCATGAACAGCAGCAATTCCAGAAGGGTAAACATAACCGTTTGTTCCGTTTTCAAGTGATGCAATCACATCAGCGCAAGCAGTTCTTGTTGGGTTGCCGGTACGCGAATAAACATAACCTTTGTTATCACCAATACCATCTTGAGTGTAAGTAGATGTTTGGTAAATAGGAAAAATCGTCGCGCCAGTAGCTGGGTCAGGTGACTGCGCTTTTAAAATTGAGCGTGTTTCAAAACCCCAACTATCTTCAAGCTCTTTGCGGGATTTATCAAGTTCAATGCGTGTTCTTGGCTTATCTGTCATAGCATGAATACTAGCATATAGAAATGGCAAATCTAGAGTTTTTATTTATTCTATAGGAGGAGGCATGACGGTAAAGGCCCTTTTAGCGTCATCAAAACCGAGCACACCCTTTTCTAAAGAAAGATAGATTAAAGCTAGTTTGCTTATTTCGTGAGAATTAGATAAGCTAACATCAAATTCTTCAAGAGCCTGATTGTAAGGATTTACAAGCTCATAAGTATCTTTTTTAATTGATTCTAATAAGGACTTTCTTTGCTTAGGTTTTGCAAGCATCGCTCCTATCTTGTGCTTAGTTGAAATTTGATTGGCGACACTAACTATAGATAAAAGCACTATGTCACTAGCACTAAAGCTAGAACGCATAGCTTTGCCAATTTTAGCTATTTGGTTTTCAAAACCAGCTAAAGGTAAATTCTTTGTTTGCTTTTTAATATCTGCTCCATTTGCTATTGGTTTTTCAGTTTTGATGATTGTTCTTATCGAATCTAAAAATTGTTTAGCGCTATCTTGGCATCTATCTGCCAATTGCTTTTTGCTTGTGCCCACTAATTTTAGGTTTGCTAACTCTAAGCCCTCTTTTATTGCTTGAGCTGGAATGTAATGAGTTAAACTGGGAAGATTAATCTCTGTTTTTTTAGGGTTAAACTTCTTTTCTTGACTAGGTTTTCTTATGCTGCTTTTGATTTTCGGTTCTGAATAATCAGCTCTTGCTTTAATCGCTTTGCTTTCTAGCCCGCGCTTTCTGCCAAGCTCAGCAACTTCTTCAAGTCTCTTTAAAGCCTCTTTAGCTTCTTTGCCTTCTGGAGATTTTTTGCGTGCAAGTTTTTTAAGATTAGCTAAGTACGCTTTTTCTAATTTCTCCCAAGCAGCTACTCTTCTTTCCGTTTTTGCAATCTGCTTTTGCCAAAAACCTTTCTCTGAATTCCCCCCAGTCTTAAAAGGCTCTTTCATTTCAGTCTTAGCTTTTTTGGGAGGTCCTTTTTTTGTGGGAGCTTTAGCTAAGTTTTTATTTGCAGCAGCTTGCTTATCATTAGCCTTTTTTATTTTTGCGGCTTTTTTAGCACTTACTGGCATTATAGGTCTGGCTACTTGTGGTCTGCCAAAGTCTTTAGCAGTTGTTACTACTTTCTTTGCTTTTTTGACTTCTTTGGCTTGCGTTCCAGGCTTTCTCTTGCTAGGCTTTGCGCCGCCATTACCAGTTAATTTCTTAATCCCCATACAAAGCGTTTATTCTAATACAATCCTTTTAGCTTTGCTATTAATTTAAGATAAATCCTAATAAGCTTTTAATACGATAGTAATACGGATTATTCTGGTATATTAACTATTAAGGTGTTTAGAGCAATATTCTTTTTATTTGGCATGATTGGTGGTTTGATAGCTGCCTTAATTGTATTGCCTGTTCCTGGTAAAACCTTCTTTAACAAGCTTTCAAGATTGCCAAATAATATAAAGGATCTTATTGATGACAGTCTAGATATTTTAGATAGTCTTTCAAGACTTTTGCAGACAGTAGGTGGTGAACTTGGACATAGGACTATACGTACAGCAAAAACAGCAATCAAGAAAAGTAATGAATTAAAAGATAAACTAATAACTGAAGAACTTATCGAGGAAGAGCTGGAAAAAGAAGCTGCTCGAAAAAATGGTGAAGATTTAAATGGATAGTAATTTATTAGATGTATTTTTAGTAGTTTCGCTTTGTGTGATTGCGGTCACTTCACTAATATTTGTTCTTTACTTCGTGCCTGTTTTAATTCAGCTGGCGAAGACACTGGAAGCAGCTCAGAGCTTGCTTAATACAGTTAGAAATTATTTTGGTGGGATCGGTGACGAGTTTGAAAAAATCAAAGAAATCTTTGAAGGTTTCTTTTCTGGTTTTGGTACTGGCCTTGGGAAAACTAGTTCAGGTCTAACTGAAGTAATTGTTCTTTTAAAAGATTGGATTGATGATTTTATGAGAGATATTAAGCGCTAAAAGCCTGCTCTTAAAGTATTCTAGAAAGTCTGCAATTTTGTATAGCGAAAGGGTATAATAGAGTTACTATGTCATATCACAGATCAGATGATGGAAGTTTCAAGTTTTTTATTGGCCTGGTTTTAGGTCTAATTGGTGGTGCTGTTGCAGCTGCTATGTTTGCAACTAAACCTGGTAGTGAACTTCGTCGAGATATCGAAAATGGTTCTGAAGAGCTTGTTCATAATCTAAAAGAAAGGTTAGAAGATGTGAAAGAGAAAGCTAACGAGCATTTTAAAGACTTTAAAGGTTTTACTGATGACAGATTCAGAACATCAGCTCTGAACATTCAAGATAAAGTTACGGATCTTGGTAAGCAACTCGATGAGCTAACTAAGAAGAGAGGCGACTTTGCAGATAGTTCAAAAAGCTAATCCAGCTCTTTATTGTGCCCTAATTGCTTCATTATTTTTAAGTCCAGCTTATGCAGCTGAAAAGATTTCTAATTCTCAGTCTCTAACTGAAAAGAAAGTTCTAAGTGCTGAGCCAGCAGTGCAGAAAATTGCTTTGACAGGCACAGATCTTATACTTACAGATGATTTAGCTTTATCTATAAAACAAGCTGAAGATAATCCAAATAGTCCTGAGGCGCACTTTAACCTTGCAGTAGCTTACTCTAGAACGGTTGAAGTGGAGAAAGCACTTGATGCTATTAAAACTACTAAAAAACTAATCAAAAAATCTAAGGACCCAGATGCAATTAATCATACTTTTGATAAATATATAAAAGTATTATCTGCAAAGCCTTCTGAAGATCTTACTAATTATAGGCTTGCTTTCCTACATTTTTTAAAAGCGTATTTGAATGAGAAGAAAGACAAAAAAACACTTGATGGGCAAATCTCAAATTTCACTAAGCAAATTAAGGCTGAGAAAGCAAAAGAAAAGCTTGACCAAGCTGCAATTGATAGACTCAAGTCTGTTAAAAAAAGTTTGAAGAAAAAACGTGAAAACCTTCATGCTTCGCCAGAATATATGGCACTAAGTAATAAAGCAATTGACTACATGGATAAAGTGCTTGCAAAAAGCCCTGATGATGTTTGGACTTTGTCATATAAAGGCTATTTAATTTATGACCAGGGAAACAATGCAGAGAATTTCAAGAAAGCTAAAAAGCTCTGGAAGAAAGCGATAGTCCTCGATCCTAAAAACCCAGCACCGCATATGCTTCTTGGAGATGCTCATATGAAAAATGGTGATCCAGCTTCGGGCTTTAAAGAAGTTACTAAAGCTATGCTTCTTAGGGCAGAACAAGAAGCCTCTAAAACTGCTGAAAGCGTGCTTGAGACTAAATCTTCAGCTAAGTAGCTCTAGCGTAGTATAATGTATTGATGGGGGAATTCATGAATATGAAGCTTTCAGAAATATATGACCGTCATCAGAAAAAGATTTTAGTATTAACGCCACTAGTTTTGGCGGTTGCTTTTGTTGGACTTAGTTCAATATCTGCATTGATAACAATTAACAACACGAGTATTCCAGAAAATTTTGAAGAAGTAACATCTAAAGTGGAGAATTATGTACTTTATGAACTAAGTCCTCAAACTAATGAGAAAAAATGGATGCTTAAAGGTGCTTCTGCTGTTTCAGATGCTGATTCTACAAGCGCGATAGTGTCAGACGTAGAAATAAAAGCCTATAAAAACAATGAAGTAGAGTTCATTATGACTTCAGATTCAGCTCTTGCTAATGAAGCGACAAAAGATATAAAGCTAATGGACAATGTTAAAGTTACTAGTCCCTCGGGCAAGTTTTTATTAAGTGCTGGTGGTTTGAATTTTTCTGATGATCTTGACTTGATGGTTGACTCTAACTGGGACTTAAATACAAATGAAGGTTACAATATCTCTGGAATTAGAGGGATTATCAATAAGGATTTAACTTCTATTGTGAGTACTGGAAATGCTTCAGTTAAAAAAGATAAGCTTAATTTAACTGCTGACAAAATTGTTTTTAAAGACAAAAAGCCTATTGTTGCAACAGGAAGAGCAAATCTAAAACTAGATGCGCAAAAATCTCTTAAGGCAGATAATATAACTTTTAATTTAGATGGAAACGTTAATGCAAAGGGGCATGTGGGAGTTAAGACTGATAAGATTTCATGCTTTTCTCAGATTCTTAAAATATTGCCTGCTGTTAATACTAAGCCAAAGCTTGCAATTTTAGAAGGCTCTCCTTATGTAATCCATAATGGAAGAAGGATAGCTGCTGATCGCATAACTTATGATTTCTTTTTAAATCAAGTTAGTGCTGAAGGAAATGTTCACACAGAGATAATTAGATGATAAAAAAAATTCTTAGTTTGAGGGGGCTCATAGCACTGTTTTTAAGCATAAGTGTTTCAGGTCCTGTCTTTGCGATTGATAAAAATACTTTTTCAAATTTTAGTATCGCTCATGCAGATAAATTAAATTTTAAAGATAAAGGATCAGAGCTTATTGGTAATGTGCGTATCCAGTTTGGTGAGTTTACTTTAGCTTCTCCTAGAGTGTTAGTTGATACCAGTGCTGTTGATACATCACCAGAACGTATTCGTTTTGTTGAAGGTGTGAGGATGACTTCTAAAGAACTCACCATGGACGCTAAAGAGATTGAGATAGATCTAAATGAAGGTTTGTTTAAAGCCGTTGGCGATCCAGAAGTCCTTAGTGTTTGGGGTAAAGGCAAGGATAGAACAGAGATAATTTCTCTTTATCAAGAATATAATCTGAAAACAGGGCTTGTAAAAGCTACTAATAAAGGCGCTCCTGAGCAGATTACTGTAACTAGTCCAAGAAGAACTATTGTAGCTGATGAAGTCGAGCTTCAAAATATTTTGGATAAAAAGAAGAGAAAGAAAGATAAGATCGAATCTATAAACTTTACAGGAGATGTAATTCTTGTTGAAAAAGATAAGCGCATTGAGGCTAACAACTTATTTTACTGGCTTGTTGGAGAGACGATCAAGGCAGAAGATAATGTGAAACTACTTAGTTACACGAAAGAAAAAGACCCAATTTATATTTTCTCTGATTTAATCACCCTTGAAGTTGATAAAGATATTTTTTCTGCTTCTATGAATGGTTTTGATAGATCTGTGCATTTATACTCTAAGCAATTTATGGGTAGAGCGCGTAATGCGGTTGTTAAGCGCATTAACAAGCAACCAGATCAGGCTGTTTTGACAGGTGATGCATTTGCTCAGTTTAAAGATAAAGCTATAAATGGTCAAGAAATACTTTTTGATATCAAGAATAAAACCCTTAGAAGCTTGGTTGGCAGACCGACTACTTCTGTATATTCGTTGAGTAAAAAGCAGAAGAAAGCTAACAAAAAGGCTGACAAGAAAGCTGCTAAAAAAGCTGAATCTCAAAAAAAGCTAGTAGATAATTTTTAATTTAAAGTTAATTACTTTTTCTTATTGCTTAAAAAAGGCAAAGTAGCCAAGCCACCCAGAAAGCTAAGAGCTGAACATAGGAAGATAGTGATAATAGAAGTGATTGTAATAAACATAGGTGATAATTCTTCTATTGCTCGAAGATCACCGCCAGATTTGAGTCTAGTTGCTTCATTAATTGTTTCAATCAACTGTCTTTTAAATTCTTCATCCTGCATTTTAAAAGCAAATAGTAGAGCTAAGATGCAGCCAGCAAAAAGGCCGGTGCCAACACCTAAGTAAATAACATCTGAAGTCGTTATTGTTCTGGTGCAAATTACTTCCTCGCCTTCTCTTTTCTTGAACTGACCAAGGAAGATTATTACAGCAATTACGCCACCGAGAAAATAGGTGACTATTGGAGAGCTAATAATAGGCACAATAATCAAAGTGTTGAATAGAATGACTATAAGTGATGAAAGTAAAACTGGTTTAAAATAATGATCCATAAAATTAATTGCTTGCTTGATTTAGAGATTGCTCTTTTTCAGTTTGAGCTCTCGTGTAAGCTTCCTTTGCTTCTTTTGGGTAGTACCATTTAACCAGCTGATCTTTTCGTCCTAATTTGTTAAAGCTTCTATCTTCAGCAGTTTGGTAAAGGAAAGCACCAGCGTTACCAGTTGCAACTACAAAGCCAATCGGATCATAAAGTGTAAATAAGTTTGGTCCGTAATTAGCAAAAACATCACCCTCAACTAAAATTTTGCTTTGACCAACTCCAATAACTTGAAACCAAGCTGTGTCTTCAACTTTTAGATTTAGAATTTTTGAGCCGCTGCCAGCTTTTACTAGTCTATTTTTACCCTTGTTTTCTTTTTCTAACTCTTCTTTAAGCTTGTTTAGTTTTCGAGCTTCCTCGTCTTTTAACTTACGAGCAATTTCTACAGGATCCTCCAGGGGATTGATTGCTGCAATTTTTTGTAGCTTCTGTATTTGTTCTGTTAGCTCAATTTGACTGGGTTTTTTCTTGCGAGCTATAGTTAAATCTTTTTCTTTTTTTATTGACTTTTCTTTTTCTTGAGCTATTTTTTTAGCTTCTTCTTTCTCTGGCTTTTGAGGTGCTAGGGGAATGACTAGTGAATTGGTCGCCTCGCTTTCGACAACTATTTCCTCGTTTGAAAGAGCTTGACTCGCATTAGTTGCTTGAAATTTTTTGCCATTGAACTTGTTTATAAGAATGAAGCTAAAGCTAAGTATCACTATGAAAGCAAGCACGTAAAGTTGATAGATCTTGAAATATTTCGAACTGTCTGGAAATTTCCTATTTTTTGTGTTAATAGCTTCACTAGCAAACTCTTTTGGCTCGTCTTTTTGATCATTTAATATTTGTTGAATGATGTGGTAGGACTCTTTGTCTTTATAATCCTCTAAAATTTCAGACTTATTTAGCTTAAGTTCTTTGAGTATTAAATTTAAAAACCCAATTAAATAAACCTCTTCAGGTAAATTCTCCCGGTCAGCCTCTTCAATAGCCTTTACGTATTTAGCTGATACGCGTGAAGCAGAAGCTACATCTTCGATGCTTAGCTTTAAACTCTTACGTTGGTCAGCAATTTTGCTGCCAAGCTCTACTAAAGGATCTGCGACCACCTTAAATAGTATACCTGAAACTTGATTTTACAAGATAACTTTCGGCTGAATGTAAATATAATTTGGCACTTTAACTAATATGCCAATCCCTATCAAATCTTCCTCAGGCCCAAGGCAAGCTAAATGGCTATTAGAAGCTTGGTCAAGTTCATTAAATTCTTCTTCGCTAATATGGACTCTTTTACCTTGTCTAAGGTCTGCTACTTCTTCACTTGTTAGTTGTATTTGTGCCTGAGCTAAAATATCTGGACTATTTATAAGTGCTTTATCTAAATCTATATTCTCTAATTCCTCAATACTAAAAGAGTCCTCAAGTTCAAGACCATTTGATTCTAGTCTTTGAAGCTTTGTTAAATGACCACCTAAATCTCTAGCGATTGATCTTATATAAGTGCCTTCTGAACATGCAAGCTCGATTGTGGCTTTAGGGTAATTGAAACTAAGAAGTTTTATTTCTTTGATCTCAACATTTCTCTTTTTTATTTCACTAAGATCAATTTTTTCTCCCGCTCTGCAAAGTTCGTGGAGACGCTTCCCGTTATGGTGAATTGCACTGTATAAAGGTGGTATCTGTTCTAAGCTGCCATGCATCTTATCAAGAGTTGTTCTTAAATCTTCTTCAGACCATTTGAAATCTTTATCAGCAACGCCTTTTATAGAAGTCTCAAATTTATTTTCAAGTGGCTCACCTGTTAAATCATCAGTGTCAGTCTGATAACTAAAATCGACTTCAGCTAGATAGCGTTTACTCTTTTTTAAAAATTGAATCAATCTCGTACTCGAACCAATTGCAAGAGCAAGAACTCCTGTGGCAAATGGATCAAGAGTGCCAGAATGCCCGATCCTTTTCATTTTTAAAATTTTGCGAAGTTTAGCTACAACATCATGAGATGTTAAGCCCTTAGGTTTATTGATATTAATGAATCCACTTTTCATGCGCTCTAGATCTCGTCACTTTCATTAACCTTATCTATTAAATCAATTAGATCTGATCCTTTGCTTAGAGAATCGGTGCATTTGAAAAACAATTGAGGGGCGTATCTTAAGTTGAGTTTTCTAGCAACCATCCCTCTAATCTTGCCAGTCTTAGATTCGAGGGCAGCTTGAGTGCCAGCTTCAACTCCAGGATCGTCATTTCCTAAGATTGAATAGCTAACCTTTCCTGTAGCTAGGTTGTGACTAAGCTCTACATCAATAATAGAAATAAAAGGAGCGAGTCTATCGTCTTTGATTGAGCCAGATTCAACCAAGCTAGCAAGCTCGCGCTTTATAGCTTCTGAAACTTTTTCTCTTCGCTCATATCTTTTGGGCATTAAAAACTCCTGTGAACTTTTTAGCTCAGTTACTTATAAGTGAGTGCGCGCGATCTCTTTGATAGTCCAGCACTCGATCTTATCGCCTTCTTCTAAGTCATTATATTTCTCGAAGCTTAGACCACATTCCATTTTCTCTTTAACTTCTTTAGCGTCATCTTTAAAACGTTTTAAGTAATCAATCTTACCTTCGTAGATCATCACACCTTCTCTAAAGACTCTTGCAATTTCATATCTAACAATTTTACCGTTAGTAACATAAGAACCGCCAACCCTCTTAGTTTTACCAATAGTAAAGATCTGACGTACTTCAGCGCTACCAACTAGCACTTCTTCTTTCTCTGGCTCGTGTAGTCCAAGTACGAATCTTCGAACATCTTCAGTAAGTTCGTAGATCACCTCATACATTTTAATTTTGACGCCTTCATCTTGTGCGTACCTTGCAGCTGCAGTATCAGGACCAACGTGGAAACCAACAAGTGCAGCACCTGTTCGTGAAGCAAGCTCTACATCACTACGGTTAATAGGACCAGAACTAACTTCAATTGGTTTTACTAGAACTTCGTCTGTTGAAAGTTTGTTTATCTCTTGAGCAATAGCTTCAGCAGAACCTTGAACGTCAGCTTTAATAATTACTGGATACTCAGCTTTCTGACCTTCCTTAATTGCTGATGCAAAGACAGAAAGACCCCTTAAACGTTTTTCCTCAACAGCGATATGTTCTAATTCTTCAGCTGCTTTCTTCGCTTCTTGGAAGTTATCATAAACTCTAAATGAATCACCAGCGTTAGGTACTTTAGTAAGACCCATAAGTTTAACTGGAGTCGATGGAAGAGCTTCATCAATCTCTTCACCAAGGTCATTGAACATAGCACGAACACGCCCAACAGAAGGACCTGCAGCGATGCAATCACCTTTCCTAAGGGTTCCGTTTTGAACAAGTAGAGTAGCGATAGGACCTTTAGAGCGAGAAAGCTCTGCCTCAATCACTGCACCGATAGCTTTTCTGTCAGGGTTAGATCTAATTTTTTCGTCAAGCTCAGCATCAGACACTAGAAGTATCTTCTCTAATAACTCATCTAGATTTTGCTTAGTTAAAGCACTTACCATTGAGCAGACTACTGGACCGCCGTATTGCTCGACGACTATATCATGCTCGGTTAATTGACCAAGTACTTTGTCAGGATTTGCACCCTCTTTGTCAATTTTATTAACTGCTATAAGGAAAGGCACTTTAGCTTCTTTAGTATGCTTAATAGCTTCAATTGTTTGAGGCATAATACCGTCATCAGCTGCAACAACCAGAATTACAATGTCAGTTACATTAGCTCCACGTTTGCGCATCGCCGTGAAAGCTTCGTGACCAGGAGTGTCTAAGAAAGTTATAACCCTATCGTTACCATCGTAATCTTGAGTAGTTACTTGGTAAGCACCGATATGCTGTGTGATACCACCAGACTCTTTATCCGTTACGTTTATTTTTGCTTCACGAATTGAATCAAGAAGTGTAGTTTTACCGTGGTCAACGTGACCCATGATAGTAACTACAGGAGGTCTTTGCATCAAGCTACCTTCAGTTTCATCTTCTTCAAGTGAAGTTCTAAGTTCAGCACCAACGTGTGAAGTGTCTTCTTCTGTATAGACCAAGTATTCTTTTGATTCGCAGTACTCAACAGCCAAATCTTTTTCTAAAGATTCATTTACGGTTTTGATGATACCCTTCATGAAAAAGTAAGTGATAATCTCTGTTTCAGGGTCTCCTGTTTTTTGAGATAGTTCTCTTACAGTCGTAGCGTCAGTAACATAAATCTCTTTTAACTCGTCTTCTACTTCTTCTTTAACTTTTGAGCGAGCATCTTTTTTAGCTCTATCTTCAGGACTGAGTCTTCTTTTTTTACGCCCCATTCCTTGTGGAAGTATTGTTGGTTTACCAACTCTGTATGGTTGACCACCACCACCTTGTGGTCTAAGTGGAATGCTTTTAACACTATCAAGTTTTTTAGAAGACATCTGCTTTTGTGCAGGTTTGTTTTCTTGCTTAGACTTATTCATGTTAGCGAGCATTTCTTGAACGTGCTTAGGCTCTTCTGGAGCCTCTTCTTTAGCTGGCTGTGCTTCATCTACTGTTTCTTCAGCAGGCTTTTCTTCTTCAGTACTAATTTCTGTCTCAGTTGTAGCTTCTTCAGCTTTAGGTTCTTCGTCAACTTTGCTTAAACGTCTGACGATTCTTATTTTCTTTTTCTGGGGTTCTTCCGCCTTCACTTCTTCAGCAGGCTCTTTCTTTGTAACTTTTCTGGCTTTAGTTTTGCCTGATTGGCAATCTTCTATAATTTGTTGAAAGTCAATTAGTTTGATGATGTCGTTTGCAGCACCTGAATCAATTGAGCTTGATGCTGTCTTCGGGCTTTGTCCAAATTTTGGTGAAAGGGCGATGACTTGTCTAGTGATCTCAGCTTGAACTTTCTTTTTTGATTTTTCATCAAGATCTTCTGGAGTTTTGTCTCTAGCTAGATCGTATATTCTTGTTTTGTTTCCTGTAGTCATCTTTTTTCTTAGTTCAGCCTATTTTATTAATTCAGCTAAGTTTGAATACCTTTTATTCTTTTTGAGTTTTTCTTTGCAGTTTTCAGATTTGCAAATATAAATTGATCTTCCGAAATCTTTTTTGCCTGGTTCTGCAATCCATTTTTGTTTTTCGTGTTCTTGAAGAAATCTAATGAGATCTTTTCGATCGAGTTCTTTCTTGCAAGAAACACATTTTCTTAAAACTGGTTTGCTTTTACGAATTTAGTCCTCCTTAACACCTTCTTCACTTGCTGGAACTGTTTCAGCTTTAACTTCTTCAGCCTGAGGAGCTTCCTCTTTCGGGCTTTCTTCAGTTTCAACTACTGCCTCAGCAGGTTTTTCTTCACTAGCTTCTGTCGAATCACCCTCAGCGTTTTCAGCAGCTTCAGGAACCGCTTCAGCTTTAATGTCGATCTTCCAGCCAGTAAGTTTTGCTGCAAGCCTAACGTTTTGACCACCACGACCAATAGCTAAGCTAAGTTGGTTTTCAGGTACAACGATCTCAGCTCTTTTACCAGCATCATCTTCATAAAGAGCTACTGTTGCAACTTGTGCTGGGCTCAGTGCGTTTGAAATGTAATCAACCGGATCTTCAGAGTATCTAACAATATCGATTTTTTCATTTCTAAGTTCAGCTAAAACGTTTTGGATTCTTGAACCGCGAGCACCGATACATGCTCCAACTGGATCAACATCATCATTAGCAGATGTTACAGCTACTTTAGTTCTGTAACCAGCTTCTCTAGCTACTGATTTAATTTCAACAGTATGATCTTCAATCTCAGGAACCTCAAGTTCAAAAAGTTCTTTAATCACAGACTCATGAGTATGAGAAACAATGATCATAGGAACTTTGCGATCTTCTTTTAAATCTTTAATGAATACTCTAACGCGAGCACCAGGTTTATAAACTTCACCAGGAAGCTGTTCTTTTTGTGGGATGTAACCATCAAAATTACCAAGATCAATAACTACATGAGGTTGACCGCTAATAGTGTACTCAACACGCTTAACAGTACCAGTCATCATTGAACCTTTGCGGTCATGGAATTCATCACGAAGGTTTGATTTCTCAGCTTCTCTGATTCTTTGAGTCATGATTTGCTTAGCAGTCGCTGCAGCAATTCTTCCAAATTCAGCAAAATCTTCAGGTGTAACATCAAGCTCAAGCAACTCGCCTTCTTGTACATCTGGAATAAACTCTTGCGCTTCAGCCATTGAAATTTCAAGAGCCTCGTCTTTAACTTCAGTCACCACAGTCTTTGGAGCGAAAATTCCAATTTCGCCAGACTCTTCATCGTAAGATGCGTGAATACCTTCTGAAGTTGGTAAATGCATTTTTTTGCGGTAAGCACCAGCAATTGCATCACAAATTGCGCTAATAAATGTTTCTTTAGAAATATTACGTTCTCTTTCTAAAGTCTCTGCCGATTCGGCTAACTGTTTCCCAATTTTGTACATTATATTTTCCTCTTGATCTTGTAAGCTTCAATACTCACAAAAAAAGCAGGCATCGGCCCGCTCGAAATGAACTAAGTTCTTTACTAATTATACCCTAATCCCAAGTGATAAAACTGCATATGCTAAAAATGGGATTTGACTAGACTTACTTATTAGTTATCTGCGTTTTCCCATGATACGAAGTATATTAAGGAATAGATTTATAAAGTCAAGATATAATCTAAGCGCGCCCATGATAGCCATATTAGGGTGGTATGAACCGCTTTGACCTATTTGCTTAATTTTTTGCATATCATAAGCAGTTAAACCTGTAAAAATTAGTACAGCGCCATAACTAAGAATTAAATCAAAGCCTGAGCTGCGTATGAACATATTAACCACGCTCGCAATTATAAGCCCAATTAAAGCCATAAAAAGTAATGAACCCCAAGCAGAAAGATCTTTTTTAGTAGTTGCACCATAAAGAGCCATTGCACCAAACATACCGGATGCTACTAAAAATGCTGAAAATACAGACCCGCCAGTGTAAACAGCTAAAACAGCACTTAGCATCACGCCGTTAAGGGCAGCGTATAAAAGGAAGCTAAAGGTTGCTGCTGCTGGTGACATTTTCTGGAAACTAAAACTTAGATAAAAGACCAGGCCAAGCGTTGCGATCATTAGAAAGATTGGCATTATAGAGTTGCCGTAAACTGCCTGCATAAAAGCTGGGTTGCTAGAAACTAAAAAAGCAGTTGCGGCTGTCAAGCCAAGCCCCATAAACATCCAATTAAAAACTTTGCTCACAAAGCTATGTTCTTTTGCTGAATCAAAGGCTCCACTTTGGAAACTACCTGCATTAGTTGGATCATAACTTGTCATGTGATCTATTATAGCACTGCCTTTGCTAGAAATGAATTGTTAAGGGTTTATTTCTAAACTCTTTCAATCACCATCGCAAGACCTTGACCAAAGCCAACGCACATTGTTATTAGTCCGTACTTAGCATCTCTTCTTTCTAGTTCATTAAGAAGTGTTGCTGTGATGCGCGCGCCTGAACAACCTAGTGGGTGACCAAGAGCTACAGCCCCGCCATTAACATTTACTTTGTCCATTGGAAGCTTAAGTTCTTTAACTGTTGCCATAACAACAGAAGCAAAGGCTTCATTAATTTCAAAAAGATCTATGTCTTCTATTTTTAGCCCAGTTTTTTCTAGCACTGCAGGAATAGCTGGAATTGGTCCGGTCAGTTGAATCTCTGGAGGCGTTCCCATAACTACGCTGCCAACTATTTTTGCTCTAGCTTTTAAATTATATTTTTTAAGTGCATCTTCGCTCGCTAGCAAAACAGCAGCGGACCCGTCTGTGATTTGGCTTGCGTTTGCTGGAGTGATCACACCAGCCTCTTTAAATGGAGTAGGCAGGGTTGCCATTTTATCCATATCGATGCTCGCGCGAATTCCTTCGTCTTTACTAACGGTCCCAAAGCTTGGTGTGTCGATTGGAATAATTTCGTTTTTAAAATAACCATTCTCTTGTGCGTTAAATGCTTTTTTGTGTGAGTCAGCACTAAACTGATCAAGATCAGTTCTAGAGAATCCCCATTTCTCAGCGATCATTTCACCAGACTGTCCCATGGACTTCACTTTATATTTGTTCATATAAGAATCTGGTAAAACAGTTCCCTGATTAGGAGAGCCGGGAAGAGGAAGACCGTCAGACATCATTGGGATGCGACTCATATGCTCAACACCACCAGCGATAATTAAATCTTGCGCGCCTGCTTTGATATTATTTGCAGCAAATTCTATAGATTGAGAACCAGAACTGCACATGCGATTAAGTTGCACGCCAGGCACTGTTTCAGCTAAATAAGTCAGAGCAACAATTCTCGCTATATCTAAACCTTGCTCACCAATTGGACTAACGCAACCTAAAATCAGATCCTCAATTGCTGCGGGGTCTAGTTTGTTTCTATCTACCATAGCCCTAATCGGAATTCCTGCAAGATCCACTGGGTGAATTTCAGATAAGCTGCAACCCATTTTGCCTCTTCCCATTGGTGATCTAACTGCGTCTACTATATATGCGTCTTTCATTTTTGCCTCAAACTTTTTAATTTCTATTCTTTCAATTCGTAAATCTAGATTTTTTGACCTAGCTCAGCCTATATTTTAGTACTCTTTATGCATAAAATATATGTATTTCAGGGCAAGTAATTAATAAGACAGGTTCAAAACTTGTTTTTTTTCATGGCGACTGCCTAATAAAAAGTCCGAAAAAGAACATTCTTTGGGCGCTGGCGTCTTACAATAGTAGTAAAGGAGATCATATTAATGGTAATGGAAGATTATGTCGATGAAGAATTAGATATTATGCGCGAGCAGAGCGAGGGTGACCACGCAATGTCCAAAGGCATTTCTATTGAAGATCCTATTAAGGATTTAAATATGACTCCAGTTCTAAGAGCTAATGAAAATATTTCTCTTAAAGAAGCAATAAAACTTTTGGATGAAAATAATATTGGCTGTATTATTGCAGATGATAAAGCTGGTAAAGCTGTTGGAATTTTTACAGAAAGAGATGTTCTGAAAAGAGTAGTTGCTAAAGGTATTGATTTGGATAAAGCAACACTTAAAGAACACATGACTCCTGATCCTGAAACTTTAAATGAAAGTGATCCAATTGCTTTTGCCTTGAACAAAATGTCCGCGGGCTCTTACAGACATATTCCTGTGAGGCAGGGTGATAATGTGAGATTCATTCTTTCTGTTAAAGATATAGTTGATCATATTTCTTTTACTTATAGAAATTCAGTATTGAATTTGCCGCCGGATCTTAAACAGTCAACTTCACAATACGGTGGTTAGATCTACAGATTTTATCCAGAACTTCGTTATACAAAAATTCTCAAAAGCTCATTTATGAGTTGATAAACTCGCCTTTGAGAATTTTTGCAAGCCTTGTTCTGAACAAAATCTGAAAGCTCTAACGTATCAATTGCTTGAACGTTTTAGGATCTTCAAAGCTTAGCCCGCAGATTTCTAAATCCTTATCCCAAGCATTTGAAACTTTAGGAGCCCAAGTTTTAGAAGCCAGGCTGTCTGATTTTTCTTTATTACATTCTATGCATGAAGCATATAGATTCTCTTCTTCAGTATTTAAAACACCAAACTTAGAAGCTGGTAGATGGTGATCATAAGTAGCAGTGTGACCATCTAGAATATTTACTGTTACTTCTTTATTGTCTTTATTTAAGTAGGTCTTAAAAGCATCTTTAGCATGAGGCAAAGCGTCTCTAACTGTCTCTGGATGCAGAAGTGCTTTAGCGCAGTAAACACAAGTATAATTATCTCGCTCCCAAATTTTGTTTAAGATCTTTTGAGCTGGTTTTTTATTAGGGCGTGATCTGTTGGTGCTAGTTTTTTCAGTAGCAAAGATTTGTTCTTGCTCTGTAAGCTTCTCATCTAGAATGTCTTCAGCGAGCTCGTTTAAGAAAGCAAGATACTTGTCTTTTATCCAATTCTCTCCAATGAAATTTCCTCTTAATAGAACGCTTCTATTAGCATCATCATCTTTAGCAACTATCTCGTAGTTAGTTTTATTACCTTGCTGGCTTACCACTGATTTTAAGTTAGTGGTATTCATAACTGAAATATCTACTGAGCCCAATCTTGAAACAAACTTCCTATCTGAACCTGTCCCAAAATCACCGATAGCTTCGTTATGCTCGTTTTTCAAATCCTCATTTACTTTAAGTAAACTCAGATTCTCATCACTTCGCAAGCCTCGCTCTGGGCGATTTTCTGATAGGTTCTCAGATATAAATTTTGTACTCTGATTAGCTTTTTTTGCTTCAAACTGTGTACTATGACCAGTGTTTTGGGACTTGAAATCCTCATTTTGAGTGTTCTTAAGCTCAAAAGCCTCTTGTCTTACTTGGTTAACTGTAGCTAACTCCTCGTCTTTTAGTGACCTTTGGTAATCAACATTTTGTTCATAAAAACCTTTTGATAAAGCTGCAGAGATTGCATCACCAACTGCTGTATAAACTTTATTAGTGTCACTGTACTTAACTTCTTTTTTAGTCGGGTGGACATTAACATCAACTGTCTCAGATGGGATACTTAAAAATATAATTGCAAAAGGGTATTTGCCTCTTGGTAAAAGATCTTTGTAAACAGCTTCAAGTGATGCACGCATGATGTGACATTTAATAGCACGGTTGTTAAGCAGGGTGAAAATCCCTCTTTTATCTGAGCGGTTTGTATGCGGGCTAGAGCAGTAACCTGTGATTTGAAGATCACCAGTGTTAAATGATATTTCATGAAGTTCATTTGCGACTTCTTTTGAAAAGAGCTCTGAGACAACAAGCCTAGTGTCACCACTAGCACTAGTTTTGAGTAGGTTTTTATTGTCGATATTTAAAGATAATGAGACTTCGGGGTGAGCAAGTGCTAATGCTCTTACTATATCTATTAGAAAGTCCCTTTCACGTTTACCAGACTTTAAAAACTTAAGTCTTGCTGGAGTATTAAAAAATAAATCATCTATAAGAATGCTTGTGCCATTAGAAGCGCCAGTTATGCTTTTATCTTCAATGCCATTTTCTATATAAAGTTTAGATGCGTGCTCATCACTTTCTCTTTTAGATACGCATGTGACTTTGCTAACAGCAGAGATGCTGGCAAGCGCTTCACCACGAAAGCCATTGGTTATGAGTTTATTTAGATCTTCTATTTTAGAAATTTTGCTGGTCGCGTGTCTTTTAAAAGCCAGATCTAAATCTTCTGGGCTCATACCCTTTCCATTATCAGAAATTTTTATATATCGATTAGAGTTTTTAATATCAATGGTGATTTTAGTTGCGCCAGCATCAATACTATTTTCAACAAGCTCTTTAACAACAGAATTAGGTCCTTCTACCACCTCGCCTGCAGCGATTTGGTTAGCAACGTGTTCTGGTAGAAGTTGAATGTTCATTTCCTGAAAACTAAGTATAGCAGCCTCTGTTATTGCGAGCTAGACACGTCATTGCGAGGAGCGTAGCGACGAAGCAATCCATGGATCACTTCACTTCGTTCGTGATGAGGTGCTACTTAGTTTTAACTTTTTCTTTAACAGTAAATTTAAATTCATCACCGTAATCAACGCTAACCACAGAAGGCTTGTCAAGCTTGCCATTAAGAATCATATTAGCTAGTTCATTCTCTATCTTTTGTTGAATTACTCTTTTTAAAGGACGGGCACCAAAGACAGGGTCAAAACCAACTATGCCTAATTGATCAAGTGCGTAGTCTGTAAATTCTAACTCTACTTTTCTTTCAGCTAATCTCTCTCGAAGATATCTAAGCTGAATATTTGCAATCGTTTTCATTTGACCAGCTTGAAGAGCTTTAAATGTGATGATCTCATCAATTCTATTTAAAAATTCTGGTTTAAAGTATTGTTTAAGTGCTGCATTAAGCTCCTCATTTAAGGCTTCATTGTTTGCTGAGCTTTGTTCGTGATCAATCTCTGGAGCTTTATCCATTTGATCTTCGTCGATGTTTTCAGTTTCTGTAGATGGAAGGCTAGAACCGAGTTGGTGCCCCATGATAATCTCACTGCCAAAATTACTGGTCATGATAATGAGTGTGTTTTTAAAATCAACACGCTTGCCTTTACTATCAGTGAGGTGACCTTCATCTAAGATTTGCAAGAAAGTGTTAAAAACATCAGGATGTGCTTTTTCTATTTCATCAAAAAGTACTACTGAGTATGGCTTTCTGCGCACGGCTTCTGTAAGCTGCCCGCCATCATCATGCCCCACGTATCCTGGAGGCGCTCCTATTAATCTAGCAACTGTATGAGATTCTTGATACTCTGACATATCAATTCTAATCATCGCAGCTTCGTCATCAAATAAAAACTCAGCTAATGCTTTAGCTAGCTCAGTTTTACCAACACCAGTTGGTCCTAAGAACATAAAAGATCCAATCGGGCGATTAGGACTAGAAAGCCCAGCTCTTGATCTTCTTACAGCATTTGACACAGCAACGATTGCAGCATCCTGACCGATTACTCTTTCATGAAGATGCTCTTCTAGTTTCAGTAATTTATCTGTTTCAGAATCTATAAGTTTAGTTACAGGAATACCTGTCCATTTGGAAATCACATTAGCAATATCCTCATCTCCAATATCTTCTTTTAATAATTGTTGTTCAACTTTACCATTTGATTTAGCTATAGTTTTCCCCTCAGCCTCTTTAAGTTCTTTCTCCAGCTCAAAAAGAGTCCCATACTTGAGTTCAGCTGCTTTTTGAAGATCCGCTGCACGCTCAGCTTGTTCAATTTCCACTTTGATAGTATCAATTTTTTCTTTAAGCTCACGTACATCAACAATTGCTGATTTTTCTTTTTCCCATTGTCCTCTTAAGCCACCTGCTTCTTTGCTCAGCTTTTCAAGTTCTTTTTCAAGCTTCTTGAGTCTTTCTTTGCTGGCTTCATCCAATTCTTTTTTTAGAGCTTCTTTTTCTATGCTTAATTGCATAATTTTTCTTTCTAGCTCATCAAGCTCAGAAGGTAGTGAATCTATCTCTGTGCGTACTTTTGCTGCAGCTTCATCGATAAGATCAATAGCTTTATCAGGCAAAAACCTATCAGCAATATATCTATGACTAAGCTGAGCTGCTGCTACAATCGCTGAATCTTTAATGCGCACACCATGGTGCACTTCATATTTTTCTTTTAAACCACGAAGGATAGAGATGGTTTCTTCAACACTTGGCTCGTCTACAGCCACTCTTTGAAACCTTCTTTCTAGAGCACTATCTTTTTCTATATGTTTTCTATATTCATCAAGAGTCGTTGCGCCAATGCAATGCAGCTCTCCGCGTGCTAGAGCTGGCTTCAAGAGGTTGCTTGCATCCATGGCACCTTCAGTAGCGCCAGCACCAACAACAGTATGAAGCTCATCTATAAATAATATGATTTCGCCTTCAGCGCTCTGCACTTCTTTTAAAACTGATTTAAGTCTTTCTTCAAACTCGCCTCTAAATTTAGCGCCCGCAATAAGCGCGCCCATATCAAGTTCAATAACCTTTTTATCTTTAAGACCTTCAGGCACATCTCGCTTAACTATTCTAAGAGCAAGCCCTTCAGCAATTGCAGTTTTACCAACACCTGGTGGTCCTACTAAAACTGGATTATTTTTTCTACGTCGAGAAAGTACTTGGACGACTCTGCGAATTTCCTCATCTCTTCCAATAACCGGATCGAGCTTACCAGAGTTTGCGATCTCTGTAAGGTCTTTGCCGTACTTTTTAAGCGCGTCGTAAGTTGCTTCAGGGTTATCACTGGTGACTTTGCGTCCCGCCCTTACTTTTTTGATAGCTTCAAGTAGATTATCTTTTTTTATTCCATTTGCTTCTAGGATTTTTTTAATTCCTTGAGCCTCTTCTTTATCTAAAAAGCAAATCAGAAAATGCTCAAGTGAAACATAATCATCACTCATCTCTTGAGCTGTTTTAAAACAACGGTTTAAGAGAGCATGACTGCGAGGTGAAATGGCTAGTTGATCAGAAGCCACTGATGACGGGCTTGCTTTAGGCAGGTTTTTTAAAAAGTCTCTAACTTCAAGATTTACTTTTTTAAGATCAACTTGCAGTTCATTGAAAATTTTAGGGATGATGGTATTTTTGCTGCCATCTTCATCTATTAAATAGCTAGAAACAAATAAATGTTCTGGCTCAATAACAGCATGATCTAACTGCTTTAAAAGTTCTTTGCAGTTTGATAAAGTGAGTTGGACGTTTTGTGTGAATTTACTGAGATCCATTGTTCTATCTATATTATGCCCGCTTTTATGCGTATTGCGGCTTTGCTTTAAAGGCTAACAGCCTTGATTAATAAGTTATTTTAGCAATTTTTTATTTGCTTTACAGGGGCACGAATGCGTAAAGCTTTGTTCTCTGATTTAAGCTTTAATTTTTTCTAGACGCTTTGAGTAACTTTTTTCTTCACTTAAATCTGGAGGCCAGAAATAATAGATATCTTGAGGTCCTTTTCCTTCTGACCATTCTCTATAGTAAAAAGAATTTGGAGTGTGAGAACGATCTAGACTTTTTGAATTTAATATATTAAGTATCGCTTCTTTTAATTCATATCTAGTTTTGTTAGCTACACTTATGCCAGCGATTCTTGGTAATTTATAAGGGAAGCTTTTAGCTTTTAGCTTTTGACCTCTATTTTCGTACCGAGCTCTAAATTCGGGGAAACTATCAGTAAATTCTCTCATTTCTATAGAATTATTTTTAATTTGCAAATAGACTTTAGAGCCATCGTGAAGTTTTAAGACCATATCTATTTTAAGCTTGTCACTTTTGCTCAAAGGTAGGCTAATATCAAGCCCTGCTATTTTTTTTGTATCAAGGAAGTATTCTTTTATGACTGAGCCAACTCTATCTTCTGCCAATCTGCCAGCTAATGTGATTCCTAAATTTTTATACTTTTTGCTTTTTATGTCTTTTTGGAGTTCTTTTATTGAATAAATGCTTTTATATTTTTGTGAATTAACTGCTTCCTGATATTTCTGAGCCTTGCTCTCTTCAAGAGTTTGTAGGTAGAGCATTTCTTTACATGACAGTATGTTTTTTTTTGATCTTTCAATGCGGCTTGTGATATGTCTTTTTTGAGCGGCGCTAAAACTTGTTTTGAAAATGGCTTGGACTTTATTAACTAGTGAGTCAGCACTAATTTGGCCTTGCACATGCTGTATTAAGAGATAAACGAGCTCCCTTTTAGAAAGATCGTTAAGTATGATTTTTGGTTTCATATTAATAAGCAGCTCTAGGCTTTTTTTGATCTGCTGTTTAGCCAATAGTTTTAAGTAATGAATTGTTTCAAAACTCCTCGAATCATAAGGAATGAACCCATCACCATAAGCTTCTAAATAAGAGCTATCTTCTTTAGAAGCAATATCTTGAATAGCATCTGAAGTATTTAGTATTTCACTTTCTCTTGCAAGCGCTTCTTTAATAGTGCCGTCATTTAGGGCACTAAGTTTGTATTCATTTTCCCTAGACCTTATTCTACTGAACATGCCCTCAAGTTTCTTTGAGATATAGTCAATTTCGTTTCGAATTGATAAAGAAGGTTTAGCTTTTTCAGGAATGGAAATTCTAATCTTCTTATTATCGTTGATCAGTAACTGTGTGCCATTTGCTTCACTTTCATAAAAACCAAAGTCAGATAAGTAACTTGCAAGGTGTAAGTAAACAGAAAGATGAGCTATGGGGAGGGAGATCTGGTTTTTCCACTTTTTTATCTTAGCTTCAATTCTTTCAATTTGCTTGTCATTTAAAGTTTTGCAACTGATAATATTAAACGGTTGAGCTACTACAGGTGGGCGCTCTTTGCTACTTCTGTTTTGAGAAACCTTAGCCAATTTCTCACTTAGCCTTATCTCTTTATCTTTAATTTCTGGGGTGAAGTTCTCCGTGATTTTTATAACCCCATCTTCGTTAAGTGATTTAAGCAAAGATACTTCTTTTTTTAGTGTTAGTTCAAACTGATCTTTCGAAACCCCTAATTCAGAAAGAATTTTTTTAGATTCTTCTATTGCCTGTTCTTCTGCTGCTTCAATATCTTTATGTTTAGAACTGAGACTTAAGAGGACTATAGTTTTTGAATCAGGCTTATCAATTTTTAATTTGATTGTGTTGCGAATTTTTTTTATTTTTGTGAATCTATATTTATTAATAAGGACATTGGCAAGAGCTCTTTGAACTACAGGATTTAAAATTCTAATTCTTTTTGTGAGAGTTCTTTTGTCTGACTGTTTGTGTAAAGCTTTACTTATAGGAAGGTGCTTTATATTGCTAGTTGGATCACTAGAACTTTGAACTTTAGCAGGCTTTTTTTGTTTACCAAAATTAGTGTCTAATCTTGGTGGCGACTTTGGATGAAATTCATTGTTAGCTTTTTCCAAATTTACCCCCGTTTACTAAGAGTAATAATAGCATTACGTATCACGTTTGGGCAACTTTGTTGCTATGATTGAGCTTGGTATATTCAGTAAATACTAGAAGCTTGCTAATTCTTGAGCCTTTTATGAAAATCTTTCACCATTTTTGATGTGATATTAAGTTTTATATCACATCTCTCTTTTCTATGCAAAAGCTTTTTTAATAGGTCTTAGTTTATTTGGATAATCAAAATCTCTTTCGTCATATTCTGGAGGCCATGATTTATATAGTTCTTGTGGACCCATTGCTCCTGTCCATTCTCTGTATTTAAAAGAATTTACTGAATTATCTTTTGTTCTAGAGTCATCTGTTTCATTTAGGATATTAAGGATCTCGTGTTCAAGTTCCGTTCGACTTTTATTTGCGACGCTTAAAGTTGCGCATCTTGGTAAGCCGTTAGGGAAAGAACGCATTTTTTTTGAGCTATGTTTTCCTTTATACTTGTCACGCATTACTTGATAGCTATCATCAAAATATTTTAAATCATCTTCATTATTCTTTATTTGAAGAAATACTTCAGAGCCATCATGGAGTATTATTGCTAGATCTAATTTGTGATTGTCGCTGGGACTGAAAGGTAGGCTTGCATCCATACTTTTTATTAACCCAGTTTTAATAAACTTTTCTACTATTACGGACTCTACTCTTGCTTCTGCCATATACCCTGCAATCATCATAGAAAATCGTGGAAGTTTCTTTTTTATCGAATTAACATAACGAGAACTCTTAGTTAACGAGCTTACTGTTTTAAATTCTTCTGAATTGATGCCAGATTGGATTTCTTCTTTGATCTCTGCTGGGAGCTTGTAGATCTCTATCCATTCACTAAGCTTTACTACTTTGATTTTAAAGCGCTTCAATTTATCTTTGATCAGACTTGCATTTCTTGGTGAAAGCTCATATCTTGTAAGCCCCTCTAAGCGAGAGGTCAATGACTCGAGCTTAATTCGATTATTAATAAACTTTATTAAAAGTTTTCTTAGATCTGACTTTACGTAGCTTGGAATTTTTGCTCTGATTTCAGAAGAGATGCCTTTTAAGATTTTGCTAAATTGTCTTTTGCGAAGATTCTTTAGATAGCTATTGGTCAGAGACTCTGCTGAGTCAAAAGGAAGTAAACCATCTGGGTGATTTTCTAACAGAATGGTCTCTTGTGAATCAAATAAATCGTCACTTTTAAGTAGCTGTAGCATTGCATTACGCTCTTTGTCTATTTGTTTATCAATGCCTTTATCTCTACCAGCACTACGTAGGTATGCTCTGCCACTGGTTTTGAGCTCTTTAAAAATCTTTTCTAAAAACTTAGGGATTTGCCTCAGCTCTTCAAGAGTTGACTGCGTGCTAGCATTTCTTGTTATTTCGATTTTAATTCTTCTTTGATTGTCAATCAAATATGTTTTGCCATCGCTGTCTCTACTGAAGAAGCCAGTATTAGGGTCAAAGTGATTATCATTTTGTGAAAGAAAAGTTTCTAGATGTTTTATCACAGAAAAACTAGTGATATTTATAGTGGCTTGAGTTTTCCATTTGTTTTCTTGTCTATCTTGTTTATCTTTTTGTCTTGGAGAAACAACTTTTACTTTAAGATCCTCGTCTTCTTTAACTGTAGCTAAGATAGTTGTATTTTTAATTTTGCCTTTGCGAAGCCTAGCAGCTTCTCTTAGCTCTTTCTTTGTAGGTTTCTGCTTCTTGCGATTAGTCTTTTTCTTTTTTTTTGCTTCTTGGGTTTTTGTTTTAGAATTAGTAAGCTTTGTGCTAGCGGCTTTAGGGGAATGTAGATCTAGGATCTCTTCAGCAGATACAAAGTTTAATTTAGTCTTAGTGTCTTTAGTTTTTAGTGAGTGTGCAGTTTTTCCAATTTTATTAAATAAAATTTTAAAAGAACTAATTTCTTCTAGGTCACCATTTCCTTCAGAAATAATACTAGAGAGAAGAGAAATAGAAGTTTTTAAATCTATGTGCTTGGAAGAGAGAATGACTTTTAATATATTCCCCCCGGAAGTGCTTATAAGTGCTTTACTGTCACCATTTTTTTTTACTCTGGCGCCAGCTCTCTTATATTCAGAAAGAAATGCTTTAAAGTGGTATGGGTTGAAAAGAGTTAGTGTGGCTTTGTTCCTTCCTACGCTTGTTAATAAATCAAGCTTTCTTAGTTTTTCAAGATCTGTTATTTCTTGTCTTAGATTTGAGTTTTGACTAGTAGCTTCTATATTTTCCCTAGCAAACTCATCTTTAGGGTCTGGGAAAGACGCTGCGGGCCTATTTAAATTGCCTGTATTTTCTATCAAAAACCCCCCAATATGGACCACTAATATTGTAATACAGATAGGTGAATGCGTCAAGCTTTATCTGGAAACACTCTGTTTATAGGGGTTGTATAATTTTAATGATGAAAAAAATACTCGTTTTGCTGGCTGGCTGCGGTAATAAAGATGGGGCGGAGATTCATGAGTCTGTTCTTACTTTGCTGGCTATAGATAAAGAAGGTGCTAAGTACGAGTGCGCTGCTCCTAATATTGAGCATAAGCATGTGCTTAACTACATTGATGATACAGTGATTTCTGAAAAACGAAATGTGATGATTGAAGCAGCTAGAATTGCTCGAGGTGAGATTTTAGATTTGGCTAAAGTCTCTATGAAAGATTATGATGCTTTGATTTTACCAGGTGGTTTTGGTGTTGCTAAAAATCTTTGTAGTTTTGCTTTTGATGGAGCAGCTGCAACTGTTAATCCTGAAGCAAAGAGAATTATAAACGAGGCTTACGATGCTAAAAAACCAATTGGAGCAATTTGTGTAGCTCCAGCTTTAGTGGCACTTAGTTTAGCTGAGAAAAATCCAGAGATTATTTTAACGCTAGGAACTGATAAAGAAGCTAATGCTGCTTTGGAAACTATTGGCGTAAAGTCTAGAGACTGCTTGACTACTGCTTTTGTGCTTGATGAGAAAAATAGAATAGCTAGTTCGCCAGCTTATATGCATGGTAATTCAAGTATCTCTGATTTAGAGAAAGGTATAAGTCAGTGTGTGAAATCAGTGATAGAAATGTGTCATCAGGGAGCTCATGCGTAACGTCATCACGAGCTGTCATTGCGAGCAGAGCGAAGCAATCCAGTCATGGATCACCTCGTCGCCTTTGGCTCCTCGTGATGACGAGTTATTGGCGTTGGAGAATCAATTAAATGGCAGGACATAGTAAATGGGCAAAGATAAAAAGATCTAAAGGAGCAGCTGACTCTAAAAGAGCAGCGCAGTTTGGAAAACTGTCTTCTAAAATTTCTATTGCTGTAAAAACTGGCGGGGGAGCTAATCCTGATTTTAATTTTCAACTTAAATCAGCCATTGATAAAGCGAAAGAATCAGGAATGCCAGCTGATACTATTAAGCGCGCGATTGCTAAAGGTTCTGGCGAAGGCGGGGAGGCTGAGCTTAAAGAAATTATCTATGAAGGTTATTTGCCAGGCGGTGTTGCTGTGATGGTGGTAACTGCTACTGATAATACAAACCGTACTTATAGTGATGTACGAAACGCTTTTACTAAAAGTGATGGATCTTTAGGCACAAATGGTTGCGTAGCATATATGTTTGAAAAGCGTGGTGAAATCCATCTAGAAAAAAGTAAATGGTCTGATAAAAAAGAAGAAAAGCTTTTAAGCCTGGCTATGGAAGCTGGTGCTGATGATTTGGATACTAGTGATGAAGACGAGGTTTTGGTGCTCTGTAAGCCAGAAAATTTAGAAGAAGTGTCTAAGGCTTTTGAAAAGCTGATAGATTTAACTGATTTTAAAGTGCTTGAGGTGCTAGATAAGCTTGTACCTAATAATAATGTGGCTGTGACTAACAAAGAAGATGCCAATAATATTTTAAAAGCAATGAGCATTTTAGAAGAGAATGATGATGTGATGGATGTGATAGCGAATTTTGATATAGAAGAGGAACTGATAGAAGTTTAAGAGAGGTCGGGGGATATGGTTGAAGCAGGTGGGATTTCAAATAGTGCTGGTGGTTTTAGCTGGGACCCAAAAAAGAAGCCGCGTAAAACTAGTAAAAGTTCCAGAAGATCTAAGAAATCAGAAGGTCCTAAAAAAACTTCAAAAACAAAAAGAACTAAAAGTAGAACTTGGTTAGAAAAGAAATCTGCTAAGGATGATTTCTTGAGAGAGTTGCATGCTGAAGAAGGTGCTGAGAGCCTTGAAGAAACAGAGCAAAGATGCAAGCAATTACTAAGACATCATGCTGTCTCAGCTGATGATTTGGTTCCACAGCCTGACTTTAGTGAGGGCTATAGGATAAGAGCAGCGCAAAGAGTCGTGGATAAAGATGCCAGTAATCCTGAACTTGATCAAAAGGATTTGGAGCTTGGAGATTTGAAAGAAAATGAGCTTGAAGCCAAAATACAAGATATTGAAAAAAAGGTTGTTAGAAAATGGAAAAATTTCACTTCCTGGAGAGAATGGTTCCATAAGATTTTATTTGGGACTCCAATCAATCTTTTATATGAAAACAAGAGACGTACAAAACCTGAAGAAGCTGAAGAAAAACTTGACTATGCGTTAGATACAATTAGGCACATAAAAATTGCACAAGTGGGCATGTCTGAAAGGGTTAGGCATCTTTTTGAATCTCAAAAAAAATCAGAACGACGTATTGATATAGATTTGATTAATGATGTGCCTCAATACATTTCACAGATTTATAAAGCTAAAATCCCCCAGCTAGTTGTGGGGCTAGAAATGGAGACTAATAGCAAAATAAAAATTATAGAGAAGAGAAAAGAAAGGCTAGAGTACTTAATTGAACTTTCAGCAAATTTAGCTGGAATGATGACTGCCAGGACTATCTTGATGGATGATAAGTTTTTGCTAAAACTCTCTAAAGATGATAGATATGAAGTGCATCAGCTTTTAGAAGAAATGCTTGATAGTGATTTTGAAGAGTTGAATTTTAATAAGAGTGATTGCAGTAGGTTTGACCAACTGGTATCGAAGCTTAAAGAGCTTTGGCTTTTAAATATTGCTGAATTAAAACGAGCAGATACTTTTTTAGAAAAATCTGAGGATCATAATCATGAAAAAGAATTTGACCTAGCTGATCATAGAGATAATAATATAAAAGAGCTTTGTTGTGACATTGTTTTAGGTAATTAATATAAGATTTTAAAGGAGTAATAAAATGGAATATATAAAATTTGCAAATATAGTAGGGCAAGATACTAGCTTAGCTGAGATTGGAAGAGAGGCGAGTCAGAATACAACTTATGAGAATCGTCAATTGGATCCAAGAGATCAGTCTGATAGAGAGGATCTAAGAGGGAAAATGATGAAGATTCATGCTGCTGTTGAAGCCAATAAAAGAAAAGCTCCTAAAACTAGAGCTCATATAGAGTTTATGATGCATGGTGATTTTACTAAGAATAAAGAGTTTTATAAAAATCTTGGCTTTAATGTGATGGAAGATGTCCGCAAAAAAGGCAAAGCTGGCGAGCATAAAGTTATAAGAATTAATATGGGCGGACCTGAATATATTGGTGTCTTTGTGCCTGATGAAAAAACATTGCCCAAGGATCTAAGTATGAGTGCTGTGGAAAAAATGTCTAATCCAGAAAATCCAAAATGGTCTTCTAGGCTGGAAAAGCCTTTAACGGTTTATCCTCACAATGGTTTTACGATTGAAAATCCAGTTCATTATCAAATCATCTTAGATAATATGAAAGCTAAGGGTATTAAAATTTTAAATGTTAATCATGCCACTGGAAATATTATTGATGATAAGCCTGGTGAGGAAGCTGTTCAAAAGAAAGAGCTTTATGAAGGCAGTGAGGTGAAAGTGATTAAGCAAAGAATGTTCTACATCATGGACCCATCAAATAACATTATCCAGATCAAATGGTATCCAGATACTGAGGCTGATCATAAGATGCCAGAAAATAAACCTTTAGTTAGGGCTGCTGCATAATTGCTTAGTTTTGTCACACCGGTGCCAGGTCTGAATCTGTGACATTTTTGAGTTAAACAGTTGTCAGTTTCTTTGCAAATCTATTTTTAATATAATTATCTAAAATATCTTTAAACTCTGAGCTTATATTTTCACCACGAAGAGTTGTATGTAGCTTGCCATCTATATAAACTGGCGCGCATGGATCTTCGTTGTTGCCTGGAAGACTAATGCCAAGGTCAGCATGCTTAGACTCGCCAGGTCCATTGACTATGCAGCCCATTACAGCGATCTTTAATTTTTCAACACCTGGGTATTTAGGCTTCCACTCGTTTATTTTTTCTTTGATGTGATCATTGATCTCTTCACCGAGTTTTTGAAAATAATCATTAGAAGTGCGCCCGCAGCCAGGGCAGCTAGTAACACTTGGTTTAAAGTAAGCAAGGTCCATGGCTTGTAGTAAAGTTTGGCAAGCCTCAACTTCTAAAGTTCTACTTTCTAATAAGTTATTTTCTGAAGTATTTTCTGCTTTCTTTGAATTCTCAGTTGATGACACTTTGCTTGAAGCTAATGGAGTAAGTGACATGCGAATAGTATCTCCTATACCCTCTTGCATCAAAACTCCCATGGCTGCAGCGCTTGAGATCATGCCTTTAACAGGACTGCCAGCTTCTGTAAGACCTAGGTGCAGTGGGTAATCACAAAGAGTAGAGATGTTTTTATAAACATTAATCAGATCTTGAACTTCTGACATTTTTACGCTAATAATTATTTTATCGTGAGCTAGCCCTAGCTTTTCTGCGTAGCTAGCTGAGCTAATAGCACTCTGCACCATCGCTTTATAAATCACTTCTTTAAAAGATAATGGCTCAGGAAGCGCTGCATTATCATTCATCATTTCAGTAAATAAGGCTTGATCAAGTGATCCCCAGTTAACACCGATGCGAACTGGCTTATCATGCTCAATTGCTATCTTGATAATTTCAGCAAAGTTATCATCATGCTTCTGACCGTAACCCACATTACCTGGATTAATACGGTATTTTGCAAGTGTCTTAGCGCAGTCAGGATATTTCTTTAAAAGTAAGTGACCATTGTAATGAAAGTCACCAACGAGTGGCACATTGAGTCCTTCGTCTTTTAGTCTTTTATCTATTTCTAAAACAGCTTTAGCTGCATCGTCATCATTTACAGTAATTCTTACAATTGCTGAACCTGCTAGGTAAAGTTCTTTTATTTGTTTAACTGAAGCATCAATATCAGCAGTTAGAGTATTAGTCATCGACTGCACTAAGATCGGGTGATCAGAGCCTATAAAGACCCCATCAGCAATTTTTACATTTGTGCTTTTTCTTCTATTTAGCATTAGTCGAATATTAGTATAGCAAGTTACAATATGATGAGCGCATGGCTGATATTGACTATAATATCGAAAAACAACTAAGCAAGCTCACAAAAGAGCCTGGCGTATATCTTTTTCATGACGCTAAAGGCAAGATCATTTATATCGGTAAGGCTATTAACCTTAAATCGAGAGTTAGATCCTACTGGAATCAGGCAAGCTGGAAAGATAGGCCTAAACTCAAGTTTCTTGTACCAAAGATTAAGAGCATAGAGACTATTGTTACTAAGTCAGAAAAAGAAGCTTTGATACTTGAATCAAATCTAATATTTAAACACCAACCCAAATACAATGTCCTTTTAAAAGATAATAAAAGCTTTCCATGGTTAGTCATCACTTATGATGAGCCTTACCCTAGGCTCATTCCTGTGCGTAATGCTGATCTTTACAAAACTAAACTTAAAAGAAGTTCTGTTAATAAATTTTTTGGACCATACACTAATGTAGGTGCGATGTGGGATAACCTAAATTTAGTGCATGAGCTTTTTCCTCTACGTAGGCGCAAAACACCACCTTTTAAAAATCGTCCATGTCTTAATTATGATTTAGGCAAATGTCTTGGACCATGTCAAAAATTAGTCTCTGAAGATGATTATCAAATTATGCTTGATCAAGTAGAGATGCTATTAGGTGGTAGCTTCTCTGATCTTTTAGATATTCTTGAACAAGAGATGTATAGAGCAAGTGAAAAAGAAGACTTTGAATACGCAGCAAAACTCCGTGATCAGATCCAAGCATTAGAAACTTTTAATGAAAAACAAAATGTAATCACTCAGGACCCTAATCTTGATCAAGATACATTTGTTTTAGTGGTGAGCCCTGATAAAGATATAGCTTGCGTGCAAGTTTTTAAAACTCGTTCAGGGAAGATGGTAAATAGAGATACTGTGGAGATAGATTTTAATCAAGATGACTCAGAGCATGAGATCTTCGAGTCACTTTTTGTTCAGTATTATTCTAAGCTTCCTGATGATGCTTTACCTAAAGAGATTTTGCTTAGTCATAATCCAGGTGTTAAAAAAACTGCAACTGAAGATGAGACTAAAATAGATCTGCTTACTGACTGGCTTGGTGAAAGAAAAGGCTCGAAAGTAAATATCATACAACCAAGGCGCGGTGATAAATACGCTCAAGTAGAACTTGCTCGTAGAAACGCTAAAGTGATTATAGAAAAACTAAGATTAGAGTATATGGAAGAAGCTTCTAAAGATATTAATCTAGCCCTTCAAAAACTTCGTGAGGAATTAGATATGCGCACTGACCCAGCTCGCGTAGAGTGCTTTGATATTTCTCATATTCAAGGATCAGATACTGTTGCAAGCATGGTCTGTTTTATAGATGGACTTCCTGAAAAATCTCAGTATCGAAAATTTAAAATTTCTGTTGATCAGAATGATGATTTTGCTTCTATGCGCGAGGTGATTAGTAGACGATTTAAAGAAGGATTGACTAATGAAGATGATCTTCCTAACCTTCTTATCATTGATGGCGGGAAAGGTCAGTTAAGTTCAGCAGCACAGATTCTAGAAGAAAGAGGGCTGGGGCATATTAAGGTAGTTGGTTTGGCTAAAAAAGAAGAAGAACTCTTTTTGCCAGGTGAATCAAAGCCAATTATTTTAGATAGAAAATCTCCAGAATTATTCTTTGTGCAACGAGTGCGTAATGAGGCTCATAGATTTGCAGTCACTTATCACCGCCAATTAAGATCTAAGCGCGCGCTCAAGAGTTCCTTGGATGATATTCCAGGACTCGGTCCTTCTAAGCGTAAGCTTCTTTTGGATCATTTTGGCACACTAAGTAAAGTGAAAAAAGCTAGTCCTCAAGAGATAGCTGAGTTAAAAGGCTTTAGTGAGTCTTTGGCTGAAAAGATACTTAGTAAAATTAGTTAATTGCTTTTGGGTTCTGAGGGCTATGTAAACTGTCTAGGACTCCAGGTCTTGCAGTTTTAATTACAAAAGCTTCTGAGCTTTTACGCATTTGTCTTTGTAATTCTTTGAGTTGATCAGATAGAAATCTTGGGGAATTGAAAGCGTCAGATAAAGCTAATTTTAATTTTGCATATTTAGCTTTATTCTTTTCCTCACTAGCTTCTGCTAATTGATTTAAATACTTTTCCATTGCTTCATAAACAGTTTTATATTCTTCAAACTTTATTTCACTAATAGATCTTTGAAACAAGCCCTTAGCTTTTTTACCAGTGAATAAAGTTGACGAAAGGCTGTCTACAAATTTAATAGCCTCGTCAATCTTCTTTTCTTTTAAAAGAGAATTAACTCTTTTGATCAACTCTATTGGATTATTGATTTCAATAAATCGTCTTTGATCACCTTTTGATCTTGTTCTTATAATTGATGAATCATTAAATTCCATTTTGGCTCCCTTTACCTCTAGGGTTGATTTTAGCAAGGGGTTAAATTAAGAGAAAGGGTTAAAACACCTATTTAACCCTGAAATGCAAAATCCCCAGCCAAACAGCCAGGGATTTTTTTGCAAGGAAATGGAGGGAATTTTAGTTAACAGAAAAGAATGGCGCCGCATTTATGCAGTGGTCGCGGCGCCAGCCGCACGCAAATTGAAATCAAGGGTCCGCAGCGGAGGAAGAAGCCACGGACTTACTTGCTTTATTAAGCTTCTATTTCTGGAGTCAGAGCTTCTTCAGGAGCCTCTTCTTCATCCATTCCAGCGAAGTCTTCAGGATTCACTTCAGTAGGAGTGTTGCGAGCATCAAACTCAGCATGCACTTTTACTTTGATTTCTTCTATTAGATCTGGATTAGCTTTTAAGAACTCAATAGTTTTGTCTCTACCCTGTCCAGTCTTCTCGCCGCAGTAGCTATACCAAGCTCCTGCTTTGTTTACGATGTTGAATTCTACAGCAGCATCAACTAAGCAGCCGACTTCATCAATTCCAGTACCAAAGATGATATCGAATTCAGCCTGCCTGAAAGGAGGTGAAACTTTATTCTTCACTACTTTCACTCTTACTCTATTACCAAAACCTTCGCCATCTTTCTTAAGTGTTTCAATACGACGAATATCCATGCGAATTGAAGAGTAGAACTTAAGTGAGTTACCACCAGTAGTAGTTTCTGGTGAACCATACATCACACCAATTTTGTAACGAATTTGGTTGATGAAGATAACAGTAGTGTTTGATTTAGCAGCAATAGCTGTAAGCTTACGAAGAGCTTGTGACATCAAGCGAGCTTGGAGACCAGGAAGCTGAGCTCCCATCTCACCATCAATCTCTGCTTTAGGAACAAGAGCCGCTACTGAATCGATAACCACGATATCAACAGCACCAGATCTTACTAACTGCTCAGTAATTTCTAAAGCTTGTTCACCAGTATCTGGCTGTGAGATTAAAAGATCATCAGTGTTAACACCGATCGCTTTAGCGTAAACAGGATCAAGTGCGTGCTCCGCGTCAACGATAGCTGCGACTCCACCTTTCTTTTGTGCTTGCGCGCAAATGTTCATAGCAAGTGTAGTTTTACCAGATGACTCTGGTCCGTAAATTTCTACGATACGTCCTCTAGGGATTCCACCGACGCCAAGCGCGATATCTAAATTTAAAACACCAGTAGGAATTACATCTAAGCGGATAGCTGGTTTATCACCCAGTCGCATAACTGCGCCCTTACCAAAACTTTTTTCAATGCTACCCATTGCAAGCTCTAGAGCTTTTAATTTTTCTTTTTTATCTGTTAGTTCTTTTGCCATTTCTTTCTCTACTTTCTTTGCCATTGTTTTTCTCCTATCTTATCTAATTGTCTTGTGCGTTACGGGTTTAAAAGATTTTAGTCTCTTCAATTTGTCATACAGTGCTTGCCCTTATTTGGTTTTTTGGGAATCTGGCTCTTACTTTTGTATGACTCTTACTTATATAAGTATCATGATCTTGAGCTCTTGGCAAGTTATTTTTCTAAGAAAAATTTCATGAAAGTTCTGAAACAAAAACTTTCCTTTAAATACCTGCAAGAATAGTTTTATATGAGCGGAAACGAGGAAAGAACTAATGTAGATACATGGAGATCTGCGGAAATTAATCCCGATGCACCGAAGCGTCCTTTTTTGATTGAACTTGAAGAAGGGCAAAAAATTTCCTGGTGTACTTGTGGTTATTCTTCTATTGAACCTTTATGTGATGGCGCGCACCGTGAATGTACAAAAGGCTTGCGTTCCTTTAAACATGAAGCAAAAGTCGCTGGTAAGGTGATGCTCTGCGGTTGCAAGCGCACTAAGAACCCTCCTTACTGTGATGGCTCACACTCAAAGATTTAATTATGAAAGCAAATGGACTAGCTAAAAAAAGATGTAAGCCATGTGAGGGAGGGACTAAGCCATTTAGTTCTAAAGATGCACTTGAGATGAAAGCAGCTCTGCATGATGATTGGCACTTGGGTTCTGATAATAAAAAAATAAGCCGTGAGTTTAAATTTAAAAATTTTTTAGAAGCAATTGCTTTTGTAAATAAAGTTGGATCCCTCGCTGAAACAGAAGGACACCACCCGGATATAGTTCTTAAATGGGCTTATGCAAAAATAGAACTCTGGACTCACTCCATTGGTGGTTTGTCTGAAAATGATTTTATTCTTGCTGCAAAGATCGATGAGATTTAAAATGTCACAAAATTAGCCCTGGCACCGGTGTGACATTCTGAAATTTGCACTCACATAAAAGACAACGATGTAATACAAATTTAATTTGATAAGAAAATTCTAAAAATAATTTTAGAAAATGTATATGCACAATTGCCTTCTGAAGTGCTAAAGTTTAAACAAATTAAGGAGGCCTACAATGAAGGGTACAACGGTAAAAGCCACAGCAGGACTGGTGGCTAGTGGTGGCACACAAATAAAAGCAGAAGCTGAAGCAAAGCTTCTGAGCACTCGAACGAGTTCGAAAGCTAAAGATAAGACGACTGTGACAAAGAAAGCTAAGGCTAAGGCTAGCGTGGATGAATTTGTAAGCTCGGTAGATTCTGACGTGAATGATACGACTGAAGAAACTGACACTAAAGCTGAAGCAGCTAGCAGCGTGGGAACTAGTGAAGCAAAGACGCTTCCACTAAAAGAAGAAACTAAAGAAGCTCCACTAGCTTTAAAAACAGAAGAAAGTACAGAAAGCAAAGAAGCAAAAAAGACTGAAGCTCCTCTAAAAGCAGAAAAAATCAAAAAAGACGAGTCAGAAAAACTTAAATTAGAAGATTTGAAACTTGATAAGAAAATTCAAGAGCCTTTAGAGAAAACATCAAGAGCCTTAAGCAAACTGAATGCAAGAAAAGTGCGTGCTCTCTCTGATACTGCTTTACCTACATTGACTTTATTGGTTCCAATATTTGGTATTCCACTGATGGCTATGGATAATAAGCTCAATGCAAGTGATGTGAAAAATTTTAGATATTTCATGAAAAATCTAAATATTTTGAGACTAGCAATAAATTCAATCATGGATGGAAAATCTACCACAGCGATTGCTGATAAATTTATTGAAGAAAAAACAAAGTCAGTTAATGAATTGATTGACTCTAAGTATAAAAATGCTGACCTTGAGTCTTTGAGGCAAGACGCTGCAGTCTATATTGAAGAGAGTTTTGTCCAAGAAAAAACAGTCTTGCAAAAGCAGCTTGGCTCTAGTAGTTCTTTAAAAGAGATGACTACAATTGCAACTAAGATAGTTGTTATTGAAAAGATCACTCATAAAATTGAGCATAGTAGTTTTACTAGAGTAAGCAGTACTAATGATTTGAAGACTAAGCTTGCTAAAAAGCTTGATAATCTTTTCACCACCCATGAGGAGCAGGGAAGGAAAGGCAGTGATAGTGTCAGTGGGGCAACTACTGATGCTGTTATTGCAAGCTTGCTTTCAAAGAAAAAAGAATCACTTGCAGATAAGTTTATGGAAGTGAAAGATCTGAAGGTGAGGGGTGGATTTGTGGACTTTGTGAAATCAACAGTTCATAAAGTGAAAACTAGGTTTGTAAAAATCTTTTCAAATCTTAATCCTCAAGCTAAAGCTAAGGTCACAAGTTTAGGTTCTAAGTTTGCAAATGTGATTGAATATGACGATTTAGCTAGGGCGGCACATAAGAGTTCTAAGGGAATTACGAAAGCCATTGAAACACTAAGAGATCCCGAAAATAGAAAAGAACTAAAGTATGACATCTTTAATGCCGCTGCCCTAGTCTCTGACAGTCTTGAAAAGCAGGCAGACAAAGTACTTGCCAAAGAGGCGTAAGAGCTTTGAAGAGTTTTCGAGCTATTCTCTTTCTCCCCTCCTCGAAAACTCTTCATATTTTTAAAAATGTCACAAATTCAGCCCTGGCACCGGTGTGACACTAGATCTGAAAAAGTACTCTTCGATCAACGTGATATTTATCACCAAATTTCTCCACAGCCTCAGCTCGTTTTTCGTCTGAATATTTTGTGAAGTAATTTTCCAAATCTTCTTTAAAGCGAATGTGGTAATTCACAACTAGATACGAATGATTCTCGTCTTGTAGATCTTCGTAGCTAAGCTCTCTTGCATAAATTTCACATCCTTCAAATCCTTCGAATTGAAGGAGCTCATCATTATGCGTTTTTAGCCAAACCAAGAATTCGTTTCGAATACTTGATTCAAGTCTAATGTTGACCTCGTAAATGATTTTAGCCATAAGTCCATTATATAGAGACTTTGGTTTTTTGGAAATCTATAATTCTAGAAACCACGCAATAAAGCAGCTTCAGCCACTTTATCAAGGGCAATTTTATAAGCAGCTTGACGCATAGTAATTTTATGCTCATCAGAGATAGCAGCTACTTCCCAGTAAGCTTTAACCATCTTGGTCTCTAGCTCTTCAATTACTTTGTCATAAGCCCAATAGAATTGTTGAAGGTTTTGAGTCCACTCAAAGTAACTCACAATTACACCACCAGCATTTGCAAGAATACTAGGAACTATGTAAACGCCTTTTTTAAAAAGAATTTCATTAGCTTCTGGAGTAGTGGGAGCATTTGCGCCCTCTATGATAATTTTTGCGTTAGTTTTTTCAGCAACTTCCTTGTTGACAGCGTTTGCAAGTGCCGCTGGAACTAAGACATCACAATCTTTATACAAGAGATCATCACGAGGAATTTGGTGTTCTTTCATTAAGTCACCAAGATGGTGGCCATGAGTATCGATGTAATCAGAAATAGCATCAACATCTAAGCCTGCTGGATTATAAATAGCACCATCTGAAGTGCTTATGCCAACTACGGTTGCGCCAAGCTCATGCACCATGATTTTTCCAGCATGTGATCCCACATTACCAAAACCTTGGATAATAACTTTTTGCTTTTTAACATCTTTCTTTAAATGTTTGCAAGCTTCACGAAGACAAATTGCAACACCTCTACCAGTTGCTTCTAATCTCCCTTCTGATCCACCAAGGCTAACGGGTTTTCCAGTTACTACAGCAAGCGGTGAAACAGAGTTATGAGTTTTAGAATACTCATCATAGAACCAAGCCATAACTTGCGGGTTTGTGTTAACGTCTGGTGCTGGTATATCAGTGTGAGGACCTACGTTCTCACCAAGATGGCTCACATAAGCTTTAGTCAGTCTTCTGATTTCATGAACTGATAATAATTTTGGATCAACAGCAGCCCCGCCTTTAGCCCCACCAAAAGGAATATCAACAAGTGCTGATTTCCATGTCATAAGGTTAGCTAGTTCTCTAACTTCAGCTAGATCAACATCAGGGTGATATCTAAAACCACCTTTAAAAGGGCCTCTAGCGTTATTGTGCTGAACTCGGTAAGCTTTCACTGGCATCAAAGTACCATCATCTTTTCTAAGAGGGATTTCCATAATAAGCTCGCGCTTACATGTATTCAGGTACTGAAGCAAAGTGTCATTAATATGATCACCATGCAAATCTTTTTTTCTATTTAAAAGAAAACAACTTTCAGCATCGTGGCAAGTTTGCCCGTCTGCTGTAAATGGTGGATAATCTGAGTTATTACTCATAGTTATTGTTGCTGTTACAGACTTATTATCTTCTTTGATTTGAGTCTTTGTCATTATATTATTCCCTTATAAGACGTCTTGGTTCGTCCTTGCTTATTATACTTAATATGGGCTTAATAGGTAGTTAAAATGTATTGCAATAATATTATTCTGCTATACTAATTATGATTTTAGACAAAAATCAGTATGCTTAGGTTAAAAGACTATATTCAGAATAAATACCCAGAACTCAGCCGCCGTGAGATAAAAAGAGCTCTCGATAGAGGGGCTTGTTTGGTTAATGGCAAGATTGAGCGCTTTGCAACTCGAGAGATTGATCCTAGAAAAGACAAGATTGTATACAAATATATGAAACCTCAAGCAAAGGCACGCTTAGAAATTCAAAAAGATCGAATAGTTTTTGAAGATGAGCACTTACTTGTATATAACAAAAACGGCGCTTACCCAGCGCTCGCTACTAAAAAAGAAGATAGAGCAAATATCCATGTTGAATTGAAAAATTATTTAGCTAAGCGTGAAGGGAAAAAAGTTTTTCTCCAACCGGCTCACAGGCTTGATAAAGATACTAGTGGTCTTATGATTTTTTGTAAAAATGAAAAAGCACTTCAATTAATTTTTGAGCAATTTCGTGAACGCGAAATAAAGAAAGAGTATGAAGCAATTCTAGACGGGATTTTAAAGAAGAAAGAAGGCAGTGTGAATTTGCCGATGAAGCAAATTAAAAAAGGTGCTGGCTGGCAAAGATGGGGAGTTGCTAAAAATAAAACTAATGAAGATAGTTCAAGTTCTATCAAAGCAGCTAGTACTGATTATAAATTAGTGAAAAATTACCAAGATAAAAATTACTCTCATGTTAAACTTTCACCGAGAACAGGACGCATGCATCAAATCAGAGTACATATGGCTCATCTAGGTCATGCTGTAGTTGGTGATAGTTTTTATTGTGAAAAGTTTAAATGTGATTTGATTCCAGATAGGCATCTTCTTCATGCAAGCTCACTTAAATTTATGCATCCAATTACGAAGCAGGGCTTAAAGCTCTGTGCACCCCTGCCTAAAGACATGAAAAAGCTTATTTAATAGCTAAAAACACCTGGAAATAAGCTATTTACACCCTATCTTTCGGATGTCATAACATGTTATTATTCATAACTATGACAGAAGCCAGAAGGGTTAGTATGAGATTGATTAGTCGTTTATTTTTAGTAGCAGCAATTTTTTTAAGTTCAATAGTTATTAGTCCGCAACAAGCCAAGGCAATGACTAGCGCTAGCTGCAATGATTCTTTTATAAGAGTTGGATATATTAACTTCCATGAAGGCGCTAATAGCTGGGAAGACTACGAGCAACTTTTTGATTGTTCTTATACTCATATCGTTTTAACTTTTTATCATCCTGTTTTGGATGGCTCAGGAAACCCGACTGGAGCTTTAATAGCTAAAGATGCTGTTAATGATTTTAGAAACTTTAGTGATGCTGATAAATTAATTAGGCGCGCTCATGATGCTGGTGTTAAAGTTTTATTCTCACTTGGTGGTTCTGAAGTTTCGTATAACACTTACGATAAAATTGCAACTAAACCAGCAGTTAAACAAATATTTTTAAATAACATCACAGCACTTTTAAATCAAAATGAGCTAGATGCAGCTGGTCAAGCAACTGGGCGTAAGCGTTTTGATGGTATCGATCTTAATTGGGAAAGCTGGCAGGATCTTAATCCACAAAGTTTAACTGACGCTCAAACACAAGCAACGGTTAATCAGAAGATAGCTAATGTGGATCAATTAGCTCTAGATTTAGCTACGGCTGTTAAAGCACAAAACTCTTCTTCATTAGTTAGTGTGATCGTAGCTCCACTTTTTTATCTTCCTTATAGTTTTTCTAGTAATGTTGTAAATTCATCAAATGTTGATTATGTTCACCATGCAGCATATACTTTTGCGTTCCCTAACCAGAATTATCCTGGCGCTCCTTGGAGAGGCAGAGGAACTGATCTGGAATTTATGCTTCCAAATTTAGATAGTGCTAGTCGTATTGAAAGATCTATTTATGGCGCGTATAAGTACATGAAAGATATTAAAGGTTATAATCTTTCGAAAATTATTGGTGGTATCCCTTATTTTGCTACGGATATTGGCTTTAATAACACGCCTGGTGATAATAGTCCTTACTTCTTTCTAAAGAGCCAGTTTAATTTTGATTCTCTACCACTTGATTATGTTTATCTGGAAAAGAAAGTAAATGATTTTTATGTAAATGATAGGGAATCTATAAAATCAAAAATCTTTATCTATAAAAACCTTAGAAAATTTGCTCCTGAGTTTAGCGCTAGCTTAAAAGGTTTAAAACTTTTTGATGTTGGGGATGAAGGTCCTCAGAAAGCTTCAATTCCTAACCAAGATTTGCTAACCCCAACTATGTTTGCTGCAGCAACGAGCACACCGCTTACTCTTCCTTCTGGTCCAGTACCTTTTCTAAAGTTCTCCTATATTAATGTTTCTTTTGATTTTAAAAAGTGGTCTGAATACACTCAGCTTTTTGATAAGAGTTTTGATTTTTTAATTTCTACTTTTATGATTCCAGATAGCGCTGGTAATCTAACCGGCGTAGATGCTGCTGGTGGTCCGTTTAATCCTTTTACTAACGCTGATATTTTAAGAGCGCAAGCTGCTGGAACTAAGGTGGTGCCTTCTATTGGTGGCGCGACGGTTTCGCATAATGTTTTTAGAGATATTGCAAATAACCCAAGTGCTAGAACAAACTTTTTAAATCAATTAGTCACTCTTCTAAATAACTCACCTTATGATGGTCTTGATATTAATATTGAAGGTTGGGAAAATATCCCTACTGGCAACGTAGGCGGGCAAGCTAGTTCAGAGGCTGCTTTCTTTACTGGTGCTGGCGGGGCTGAAATAGCTGCTGTTGCTGATTTGGCTAAAGAGATTTCTATGCTTTCAAAAGGACACGGAGCTTCAAAAGGTAAATTTAACTTTAACTCTGCTGCTATAGCCCCTTTAAATTTTATACCTTTTAGTTTGCCTTCTGAGCTTATTAACGATGATTCTTTGATTGATTATGCTCATCAAGAGAGTTATGACTTCTTTAGAGGTCTAGGTTCTGATTTTCCTAATGGTCCATTTAGATCTAAACTAGGGGTTGGTTTTCAATTACCAAATGGTAGACAGGGACAGTTCTTAGTTGCGCCATTTAATTTTAGTCCAATTGAAAGATCTGTTTATGGTGCTCTTGATTATTTGGCAAGCTCACGTACAGTTAATATAGGTAATGGTCAGACAAAAGTACTTCCTGGATATAATTTGAAGAAAATAGCTCTTGCTATTCCTTTCTTTGCTACTAAAAATAATGGTACCGCTTATCATGATATTAGAACTGAAGTTCAATCTAGCTCTAAGACAATTGATCCTGATTATTTAGAAACTAGAGTGATTCCTGCAGTTGGTGCGCCATATTATGTGAGTGATCCAAGTACAATACCACTTAAAGTAAATAAATATTTCAATATAAAAGATGTGGATCCTAATGACAGTATCATCACTGACCTTGCAGGCTTGATGATTTGGCAGCTTGGTCATGCAGGCGCAAACCGTGATTTGTCTGATGCTGTTGTTAACGCCGTTAATGCAAACGCGCCAGTTCCAACGCCAGTTAATAATGCTCCAGTTCTAACTACTATTGGAAGCCAAAATTTAAACCAAGGTATCTTTTTTAGTAAACAAATCTCAGCAACTGATCCTGATGGTGATACAGTGACCATCTCAGATAACGGCACTTTGCCTCCAGGCTTGGCAATAACTAATATTCAGAAAAATGGAAACACGACCACTGCATTAATAGAAGGCATTCCTTCTAGTTCTGGAACGGTGAATACAAGAATAACAGTTTCTGATAATAATGGTGGCTTAGATTTTGAAGATTTAAATTTTAATATCACGCCAACGCCTAATGCTGCTCCTACTGTAATTATCGATAATGCAAGCCTTACTGAAGGGCAAGCTGGAACGATTAACTTTAATGCTTTAGATGGTGATGCTGATACTATGACAGTTCGTTTGCAGAACCCACCTGCTGGAGCTGTGATTGACCAAGCTTCACTGCAAAGCGCGCCTGGGCAAATACTAGGACTTATAAACTTCACGCCGACTAGCTCTGGAACAGTAACGCTTACACTTTGTGCAAGTGATACTAAGGATGAGACTTGTGAACCTAAAACATTTACAGTTGATCCTGCCCCAACTACACCACCACCTCCTCCAATACCAACTAACCTGCCTCCTGAATTTAAGAACTTCCCAAGTTCGCAAAACCTTATCGCTGGTCTTGCTTATACAAGTCCCGACTTTGTTCTAGAAGATCCAGAGGGCGATAGGGTAAACATTCAATTTATAAACATTCCTGCAGGCTTAAAAGAACTAACAGTTGAAGATAATCTTGTGCAAGGTAGGCAAATTAAGAGGCTTCAGGGAACACCTGTTAACTCTAGTGGCAACATTCCTCAAAACTTTACTCTTCTTGCATGCCCAACTGACTTTCAGACTCATGCTGTTGCTATCGAGTGTTCAAGACTTAGTATGACTGTTGGCTTCCCGTCAAACCAGGCTCCAATCTTTGATCCAATTAGTCCTTTGACATTTACAATTGATCAATCTGGACTATTAAATGTTTCAGCAACTGATGCAGATAATGATGATATAGATATCTTTATAAGTTCTAGTTTACCTGCTGATGTAGTAGTTACCAAGACTATTACAGAAGACTTGCCTGGTAGTGAGAAAGTGGAATTTGAATTTAAGTCTGGCAGCGCTCAGCAATTTAATGTAGAAGTGTGTCATGCAAGCTTAGGATTTCCAAATATTTGTGAGACTGTAAGTGTTACGGCTAATGCTGTTCCTGCACCAAACCCAACACCAAATCCAAGTCCAGCGCCGGCTCCAAATCCAACACCAAGTCCTGCTCCATCAACACCGACTTCGCCGCTACCTCAACAACCAAGCGTACCTACAATCAATACCACTGTAACTCCTAGTTTTGATTTCACTGAAATCATAGGCTCAACTGATGGCACTATTGCAAGTGCTAGCTTAGCTAAGAAAAAACGTAAACTTAACTTTCTAATTAAAAAAGATAGTTCTCTTGCTGGGGCTAAGCTCAAACTTAAATTCTCTGTGCCTGATAAATACAAAGGTCTTGTGAAAATTAAAAAAGCTAGGTCTGTTTCTAAGCGAGTTAATAAGAATAAAAATCAAACTAAAGGCGTTAAGGTCAAAGTTAGGCTTGCTAAACGTGCTAAGTTCCTTAGACGCTTTGGATTGAATACCGTAAATGCAGGTATTGAAATACCTGTTAGAATCCAGGACTTGAATACAGGCTATACAAAAGTTGCTAAAATCAAGCTTAATTAAGATTAAAAAAATTAAATCCTCAGAAATCCATTCCTTGACTATAATTTAAGGAAAGGAAATTTAATAATGAAATCTATAGAAAGGGGTAGTAGATTAGCTAATAGGCAAGCGAGAAGACTTGAAGGGCGTCGCTCGAGGTCTCACACAGGGATGGACGGTACCCCGCCACTTCAGAAAGAGAAAAATGAACGCATCAAATCTGCCGTTGATCGTTTGCATCAGAGGGAGCCTGCTCAAGCTGAAGAAAGTTTTAAAAATATAATTTCAGAAATTACTAATAAACCACAAGTGAAAGTAGTGAAAGACTACAAAGAAGTTTTATCTCTAAAAGATTATAGAGCTTTGCTTTCTAATGATAAAACAGAAGCTGAAAGATTTAGAAGCTTTGAAACTCTTTTACTTGGAGATGCTGCTAAAATTTTAAAGCCGAAAAGGAAAGCCTCTAAGCTACTTGCTTCAAGTAGCACTAATATAGAACCTGTTGATATAAGGGACTTCTCTGCTTTTAAAAATATGACAGAAGTTTTTAAGGCAAGAGAGCCTGAAAAATTTATGAAAAAGCTTATTGGAATGTTCTACAAAACATATGAACCTAATATGTTCTTAAAGATATTTGATACCGCTATTAAAGCTAGACCTAGATATAGAAAACTTAAATTACAAATGCATATTTTAAGAGAAGTGATTAATGATCAAAAAGCTTTGCTTGTTTCAGGGAAGCTAGGACTCCCTTTGGGCTGCCGCTTAAGAAGAGCCTTTCCAGTTTTATTTCTCACAAGAAATCTTGATGGTATTAGAGATACTTTAAGTGTTAAAGAGGCTCATGAAAGAGCCGGGCAGTTAGTAGATGCTTTAACTGAAATCTTGGGAGATAGAGCTGCTTTCCTTGGTATGAAGCCTTACAGTAATGGTATAGAAACTTACTTTGGTTAAAGACATGATAATTGATACAATATCAATTGGTGGCTTTAAAAAATAAGCAAAAGAAGAAAAAAATAGTTGCTGTAATTCCAGCAAGATACCAAAGCGCGAGGCTTCCAGGCAAGCCTTTAGTGGATATCGCTGGTAAGTCGATGATACAGAGAGTCTATGAGCAAGTTCAAAAAGCTGAACTGCTTGATGAAGTTATAGTTGCTACTGACGATCAAAGAATCTTTGATCATGTAAAAACTTTTGGGCAAGTTGAGATGACTCGTGAAGATCACAAGTCTGGTACAGATCGTATTGCGGAGCTGGCTCATAATCACAGTGATTGGAGTGTAGTTATAAACGTTCAGGGAGACGAGCCTTTTATTAACCCTGCTGATATCAATAAAGCGATTGAACCTTTTAGATATGACCCGACTTTAGAGATGACTAGTCTTTATCATGATCTTTTTAATTGGGATGAAATTAAAAATTCAAATAACGTAAAAGTCGTGGTGGATATAAATGATGAAGCTATGTTTTTTTCTAGATCAATCATGCCAGCAGTAAGAGACGTTAAAGACCTGTCACTTGGTGAAGTTCATGTTCATAGAGGGGATATGAGCGAAAACGAATTTATGAAGCTTTATCTGAAATCTCTTCATTCTGAAAAGAAAGATAGTCCTTATAAAAAACATATTGGTTTGTATGGCTACACTAGAGATACTTTGCTTGCTTTATCTCATTTAGAGCCAACAAGTTTAGAGGCTATGGAGAAGCTAGAGCAGCTTAGAGCTTTAGAAAATGGTATTAGAATCAAGATGGTAAAAGTAGATTCTGCGCCATTAGGCATAGATACAGAGGCTGACCTTAAACGCGCTCAGGAGCTCCTTTCTCAGACTGCAGAGATGACTTAGGGATTTCCCTAAGTCATCTCTAGGGGATTATTGACCCCTTTCCTTTTTTTGTTTATCTTGCAAAGCTTTTTGTATGAGGTACGGTGAAAGGTACAAAGTAAATATTCTTACAGCCCTTGCTTTTTTCTTTGCATCGCCAGTTGCGACGCTTATCCTTCATGTTTTTTCTGGTGAGGTTAACTATAATTACTGGCTAATACTAAAAATAGCCTCTGCATTCTTGGTTCTATTTCTGTCGATCCTGTGTATTATGCAGGCTTACAGTATAATGGACAATGAAGACACTTTGATAAAAAAAAGGAGAAAAGATGTTTGAAAACTTAGAACCCCTTACTTCTGACCAAATAGGATCTTCGCTTGCTTTTCTATTTTTAATTCTTGGGGTTTGGTTAGGTCTGCTCTATCTCCAAGCTTTCTGGAAGAAAAAAGAAGATGAAAGAGATAATGAGCAATTAAGCGCTTAGGCGTTAGCAAACTCTTTAGAACCATCAGTGTCTCTTAAATTATAAAAAGCTTTTTTGCCTGGATAAACCGCGTCGCTACCTAGCTCTTCTTCAATACGAAGTAGTTGATTATACTTAGCAACTCTGTCTGATCTACATGGCGCGCCGGTTTTGATTTGACCGCACTCTGTTGCTACAGCAAGATCAGCGATAGTAACATCTTCAGTCTCGCCAGATCTGTGTGACATCACTGCTGTGTAGTTAGCTTTTTTAGCCATGTTTACAGCGTTTAGAGTTTCAGTTAGTGTGCCGATTTGATTAACTTTAATTAAAATACTATTAGCAGTATTTTCTTTAATACCTCTTTCTAGGCGAGTGGTGTTAGTAACAAATAAATCATCACCCACTAGCTGCACTTTTTTACCCAGTCTCTCTGTTGCTAGTTTCCAGGTCTTCCAGTCTTCTTCAGCAAAACCATCTTCTATTGAGATGATTGGGAATTGATTAACCCAGTCTTCGTAGAAAGCTACCATCTCTTCGCCACTTAAAATTTTGCCTTCTTTTTCTAAATTATAAGTGCCGTTTGACTCGTCAAAGATTTCTGTGCTTGCTGGATCAAGAGCAATCATGATATCGCTCCCTGCTTTAAAACCAGCTTTCTCAATAGCTTCTAGGATCACTTCTATAGCTTGCACATTAGCTTTAAGACTAGGAGCAAAGCCACCTTCATCACCAACGCTTGTAGAGAAACCTTGCTTTTTAAGCACAGCTTTTAAGGCATGGAAAATTTCAGTACCCCACCTAAGTCCTTCAGAAAAACTAGGAGCGCCAACAGGCATAACCATAAATTCTTGAAGGTCAACAGAATCTAATGCGTGCTTCCCGCCATTTAGAATGTTCATCATAGGGACTGGAAGCGTGCGGGCAGTTGGTCCACCTAAGTACCTGTATAAAGGTTGATTAAGAGAAATAGCAGCAGCTTTAGCAGCAGCTAAACTCACACCTAAAATTGCATTAGCACCAAGCTTGGCTTTATTATCTGTGCCATCAAGGCTAATAAGTTTTTTGTCTATGCCAGTTTGGTCTTTAGCGTCCATGCCTTTAATGTCACCAGCAATATCATTTACATTTTTGACAGCTTTCTGTACGCCCTTGCCGCTATAACGATGAACATCATCATCCCTAAGTTCACAAGCTTCAAAAGCACCAGTGCTAGCTCCACTAGGAACGCCAGCTCTTCCTTTAGAGCCATCAGCCAAGGTCACATCAACCTCAACGGTCGGATTACCTCTACTATCTAGTATCTCTCTTGCTAATACTTCTTTAATCTCAGTGGTCATACAATCATTATACCGGACTGATACTATATTTATATGGCTCAAGAACTTGCTATTACAAAGAAAGAATATAAAGAAAGACGAGAGAAGGTTCTTAATCATCTGCAAGAAAGGCAGATGGAAAATGCTAAGACCATAATCTTTAGTGGCTCTGAAAAGACATTTAGTAATGATGTCCATTATCCATTTAGAGTTAACAATGATTTTTATTATTTGACAGGTTTTGACGAGCCTGATGCTGCTCTTGTTTTAGATCCAAATTCTGATAATCCTTATTCACTTTATGTGCGTCCAAAAGATGAGTCTAAAGAAATTTGGGAAGGCTTTAGATATGGCATAGAAGGTGCAAAAAAAGAGTTTGGGGCTGATGCTTGTTTTGATATTAAGGATGTATCTAGCGGTGCTGGCTTTATTGATGAAAGAAAGTTTGTGCATAAAATGCGCTCAATCAAATCTGATGCTGAAATTGCTTTAATGAGAAAAGCAAATGAGATCACTATTCAGGCTCATAGAGTTCTTGAGCAGACAGTTACGCCCGGCGCTTATGAGTATGAGCTTCAGGCAAGCCTTGAAAATATTTTTAAATCTAAAGGCGCTCGAGGATGGGCTTACCCACCAATAGTAGCTTCTGGTAAAAATAGCTGTGTGCTTCATTACACCACTAATAATGAGCGCATTGAAGATAAGGTAGTGATTTTAGTAGACGCTGGCTGTGAGTATAACTATTACGCAAGTGATGTAACTAGAGTTTATGCTTCTGGTGGTAGTTTCACTAAAGAACAGCAAGATCTTTATGACATAGTTTTAGCTGCTCAAGAAAAAGCTATCTCTATGGTTAAGCCAGGCAACACTTTTAATGACGCTCATGAAGCAGCTTGTGAGGTAATAGCTGAAGGTCTTTATGGACTTAAGATGATTAAAGATAAGAATGATAGAAACGAGCTAAGAAAATATTATATGCATGGAACAGGTCATTCATTAGGACTTGATGTGCATGATTTGGGGATAGATGATGCTCGCCATAAAAAGAAAAAAGCTAAATTTAAAGCCGGCATGGTGACTACTATTGAGCCAGGTCTTTATGATGCTAAAAGAGGTATTGGGATTAGGCTTGAGGACAACATCCTGGTAACCAAAAACGGTAATGAAAACTTCACTGAAGCTCTAGCTAAATGAAGTTAAAAGAGATATCCCGAAAATTATTCTATAGATTATAAAAAGCATCGTTGAATGCTTTTCTAGAAGCTTGATTAAGAAATGAATAGCTAAGTAGCCAGAAACAAAGCTGATAAGCAAGCCAAGTAATAATGGCATTAGATCAAAGCTAGTAGAAGCTACAGTTCCATTGCTGGCATCACAAATATCTTTTATTGACAGTATGCCAGCTCCTAATATAGCTGGAACACCTAGTAAAAAAGTAAACCTTGCAGCTTCAGCGCGCTTTAAGCCTAAAAGCATCCCAGCTGCTATCGTAATTCCTGAGCGAGATATGCCTGGCATTAAAGCTAGTGCTTGAGCTAAGCCGATCATGAAAATATCTGGCATCTTAAGGCTGCTAATTCCTTTTTTAAGCGATGAGATCTTTTCTGCTATAAAAAGTATGATTGCTCCGATGATTAAAGTAGAGCCCATAAAAGGAAGTGATCTCACGTAGATGCTCATAGGGTCACTAGGATCGCTAAGATGTGATTTAATCGCTAAGCCAATAAGCACAACAGGCAGGCTAGCTATCAGAATTGCTTTTAAAAGATCGTGTTTTTTTAGAACTATCTCTTTAATATCTTTAAAGAAGTAAATTAGGACCGCAAGTAGTGTGCCAAGGTGCAAAAAGGCATCTACTGTCAGCCCTGGATCATTCCAGTTTAAAAGTTTTGGGACTATTGCTAAGTGAGCTGAACTACTAATAGGTAAGAATTCAGTTAATCCCTGTATAAGCCCTAAAAAAGCTATCTGAAATAAATCCATAACTTATCTTCAATGATCATTTTAACCTGTAATTTAGCAGTTGAGTAGACGCCCACCTCTCAGATGTTGATTGCATCGCGTAACTCTACTAGAGCTTTGATTGCTAGATTCACTCCGCTCCCCAGCACATCTTCGAGATAGGCATCTACTCAACTGCTAAATTATGCAAAGTGATCATTTTTGAGATCATATCTTGTTTATTTTTGGGAGCCTGCGGGTAGCTGCTCTTAAGATGATCAGAAATCAAATCAGGACGCTTAGCCTTAGTTATCTCTATAGCTTGTTCAAGTCGCCAGAGAAGTATCTTTTTATGATCTCCAGACTGCAGCACTTCAGGCACCTTTTGTCCTCTGAAATCTTTAGGTCTGGTGTATTGAGGATACTCTAGTAGTTGAAGCTTTTCTAGAGACTCACGAGACTTAATACCAGTTTTATCAAGTAATTCTTGAACCTCTCTTTTAGTAAGCTCTTCAAGGTAATTTTTCACTTCAAAACTCTCAGCGCCAGCACTTTCTATATCACCAAGCACACCTGGCACTAATCTTAAAGTGCTATCTATTATAGATAAAGCTGCAAGCTCACCGCCACTTAAAACAAAATCTCCAAGCGAGATTTCCATGGTCGCTAGATTCTTGATGCGCTCATCATAACCCTCGTATCTACCACAAAGGAAGATGAGATTTTTTTTGCTAGAAAGCTCTTTAGCTAAATCTTGATTTAAAGTCTTGCCTGTTGGGCTAGTGATGATCACTTCGTAATCTCTATTTTCTGGGTGAGAAAGTTTGCCATTTTTGAGTTCTTCAAGATTTAAGTCACTCAAATTCTTAGTTTCACTTTTGGCTTGATCTTCAAAAAGTATTTGAGTATTTATGTTACGCGCAGTATGCTCAAAGCAATCAAAGAAAGGCTGAGGGCTAAGAACCATCCCAGGACCACCACCATATGCTGTGTCATCAACACAGTTATGTTTGTCTTCAGTGAAATCACGTGGGTTATGAGCGCTAATATCTATGATCTTATTTTTCTGTGCTATGCCAATTATGCTTGATGAGCAATAATCAGTGATCATATGAGGAAATAGTGTGAGTACATCTATGCGCATTAAAGCTCCCAGTTGGTTTCGGAAATTCGAACTCTATCGGTCATATCAACAGGTTTACGTATGTATTTTAAATCTTGAGAAGTCTTAACTAGATCTTGTAAAAGCTTTCTATCTGCATATTTCTCAAATGTGATTTTCTCTAAGCTCTCTTTAAGGAAGTCTTCTTTAATGTCTCTTTTGAAGATTTTTCTTAAATGCTTCGATGCGATTTTTGCTGTTTTGCCAGGATTATCTCTGACAAAATCCATCACTTCTTCATGCTCCAAGATAAATTCATCCACCTCTATTCTGTGCTCATCATAGAAATCCTGGTCTATTACTAGCATCGCTGCTGAATATTTATTCATTTCAGCTGATAGATCTTCTATTTTAATAGCGCCTTTAGCCTCAAGTATCGTTCCCCATGGCTCAGGTACTACTGCAGCATCAACAGCTTTAGTGAAGAATGTAGTTTCGACTTCAGCTGGGTTAACTGCTATATAAGTGAGGCTTGGATTTAGATACTTTCTTGCAAGTAGGTCTTGAGTGTTACCAAACTGAGGCACCGCAACCTTCTTCACATACTCAGTTAAATTCTCTTCAAGAATATTAGGATTTGCTTCAGCTAGTTCTTTAGAGATTATGTAGCTATTACCACCCTCTGAAGCGCCAGATAAAACTATTAGCTTTATGCCTTTGCTGTTTGCATTGATAAAAGGACCCGGTCCAATATAGCCAAGATCGATGTTACCAGTGATAAGAGCATTAACTAAATGACCGCCAGCTAAGAAATGGCTACCTTTTACATTTGTGAATTTCCCAGTCTCAAGACCCACTATAGGAATCGCATGGGTCATGTTTAAGAGGTATCCCAGGCGCAGCTCATCATAGTCAACTTTACTTGAACCACATGAGCTCAAAGAGATGAGGATTAATAATGAGTAAAAGACTTTATTCACTCCTTTCGTAACCTGATTAATTAAACAGCAGCTTTAGCTTTCTTATTGTAGTGGTTCCAAGTCTTAACACCAAATGCTTTGATTGTTACAACAGCACCAGGTTTACCAGAAACAGGACCTCTAACTAAAAGTAGATTCTTTTCAGCATCATACTCAACCACTTTAACTTTCTGAGTAGTAACAGTTCTGTTACCCATCATAGAAGGCATTCTTTTACCTTTAAATACTCTAGATGGATCAGTACCAGCACCCAAAGAACCAATCTGTCTATGAGATTTAGAACCGTGAGTTTTTCTACCATCAGAGAAATGGTGAAGTTTAACACCACCCTGAAAACCTTTACCGATTGAGGTTGAAGTTAAGTCTACTTTAGCTAAACCTTCAAAGAAAGCTGCAGCATCAAGCTTTGCGCCAATTTTAGTGTCAATAGCATCAGGTGTTCTTACTTCTTTTAATTTTCTATACAGAGGAAGGCCATTTTTCTTAAGGTGGTTAACTTGCGCTCTTGTTAGGTGCTTCTCTTTAGCAGGGAAGTTACCAATTTGAAGTGCATCATAACCATGCTTCTCTTTAGTTTTAATTGAAGTCACCATATTGTCAGAAAGTTCGATCACAGTTACTGGAACTACGTCTCCACCTTCATCAAAAATTTGTGTCATTCCAAGTTTCTTACCAATTAAAGATAAACCTTTTACAGCATCTCCAGTAAGTAAATTACTTTCTTCTTTTTTTGCTTCCTGAGCTTCAGGTGCAGCTTCTTTTTTTACTTCTTCAGACATACGTGTCTCCTTTTAACATACGAATTGCCTTTCTGGGGATTCGCAGCGATTTGTTACAGTAACCTATCTATAGGCCTTCATAATCAAATTGCAGTACAGAATTATAGCAAATTAGAGAAAAAGCCGCATAGCCCTTTAAAGAAGGAATCATGCGGCTTTTGAGGCACTGGTATTTACCTTTTCTTCGAAGTGTTTCTCAGTACTTTGAAAAAGAATGAAGCACAATTAAGATACAGGGCGAATGCTTACTTAGCTGCTGGTTTGGCATTGCATTCACCAATAGGAATAGTAATTTTACATTGGTATGATTTGTTCGCTCATAGAGGTCTGGATTTGACTGCTTTTGCTGTTCAAGTTACATTGGGGTTAGTATGTTGGTGTTTTGGGGTTCATTTCCTCAAGAAGGGAGAAAGGTTTTTAAATGGGCTTTGAACTTGATAACAATACATGGGGATTGATTATATTTTTATGCGCATTAGTAATTGCGTATTTGATGCACTATTTTTATGGCTGGAAAGATAGTGATTTAGATAGCGAAAATTCATCATCTAATTAAGTATATGCTTTAGATACTTTCCGGTGTATGAATCTTTAACTTTAATAACTTCTTCAGGGCTGCCTTGAGCAACTATCTGCCCGCCAGCTTCTCCGCCCTCTGGACCTAAATCTATAATATGATCTGCTTGCTTTATCACATCTAGATTGTGCTCAATCACTATCACTGTATTTCCAGTGTTCACTAGGCGGTTTAAAACATTAAGTAGGTGTTGGATATCTTTCCAGTGTAAACCGGTGGTAGGCTCGTCTAGCAGGTAGATAGTTTTTCCGGTTGCACGTTTAGAAAGCTCTGAAGCTAGTTTGATGCGTTGCGCTTCTCCTCCTGACAGTGTGGTAGCTGCTTGACCAAGTCTGATGTAATCAAGACCAACATCATGAAGAGTCTGAAGTCTAGTTTTAGCTCTAGGAATTGCATCGAAGAATTCAAGTGCGTCTTCAACGGTCATATCTAAAACATCGTAAATGGATTTACCTTTAAATTTAACTTCTAAAGTTTCTTTGTTATATCTTTTGCCTTTGCAGACTTCACATTTTACATAAACTGAAGGCAAGAAGTTCATCTCAATTTCTAAAATCCCAGCACCATGACAAGTCTCGCAGCGACCACCCTTCACATTGAAACTAAATCTTCCAGGGCTATAACCTCTAGTCTTAGCTTCGTTAGTGCCGGTGAAAACTGCACGAATTGGATCGAATAATCCTGTGTAAGTAGCAGGGTTTGATCTTGGAGTTCTACCGATAGCGCTTTGGTCAATAACAATAACTTTATCTAGATGCTCATAACCTTTAAGGCTTTCGACTTCATTAGGAATAGCAGCGTGACCACCTAGCTTATTCTTTAAATAAGGATGAACGATATCATTTATAAGCGAGCTTTTGCCTGAGCCTGATACGCCAGTTATTGCTACTAATTTACTCAGTGGAATATCAAGGCTAAGGTTTTTTAAATTATTCTTTGAAGCTTTTTTGATTTCAATAAATTTGCCATTCCCTTCTCTGCGTTTATGCGGTACTTCTATTTTTTTGCGTCCAGAAAGATAGTCTGCTGTTAAAGAGTTTCTATTCTCTTTAATCATCTCTGCTGTTCCTTCAGCAACCACATGACCACCATGCACGCCGGCTCCTCTGCCCACATCAAGTATCCAGTCAGATCGGTTCATGGTATCTTCATCATGCTCAACGACTAGTACAGAATTTCCTAAATCTCGAAGATGCTCAAGCGTGTTAAGAAGTCTATCATTATCTCTTTGGTGTAATCCTATAGAAGGCTCGTCAAGCACATAAAGCACTCCAGAAAGACCAGAGCCGATTTGCGAAGCTAGTCTGATTCGCTGCGCTTCACCACCGGATAGAGTTTTAGCGGTTCTTCCAAGTGTTAGATAGCCTAGCCCTACTTCTAGCAAGAACTTAAGTCTGGATTGAATTTCGATAATCACTTGGTGAGCTATCTTCTTATGTCTTTGATTTAAAAATGCTTCTAACTTTTCAAAATAAGCATGAGCTTGCTCAATAGACATCTTGGTCACGTCATGAATGTTTAGATTTTTAATACGCACAGCGCGAGACTCATCTCTTAATCGAGAACCGTCACACTCCGGGCATGGCTTTTCTATCATGTACTTTTCTATTTCAGCTTTCCAGCTATCAGAGCCTGATTCACTGTACCTGCGGTCCAGTTGGTTTATGACACCTTCGTAGTAAGTTGCGTAGTATTCGTAGCCAAGATTTGGATACTTGTCAGTGTCAATGCTCACTTGTTTCTCATCAGAACCATTAAGAACAATGTCTTGGATTTTCTCTGGTAGTTCTTTAAAAGGAGTGTGTTTGCTAAATTTAAATGTTTTAGCTAAACCTTCTAAAAGAGCTTTATAGTAAATGTTATTTGTTTTTGCCCAAGGCGCTACAGCGCCGCCAGCAAGACTTAGCTCTGGGTTAGGGATGATTAAGCTAGGAGCAAATTCTTGCTCAACACCTGTCCCTGAACACTCTGCACATGCGCCATGCGGTGTGTTGAAACTAAAATTGCGCGGGTCAAGATCTGGCACGCTCCCGTGACCATTAGGGCAAGAGAGTAATTCAGAAAAGAGGTGATCCTTTCCCTGCCCGTCTTCCTCTAAAGGAAGCTGGTGTACTATAACTTTACCTTCTCCCTTGCTAAGCGCTAAGCTGACACTATCGTCGATTCTGCTTCTTGCTGAATCCTTGATTACTACACGGTCAAGCACTAACTCTATTGTGTGTTTTTTTGTTTTAAAGAGTTTTATTTCTTCTTCAAGAGTATAAAAAGTGCCATCCACGCGCACTCTAGCGAAGCCTTCTGATTTTAAAGCTGAAAAGAGATTTTGATGCTCACCTTTTTTATCTTGCACTAGCGGTGCCATGATAATCGTTTTAGTACCCTCGCCAAGAGCCATAATCCCATCTACTATCTGATCAATAGATTGAGCTTCAATTTTCACATCACATTCAGGGCAGTGTGGCGTTCCTATTCGAGCAAAGAGTAATCTAAGGTGATCATAAATTTCAGTCACAGTACCCACTGTTGATCTAGGGTTGTGAGATGTTGATTTTTGGTCAATAGCGATTGCTGGGCTTAGACCTTTAATTTCTTCAACGTCTGGTTTATCCAGTTGTCCTAAAAACTGCCTGGCATAAGCAGACAAGCTTTCTACGTAGCGCCTTTGACCTTCTGCAAAAATAGTATCGAAAGCAAGGCTGGATTTTCCTGAGCCGCTAACACCTGTGACTACTACTAGTTTATCCTTAGGGATCTTAACGCTAACGTTTTTAAGGTTATGCTGTTTGGCTCCCCTTATTTCAATAAACTGCTCGTAAACGCCGTTAGTTTTATGTGCGGCGCCTTTACTTTTCTCTTTAGTTTTGAGCTCTGTGCTGCTCATGTCCATTATTTTAGCAGTATTCTTTTAGAACTTTATTTAAAAGATAGTTCTAATAAGATCTATAAGCAAAAGTTTAATTCTCTAAGGCAAGCTTACGAAGTCTTTCGCCTTCAGCAATTGGATAAGCAGCTAGTCCAGCTAGTGATAATGGAATCACAAACTTAAGAGCGTCTTCGCCAGCTATCATTAAGTAAAATTGAGCGAAAGCAAAAACTACACCACCAACACGCATCATAAAGCACTCTCTCATAAAGCCAAAAGCAATTTTAGAAAGCCCATCGATGAAACTAGAGAAAGCAAGAGCTCTAACTGAAACTGTGGTCCAGATATGTGAAGTCTCTATATAAGTTTGGGTTTTAGTATGAACACCAAAGATCGCAAGTACTTCAAAAATAGCGATAACAAAAAGAGGAGTCGCTGAAATGATGCGCATTAAGCTAGAGAAGAATTGTGAGCGAATAGGATCTTTGACAAAGGCTTTAAAATTACCTTTTTTGATTTCACCAAGCATCTCGCCAGAGCGAACAAGCATCTCATAAATAACTCTTCCAAGATATCTAAAAACTTTTTTGAAAAATCTTTTACCCTTAAGATACTTCCCTTCAAAGGGGTATCTTTCGGGATGGTACTTTACTAAAGCTTCGTAGCTATAATCTACTTTGATCATACCCACAAAAAGTCCTTCACGAAAAGCGTTACCAATCGGATGAGTGGCAAATTGGTTTGTGTAGATGATACCTAGAATACCTAGACTTAGAAGGATTCTATATTGAGGCATATAAACCATGAGAAGTGGTACGTTCTGAAGCGCGCATGACCAAAGCATTAAGCCATTAAAAAAATGATAAACAGTTGTTTGACCAAAAAGGATAGAGCTTTCAGCATCAAAGTGAAAGAAAACAACAGCAGCAGTTATAAGACCAGTCACAAATGATAGGTATCCAAAAAATTCATTTAGAATGATGCGTGGATCTCTCACGCGAATCTCTATTTCTTTTGCTAAGTTGTTGCTTTGCACGGCTTCCACAGCCAACAATTTTAACATGTTCTTACGCATTGTGTCTCAAAAATCTATAAAGAAAAATATTGATATATCTATGTTATGGAGAAAAATTTACTAATTTATTCGTCCTCCTGTGGACCCCTCCCAGCAGAGCTGGGTCCCTCCCCTAGTCGCTCCTCAAAATCAGCAACTCTTTCTCCATAAGCTAATTATTCAACTTTCTGTTTATAAATTTTCTGATGCTTAAAGTTGACGACTAATGTAAAGAAAAGGCCAATTGCTAGAACGATGGCGCAGAGGATTAAATACTCAATTGCTAAGTTTGGTCCAATCATGGAACAACCAAGCAGCCCACATAAAAAAGTGACACCATATAAAAGATAGGTGACTTGTTTTTGGCTAAAGCCAATATCTAAAAGTTTGTGATGAACATGCCCAAGGTCAGGGCGCATAATATCTTCTTTCTTTATTGCTCTTCTTGAAATTGCGTAGATAGTGTCTATGATTGGCACGGCAAGGATTAAAATCAAAATTGGGGAGATGATTACAACAGTAACTTTCTTAGCAAGACCTATGCAAGACACACAAGCAAGAACAAAACCTAAAAGATAGGCGCCATTATCACCCAGAAAAATCCTGGCTGGATTAAAGTTATATCTTAAAAATCCTAAACACGCGCCAGCTAAAGTAGCAGCGAAAATCGCTCCAGCAGGCTGGTTAATAGTTGGGCTTAAGGCAATTACCCAAGTGGTTAAAGCTGCTATTAAACTAACACCCACAGCGAGTCCATCCACGCCATCAATTAGATTTATTGCGTTGCTAATTGCAACAAGCCAGATAATTGTAATAAGCAAACTAGTTTCATCATTGAAAGATATATATGCTTTCAATGTGTGGTCCATATAGTAAAGAGGATTTGCTAGAAGTTCTACACGCACCCCAAGATACCAAGCTGTAGAGGCTGCTACCACCTGCCCGAAGAGCTTTAAAAAAGGGTTTAGAGGCTGTATGTCATCTAAAAGTCCAATGAAAAAAATGATAAAACCTCCAGCAGCGATGCCTTCAAGTGCTATTAGATCAATATTAGAAGTGGTGTATCTGCCAAAGATAGCTAAGTAAATAGCTGATGTGATTACAATAGATATAAGGATTGCGATTCCGCCAAGTCTAGGTACTGCTTCTTTGTGTATGCGGCGAGCGGGGTCAGGCTTATCAACTAAACCAAATTTAAGTGCTCTGTCTCTAACAAGTGGTGTAATTAAAAAAGAAATTACAAGAGCAATTAAAAAGCCAAGTGGCTGCGCTTCCTTGTGAACGGTAAATATTTTAAATATTTCGCTCCAATCCATTAGCTCTAATTATAACCATTTATATCTTTGCTACACCCAACATAAAAGGTTTTAATTTAGAAGAACGTAAATAAGGTCTACGCAAAATAGTTATGCGTTCAAAATTAGGGAAGGCTTTGCGGGCTTGTTTTGGTACGCGCTTACCAAACTGGCTAGCATTCCATAGATAAAGGTTCAAACCATCAGCTTCCTGGTAACTATTTTTCATATCTTCAAAAGTTCTTACTTCAAAGCTAGGTTCTATGTTTTTAAGATTCATAGTGATTGCAATATTGTTTGATGTAATAGTCACTTTCTTTGCTTCTTCTAATCTGATTATCTTTTGGATATCATTGTTTAATTTTGAGTATGGAAAATGTACTTGCCTCGCTTTGCCAGCAGTGTCAGGACTGAAATTTAGTACTGATTTTGTTAGAAATAGACTTAATGTAGTCACCAAGCATATTGCTAGGAAGATTTGATATCTCACTTTACTTACTTTATTTAGATCTATAAAAGTTAAAAGTGTGATTGGCACGGCAAAGTAAGTTGGTGCTAGCCAGCCAATAGGAAAAGAATCTAATTTCAAAAATATAATCACAAGAAGTGGCAAAATCAGAGAGTAAAGTGTAAAGAGCCTGAAAGTTCTTATAGGTTGTGATTTAGAGTTTGCTTTTAGGTTTATAAAAGGAAAGAAGCAAGCTATAAAAACCACACTCATAATATTTGCTTGAAGCATGTAGTGGAAAAACGCTCGAATAAGATTCGGTATATTAAAGACATTTAGCTGCCCGCTATCTCCTCTTCCTAGAGCATGACTTACAGAAGGGAAACCTTCATTTATTAACCATTGAATGTGAGGGAAGATGACAATTACCGTGCAAGTAATTGCTACTAAGACTTTTTTGTTTAATAGAGTTTCTTTGCCAAGCTTAGTGCCTAGACTAGCTAGTACAAGACATAAAATTAAAAAGAGATAATTGTACTTAGAAATAATGCCTAAACCAAAGCAAACTCCTAGAAGCGCGTAGTTTAAGAAAGATCTATTTGCCAATAGTTTTGTGTAAATCCATAAACCGATTGAAGAAAGAGCTATTAAAAGTACCGTGTGGGTAAGTTTGTAGTTAATAGAATATGAGTAGATGGGTAAAAGCATAAGTGATGCTAATGCGATCACAGCATATTTTGCTTCGAAGAAAGATCTTGAGACTTGATAAAAGCCAAAGAAAAATATAAACATCAAAATATATCGAAGCGCAAAGATGATTTGCATTTTAGCGTCAAGAAAAGAATCAAGACCATAGATTATCCAGCTGTAAAGTGGTGCTTGCCTTTCGTTACCTAATTTCAAAACTGAAGCGTTTAAGAATTGTTCAGACTCGTCCCAGTCCATAACTTCAGAAACATTAAAACGAAGCAAAGCATAAGCAAGGCAATAGCTAGCTATTGCCAAAATGATCCAAAAGTCTCTTTTTTTCGTATTTTTGAGGCTAAGCATACTTTATTTATCTTATCAGAAAGCACTTTTATATAAAAAATACTAGCCTTTTTAGTTTTATCAGGATTGCTTCAAAGGTCTATTATTCCTTTAATTTTGATAGGTCAAAGATATCTTTAAGACATTCTTTGACAAGATTATCTAATTCTTCTTTATTTTTGGAAAACTTTTTAAAAGCCTTGTTAAAATAAGGATCCATTTTGTCATCAATTAACTCTAAGATTAGAATTTGAGGCATTTTCCATAAATGCTCAAAGGCATCAAAGATCTTTCCTGTAAGGCAACCCTGTACTATATTTTCTTTTTCTTTCTTTGAGAAAAGTTCTGAAATATCTATAAGTGTGTCTTTGAGCTCATCTAAAATAATTGTTTCTTCAATATCATCAAGCCCTGATTTGAAAAGGGTGACGATCTCTCTTTTAGCTTTAACTAGATTTTCTAAAGCGCTAGTCATACTTTTAGTTATAGAATCTTTTAGACCTGTAGTTCTTTGCTGACTAATAGTCATTGTGAAGACTTTAACAAGCTTTTTCTTTATATCTTCAAAAGCTTTTACTGTATTTTCAAGGTGCTCAGAAACACTTGTTTCTTTGAAATCTTCATCATCAGGAAAGTCTTTAGAAAATTCACTGTTAGTTTCTTCTATACCTAAAAGTTTGGGCTCTAAGATAGCTCTTGTGTTAGATGCCTGCTCAGGCCAGTTCTGCGTAAAATTTCTTAAAGCTGCGCTTGTTGTGATCATATCCCCATTTCCGTTATGTATGATAGCAGCTTGTTTTGAATGTTTTCATACAAAAAAAGAGACGCTTTGCAGCGCCCCTTTTTCTTTAATTTATGCTGGACAAGAGCCTAAGCAGCGACTAGCTTCTTATCCAATAATTCCTTTACTAGTTCTACAATCTCGCTTGGAGTTTTAGCTACTTGAATGCCAGCAGCTTCAAAAGCTTTCATTTTAGATTCAGCAGTACCTTTATTACCAGAAATAATTGCACCAGCATGACCCATACGTTTGCCAGGAGGAGCTGTACGCCCAGCAATGTATCCAACCATAGGTTTTTTGATATTCGCTTTAACATACTCAGCAGCTTCTTCTTCAGCTGTTCCACCAATCTCACCAACAAGAATAATCATGTCAGTATCAGGATCTTCCTCTAAAAGTTTTAGAGATTTTTGTTGGTCAAGTCCGATAATAGGATCTCCACCGATTCCGATCGCTGTAGAAATTCCGATATCGTTTTGCTTAAGTGCTAAACCAATCTCGTAAGTAAGTGTTCCGGATCTTGAAATTAAACCAACTCTACCTTGTTTGTAGATTGAAGCTGGGTGAATTCCAATCACTGCCTCGCCTGGTGTAATAATTCCAGGACAGTTAGGACCATTTACTAAAATACCTTTCTTATCTGCTGCTGCGTGAATTTTAACAGCGTCTTGTGGAGGCACGCCCTCTGTGATTACAGATACAAGTGGGATGCCTGCATCGATCGCTTCAAGTGCTGCATCTAATGCTAGGTAAGGAGGAACGAAGATTACAGAAATATCTGGTTTCACCGCATTTACTGCTTCGATAACTGAATCGAAAACAGGCACGCCGTGAACTTCTTGTCCTCCTTTGCCTGGAGTTACGCCACCAACTATGTTAGTGCCATCTCTCATCATAAGTTCAGTATGTTTTTTACCCATACCGCCTGTAATCCCTTGAACGATTACTCTTGATTCTTTTCTTACTAAAACTGCCATAATTTTTTCCCTTTAGTTTTAAACTTTTGCCGCCAAATCGATTGCTTGCTGAACAGCATCATCAAGAATGTTAGTAGTAGGTATACTAGCTTTCTTCATAATTGCAGCAGCTTCTTCTTCTTTATTTCCGACCAGCCTAACTACCATTTTCGCTTCAGGTCGTTGCTGTTTGTAATGCGCTAGCGCAGAAGCAACCTCCTCGCAAGATGTAATTCCACCTAAAATATTTACAAGTAAAACTTTCACATCAGAGCATGAAGCCACTAAATCAAGCGCACGTTTCACAAGCTCTTTATCAGCTCCACCACCAACGTCTAGGAAGTTAGAAGGTTTGCCACCTAGTGTGAAAACTAAATCCATAGTTGCCATAGTTAAGCCAGCACCATTACAAAGGATGCCAACATCACCATCAAGCTCTACGATGTTTAGATCCATCATCTTGCCTTTAAATTCTCTATCGCCAAGATCATAAAGATGCTCAGGAAGCATTCCATCAAACCTTGGATGTCTGCCTAGTGAATCCTCGTTAAGAGTTACTTTGCCGTCTAGTGCCATAAAATCGCCATCGCCATCAATGATTAGTGGATTTATTTCAGCTAAGTCACAATCATGCTCTTCCCAAACTCTATACAGTTTAGTAATGATGTCTGCCATTCTTAAAACATCTTTCCCTTTGAAACCAAGTAGAGATGCCATCTTGCGTCCTAGGTACGGGCTGTAGTTGCCTTCTGGAACTGGAACGATCTGAATATTTTCAGCAGACTCAATTTCTACACCACCTTCAGCGCAACCCATAAGTATTGGACCTCTGTATGCTCTATCAATAAGAACAGAGATGTAGATTTCTTGTTTGATTTCTACTTTTGGTTCAACTAAAATTGCTTTAGGTAATGAACCTTTAATTGGCAAATCAAAAATGAACTTTGCTTTTTCGTAAGCATCATCTTTGTTATCAGCAAATTGGATGCCGCCAGCTTTCCCGCGTCCACCAGTCAAAACTTGCGTTTTAAGTGTGCAAGGAAATGTTTTATTACTAAAAATTTCTTCAGGACATCTGATTACTTTTCCCGTAGGAATCTTGATGCCGCCTTCTTTGAATAAACCTTTTGCTTCAAATTCAAATAGTCTCATTTATACCTCTTTTTTTCTGGAGCCTCGCTCCGATTTCCTTATCAATGATAACTTACACAGTATGTGAAAATATATGCTCTCTATTAAGATCGATTTACTTAAAATGGGCTTGCTGATTTAGCTTTTGAGCTCCGTATTGTCAGAACACTTTAGTAATACAAATTATTATTCGTATTTAGCTAATTCAAAAGAATTAAAGCAAGTGGTTACGCAAATAGTATTCAAAAACTGGGATTAATAAAAGTAGTTGTATAGGTAAAAGCCCTTAACCGAGGCTTAACATAGCTTTGTTAAATTGCAAACAAGGAAAAATTAGGAGTACATGTTGTGAAGGCTAAAAGAGGCATGGAAATTGTTGATAATAGACGTAAGTTTGAGTGGGTAGAGACCATTGTCCACAACCTTGAACTTGAAGAACACGATAAAGATATTCTTGGAAAATTTAATCCTAGAAGATTGCAATACCTAGCAAGAAGAAGCGGGGAGCTGGTTACAGAGCTTGGAGAGATCCAACATGGTGCCGGTGACAGCTCTCTTGAGTTTAAAGCTAGAAAGCAGCTCAAGAAAATGAAAGATAGCTTAATCACTGTGATTAACTAGTTGTGGTTGGCCAATTATGGTGATACACTGATTTTATTATGGTAGCGATCGGCGATATTTTCGAAGAAATGGTAAAACACTTTAACCCTGGAGCAGCTGGAGATATGGCTGTTTCTTATCAGTTTGACATTAGTGGTCCTAATGGCGGGAAGTGGGCTATGAATATTGCTGATGGTAAATGTGATTTAGTAGTTGGTGGCATTGATAGCCCTTCAGTCACAATTGCTCTTTCTGATGAAGATTGGCTAGCAATTAGAGAAGGTAAACTCAATAGTCAAATGGCTTTTATGCAAGGTAGACTTAAAATTAAAGGCGACATGAATCTTGCAATGAAGTTGCAGACTATGTTTCCAATTAGTTGATTTTTGGTTTAAAAGAATTTATTTAATTAGTCTTCTGTCTTTTTATAAGCAGATCTAAAAACATATGCATGCCAAGTGAATGACTATAAGTGGATATGCTTTCAGGTCTTCCTTTACTCAGGTCAGATTTATGAACAATTGCTGCTGGAACATTTGTAGCAGATTGGATATTAATACCTCTAAAAGCCTCTGCTACAGTTTCTGATGCCCTAAGCTCTGGGTTATCATCATCATCTTTGCTCTGATAAAATAATTCTCCAATTGTTGAAAAATCAAAATTAGAAAAATCTTTTTTTTTGAGCCTTTGAGCAAAATCAGGATTTTCTCTTTTCAAAGTTGCTAGATCTTTGCTGCCTGCATACTCTTCTTTTACTTTGGCGTGCAAAGTTTTTTTATCTACTTTTTTTGCTGTTGATTTCTTTACTGCTTTAGAACTTGTAGTTTTTTTAGTTTTGGCTTTAGTCTTTGGCGCAGAAGCTTTCCTGGTTTTCTTCTTGCTAGGTCCTTCGCCACAATTTCCTGCACTGATTTTTGAATTAGTCATTGCCTTCCCCCCGCTTTTCTAAGACTATAAAAGAATAACACAATACGTATGGCAAAGGCAACTAAGGCAGTTTCTTAGGGGTTTTCAGCTATTTTTTGCTAATTCTTGAGTTTTTTTAGAGCTTGATATAGAAGTATCTATAATCGCTCTAAGTCTAGTTTTTAACTCATCTTCTTGATTTGATTTAGCTATCTTAGTAAGCTCATCTACTTTAGTTTGAAGCTCTTCAAGCTTCACTTTAAAATTCGCTTTTGCTTTAAATATTTTGTCAGATAACTTATGATCGATAAACTCATCTGCTGTAAGGAGCTCCTCGTAAAGCTTCTCGCCTTCTTTAAGCCCGATAATCTCTATAGGTACTTCATCTAATCCAAAACCTGAAAGCTGAATAAACTGCTTAGCTAGATCATAAATCTTAATAGGCGTGCCCATATCAAGCACCATAATCTCACCGCTATGAGCTTTAGCTGCTGCCTGAATCACTAGCTGAGAGGCCTCTGGAATAGTCATGAAATATCTAATAGCTTCTTCATGAGTAACAGTAATAGCTTTGTTTGCTAACACCTGTTTTTCCCAAACAGTAAGTACCGAACCTCGGCTTCCTAGTACGTTGCCAAATCTTACAGCTGTAAATTTAGTGTCTGGATAATCTTTAGAGCTTTGAAGTGTAACTTGCTCAGCAAGCTGCTTAGTTGAGCCCATAATGCTAGTAGGGTTTACTGCTTTATCTGTGCTCACTAAAACAAAAGTTTCTACATTATGTTTACCTGCTAATCTAGCTACAGTTTGTGAGCCAAGTACATTGTTTTCAAAAGCTTCACAAGAATTAAGCTCCATAAGATGAACATGCTTATGAGCTGCAGCATGGAAAATTACATGTGGCTTGAAGCTTTTAATAATAGCTTCCATGCGACTTTCATTTCTGATGTCAGCAATTTTAGTAATAATTTTAACTTTATGTTTTGAGTCGTTTTGTGTTTGCTTAAGTTCTTGTGCTGTAGAAAAAATAGAATTTTCACCTTTACCAAGAAGACAAAGGCTGTCAATCTCACAGTGCGCAGTTAATTGATTGCAAATCTCACTTCCTATAGAACCGCCAGCTCCAGTTATAAGCACTCTTTTACCTTTTAGAAAGTTTAAAATCTCTGGGATGTTAAGATCAATCTCGTCTCGCCCAAGAAGATCTTCCATGCTTAGCCTGCGAATTTGCTCAACTGTTACCTGCCCGCCAGCAAGCTGGTCTACGCCTGGTATTGCACGCACATCTATCCCAGACTCGTTACAAAGTAAACTTATCTCTTGTCTCTTCGGGCGGCTCAAGCTGGGAATCGCAATTACGATTTGATTTATAGAAAGCTCATCACACCAGTGTTTAAGATCTTTTATATAGCCTTTAACAGGAATATTATTTGCAATTTCTTGATTATGTTTTCTTTGATCATCATCAAGAGCAGCTACTAATTTAAGCCCTAGTTCTGGATGCTGGCTTACTACTTTAATAAGATCGTTCGCTGCCTCACCAGCTCCAATGATAAGTGTGCGCTTAGCGCTTGTGCTAATTTTTTCTAGTCTTTGTTTGATATTTTTTTGTTCAATTAAATATGAGCGAATCAATCTGATAGCGCTTAATAAAGCAATGCTTAAAAGGTAGTCAATGATTACTACAGCAAAAGACAAGGCAAGTAAATCTTCATTACTTGGTTTAAGTCCCAAAAGTCTTGGAGTAAGCATTATAGCTGCTGGAAGAATTAAAACTTTAGCGATTTGAATAATCTCATCAACATCTGTGTAGCGCCATAATTTGCGGTAGATACCAAATGCTTGAAGAGCTAAGATTTTTAAAATTACTATAAAAGGAAGGATCTTTATAAGCTGCTCATTCCAAATAAATTCAGTAGCAGGACTAAAAATATCGCCTTCAGTTCTTATTAATGTCGCAAGCACATATGCAGCTCCCACCAAAACAGCATCTATAAATATTCGAAAAAGGTTCTTGAGTTTAAACATCTTTAAGGATCGAGGCTTAGAAAACTATGCCTTGAAGCGCTTCAATAAATCTCTGGTTCTCTTCAGCAGTACCAATGGTAACACGTATGCTATTTGGGCATACAGATTTCATTGGTCTAATGATAATCCCCTTTTTAAGTAGTTCTTCAGAGATTTTTTCTGATGAAAATTTAGGATGGCTCATAAGAATAAAGTTGGTTTCTGATTTTGAGAAACTAAAACCTAAGTCAGGTAGTTTAGCGTAGAGATATTTTTTACCATCCTTGTTATTGTCCATGATTTTTCTTAAATGATCTCTGTCTTCATATGCTGCTTTAGCGGCAGCTAAGCTTGTGCGCGCGTTTGCAAAAGGAGCTATTACTTGCAAATATTTTTCTTGGATGTTTTTATGCATCAAGCCATAGCCCACTCTGAAACCAGCTAAGGCATAGGCTTTAGAGAAAGTGTAGCCGATAATTAGATTAGGGTATTTTTCAATTATTTTCCTAGCCTCATCCTTGCAATCAGTAAACTCTATGTAAGCATGATCTACAAAAACTAAACAATTAACATTTTTGACAATGTATTCTATGTCTTCAAGAGGGACTAAAGTTCCTGTTGGGTTATTAGGTGAGCAAATAAAAACTATTTTTGTATTTTCTTTAACTGCATTAACGATCTTTTCTGGATCTGTGTAGTAGTTAGCGCCGCGGGGCACATCAATCACTTCTGAGCCAGCCCAGTTGGCAAGCAGTTTGTAGTAAACAAAAGTGGGTGATGAAATTACTACAGAACTGTCAGGATCTAAGAATAATTTACCTAGAATATCTATAATGTAGTCCATCCCATTACCCACAACTACTCCAAGCTTGTCCATATTCAGACCTTGTTCTCTAAATTTAGAGCTTAGGTATCCAGCGAACCAAGCTGACTGAGCGTCATCATAATAATGGCTTCTAGATGATGCAGCTTTAGCAGCTTCTATAGCTTTAGGGCTGCAGCCGATTGTAGATTCGTTGCTCGCAATTTTGATAATTTCATTTTCTTGAAAGCCGTGTTCGGTGATTACATCTTGAAAAGATTTTCCAGCCGAGTAGCTATCTAAGTCATGCATCCATGAATTTAGGCAGTCTTCGAGTTTAAATTCTTTAGCCATAAGCTCTATAGATTATAGCTTTTAGTCGAATCTTGGGGTTATAAAAGTTAAAAAGAGAAGCCTCGTTAGTTTTTCTAGTTTCGCAGGGTCCGCTTTCCTTGTGGGTTTTGGTGGAGATGTTAAATTTTGAGTAGCTTTAATCATTTGCTGCACGCAAGTAGTATTGCAGTGTAGCAATTCAAGATACAGATCTTTTTTAGTAAATTTAGTTTTTGGGTTTAAGCGCAGGTCTTCTTTAATAGCAGTTTTTAGAGCAACCAGCTCTAATAATCTATTCTCTACAGGAATTGGGTTGTCATATCTATTGTAAAGATTAACGACAGTGTCTTTAATCTTGAAATCATCTTCTTGGATTTCTTTTCTGTAGCCTTCATAGAGCCTTATTGCTATGCTTCGTAAATCTCTTGGTAAATCAGTGATATCAGGAATAGTTATGCCGTGCTTTTTAGCTTGAGCGTCATAGCAAGCAATGATATCTTCATTGCTAATATCAATTAAAGGTATGGAGTGAATCTTGCAATATCTTTCTAAGTACTTTTGGTCTCCTTCAAGAGCATCATTAAGGAGATAATGCATGTCGATTAATTGTTGTGAATCCCTAGTAAACTTGGAGAAATCAAAGAAAGCGAGTTTTTTCTTAGTTCTTCTAAGCTTTGTCTTTTCTAGGTCGCAGATTGACTTTCTGTGCATCTCTTCTTTGAGCTTTTCAAAAAGGACTTCTCTTTTTTTAGCATTGGTTTCTGTTAATGTTCTCTGAACTAATTTATCCATTTCTCCTTGATTTAATGGTGAGTCTTGTTCAGAGCGATTAGGCGCACGGTTAAATAACCTTGCTAGAAAATCGTCATTATTAAAATTAAAGTTTAGACCACCCACCATGGATAGCTCCTTTAAGCTTTAGCTGCGCCAATAAGACTATGCATCTTATCAACATTAACTCTTACAGAGTTTGCTGATGCTTGAAGCGCAGCTTTTTCATCGTCACTAAGATTGATTTCTAAAATATCTTCGATACCATTCTCGCCAAGCTTAGTAGGAACTCCTACAAAGACGCCGTCGATACCATACTGACCAGTTAAGTAGCATGAGCATGGAAGTATCATTTGCTTGTCTTGTAAAATTGCTTGGATCATTTGCACTGATGCGCTTGCAGGTGCATAAAAAGCAGAACCAGTTTTAAGATGGTTAACCACTTCTATTCCACCCTTGCGAGTACGATCGTTAATAGCCTCTACTTTGTCAGCTGGAAGAAGCTCAGTAAGAGGAATACCAGCAACAGTAGTGTATCTTGCTACAGGAACCATATCGTCCCCATGTCCACCCATAACACATGGTTGAATACTTTCAACAGAAACATTTAAAGCTTCAGCAATAAAGAACCCCATACGAGCACTATCAAGAACACCAGCCATACCTATGATTTTGTTATTCGGCACACCTTTTGCTGAAAGGATTTCGTGGGTTAGTTGAGTCATTGCATCAACTGGATTTGAAACTACTATAAAGATCGCGTTTGGAGAATTTTTGTGAGCTGCTTCTATGCAAGCTTTTACGATCTCAGCGTTTTTAGCTAAAAGATCATCGCGGCTCATTCCTGGTTTGCGTGCAAGACCTGCCGTCATAAGAACGATATCTGAACCAGCTGTGTCAGCGTAATCACCAGTACCAACAATTTTACGATCATGCGCTTCAATCGGACGAGCTTCCATAAGGTCAAGTGCCTTACCCTTAGCTACTCCGTCCATAATGTCTATGAGAACGACGTCAGCTATATTTTTTTCAATAAGCCTTTGAGCTGCTGTTGCTCCTACATTCCCCGCGCCAATAACTGTTACTTTAGCTTGCATAATTAAGATTCTAGCATCTATTAATATGAGTATTGCTAGTTCCTCATATGCCCGGATGCCTTAAGAAAAGATAAGGAAGGCGGCTCTTGTTTGCAGCTTTTATTGACGCTTTGTTATTATTAATGCTATGACACAGACAATGGCGTTTGAGTTACGTAAATTATCATACTTAGGAATCAAAGAAGCAGGAGAATTATTCTTCAACTTAGATCCCGATGCTCTTTATGAGCAATCACTTAATAGAGATGAAGCTAAGCTGACTGGCTCTAAAGCTATTGTGATGGACACAAGACCACACACTGGCAGATCAGCTAAAGACAAATTTATAGTTAAAGATGATGTTTCTAAAGATCTAGTGGATTGGGGTAAAATCAATGTGCCAATTGATGAAGATAAATATTTTAAAATTCGCGAGAAGATGATGGCTCATACAAAAGGCAAGGACCTTTTTGTGCAAGACCTTATCGCTGGTGCTGATCGTAAAAACTCTATCAACGTTCGAGTAGTTACAGAAAAAGCTTTTCATAGTTTATTTATTAGAAATATGCTTGAGGCTGTAAACTCAGAGCCTGCAAAGAAAGCTGGAATCAAGCCTGATGATTATCTTTCTGATTACACAATTATAGATATTCCAAGTTTTAAGGCTGATCCTAAAGAAGATGGCGTTAATTCTGAAACAGTAATTTTAATGAACCTAAAAGAAAAAGAAGTCCTAATTGGCGGCACGCTTTACGGCGGTGAGATGAAAAAATCTGCTTTCAGTATCTTAAATTTTTTATTACCTCAAAAAGACATTATGCCTATGCACTGCTCTGCTAACTGCAGTAAAGAAGGTAATGTTGCAATATTTTTTGGTTTGTCAGGTACTGGTAAGACCACTCTATCAGCAGATCCTGACCGTATACTAATTGGTGATGATGAGCATGGCTGGTCTGATGAAGGTGTTTTTAATTTTGAAGCTGGATGTTATGCAAAAACTATCGGTTTGACTGCTGAAAGCGAACCAGAGATTTATGCTGCTAGTCGCATGAAGGGTACAACAGTTGAAAACGTTCCTATGAATGATAAAGGTGAGCTGGATTATTTTGATAAATCTATGACTGAGAATGGTAGAATTGCTTATCCACTTGACTTTATTCCAAATGCTCATGGAGATAGGTTTGTGCCAGAGCAACCACGAAATATCATCATGCTTACTTGTGATGCTTTTGGTGTTCTGCCTGCAGTCTCTAAGCTAAGCGCTGAGCAGGCTAGAAATTATTTCTTGGCGGGCTATACAGCTAAGGTGGCTGGAACCGAGCAAGGCATCAAGGAACCAACTGCAACCTTTAGTCCTTGTTTTGGAGGTCCGTTTATGGCTCTTCGTCCTGCTGTTTATGGGGATTTGTTGTCTAAGAAAATTGCAGAGAATGATGTGGATGTGTGGTTAGTGAACACTGGCTGGGCTGGCGGCTCTTATGGAGTAGGCGAGCGCATGTCATTAAAGCTAACACGATCTATTATCTCTAAGATTCATAATGGTGAGCTTTCTAAAGAGAAAACTTCTACTCATCCAGTCTTTGGGATAGAAATCCCTGAGTCTATAGAATTTCCAAGTAAATCTTGGGCTGATAAAGATGCTTATGCTCAAACGGCAAATAAACTCAAAGCAATGTTTGATGCCGAGTTTGCAAAGCATAACTAAGTTTTCAGTTATTAGTTATAGCTTCATCATTTGTAACTATTTTTTCTATAGTTTCAATAAGGAGTGAGAGTTCTTTACGATTAACTGCTGAAACAAACTGTGGATTATACTCACCGTAGTCCTCTTGTATTCTGACTTCTAGCTCTATCTTCTCTTCGGGACCGACTTCATTTTTCTCTACTTGTTTATCTAGAGAGTCCATTTTATTAAATACATATATCTTTTCTTTATCTCCGCAGCCAATAGCTTCAAGAATTTCTTCAACCACTTTAATTTTAAGGTCCATATTCTGGTCACTAATATCAATTACATGCATCACTAAATCAGCATCAACGATCTCAGCAAGCGTAGATTTAAATGCTTCAATCAAGCTGGGTGGCAGGTCTTGGATAAAGCCAATAGTATCAGTAAGAATCGCTTTAGATCTAGTTTTGGGAAGGAAAAGCTCTCCGGCACGCGAATCTAAAGTCGCAAATAATTCATCAGCTATATAAACATCTTTTTTAGTTAGCGCGTTAATAAGTGTGCTTTTCCCAGCATTTGTGTAACCTACTAAAGATACAGTCTTTAGGTTTTTATTACGTCGCGCATCCCTGTGACGTTTCTGGATATCGCCATAATATTTGAGTTTTTCATTAACAGTTTTAATTCGTTTTTGGAGATGGCGTTTCATCATCTCAATGTTGCTTTCACCAGCACCAATGGTTCCGATACCACCAGCTTGACGAGAGAGTTCCATACCCATACCAAAGATACGAGGTCCCATGTGTGAGATACTAGCTTTTTCGATTTGAAGTTTGGCTTCAACAGTCTTTGCGTGTTTGTCAAAGATCTTTAAGATTAAATCCACTCTATCCCATACTTTAATTTTTTTTGGGTTTTCAAAACGCGATTTGACTCCAGGGTTTAACTCATGCTCTTCTTCTCGTTTTTGGATTTGGTAATTTATGCAAACCTCTTCAAGATTATAAATCTGTCTGGGTTTCAGGATGTTATTAATGATAATTACATCTAAATTTTCTAAGTTGTCAGATTCGTCGAGTAGTTCTATAATTTTGCCTGAACCTACATAAGTCTTATAGTCTGGCACGGACCTTTTTTGGACTGATTTTGATATAGAAGCACCACCATAAGTTTTCACTAAACTCTCTAGTTCTTCAAACCTAAGATCGCTCTCTTCCTTAGAAGTTTTAGGAGGAACTATATCAACTAGAAAGGCTTTTTCTTTCACTTATTTGCTCTCAAGTTCTTGAGCTGTTTTAATTATTTTTCCAGCTAGCTTAGTTAAAAGTTCTTCTTTTAAGCTGCATGTAGGGACTCTAATGTACTGACCGCAAATAACAGGTAAGTAAGTTTTGTCTGTTAAGAATCTGTCTTGCAGCTCAGCTGCAAAATTAGCATCAGAAATTTTAAGTGCTGTAAAGAAGCCACCATCAGGCTTTAAGAGCTGAAGCTTTTTCGTGATTTGTACTAATTTATGACTTTTAGTATCAGCACTCATCTCAGAACCTTTTATCATTTCATCTATAAAATGCTTGTTTCTTTTAGCTATTAGATCACTAGTTTTTTCTTGGAAGTCATGAATGCCAGCTAGCTTCTTCATGTCAGAAAGTATATTAAGAGCTATTTCTTGACCATGTCTAGCACTATTACTATAGGTGCCGCGAATCACACCACCAACTACATTTGACCATTTGTCAGTATTGTCACCATTGCGAGAAATTAAAGTCGCAACACCAACTCTACTTCCATACATCGCAAAACTTTTAGAAACAGAACCAGCAATCACTAAGTTGAAGTTAGGACTAGTTACTTTATTAAAGAAATCAATTAAGAATTTAAGTCTTCTGTAGTCTTTGCCTTTTGGTCCAAAGTCTATGTATGCAGTATCTAAAATTAGAAGGATTTCTTTGTCTTCAAACTGCGCTAAGACATTGGCGATTTGATCCCAAGCCTCATTACCAAAGTCTTGTCCAGTAGGGTTGTCATAAGGTGTGTTTATAATAATTGCAATTTTGCTTTGCTTTTTATTCTTTGCAAGAGTATCTAGAATGCATTTTTCAAAACCGTTGATATTAAATTTGCCTTCTTTATTTAACATATCAAAGCAAGTTAAAGGTTTTCTGTTTATAGAAAGAGCTACACTATCAAAACCAGGCCAGTGCGGTGAGTGAGTGATAATATCATCATCTTCATTTGTGCAAGCAACTAGAGTGCTGCTGATAGCATTAGTCCCGCCAGTAGTAACAACTGCTGAGCATGTTAAGCCCATCTCACTTAGTGCTGTGATGGTATCGTAACCAAGGATTTCTTGAGTTAGCATCACGCCAAGCTCGTTAATTCCTGAACTTGGAGAATAAGATAAATTTAGACCACCATTTAAAACTTCTTTAGCTGCTTCTTGAACTACACTAGGTACTATTAACTTGCCATCGTCGCCATTTGCAACACCAGCCACGGCAACTAGTTTATCTGGAGACGAGTCTGCCCCAGCTAGTTTAATCAGACCTACTATAGGGTCTTTAGATATTCTTGCTTCTGTCTGAAAAAAGCTCATTAACAACTAATGATACACGTTATTCACATTTAGAAATACTTAAATTATGAATCAATTTAAAATCTTGAATTTTGGATAAAATCGCTTAAGATATACTTGTACCCTAGGGCTTAGATGAAGAATAAGTATAGTTTTAATATCATAAATAAAATTTTTCAGCGAATAACCATCGCCCTCTTTAGGTTTTACTGCTTGAAATACGACCTTGTCATTGAAGGGAAGGAAAATATTCCGAGTGTTAATGAGGAGAACTATATAGTAGTTTCAAATCATATTTCGTACGATGACATACCAGTTTTGACGAGTGTTTTTGGAGCTTACTCGTGTTTCGTTGCTAAAAAAGAGCTTTTTGATAATCCGATTGTGGGAAATTGGTTTAAGCTCTGCGGCACAATTTCAGTAGATCGATCTAAGCCAGAGACTTCTACTGTTAAGGCTGCTAAAGCAGTTTTGCAGACTTTGGGTTGGAGGCTTTTAATATTTATAGAAGGTACTCGCTCAAAGATTGAAGGACAATTAGGTCAACCAAATAATGGTCCGGTATTTTTTGCAAAATTAAGCAAAGCAAAATTACTTCCAGTTGGAATTAATTATCAGCAAGAGGGCAAAGTTATTGTGAGAATTGGTCAACCTTATCTGGTCAATGGTGCTAAGGACTTGGATGAAGAAAGCTGGAAATGCTTAAGCCAAATTTCAAAACTTTCTGCTTACCAATTACCGCCGCGCTAGTCATTGGATCACCACGTCGCTATGCTCCTCGTGATGACAGGTCATTGCGAGGAGCGTAGCAATCCATGGATATTAGTGATAACCTTTAACTAAAAGTTACTCTAATACGATCAAATCTTCTACTGACCATATCCCAGTCTATGATTTTCTTAAAGACATCTAGGTACTGAGCTTTCCCTTCAGCACTGAAATCACTTACGTAAGCGTGCTCATAAACATCAAGTGCAAGTATCGGTATAACGTAGTTCGGGAAATTACTGCTGTGACTATCTTCGCCATAATTCATGATGTGACCATTAAGAAGGTTTACTCCTGTGATAGACCAGCCTTTAACTTGAGCTGCGATGTCTAAAAGGTTTTTCATGTAAGCATCAAAATTACCAAAAGTTTTCTCTACTGCTTTTTTAAATGCTGATGATGCTTCTCCCTGATCAGTGTTCATGTTTGAGAAGTAAATATCATGAAGAGCCATGCCGTTTAATGAGAACGCTAAATTTTTAAGAGTAGCTTCATCCACCACACCCTTACGAAGATTTTTTTCAGCTGCATTTACTTTATTTACGTAGTTTTTGTATAAGCCTAAATGGTTTTCAATATTTGCAGAACTCAATCCTAGATTAGTGTCCTTGAGAAGTCTAGAAAAGTCTTTTACTTGATACTCGCCTTTATCGTAAATAGGGTAAAGATCAGAATCATCTCTTTCTTTAGAGATGTTAACCATGGTACCTAATGAGCCAATTGGTTTAGTGCCTGAGCATGAAGTGCTCAGCGCGCTAGCACCAAGAGCAGCAGCTCCAATTCCAACTGAAGCTAAAAAACTTCTGCGGTCCATAATATTGTTCTCTTTTTCCATGAGAACAATTATAGCTAAAAGTTAAGAGCTGATCTATCTGTAAATCTAATCAATAGTTACTAGATTAGTTATTAGAAGCTTCTACTCTTTGGATACCTTTGTTTATTTGATCAAGAACTTCTTTAGCAAGATTTGCATCGAGTAAACCTTCTTGTTTTTGACCTTCTTCAATTGCGTTTTTTGCAATCTTAAGGTCAGCTAAGTCATGACGTCCAAACCAATGACGTGTTGTGTACTGAGCTCTTAAATTATTAAGCATTCTGTTTCCAATTTCAGGAAGTTTTATCAGACTTGCAATTAATTCTTTAGTGCCTTGTTGAACGAAGTCATAAGTTTTATTCCATCTGCTAAAGAAGTGTCCTCTTTCTAGAGTCAGAGTGTCAGCAAGGTCTTGAGGGTTAGTCTTAACTAAGTTTTTTACAGCATCGAAAGCTTTTGATGCGATTTCTTTAGTTGCTGAAGTGATTTTAGCGCCATCTGATGGGTCTGTACCTTCAGATGCTACTTCAAGAAGCTTTTGGATAGCGGATCTTACTATCTTTTTATCTTGATTTGAATTTGTAGCAATTTCAACTAAAACGTTAATTGCTTCATTAGCGAATGCCTTTTTTCTTGCAATTTCTTCAGGAGCTTCATTGGATCTAACTGCAGAAGTGTACTTTCGAGTTTGTTCAACTAGTGATTGAGGGATAGTACTAGTTAAAATTTGCTCTGCTTTAGTCTCTGGATCTTTAGGGCTTAGCTCTTTAGATAAAGTTGCTAAACCTTCTACAGTAAGTAATTGCTCTAAAGAATTGATAGTAGTTTGTAGAGTTCCGCCGTTATCTCTTTTAATATCACCAGTTATTACATCTAAAAGAATCTTTCTAGCTTGCTCGTCTTTTTGAATAGCTTGCTGAGCTGTTGCTACTGACTGTGCAGGGTTAGCTGCTTGGGTTTGTGTTCCAGGAATAATGCCTTGGTTAACTACTGTGTTTTCAGCTGTCTGCTGAGTTCCAGGAGTAGGCGCTGCAGGAGCTGCTTGCTCCTGTGGAGGAGTTTGTGTAGGCGCTACTTGTTTTGCCGTAGATTGTTGATTTGCTGCTTGCGGCTTTTCTGCTACTGCAGTTGAGCTCTGTTGTTGTTGGCCTTGACCAGTTAATGTATTAAATAATTTTCCTAGCATAAGATTTACTCCTTGATTTAGTATATATAGTATCAAGATAACCCTTAAGATTACAAGCCCTTGATGAGTATATATATTAAATAGTTTTAAGTTTCATGGATTGCTTCGCCGTCATTGCTAAGCTGAAGCAATCTATGGATCACTACGTCGCCTTCGGCTCCTCGTGATGACAGGTCATTCGGCTCCTCGCGATGACAGGTCATTTGACTCTTCGCGACTACGTGGCGGCGCTTAGTCTAAAAACTCAGGCGTCTCAGTAAACCAAGCGACCAGTGTACCTTTTAGCTGCTTTGCTTCACCAGCCTTATTCTTTGTTATATATTCATCACTGGCTTTCACTAAAGCCTTAGCTTGCCGCAAGTCATAGATATCTCTATCCTTTTGCTCGCCGCCATTATGCTTTAGCTGCTCGTAGTAATAATTGCAAGCTTTAACAGACATACCATTATCAGTCGATAAACCAAAACCTCTGCACATCAGTGGGCGGGCTGGATGACAAGTGCATCTTTTATCTACTAAAAAAGGACAGCTAAATTTAAAATCATTTGGGTTCTCGCTGCCGCGCAGATTATTCTGCGCAAGTTTTTTATCCACAACCTCTAAGCGACCGCCAAATTTTTCTGCGTAGTCTGATTGGATTTTTTCTGCACGTTCCTTTAGAGCTTCCATATCATAATTATTTTTTTCAAGCCATTTTTTAAGATGTAAGTATTCTGTTAGTGACATTGATGGAAAAGTTTTTTCACAACAATCAGAACATTCAAAATACCCGCAGGTATCTTCGTGAATTCCTAAATTCATTATGATGCGGTTTTGAATTTCGCTGCACTCATCAAGCACAGTGGTCCAATTTTCAAGAGCGTCTTTATCCTTAAAGCCAATTTTATTTGAAATTGGGTTAATCACAAAACCTTCAGAGCCATAAGAAAATGCCTCACGGTATTTATCCAACTCTTCTTCTGCTTCCTTCTCATGATTATGAAGACGTTTATAAAGAGAGAGTAGTCTGTGTCTTTGTGCTTTTAAATTATCTGTTTCTAGTTTTTCGAATAGAGATTTATCATTAATAATTAAAAAAGCCTGCTCGTATTTTTCTTTTAAGTAATTTTGCAAAATGAAATCTGAATAATGAATAATAATTTCTGGAAGAACCTCTTTTAGCTCATAAAGGTTCAGGTGAAGAATTTCATCACGGTCTTTTAAGTCAAGATTTAAGTAGATATTTGAGTAAACTTCAACTACTTTTTTAATTACGGCATCTCTGAAACCTATGGGCGGTTCGAGTGGAAAGAGCGATTCGTATTTAATTTCATCCTTTAATAAGAATTGAGTTAATATCCAAAGTCCCTTAGTTTCTAAAGAGTCAATATAATCTGGACGCTCAGTGAAAATCGCTTTGATTTCATTGTATTTACCACTTAAAAATAAATTTAAGGCACTGAGATAGTATTGGCTGGGTCCAGGTTCTTTAGCTTTTATCTCTTTATAGCTCTCTATGCTTTTGTCGTATTTTTCAAGATCAATATGACCGACACCAGAGTCGATTATTTTTAAAAGGTCTAAGTTTTTTATTTTTTTTGACACCCTCTATATTAAATATTCCCCTAAATCATTAATTTGCATAGGCCCTAGCTAGGCCAAACCATCAAAATAGTATAAAATCAATCTTTGTCAGTGGTAACTTATTGCAGTATTTGCGGAATAAAAATAACGGCGAAAAACAAAATTTCGTATCGACCTAATTCGTGCCGTGATTGTGAGCTCGAAAGAAAAAGACTTTATTCAGCTAAGAAACGTGGCGGGACTACAGTTAAGTCTAAGAAAACCACTGCAACTAAGTCTAAAAAAACTGCAACTAAGAAAAAGACAATAAAAGCTAAGGCTACTGCTAAAAAATCTACAAAAAACCTTTCTAAAGAACAATTAAAAAGACAAAAAGAAAGAGAAAAAGCTCAGAAGCTACGCGAAAAAGAAAAGTTACAAAAAGAAAAAGAGCGAGAACGTGAAAGATCTCAAAAAGAGCGTGAAAGAGAAAAAGCTATAAAAGAGCGAGAACGTGAGCGCCTCCGCAAAGAAAAAGAAAAGGAAAAAGAGCGAGCTTTTAAAGAAAAAGAACGTGAAAGAGCTCGCAAAGAAAAAGAGAAAGAAAAGCTTGCAAAAATAAAAGAACGCGAAAAAGAGCGTGATCGTAAAGAAAAAGAGCGTGAAAGGGTTCGTAAAGAGAAAGAAAAGGAACGCGAGCGTAAGCGTAAAGAAAAAGAAAAAGAAAAGCTTCGCAAAGAAAAAGAGAAAGAAAAGCTCAAAAAAGACAAAGAAGAAGAAAAGCGTAAAAAAGAAGAAGCTAAGAAGAAAAAGAAAAAGCTTATAGATCCTAATGTGATTACTGAGTTGCCTGAGTATATAATTGCTCAAACTAGTACAACTACAGTTAAAAAACGTAGAATCACAGATAGAAAAGCTGGAAGAAAGCAAATTTTAGAAAACAAGGTTGAATTGATTGACCCAAATTTAACAGCCGAACAAAAAGCTAACTTTAACCCTTTCTATGATGAAGGTGAGATTTTAAGAGCTCCATCAGATACTCCTTGGGAAGGAGCGAATTTTAAAGTGGTCTCCGGTACTTTTGTAGATCACAATGAAAAAGACACACTAGAAAGCCGTGGTCCTTCTGAAGATGAAATACGCAATATTATAGAAAGAATCAGGGTTGAGCACAAAACTCGTAAGAATTAATTTATCTACTCTAAAATCGGGAACATACTAGATCTAGCGTAGTCAATATAATATATGGTACTCCTATGATTATATTGCTGCGTCTCTTATTAGCATTAATAATCTTTTTCCAGACAACAGCCGTTGTCTCATCTGCAGGTATTAGCTATCGCAACCCGAGACCTACAACCAGATTAATATCTGCAAATATTGCTAAATCCCCTGTTCTAATTGCTGCATTAGACGATGAAGATGATGATGACTGGGATGATGAAGATGATGATGACTGGGATGATGATGAAGATGATGACTGGGACGATGAAGATGACTGGGATGATGAAGACGATGAAGATTATCAAGAGCCAGTACCAGTAAAAGTTGAACCTAAAGTTCAAAAAACTTTTATAGAAACTTCAGTTAAAGAAACTGCCCAACTAGAGCCTGAAGAAGTTCTTAGTGAAGAAGAACAGAAAATCAAAGATAAGCTTTCAGTTGGAAATAAGCCTTTGGAAATTAATTCTGAAGCTGAAAGAAAGTTAGTGAAAGCTTTTGAAGATACAAAAATAGTGACTGATAACGTTGTAGTTAGAAAGTTGTTTGATCAATATGGTTCTGAATTAAAAGGCTTAAACCCTAATAATCCAAAGGATTTAAAAGAAATAAATAAACTTCTTGAGATTGTTGGTAAACCAATTACAACAAGAGAAAAGCCTAAAGCTACTACCATTAAAAGAGATGATCCGATTATAAACTTCTCAGCTAGAAATATTGCTGTTAGAGATGCTTTTGCTACTTTGGCTAGAATCTCTGGTAAAAGTATTACTGTAAGTGGTTCTATCCAAGACAGAGACACTATTTCTGTAATTGAAATTAATGACCAGCCTTTTACGCAAGCTTTCTTTAGTATGGTTCAAGCAGCTGGTGTAGATTTTAATGTTGGTGGTGATAACTACACAATTTTAAGAAAAACTGGATCTGGTCAAACTAAAATTTTCTCACTTGACCCTACGGATGTGGATTTAAACCTTCCTGTGCTTGAAAGGGTTGCTGATCTTTCTTACGACAACGTTGATTTGAATACAATCATTAAAGATTTAGCTAATAAATATGGAATAGATATCGTGATGACTGCTGCTCCAACAGAAAGAGTGACCGTAAGAGTTAGAGGCGTTAATATTGATGAAGCTTTAAGGCTTGTTCTTTCGGGAAGTGCTTTTGAATACACTAAATCTGGTGACAAATTTGTTGTTTACAGTAAAGTGAATATGAACTTTGGTCTTGATCGTAAGATCGTATTATTTCCGATCAAACACTTAGAAGCAAAAAATATCTCTAATCTTTTACCTCAAGAACTTAAGAGCTTGGTTAAAGTAGCTGAAGAGCAAAACTCTCTTATAGCTGAAGGCTCTAGAGAAAACCTGACTCGTTTATATGAATTCTTAAGAGCGATTGATAAGCCTGTTAATCAAGTTGAACTTATTGTGAAGTTAGTGGATGCTTCTCTAGTGAAATCTCACTCTAGAGGTACGATTGCTGATACTTTAGTCTTCGGCTCGATTGGTGATAATGGTACTGGAGTTGGAATTAATAAGTTTAGCTTCTCGCCTGAAGACTTTAATCTTTTTGCTGGAAGACCTTCAATAAGTCAGTCTAGGCAAAATGCAAAAATTAAAGTTGATCAAAGATTGTTCGTAGCTAGTGGTAAAACTGCTAAATTAAATTTCGATCAAGATAGAAATATCCTTTTAAACTCAGCTAATGGGCAAGCATCTCAAGGTGGTGTTGCACAGAACCAAAGTATTAGTAGAATTACTGCTGGTACATCAATGAGCATTACTCCGGTGGTTGGTGATAATGGAGTTATCACTCTTAAAGTAGAGATAGAAGTTTCAGAAAATAGTGATCCGCTTCCAGGAGATGCGTCTAACGTTCCGGCTACGACAACTCGTAGAAGAATTTCTACTGAACTTCAAGTGATTGATCACGAAACAATCTCCATTGGTGGATTATTCCAAGACAAAGAAAGCGTGAATGCTACAGAGTTACCTTTCTTAAACAGAATTCCTATAATAGGAAGCCTCTTTGCTAACAAAGTTAAATCGAATACAGATCAAGAGCTTATTGCTTTAATTACTCCGCATGTAAGAACTACAGGTTCGTCTGAAGATGAAGTTTATGTAAGGGCTGAGGTGTACTAAAGTGAAGTTTAAGTTATCGAATCTTTCTCTAATAGCTCTTTTAATTGTTTTAAGCTCTTTGCCAGGTTTGGCATTTAGGTTTCCATTTTTTGGTAAATCTCTTAGTGATAAAGTGCCAGTAACTATTTTAAATCTAGAAGGCTGCCCAGTTAATATTGATTTTGCTGAAGTCGAAGACAAAGGTACTAATGCTCTAGGTCATAAAAACATTGAATATACCTATAGCGCTGAAGTTATAAATCCAACAGAAAAAGCTGTTCAAGCTGTTCAGCTTTTATGGTTAAGAGAGATTCCTTTTGAGCCTTACCTTGCTAGAAAATTTAAGGTGAATGGCGTCGATCAAATTCAAGCTGGTGCTAAACAGAAGATAATTTTTAAACTTCCTTTTGATGATAGATCAGAGAGCTATTTTTCAGTATGGGTTAAAAAAGTTTTATTCACTGATGGTGAAGAGTGGTCTGCTGCTGAAACTGATAAAGCTGAGGCTGCTATTCCAGTGATTGAATCTCTTCAGGACCTAAAAAAAGAGTTTGACGAAGCTGCTGAATAACTAATTGCTATAATAAAGGCATGGCGGAAGAAGAAGTAATTGACGCTGAAGCCGGGACACTTAATAAGCAAGTAAGTCCGGTAGAGCATTTAAGACACTTAGTTAATATTGGCTGGAAGCCAACAGATCCTGTTATTCAAACTTTTATAGATAAACATGGTTTAAGTGAAGAGCTAGATGAAATTTGGGTGGAGTATCAGCAGCGCATATCATGAGCACTAGACTAATTAATCAAGAGCTAATAGGATATTTTATTAAGCACCTGAATGATTTGGGCTTGAAAAGCTACAGTACGATTAAAAATCTAGAAAGAGATCTTAAAAAATTCTTGGATTTCGCTGAGGAAGCAGAGATTAGCTCTGATTTGATTAAAGATTACATAGAGCATATTGAAGATAAATACCTGGAATCTAGTTTCTTAAGTAAGTTAAGCAGCATTAGACAGTTTGTAGAATGGTTGAATTTAAAAGATAATCCATTCTGGAGCACAAGTATTAATATCAAATCTAAATTTGATAATTTCTATGATTATGAAGATATTTTTACTAAGCTTGATGATGAAAAACAAATAGATAAGCTCTTAGTATTCTTTATTTATGAGTTCTATCTTTCTGTAGATGAGCTGACTGCTTTAAATATTGGTGATTATAACCTTGCTCAGGGAGGGCTTTCTGTAAGAGATTCTTTGCTTGAAGCTTCAGGTTCTCTTAAAAATCTAATCAAAATCTATTTAAATGAAACGAGACCTAAGCTGTCTGATGAGAGCGTGGGCATAGATGCGCCATTTTTCTTAAATGAAAAAGGTGAGCGTATTAATGTCTTAGATATAAGAAATAGGATCTCAGATTATGAGCTAAGACCTTTATACGTTAAAAAAAGTAGAGTGATGCATCTTCTTGATGAAGGGATGAGCTTTGAGCAAATAGAAACTAAGCTATCTACTACTCTTAGTAAGGCTTATAAACCATTTTTAAAGACCCCTGATTATCGCCTGCTTAAAGCATATAAAGATTTTCATCCTAGGGCTGCTAAGTAAGTGTAGATTTAACCCATAGCTGCGTTATGCTTGTCCCTCCTCGGATCATTGACGAGTAGTCAACTCACCTCGTCGCTACTTCGCAAGCCTTGCTATGGATTAAATCTACACTTACTTGAAATTTAACTGGAAGCCATCTCCAGAGCTTTTTCAAGAGTCTGGATTTTAGCTTCTAGCTGCTTGACTTTATCACTTAAAACTTCATTCTCTAGCTTAATTTTATCTGTGTCTAATTTAGGGCTAGAGCTGGTTTTAGCACCGCCAAACCACTGCATTGGAAAAAGAAAGAAAGCCCCTATTCCTGTGCCTAAACTAAAACTTAGAGCGATGAATTTGATTAATACTGGATCAGCTAGATATTCCATAGCTATATTATAGCTTTTTTATTTTTTAAACTGGCTATCTTTATAATCTGCAAATAAAGGCTTAAGTTTATTGCGCTGGTACTTGCCTGTAGAGGTTACAGGGATATCATTTCCAAAGAGAACTACTTTAGGGCATTTATGAAAGGGAAGCTCTCTAGAGCAGTGTTCTATGACATCTTTTTCTGTTAAAAAATAAGCTTCTTCAAGCTGCACGTAGGCGCCTACCTCCTCTCCATACATGTTATTTTCAAAGCCAACTGAAATACCAGCCTTCACTCCATGCATAGCCATAATCACCTCATCAATCTCTAGTGGAGAGACATTCACGCCACCACGGATGATTAATTCTTTAAGCCTGCCTGTAATAAAGAAATATTTATCACCTTTATCATCGACTTCATAAAAACCCTCATCACCAGATCTAAACCAGCCATGTTTGAAGGTCTCTTCGTTAGCAGTCCCGTTTCTATAATAGCCAAGCATGACGTTATGTCCCTTAATGACTATCTCGCCTTTCTTGCTTGCTGCTAAAGATTTACCAGCTTCATCATGAATATCCATCTCGTTAACTGGAAGCGCTTTCCCGATAGAAGGAAAACCATAATCACGCATCCATTTTTGGTGTTCAGTATCACCTAGACTAATTGGCAAGAAGCATGAATAGCAAGTGGTCTCTGAAAGCCCGTAGCCATGAACTATACGCTTGTTAAAAGTCTCTTCAAATTCATGCGCCAGCTCAACAGTAAGTGGTCCAGCACCGCAGATTAAATGCCTGAAACTTGTAAGATCTAAGCCTTCACTAAGATTTTTAGATTTATTACCTTCTAGTAAAAAAGCTAAAAGAGTAGGCACTACGCTAACAACATTTACTTTCTCTTCAGAGATTCGTTTGAAAAAAGTGCTTGTGCGAAATTTATCATTTAAGACTAAGCTTCCACCAAAAAACATTGTGCTCATAATAGTTACAATCGTTCCATTGACATGATGGATAGGAAGCACGCACATCATAGTTTGCTCAGCTTTCATGCCGTGCCATTCAGAAATATTCTTTGCATCAACGAGAAGATTGTATTGAGTTAAGACCACAGCTTTGGGGTTACCAGTAGTGCCTGAAGTAAAAACGATAAGCGCTTCATCATCAAGGTTTACATGATTTACTCTATATTCTTCGCTAAGATCATTAATTTTAGAGAAGTGACAAAAATCACAATCTTTAGTGCTGTCTATGACTGAGCTATGAGCATGTGAGATCCTTTGCTGATTGTCGATAAGAGAAAGCACTTGGCTGTTAAGAGCCCCAGTGCAAACTATATTTTTAAGTTTAGACAGATTTTTTAAGATTCCAAGAATCTTGTCTAAGTATAAATCTCTGATAAAAGCAAGTTTCACATTTGAGTGATTAAGAATATATATGATGCGCTCAGTATCTTCGCTCACATTTATTGGCACCACCACTAAGCCCATTACCCAAGCCGCAAAGTACTGAATCACAGTGTCAGAGTGATTATGGCTAATTGTTGCAATGCGATCACCTTTTTTTAGACCAGAGCTTTTAAGAAGGTTTATAGTTTTAGAAACTTTTGAGTAAAAATCTTTATATGTTAAATTAGATTTTAGAAATTCTGAGCAAGACTTTTCTTTAAAGTCCTTTGCGTAATAGTAAACTAAATAATTTTTGTCACGATGCTGGCTAACTTGAGCTTTTACTAGCTCTTCAATATTCTTGTAATCCACAAGTTTCTTTTCATGAGGCACGCCTACAAGGCTTCTTGCATGATGGATTTTGGATTCTAAAGATGACATTATTGCCATAGTTATGATCTTAGCTCATGATATCGAGGAGAGGGAATCTGTCAATGCATGCTTTCTTTGTTTTCTAATTCTTGATATAAGTCTTTTTCTACAAGTGTTTAAAAGTAGTATAGGATAACAATGAGCATGGCTTCTAAGAAAAATCCCCCTAAAGCAAACCCCCAAAGCTTAGATGCAAGATTTAAAGCTTGGGCTGATGAGTTTTTGCATAGCCCCATTGGCTTTGATGGTAAAAAGCCTGAGGATATTATTAGACTGGAGCGTGATGAAGCAAAGCGTATCTTTAAACAGGAATTACCCAAAAGAAAAGCTCAAGATGAGTTCAAAAAATTTCTGACCAAAGATGGGCTTGAACTTAGCTATTGGTTTATTAAAAAAGTTGAAGAGCCAAGTAATAAGAATGTGAAAATCTTAGTTCATGGATCAGGTTCAAACTTTGCTAAAGCTGCTAGAGCTATAAAACTTTTAGATAGAGGCTTCAATGTAGCGATGATAAGCTATCGCGGGCATTCTGGGAACCCAGGAAAAGCTGATCAGAAAACTATTAAAAGAGATGTTTTTGAAACTATAAAAAATATCATGGAGCTTGGCTATAGCATAGAAAATATTCACCTGGAAGGAAGCTCACTAGGGACTTCTATCCTTGCTCATGTGATGAATAGATTTTATCAAGAGCTTGGCTTTGAATATCAATGTGCTAGTTTGATTTTAAAAGCGGCGCCACTTAATCTAACTAATCGAAGTGAAGATACTCTTAAGAGCATGAAAGACTTTGGCATTGATTTTGATCGTACTGAGCCACTTTTAAAGAAACTTTGGAATCAAGAAGAGCCATACTCAAGAATAAAAGCGAAAGAAATAAAGATAGTGCATGGTGCTAAAGATGATGTGGTCCCTGCTGAGCATGCTAGTCAGATTAAAACTTTGCTTGATAAGAATAATCAAAAAGTTTCATTAGAGATTCTTCAAGGTGAAGGGCATTATTTGGATTTGAGTAACTATGGGATTTACTAATCTTAAATATGGGGCAGATGATGGGACTCGAACCCACGAATGCCGATACCACAAACCGGAGCCTTAACCACTTGGCCACACCTGCCATGAGAACAAATACGATATTACCACAAAAAAAGTGTATTAACCGTAGCTTGAAAGCTCAAGAAAATGAGAATTTTTACTCGTCTTCTAGGTTTGTTGCTGGTAAGTAGACCGAAAAGACAGTCTTGCCTTCTTTAGAACTGACTTTTAGGTCACCTTTCATTATATTGGCTAATGATTTAGTGATGTAAAGTCCAAGACCAGTACCTTCAGTGCTGCGAGTTAGTGGAGTGTCTAATCTACCAAATTTACTAAAAATCCTTTCAAAATCCGCTTCGGCGATTCCAACTCCATAATCCACTACATCAACCTGCACCATATCTACACGATTAAGTAAAGCTTTCTTTACGTAGACATCTACCTTGTTTGCTTCTGGTGAATATTTAATGGCGTTCTCGATAAGATTCGTGAAAATTTGCTCGACTCTATCAGGGTCAGCCCAAGCTCTAGGGTTTCCTTCTGAGTTTATATTAATTTCATGCGAGCCTTTATATTTTGATTCAGCAATAGTTGCAGCTTTTTCTATAAGATGTCTAATTTCAGTATGCTGAGTTGAGATCTTTAGTCTTTGACTTTCAAGTCTAGAAACAGCTAGTAAATCTTCTACTAATCTAGATAAGCGATTTGCTTGCTCTTGAATAATTTTTAGATATCTTTTTTTCTTTTCCTCATCGATCTTACTTCTATGATCAAGCAAGGTAGAAGCGAAACCTTTAATACTGGTGATAGGTGTTCTAAGCTCGTGAGAGACTGTGCTTGTGAATTCAGCGTGCGCTCTATCTACATCGCCCATATTTGTAATAAATAAGGTTAAATAGCCATCAATTTTATTTGGATTATTGATGTTGCGAATAGAAGTTTGCCTAGCTGGAAATGTAACTTTCTTCCCGTCTCTTTTATAGAGAACAGCAGGTTGTGGTTTAGCATTTGGTTGATCGATTACATCTTCCATTGTTTTAGGGAGAGCGTAAAGCTTTGAGACATGATTGCCAAACATTTCTGATTCATGCCAGCCTGTGATATCTTCCATTCTTTTAGAAAAGTAAGTAATATTGCCCTCTGGATCACAAGTTACAAAAGCGTTTCGCGTGCAAAGTGAAAAACTTTCTACAATCTGCTCAGCAGAGTGGATAATTTTTTCTTGTGGGTAAACGTCACCTTTTTCAATGTCTTTCATGTTCATGAATTTTTTAAATCTTTAATTGCTTTTGCAATATCAGGCGCGCCGTAAATTGCTGAGCCTGCAACCAAAACATTAGCGCCAGCATCTTTAACCTGCTTAGCAATAGCACCCGGAGTGATACCACCATCAACTTCTATAAGCAGCTCACCATCACTGGTTCCTACTTTGCGTCCAAGCTTTTCAGCCATAGCTTTTAGATTTGCTATTTTTTCTGTTACGTAAGGTATGAATTTTTGACCACCAAAACCAGGATTAACAGACATTAAAAGTATAAGATCTACATTATGTAGAATATGCTTCAGGCAATCTTCATTTGTGTGTGGGTTTATAGAAACTCCAGCCTTAGCGCCAAGGCTATGAATAAGGCTTATAGTTCTGTCTAAATGATCAACAGCTTCAGCATGCACTGTAATAATGTCAGCGCCAGCTTTAGCAAAATCTTCGATATGCTTATCTGGCTCAACTATCATTAAGTGAACATCAAGAGGCATTTTGGTGATTTTCTTAAGAGCTTTAACTACTGGTGCGCCGATAGTAATGTTTGGTACAAATCTGCCGTCCATCACATCAACATGCACCAAATCAGCTCCACCATCTTCAATCGACTTAATGCCATCTTGCAAATTAGCAAAATCAGCGGAAAGTATTGATGGTGAGATTAAAGTATTAGACATTCTACTTATATATCATTCCCTTTTCGGGGATTAGTTGCGCTTTAGTGATTGTAGCAAGTTATTTTAGAGCTAGATACTAAAAAGCCCAGGCTTGTTACCCGGGCTTTTCATTGATAAATTTAAGTTTTTAGTACTTACCGTAATGAGCAAAAGCTTTGTTAGCATCTGCCATTTTGTGAGTTTCTTCTTTCTTACGAACAGCAGTACCAGTATTGTTGAATGCGTCCATTACTTCAGCTGCAAGCTTTTGTGAGAAAGTTTTACCAGATCTCTTTCTAGCTGCATCAATAAGCCATCTGTGAGACATCGCTTCACTAACGTGAGGGCTAACTTCCATAGGAACTTGGTAAGTAGAACCACCAATTCTTCTAGCTTTAACTTTTACAACTGGGCTAGTGTTTTTAACTGCCTTCTTGAATACGTCAACAGCTTCTTCTTCAGAGATCTTAGCTTTGATTTCTTCTAATGCACCGTAAAGCATTCTTTCAGCCACGGACTTTTTACCACCTTTCATCATTCTATTAATGAAAGAAGAGATCATTCTATTTTTGTAAATAGGATCTACTTGTGGGAGTCTTTTTTTCTTTGTTCCTTTTCTTGGCATTTATATTTTTCCTTGAATTCTTTTTTTATTACTTTAGTTGAAGTCTATTTCTTTTTAGCTTTTTCTCTTTTTGTTCCGTATTTAGATCTTCCTTTCTTACGGCCACTTACGCCCTGCGAATCATGAGATCCTCTTACGATGTGATAACGAACACCAGGCAAATCTTTAACACGGCCTCCGCGTACTAGAACTACACTATGCTCTTGTAAATTGTGTCCTTCACCACCGATGTAGCCAGTGATTTCAATACCATTAGTAAGACGAACTCTCGCCACTTTTCTCATCGCTGAGTTTGGCTTTTTCGGAGAAGCAGTCTTCACTTTTGTACAAACACCACGCCTTTGCGGGCAGTTGTTTAAAGCTGGGCTCTTGCTCTTCGCTTTTGACTTTTTACGTCTTTTTCTAATTAGTTGTTGCATTGTTGGCATAAGACAAGATAGAATTCTAGCACCTTTGCAGCCTGGATCGCCGGGCTTTTGCTAGCTATAAAAGCCATACTTAATATTAATCTAAGGATTTAGGTGGGGTCAGACCAGATTAAGAGTAGATTGTCTTGAATTTGCAGTAAAATCCCCTCTTAATCTGGTCTGACCCCATGTATAATTAAGCGTATGAGACTCCTATTGAGCTTAATACTATGCGTAACACAAATTGCCTGGGCTATGCCTGGCTCTGCTGACATAAGTGGTTTGAAGAAATACCTTACAGATAGATCTAGAATGCCAAGGGTGTATATACCTGACGTGGTCATAGTTGGCAAAGAAACAGTCATTACAGTAGTTGCTAATGGGGCCTCAAAAGTTAGATTATTAGGATCTTTCAATGCTAATGGAATTGAAGCATTTGATAGAGATTTGGGTCTGAGATTGGGTTATGAGTACCATGACTGGGGTGAGCAGCAGCTTAAGTCTGGCGAAAACCAAGTCAAGTTCCAAATTCCTTTTTACGACCAAGATGCTGTTGGCAAAAATTATTTCTTTGAAGCACTTGTAACTTATCCAGACTCTCATACTGAGACCATTGAAAAAGCTCAGGTTTTTGGCTCAAATGCTAACTATAAGGCGATAAACGCTATTGCAATTGCTCCAGAAGGCGATAAGGGTAAAAATGTTGGTTACGATCTAAAAAACACATTATTTCCTAAGCGAGGCGCATTTAACTATTAAAGAAAGTCCTTGTAGAATAATGAATGGGTGTTTTACTCAAATCTCGAGCGCGAAGAGCTGGATAACGCAGCATCATTTGTTGGTTTAGAAATTGCTAAATCAATAGAAGATGCTGAGCTGATTTTTATTGATCTTGAAAAGTATATTTTTAAAGATTACCCACAACTAAGTTTTAGTAATCATAACTTTAGTTTAAAAGAGCTTACGAATCGCTTAGATCATTTAATAAAGATGATTAGTGATGATGGCAAGAAGCGTAGAGTCTATCTCTTTGCACCAATGATAGATGTAAGATCGCAAGTCGATGATAATCTTTTCTGGTGGTCTTATTATAATCATAAATTTACAGCCTCAAAAGGCAAAGATACTGAAGCCATGAATAAATGGCATGAATTTGAAACTGCAAATGACATTAATAAAATTGCTGCCTTTAAAGCTCTTAGAGAGACGAACCTAGGTTTTTATCTAGAGATTATTAAAAAACATCTGCACTTCACTGAAGTTATTTTTAAAGGTATCGATGATGACATTAAAAAGCAATTTGAATTTGGTTTAGATATAGCTGAAGAACAATATCTAATAAAGATGATTGAAGAGCATCAAGCGTATGAAGTTTGCCATATACTTGAAAGCTTTAATGCAACTCCTCTTTTGAATTTTGTTAGAGTACGCTTTGCTGAAAAAAATCATAAAAAAGTTAAAGTGCATATTATCAGTAACGCTGAGCGCACAGATAGTAAACTGGTTGAGGCATACAAGCGGACTTTTCTCTTTATGGATTTAGAAGAAACAGATCTTAAAAATTCCAATGTAGTTGTGCTTTTTAATGATTTAGATTTAATGAGCGCGCTTCCTTTTATAGATACTGAAAATCCTATCTTCGTTGTAGATTTAAGTGCTGATAGTTCACCAAATTTTGGTTATATACTTTTGAAAGATGAAGGTTTTGACCAAATCTTTAGTTATGTAAAAAAACGCCCTCAAGAAAGTCCTATTAGTGCCTTTGTGCGTGGACTATCCCAAGGTTTGCTCTCTTGTAAAAAACAAAGAGTCTTTGGTGAGCAAATAGCTATTAACTACATGGACGACTACTTCAAACCTCTTGCTAAAAGTCACGGTAAAACCTTAAAAGAATTTACGGGTCCTATTAATCTTCTTGTTGAAAAGCTAGAATTTCAATTGGCAGAGCAAGAGAAAGCTGATCAAGCCTGGGAAAAAGCGACAGATGCTAAAGAATAAAATAGAAAGAGTTTTAAAAGATGCAATTAATAAAGGCATAGAAAATGCTGAGCTTGGAGAGCTCAAAGAAGCTCCTGACTTTGTATCAATTGAGAACACTAAATCACCAGAGCATGGTGATAGAGCAGTTAGTTTGGCTATGGCTCTTACTAAGGTTGCAAAGATCTCACCTAGAAAAATTGCAGAATCAATAGTTAAAAATTTAGAGTCTGATATTTTCTCTAAAGTAGATATTGCTGGTCCTGGATTTATAAATTTGACTTTAAATTGGAGCATGCTTGAAGATGTGGTTTCAAGTATTCATGAGCAAGATGAGGAATACGGTGTCTCGGCTCCTGAAGAAAGACCTGATAAAAGTTTTGAGCATGTTTTAGTGGAGTATGTTTCTGCTAACCCTACTGGTGATTTGCATATAGGTCATGGGCGCCAAGCAGTTTTAGGAAGCGCGCTTGTTAGTCTTCTGAAATGGGCTGGCTATGATGTGGCTTCTGAGTTTTATATAAATGATGCAGGCGTGCAGATTACTAAACTTGCTAACTCTGCTAAATCAGCGATGATGATTCAAGAAGGAAAAATGAATGAGTCTGAATATCCAGAAGGCACTTACCCACTAGATTCCATGAATGAATTTTTAAAGCCTGAAGATTTTTATAAAGGCGCAGAAGCGCTTGGCAAGCCTGCTATTAAGACTGTTGCTGATTTGTCTCTTGAAGAAGTTGGTGAGATTGCAAAAAATGTTTTTCTTAAATCGCAAGAAAAACTACTTGCAAAAATTGGTGTCAGTTTTGAACAGTGGTTTTCTGAAAAGAAATTACATGCTGCTAATAGAGAGCATGTCTCAGCGGTAGAGTCAGCGATGAAGGATCTAGATAAAGCTAACGCGACTTATGAAGCTGAGAATGCTAAATGGTTTAGAGCAAAAGAATATGGGGACGAGAGAGATAGAGTGCTGGTTAAATCAGACGGGCTTTATACTTACCTCGCTGCTGATCTTGCTTACCATCAAGATAAAATTAAAAGGAATTTTGATAAGCTTATAAATGTCTGGGGCGCTGATCATCATGGGCAAGAGCCTGGTCTTAGAGGAGCTTTGCTTGCAGTAGGTGAGCCTTCTGAAAGATTGGAGATAGTATTTATCCAAATGGTTTCTCTTAAAGAAGGTGATACAGCAGTCAAGATGTCTAAGCGAGCGGGCACAGTAGTTACTGTACGTGATGTTGTTGAAGAAGTTGGCGTTGATGCTTTTAGATATTTTTTAGTAGAAAGCCAGGCAAATAATCATATGATTTTTGATTTAGAGCTTGCTAAAAAACAAGATAAAGATAATCCGGTTTATTACATTCAATATGCACATGCTAGATGCTCTAGTATTTTGCGTACAGTAACAGGCGCACAAATTGATATGGAAGAAAAGAAACTAGATGCTGCTCCTGTCTCTGAAGAAGAAATCAGTCAGTACCTAAATGATTTTAAAAACTCAAATGGTCTCTATGATTCTTTCTCTAAGCTTAATGCAGATGAGTCTGCTTCCACTAAAGCTCTAATATTACATTTAGCGAACTTCCCTCAAGAGATCAAGGATTCAGCTAATAAGAGGGCTCCGCATAGAATAGCTACTTATTTAAAAGATTTGGCTACACTTTTTCATCAATTCTATACACATAATCGAGTGATAGTTGAAGATAAAAATCTTATGAAAGCTAGACTCTCTTTAGTGATTGCAAGTCAAAAAGTGATTCGTAATGGTCTAACTTTACTTGGCATATCTGCTCCAACTAAGATGTAATTAAGTTTAAGCTTATGTGCTTTGAATAAAAACTTTAACCATCTATATGGAGAGAGCCTGCCAGTGTGCAGTCATGCAGCTTTCTTGACCTCAACAAATGTCTCGTTAGTTTCAAACTCATCTGTTTTGTTTCTAAGATTTAAGAATTTGCTGTAGCCTTCCACCATTTCTCTAGCTAGTAGAGTGAGCCTGCGATCTGTGATTCTATCGTCAGGTTCAGAAACGATTTTACGGATATTAGCCAAATGGCTTTCTATAGTTTTAGGGGTTAAGAATAAAGCAGCGCTTATTTGTTGATTGCTGTAGCCGCTTCCTATTAGTTCAAGAATCTCAAACTGTCTGTCTGTAAGCTTTTTACCTTTATATGTAATTGTTGTATCGATGTATTGTCTCATTCCATCTCTCCTTTGTTTAACTATTAATTAGTTTAGTCAGGAGTGATATAAAACGAAAGGGGTCAAAAGTCCCCTGGCAGAAATTCATTGACATACCTTTTGAAGGCTAGTAGAGACCATCACTTCTCAAAGCTATATGATCGCTATTATTTCTATACAGTGTTAAGGGCACTCGAGATATGCTCCCAGCAGCTTTTCGAAATAATAGTCTCTACAGCTCAAATACAAATCAACTGAATGAATTTCTTTTTAACTCATTAATAATGGATTAGGTTTAGATTTAATACCAGCAAAACCATGCTCGTCAAGCTCAACTTGTGCAGCAGCTTTGTCTACAGCAATATCCACAAACAACTTACCGTCTAGGTGGTCGATCTCGTGCTGAATACATCTGCAGAAAAGATCCCCTTCAGCTTCAAGCCTGTGTTCTTTCCCTTCTTCATCGTTATACTTCACTATGATTCTTTGAGCACGCTTAACAGTTGTAAAAACATCAGGGAAACTAAGACAGCCCTCAAAACTATCTACATCGCCTTCTCTATAAACGATCACGGGGTTAATCATGATGTAAGGATTGTATTCTTTAATTTGGTCTTTATCTTTATCTTCGGCTTCGTAGCGATCACAAGAATAATCTACGTCAATTACTATAACTCTTTCATTGACACCGATCTGCGGGGCTGCAAGTCCTACGCCATCAGCAGCGTACATTGTTTCAAGCATATCGCTTGTAAGCTTTTTAAGTTTTTTGTCAAACTTTTGAACAGCCGCACATGGCTTTCTTAAAACTTTTGAACCAAATTTTTCTATATCTAATTTTGCCATCTCTCGTGTATACCTGGTACTATTCTTATTCCACGTTTGGAATCTTTTAAAAAGTCTATCAGCTCAAGCAGTTCTGGTAAAGCTTTAAGCTCTTGTTCTAGCTTTTCAATGATAGTTGATAATGCGAGTTTTGATTTATAAATGATCTTAAATGCCTTCATTAGCTCATTTTGAGCTTCTGTACTTATTCCAGCTCTACGAAGCCCGATTCGATTAACATTTACCCCAACAGCAGGAGTTCCTGCGTACATAAAGAAAGGAGGAATGTCTTTGTTTGTAGCAGCAAAACCACTTATCATCGCAAACTTACCAATAGTACAACCTTGGTGAATTGCTATCAAGCCACCTAAAACAGCATTATTATGAATCCTTACGTGACCTGCTAGCTGAACGCTATTAGCAAGAATGATATTGTTTCCAAGCTTAGAGTTGTGACCGACATGGCTATATGCCATAAGCATATTGTTATCACCAATAATAGTCTTCTTCCCTTCTCCAACAGCTTTGTGGATAGTCACAAACTCTCTGATGACATTGCCGTTTCCAATCTCTATAAAACTGGCTTCGCCTTTGAAAGAAAGATCTTGTGGGTCTTCACCAATAACAGCGTGAGGATGAATCTTACAGTTGTCTCCAATTTTTACGCCATCACGAATGATTGAATAATCAGAAATTTCGGTATTCGCGCCTATGTAAACATTCTTACCAATAATTGCAGTGCTCGCAATTATTGCTGAACTATGAATAGCAGGCTTAAAAGGCAGCTCGCCTTTAAGGTCCATTTTTCTTTCTAGTTCAAGTTCGGGCATTTATAGACTTTTTAGTTCGTTTACTTTTTTCTTCAAGTTAGCGTAACTAATTGGAGCAAATTGCTTAGTGATTGAAGCTCTATCTTTGCTTACAAAAGCAGTTACTGGGATGTGTGCAATTTTAAATTCTTTAACTAAAGCTTTGCTGCTAGCATCATCAATATTTATTGAATAAAAATCAACATCGCTAGCTAGTTCATTTTTTACTTTTTCAAAATCAGGAGCGTATGCTTTGCAAGTTACACACCAGTCAGCATAAAATTTTAAGACAGCAGGTTTTTCAGAGTCTTTAAGGAAGCTCTTAAGAGTATGCGCTTCACCTCCACCCATGGTTTCAATTTTTGTGCACCCTGTTACTGAAATAGCAAGAAGGGACATTAATATAAGCTGTTTAAGAATTTTCATACCAGTATATTATAACAAGTATGACCCCATTAGATATTGAATTTCTCAACGCAGTAAAGGTGAGCAAAATTTCTAAAAGCTGCTGTTGAACTGCAAGCTGCATTTACATCTTCAGTCCAGCTTTGTGTGTTGCTATTAAGGTTGCCAACAGTAACATCGTTACTATTGTCTCTTCCTTCCCAGTTACCACAAGTTCCGCCCATAGTTCCATCAATTTTAGTACCGGTCCAAACATAAGGTATTCCTTGAGGAGGATTATTGAAAGTAGAAGGCGTCCCAAAATTTGTAGTGAAGCCACCATCAATAAAACCATCCCAAATATTGCAAAGATTTATAAAACCACCATCTAAGTTTTTTATATCCGCAGTCGTAGGAATTCTATCAATAGCATTCACAATAGAACCATTAGCATCAACTGCACTAATTAATGCTATGTAATCTCCACCTAGATTTGCTATATCTGCTTGTCTTTGACAAAGAAAATCTGCTGCTTCTAAGCCATTGTTGGTAGAGCTACCAAAAGATTTAGCAGCACTAACGAGATTTGCTGGGTAAACTTCAAAAGTTACAAAAGATCTGTGGAATCTAGCATCAGGAGCTAAGAAATTTGAACCATCACATCTTTCTAGCCTGCAGCCAAGTGGGTTGTATCTGATTAGACCTTTAGAGTTTAGATCACAAGTTGAATCGTCAATTCTTCCTAAAGTCAATTCACCATTAATATTCAAAGGTGCTCTTATTGTCGGGGCATTACTCAAAACAAGAGAAGCTGTATCAGGACTAAGCCCAGAAGATCCTGTCACAGTAGTAGTTCCAGTGCCGCCATTAAGAACCGGGACTACTCCATTTACTTGGCTAGCTAAATCTACTCTAGCTGCTGGTGCTAAAGCATCAGCGATACTTGCAATTGTTGCTGTTCCTGTCAGGTCGCCTATTAAACTAGGCGCCGTAAGATCTCCAGTAAAACTAGCAGACTTGCTAATTAAGTTTCCATTAGCATCAATTATAGAGTCGCCGTTCCAGATCAGGTCACCATTTGCGTTTCTGTTTAAATTTAGAGCACTATTTCCTTGGCTGCCTGGAGCTGGATCAACAAAGCCTAAAGCATTTTGGTTGAAAAGAATAAGATCATTTTTAGTAGCTAAAGAACCACGTAAAAGGTTTTGATTAGAGTCAGCTTTCTCGAAGCCTGCTTGTGCGCCATTTACTGAGCTCAAAGCGATTGCTAGTGTGATTATTGTTTTTGAGATTTTGTGCATTTTGTTTTTAATAGTCATTTGTAATATCCCCTCTTATTGCTCTACGCAGTATATATGCTGTGGTATAGAGCATATCTTTGGACTAGCAAAATCTGCATCAGGCGTGCAACCTGCTTGAAATGGGAAACAGTTGCCAAAAAGACTTCCGTGTGCAAGCCATGAAAAGCTAGTGTTTGTTGCTAGTGCAGAAATGCCACGATCAGCACCAACTTGAGAAGCGCTGGTGGTCCAGTCTCTACAGTTAAGGTTTATTGTGTTGGGTTGAATGAAAAAGCCGCTTGAAAACCTGCTGCCATTAGTACTAGTTCCAGTCCAAACACCTATAATTCCACCATTGTTTACATTTAGTGGTTGATTACCGTAGTCTATATTTCTAACATTTCTTAAGTCTTCTGTTATTTCAAGAGCAGCATCTACGCTGCCATCTAATAAGTCACAAAGGTTTACCACTCTACCGTCCATGCGCACGTAAGTAGTGTTTCTTTCCACAAAGCTTTTAGCATCTGTCACAGAATCACTCATTAAAGCTTTCCAGCTGCCTTTCAGGTTTTGATTATTTGCCATGATTTGACACTGCAAGTGCGCCCCATTAAGACCGCCCATGTTACCTGTGTAAATTCTAGAACTTACAAAGATTCTTTTTTTATTGAAAGGTCTACCATTTGGCGAAACAACTCTTGTCCCGTCGCAAAGTTCTAGTCTGCATCTATTTGGATTATTGTAAATTTCTCCAGCGTGGCTTTGATCACAAACAGCTAAGTTGCCAAGCGTGATTCCTTCAATGCTTGGATTAGTTAATCTTGGAGAGCTATTTAAAACCACATCACCAGTTCCTGTAGAGTTAGTTACTCCAGTACCACCATTAAGCACAGGAAGCACTCCTGTAAATTGGCTGACAGCTACTCTAGCGCTTGCTGCTAAAGCATCAGCGATAAGAGCTCTATCTGCAGTGCCTGTAAGGTTTCCAGTGAAGCCACCGCTTGCTGTAAGATTGCCAGTAAAAGTACCTATGGCTGCAGTTAAAGAACCATTTGAATCAATAAATGAATTGTTGTTCCAGATTAAATTATTTGTGTTTCCTCTTCTTAAGCTAATGCCATCAGAAATATCGCTGCCTGCTGTGGGATTTACAAAAGAAACGCCATTTGCGCCAAAGACAGTTAGTGGATCTTGAAGTGCAAGAGCATCATTACTAAGAGTTAAGTTTGGCTCTTGGTTAGTGTTTGCTTTTTGGATTACTGACTTTGCAGGAGAAGTGAATATTGCAAGAGCACTTACTATGCTAACTACTACTTTTTTATTTACCTTAAAAAACATTTTGCAATAACCCCTTGTTTATTTCTACGCAGTATAAGTGAGCGCTTGTGGTTCCTAATGAGCCGCAGTTCGCAACAGCATTTGGTAAGTCTATCCAACCACCAGTGCTTTGGCTAACTAAGCCATAACTAACCCCATCTTGAGCTGCATTGTTTCCGCCTTCCCAATTTCCGCAAGTTCCATTTATAGTTCCGTCTGTTTGTGTGCCAGTCCAAATTAAATCTGAACCAGTTCTAATATTTACTCTGTTACCGTTCTCGTCGATGTTAATAGGGCTGTCAATAGCACCATCCCAAATGTCTGTAGTGCTGATGATAGTCCCGTCAATTAACCTTAAGTTGATCTCTGGAGGAACACGGTCAATCGCATTTATAGTTACTGTGCTATTTGGAGTGCCAGCGTTTGAATTTAGTGGAGTGATTGTTCCACTTATGATTGCAATCCAGCTAGTACCAAGTCCAGCATTTTTTGCTGCGTTTTGACAAATCTTGTCTGCTGCTAGAACGCCGTTTGGAGAAGCGTTACCTGATGCCGCAACTAAATTTTTATTAAACTCATTGCTAGTGATAAAGACTCTATCGAATTCAAAAGGACTGCCTGATGGGTCAATAAACTCGCCTTGCGTGCAGAGTTGAACTCTTCTATTCACAGCATCGTAAGAGATTTTACCTTCGCCAGCTGGCGTGCATGCTGCTGAGCTGCCTAGTTTAAGACCACCACCACTTAAATTCAGATTTCCAGTGATGTTTGGGTTATTGCTTAAAACCACATTTCCAGTTCCAGTTGAGGTCGTGGTTCCAGTACCACCATTTGCAACAGGTAGAACACCAGTGACTTGATTGGTTAAATCTAAGTTCACGTTTGGGTCTAAAGCTAAAGTTGCTGTAGCTCTATCAGCTGTTCCATTCAAGTTGCCTATAAAGCTAGGAGCTGTTATTGTGCCGCTGACATTTGCAGCTGTTCCAGAAAAATTATTGTTAGTGTCTAAAAAAGAATTATTGTTCCAAATTAAATTACCAGCAGCGTCTCTTTGAAGATTTATTCCAGTACTAATATCGCTTCCTGCTGTTGGGTTTATAAAAGAGACACCGTTTTGACCAAAAACAAAAACTTGATTTTCTACTAAAACAGGACCTCTAGCTAAATCTGCAACAGTTTGGTTAATAGTTGCTTTTTCAATTACAGCATCCGCAGAAACGGTAGTGAAAATAACTAATATTAAGCTTAGTGAAAAAAGTTTTTTAAATTCCCCAAATCTCATAAATAATCTCAACTTGATATAACATTTTAACACTTTTGGCAGCTTCAAATACTACTAGTGATCTTTAGGTTAAGAAAAGTATTAATAATGCTTATTTTGGAGACTTAAAAAATATCTCTTGTTTCTACACAATAGAAGTGCCCGTCAGCGACATTCTGTCCTGATGCGCTGTGCACGCAAGATACTCCAAAGCCAGCGAACCAAAAGAGATTTGTTTGACCTGAATTGCCTTTTGTAGCAGTTCCATTATGTGATGTTGATGTCCAATCTAGACATGTAAAATGGTTGCCATTCGCTTGGTTAATTCCAGTAGTTCCATCTGGGTTTGAAAAATTGCTTCCTGACCAAACAGTAGGGTTGCTATCAACTGTACTTAAAAGTACGCCATCTTCGGTGATATTAATTGGATTATCAATAGCACCATCCCATAGTCCATCTTTATTTACAATCACGCCATCTAATCTTTTTAAGTTTGTGTTGTTTGGAACTCTATCTTTAGGTCTAACGTTTGATGTACCTAAAAGTGCTATCCAATTACCACTAAGGTTAGCGTTAGCTGCAGAATCCGAGCAAATTTTATCTGCGCCTTTTAAACCACCGAAATTCGCTGTTCTTTTTGCTCTTGTTACAAAAACCCTTCTAAAGGAGTCATTAGTGAAACCATCTTGACCAACAAAATCTATGCCGTCGCAAAATTCAATTTCATTAACTTCTACGTTGTACCTAACTGTACCTTTGTTATTTTGGTCACAAAGCAGATTTTGGTTTCCACTTAACTTTATAGAATCTAAGTTTGCATTTGTGGCATTAAGTTCACCATTTGCATTAACTATAGTATTTCCATTCCATCTAAGCTCACCATTAGCGTTTGTGCTTAAGTTGATTTTGTTAGCAAGAATCCCGTCAGGTCTTAGTAAGCCAAGACCGTTAGCACTAAAAATACTAAGCTCCCCTTCTACTAATAAATCATCGCTAATTAAGTCTGTATTGTTTCCAGCTTTTTCTAAGCTTGCAAAAGCTGTAATTGAGCTTAAGCTTGAAATAATTACGGCCAGTAATATAAAAATATGCCTCATTTATCCCCTCTCTTCATGGATTCCAAAAATAAATATAGCATATTTGTATTTATATTTACGCAACTTCTTGGCTATTCATCTAAAAAGGCTGTTTTAAATAGCATTAAATGTCTGAAAACTCAGGCAAGTACAGCTGTTATTAACGCCAGTTATGAATCCAGATGGAGTATTGCAATCAACTTTAAAAATCCCTTCATGAGCTGCTGTGCACAGTGTTTTAGGCACATTGGCTCCGCTGATAGATGCGCAGGCTTTTTCACAAGTGTTATTGGCTCCAGCAGGGTTAGTAGTAAGTGTTCTAGGAAAAGCCCATTTTATAGAACTTCCACCAGATTCAAGTAATAAAAGTCTTGATCGAGTTTTCCTGTTGAGAGAGATAGTTTCTTGTTGAGCTTGAACTTTGCTAGTTACTCCATTTGCAGATTGGAATAAAACCTGCCCTCCAGGAGCTCCACTGATAGCAAGGTTTTGAGTGTTCACTTGCCCATTAAAATCGATAACTTTGTTATTGTTCCAGTTTAAGTCTCCATTATCATTTCTGCTTAAATTTATTTCTGAACTTGCTAAGCCAGTACTATCTATAAGTCCTAAGCCTTCTTGACCATAGATTGTAGTTTTGCTATTTACTGAAAGGCTTTGTCTTAAAAGATCTTGACCATTGGCAGCTTTTTCAAGCTTTGCAGATGCTTGTAATGTGCTTAGTAAAAGAATTAGAATTAAAAATTTGTTTTTCATAGTAACCTCTAAAAATTAAATATCATACATGAACAAAGATCATTTATTCCTGCAACACCACCAGCGATTGTTGCGCAATCAACAGCAAAATTCCCTTCTCTTGATGAAGTGCAAACTGCTTCCACAATGCTTGGATCATTTTTTGCAAGTCGTTTGCAAGCTTTGGAGCATGTGTTGTCTACACCTCCTGTTACTGCAGTTGCCATAGAAAAGTTCACCCAATTTAGAAATCCAGTGACGGGATTAACAGATAAGATCCTTGCTCCTGTGCTAATTGAAGGGTTTACTGTTGAAGTGACGTTGTCTGCTGATTGGTATAAGACTCTTCCACCTATGCCTCCAGCTAGATTTAAATTCCTATCTTGAGGAAGTCCATGAACATCTATTACTGGGTTACCG
>CAYGPN010000002.1:3430-211061 GCA_964352085.1 uncultured Gammaproteobacteria bacterium | reverse complement strand
TTTGTCGTAAGACTTTCCATTTTCTGCAGCAACGGAATCACTTACAAAAACTACTTTGCCTTTTTTCTTTTCTGCTGCTTTATGTAAAAGGTAAGAATCTAAGTGAAGATCACCATCAGCTTCGCTACCGCAAATCATAGATAGAGCGATTTTAGGATTATGATAGGCAGCGACCCCAATCCCTAGATGCTCTGTCACTTCAAGATTGATATTTTCTAAATGCTCGTAGTCTATCTTTGAGCCACCACGGTGCTGAAAGCCTGGAAAGGTGCTCATGCCATTACACCAATGAGTAACAAAATCGACGCCATATTTATCAAAGGCGCTCATCGCCTCATCGTAGCTAGCATCACTATGACCGTAAGCTACTTTAATACTGGAGTCTTGCAAGAAACGCGTAACATCGCCATTAGTGTCTGCTTTAGGGCAAAGCGTCCAGAGCTTAATAAGTCCAGGATATTTCTTCACTAATTCTTGGACATTTTTTAAATTAAACTCTTTTGCGTGAGCTTCTGGATGAATGCCCATCTTGCTAATCAAACCGCCTTCAATATGAACACCATATATATGCGCGCTTTCTATTTCGTTCATTTGATTTGCCGAGGAATCAGGCGCGCTTTGTATATCTAAAAAATCTTTGCCGGCATTAGCTAATAGCTGAGATTTTTTAATTTCTAGATATCTGTCAGAATCCTTATCGTATTTTTCCTTGTACTTTTCTATATGTTTTAAATTGGCTTCAATTTGCTCGTAGGGCGCTGTTATTAAAGTTGCTAGAAACATAAATACACCTTCGTCGAGTTCATATTTCCTAAGCGCGTGGATAGACTCATCTTCTGGCAAAGACCAAAAGTCACAAGAAAAGCTATTAGTGGTCAAACCGTTGACTTGTAGATCAAACATTCCTTATATATAATATATATTAATTTAAAAATTTTAACTAGTAAGGCCTTGTTGCATATTAATAGTTGTGAGACTATATATAGTGGATTTTTATTGGGGGAAGGTCTAAAGAGAAAAAAACAGGAGATTAAAGACAAATGAGAAAATTTTTAGCAGCATTGTTAGCGTTGGCTTTTACCGCGTCTAGTGCTTCAGCTACTTTGTATCCAAGAAATACTCAGTTCGCTGAAATGGAAGATGGTTGGTACACAACGATTGATTTCGATGCATTCGATTACGATAGATTCCCAGCTGGTGGAAGATCAGATGTGGATACAGTTAGCTTCCCTAAAGTTGACGTTAGATATACTTTTGATGAGCGTTACAGAGTAGGTTTAAACATACCTTTCATGTACACAGGTGCAGACAAAAACCCTGCGGCTGATGCTTCAGCAATTGGTTTTGGTAAATTAGGACTGACTTTAGAAGCGCAAATTGCTGAGAACTTCAACTTCTTCTTCAACCAAGAATTCCCAACTACGCATAACCCGCTTCTTGCAATTGATGGCCGTGCAGCAGGTTTTGATAGTTATGCTTTTGAAACTGGTTTCAACTGGCAGCGTAATCTTTCTGATAACTTAACTTGGTTCGCTGAGACAGGTTTCAGATTTGATGATTTAGATAACTCAGGTACTATGGGTTCTTTCATCTATAACAACGCAGTTGTTTGGGACACTGATACATGGATCAACCCATCACTTGAATTAACAGGTCTTTCTGTTTATGGTGATGAGTTCTCTAAAACTGACTTAAGACTTATCCCTGGTTGGATTACTCCAATTGGTGATGACGATAGTACTCAGTTTAGAATTGGTATGCCAATTGGTTTAAACACTGATACTCCAAATATTGGTATCCAAGCAGGTTTCTTCGCGAAACTATAAATCTCCAAGAAAATAAAAATCTCTTTAAAGAGGCTCAGTTAAACTGGGCCTCTTTTTTTATTTGATATAGAATAGAACTATGACAGTAACTAAGACACAGGAAAATCTAGAAGCATTAACCACTGAAGTGCAGCTACATGTGCAAAACTTTGAAGCTGTAAAGACTGAGATTCATAAAAAGATTGTTGGTCAAGATAAATTTATTGAGCGCTTACTTTTAGGCTTGATAACAAGTGGACATATTTTAATTGAAGGTGTGCCTGGTTTGGCTAAAACAGAAACAGTTAAATGCCTTTCTAAATGTCTTGGCATAGATTTTCAAAGAATCCAGTTCACGCCAGATTTATTACCAGCTGATTTAATTGGTACACAAATATTCCAGCCGACAAAAGCTGAATTCACCACTAAGAAGGGTCCTATTTTCAGTAACCTAATACTTGCTGATGAGATTAACCGCGCGCCTTCTAAAGTTCAGTCTGCTCTACTTGAGGCTATGGCTGAAAAGCATGTAACGATTAGTGAAAACACTTTTGAGCTTGATGAGCCATTTTTAGTATTGGCTACTCAAAACCCTATTGAGCAAGAAGGTACTTATAACCTGCCTGAAGCTCAACTAGATAGATTTATGATGAAGCTTCGCATTGATTATCCAAATAAAGATGAAGAGAAGCAAATCATGAATATGATGTCTGTGAAAAAAGATATTCAGCTTAGTTCTATCATGAAAAAAGAAGACATCTTTAAAGCTCGTGAGCTTGTTGATCAAGTTTATATGGATGAAAAAGTCCAGGACTACATTATAGATATAGTTTTTGCTAGTCGTGATGGTGGTTCAAGTATTAAAGATCTTGAGGGCATGATAGAGTACGGCGCTTCTCCGCGTGCCTCGATTGCAATAAGTTTAGCAGCGCGCACTCAGGCTTTCTTAAGTGGTAGAGCTTATGTAACACCTCAGGATGTTAAGAATGTAGGCTTTGATATTTTGAGACATCGTATTGGTATTAGTTTTGAAGCTGAGGCTGAAGACAAGACCAGCGATGATATTATCAAAATTATCTTTGATTCAATCGAGGTTCCTTAGTCATCGCGAGGGGCTTTTGCCCCGTTGTGATCTAGGATGGATTGCTTCGCTTCGCTCGCAATGACGGTATAAACAATGCTTTTAGATAAAGATTTACTAAGAAAAGTTAAGCGCATACAAATCAAAACCGACAGAATGGCAAATGAGGTTTTGGTAGGTGAGTACCAGTCTGCCTTTAAGGGAAAGGGACTTAACTTCGATTCTTTGCGTGAGTATTTACCAGGTGATGACATTAGATCTATTGACTGGAACGTAACAGCCCGCATGAATGACCCATTCATTAGGCAGTACAAAGAAGAAAGACGTATGAGCATTATGCTTATGCTGGATTTGAGTGCATCGAATAATTTTGGTGCTTTTGAGAAAAGTAAAAAAGAACTAGCTATAGAGCTTTGTGCTGTGCTTGCTTCTGTTGCTATTAAAACTAGTGATAGAGTTGGACTTATAGTCTTCACTGATAAAGTTGAGATGTACGTGCCGCCTAAACAGGGTAAAGCTCATGTTTTTAGATTAATTAGAGATCTAATGTCTTTTGAGCCAGAGTCTAGAGGCACAGATTTTAAAAATGTCTTATCCTCGAGTCTTGCTATGGTCCCTAGAAACTCAGTGGTCTTCATGGTTTCAGATTTTATTCCAGAGAAAGGTAAAAGTTTTGATGATTTTAAACGTGAGATTAAAATTTTTAAGAAAGCCGTTGATTTAGTGGCGCTTTCAATTCGTGACCCACGTGAATTTTTACTTCCTAATATTGGTTATATAGAAATTGTGAATCCTGAAACAGGACATAAAGAGCTTTTAAATTTAAATAAAAAATCAGTGCGTGAGTCTTTTCATAAAATACAATCAGGTCATTTTGATATGCTCACAGAAGAATTTAAGCGCCTCGGCATTGATTTTTTAGATTTGCGTACTAATAAATCTTACGTGCCGCAATTACTTGCATTATTTATGCAAAGGGAGAGACGAAGCTAATGCCTGCTAGCCCTCAAATCCCTGTAAACATTAATAGTGCTGGTCAAGTCCTTCCTAATTATGACCCAAGCAAAGTTAAGAAAATGGTCGTGCCTGATGGCACGTCTATTGATTTAGAGACTTTGCCAGAAGGAAAAGCAGAGCTTATAAAACTTCTTAGAGATATTCACGGTTATTACGTTATTAAAATCCCGATAATTTGGGTGATACTTATAGTGCTTTTAATTCTAGCTGCAATAGGCTTTTTTATTTACTGGAAATATTATAGAAATAAAGGCATAGCTCCTTTAACTAACTTTGAGCAAACAATTCAAGAACTTAGATCTTTAGATGTGGGCGCGCCTAGTAAAGAGTTCTATTTAGAATACTCAGAGATAGTTAGGCTCTATATGCAAACAGAGTTTGAAAAGACACTCTTAGATAAAACGACTGATGAAATAAAAGAAATTCTATTAGCAGAAGATCTTTTAAGTACAGCACAAGTTTTGCAGATTACAAAATCTCTTGAGCAGGGTGATTTGGCTAAATTTGCAATGGCTGAAATTAGTCCAGAAGCTAAGTCTGAAGATATTGAAAGAGCTATGCGTTTAGTTGCTGATATTCATGATGCTATTGAAAAACAAAAAGCCTATGAAGAAATGATGGCAAAACGAGAGCTTAATCCAGAGAAAATGACAGCTCAAGACCTTTCAAAGATGCCATATGACGAGGAAAGAGAGCTTGCTGAATTAGGTATCAGCAAAGGAGGTCAGCAATGAGTTTTGCTAATTCTTGGGTTTTATTATTCTTAGTTTTAATACCTTTAATTTTTTTGATTGCTGCTTTTAGAGCTAATCAAAGCAACTTAAATATTTCTATTGTTGATCATGATAAGCCTTTTGCTACAGTACTTGACTGGCTTGGTTATCATTTGCCATTTCTATTTCGAGTTTTATGCATAGCTCTTTTAATTATTGCTTTAGCGCGCCCGCAATTCGGTCAGTCTTTCACTACTAAAAAAAATATGGGTGTTGATATTATGATTGCTGTTGATACATCAGAAAGTATGATGGCGCTTGATATGAAGCTTGATGACGAGCCTGTTGATAGATTAACTATTGTTAAGCAGATTTTAAAAGACTTTATTATGAAGCGAGATAAAGATAGGCTTGGTCTTTTGGTTTTTGGGCAAGAGGCATATACTCAGTGTCCTTTAACGACTGATCATGGTGCTATTTTAGATTTATTAAAATACGTAAAAATTGGTATGGTAGGCGGGTCTACGGCAATTGGCTCAGCAATTGCTGTTGCTGTTAAAAGGCTTAAAGATCTACCGGCAAAATCAAGAATTCTTATTCTACTTACTGATGGTCAAAATACATCAGGTAATATTTCACCTTTGACTTCAGCAGCGCTTGCTCAAGAATTTGGAATTAAAATTTATACTATTGGTATAGGGAAAAATGGAGAAGTACCTTTCCCTTATCGAGGTCGAGTAATAAATCAAGTTATGACTATGGATGAAGATACTTTGATAAAAATTGCTGAAAGCACTGGTGGTCAGTATTTTAGAGCTGAGAGTACTGAGGATTTAACTCGAATCTATAATCATATTGATCAATTAGAGAAGTATAAAATTGAAGTCAAGCAACATCATACTTATAAAGATGTTTTTGAGCCTTTTATGTGGCTGGCTTTTCTTTTCTTTTTGTTGGAGATTTTATTAGGAAACACTTTATTTTTTAGGATCAATTAAATGAACATAAAACATCCAGAGCTTTTATTTATGATTCTTTTTATCCCTTTGTTTATGGGATTTATGTATTTTACTTGGAAACGCCGTAAACAAGCGCTTTCTAAGCTCTGTGATATTAATCAACTTAAAAAATTATTTCCAAGTAGCTCAAAGCGCAAGGTCCTATTTAGGTATTTTCTAATATGTCTTAGTTTTACTCTTTTTGTGACTGCAATTATTTCACCTCGCTGGGGTTATGAGTGGAAGAAGATAGAAACTAAAGGTACTAATATTTTTGTAGCGCTTGATTTGTCTCGAAGCATGCTTGCTGATGATGTTAAACCTAATAGACTTACAAGAGCAAAGTTAGACCTGATAAAGCTTTTGACTAAGCTTCAAGGTGATACAGTTGGTTTGATAATTTTTGGTGGAGAAGCCTTTTTGCAAAGTCCGCTTACCCATGATTATCTAATGTTATCTAATTGGATAAAAGAACTTCAATATGGCGCGGTACCTGTAAGAGGTACATCTCTAAAATCTGCTATTAAAGAAGCTATTAAACATTTTCAGCATATTAAATCTAAGAGTAAGGCTCTAGTCATTATGAGTGATGGAGAAGAGCATGACGAAGAGACTCTTGAGATGGCTAGAAGAGCTAAGCAAGCTGGTATTAAGATTTATTCAATAGGAATAGGCACTCAAGCAGGCACTCCGATTCCATTTGCTGGCGGTTTGGTGAAAGATGAAAGCGGTAATATTGTTTTATCAAAACTTGATGACACACTTTTAAAAGAGGTAGCGGAGATTACTGGTGGTTTCTATGTGAGATCAGCAGCTGGTGATTTTCATTTAGAGACTATTTACTATGAGCACATACGCAAAGATCTAACTGCTGAAACATTAAAGAGCGGGAAATCTAAGCTATGGTTTGAAACTTATCAAATCTTTTTAGGATTAACTCTTTTCTTGCTTTTATTAGAGTTTTTTATGTCACTTGATTGGGGCTTTGCTTTTGTGCAGAGAATCTTTGCTAGGCGAAGAAAGAATTTCGTGCCTTTAATATTATTAGGTTTTTTAGTTAATAGTGCACCAGCTTCTGCAGATTTAATTAACACAGATAAAATTAAAGGTGATCAGTCTCTAAAAAAAGAAAAGCATGACGAGGCATTGAATAACTATCTGCAAGCACAAGTAAAAGACCCTCATGATCCAGCGCTTAATTACCATATGGGGATTGCCTTTTATAGAAAAGGAGATTATAAAAAATCTCTTACTAGCTTTAATAAATCATTGAAGTATTCTAGGGATCCAGTTTTAACTGAGCAAGCGCTTTATAATTTAGGCAACTCTCACTTTAAGATGCGCAAGTATAAAGATGCTATTGATGCTTATGAAAAAGCATTAAAGATTATTCCTCAAGATCAAGACGCTAAGTTTAATTTAGAGTTAGCTAAAAAGCTTTTAGAGAAGAGTGATAAAGATGGTGATGGCGGTGAGTCAGATAAACCTGATGATAAGAAAGACGATAAAAACAAAAATAAAGATCAGAATAAAAACGGTCAAGGGAATGATAAAAATAAAGACCAGGATGATCAAAAGAAAAAAGAACAAGATAAAAAAGATCAACAAGACAAAGAGCGTCAGCGACAAGAACAAGAGCAGCGTCGCAAGGATATGGAAAATCTCCTAAGACAAACACGCGAAGCTAATAGCAATGATGTAAATAAGCAGCGCATGAGACAGCAGTTTAAAGATAAAAGAGGCAAGGGCGAGCCGCCTCCAACTAATCTTAATCCTTGGTAAAAGCTAATTTTTGTAAAAAATGACATCCAAGACGTTTTTTGCTTGTAAAAAATGACATTTAAGGCGTTTTTTGTGGCATAATACTGTATATGGAACGTAAGATCATCAATAAGCTAAAAGAGTGGAAAATCAAAGCTCATAGAAAGCCGATGATTCTACAGGGTTGCCGTCAAATTGGTAAGACTTATAGCTTGCTAAAGTTTGCAGAAGAAGAATTTAAAAACTATCATTATATTAATTTTGAAGAAAGTACAAAATTCAGAAAGATCTTTGAGGAAGATTTAAATCCAGTTGAGCTTATTAAGGCAATAAGTTTAGAACTGGAATCAAGCATTGATCTTAAAGAAGATCTTCTGATTTTTGATGAGGTTCAAGAATGCCCTAGAGCAATTACAAGCCTGAAGTATTTTTGTGAGTCTATGCCAGAGCTTGCTCTTTGTTCAGCAGGTTCCCTTTTGGGTGTTCGTTTAAATGAACTTTCTTTTCCTGTTGGTAAAGTTGATGAAATTAATATGTTTGTCATGTCTTTTGAAGAGTTTTTGGAAGCAACAGGAAAAACTTTATTGTTAGAAACTTATAATGAGATCAATAATTTACAGACTATTCCAGAAAATGTACATGATAAGTTGTGGGAATTATTGAAAGTATATTTTATTGTTGGGGGTTTGCCAGAGATAGTTCAACTTTATATTGAAAATCAAGAAGATCCTTATGAGGCTTATAGATTGGTTCGTGAGCGTCAAAGCCAACTTATTAAAAACTATATTTCAGATATGGCAAAACATTCTGGAAAAGAAAATTCTGTTCACTTAGAAAAATTATGGACTAATATCCCACTTCAATTATCGAAGGAGCATGATGGCTCATTTGCAAAGTTTAAATTTAAAGGCGTTATTCCAGAAAAAGATAGGTATTCAAGAATAGCTTCAACTATTGATTGGCTACAAGCAGCAGGATTGATTATTAGAATTCCAATTTTATTTAAAGCACAAAAACCTCTTTTAGCCTACACAAAAGATAATACATTTAAACTTTTTATTTTTGATGTAGGTATTTTAGGTGCTTTAAGTGGTTTGGATCCTAAGGACATTCTTTCTTATGATTATGGTACTTATAAAGGTTATTTTGCTGAAAACTTCGTCGCAGAGGAATTTCTATATTCTGATCTGGATAGTAAAAAACTTTTTGCCTGGTCTGAAAATAGATCTGAGATTGAATTTCTTAGAGAGATTGACGGGGAGCTTTATCCTATTGAAGTTAAGTCCGGTAAAATTACAAAAGCAAAAAGTTTAAGTATCTTTGCCGAAAAATATAAAGTCCCTTATAAAACGATTTTCAGCGCAAGAAATTTAAAAATAGATAAGAAGCTAGGACTGCATCAGTACCCTTTATATTTAGCTAGTAAATTCCCATTAAAAAACTTGTAAAAGAACTCTAGCCATAATCCCACCAACTGTAAAAGATAGTATCCAAGAGCTTACCCAAATAGCCATCGCAGTCTTGAAGCTTCCTTCTTTAACTGTTACAGCAACAGTCGCTATGCAAGGCACAAAGATAGTAAGCACTGTGCATGCAGTAACTAACTGAGAAGCGCTCATCTCTATATCAAGCAAACCAAAAGCACCGAAGTCTCTGCGCACCATACCTAGAATAAAACTAAGCGCTGCTTCTTTAGGCAGTAAAAGAATATTAGAAATTATAGGTTCAGTAAGATCAATGATACTTTGAAGTAGCCCAGTGACTTGAAGACCAGCTACTAAAGCTGCAGCTATAAAGAAAGGCACGGTAGCTTCGTCCATAAATACTTTCGTGCGGGTATATGTTTTTTTCCAAATATTTTCTAAACGTGGAAGCCTAAGAGGCGGGATGTCAGTTAAGAAATCACCGCAAGGACCAGGGAGTGCTTTATTTAAAACAGTACCAACTAAAATAAAAATAAGAAGCAGTGTCGATCCCCAAATTAGCCAAGGCAAAAAACCACCTATATTACTTAGCAGTCCTTGAATTACTCCAAGCTGCGCTGAGCAAGGAATAGTAAGACCTAGAAGTGCGATCGTAATTAGCTTTTCTTTGCGAGTACTAAGCAACCTAGTAGTTACAGTTGCCATAGTAACGCAACCACCACCAAGAATAAGAGGGACTATAGCGCGTCCATTCATGCCAAGCTTAGTTAAAACGCCATCTACTAAAACAGCAAGTCGAGGCAAATAACCACTATCTTCTAGAATCGCTAATCCGGCATAAAAACCAATTACTAAAGGAAGTAAAAGACCATAAAGATATCTAATAGTTAGAGTAAGCACACCGTAATCACCAGCAAGGAAAGTACCAAGAGCAATTTTAGGATTTGTTATTAATATATTTGACAAAGCACCAAGGATATTTCTGATTTCTGGAAATAAATCTAAATTTGCTGAAGCCCCGTCCATGATTAGATTACCGCTATAAAGAATAGGCACGATTTTACTTACTAAATTTCTGGTAAAAGGCTCATAGTATTCAGCCATAAACTTGCCTTCAGTAATTTCTACTACGCTTCCAGCTACAAAAATTCCTAGAAATTGATATAGGAAAAGATAAAGCACTATTACGCCAAAGATAGAACCGAAGATTGGATTTAAAAGAAGATTGCCAAAGAAAACTCGTTTAGAAAAACTAACCTTAGAGACTGTTTCTAAAACTATCTCATTTACTTCGCGGCGTCTAATTGTATAAACTTTCTCGCGAATCTCTTCAATGTTTTCAGGGAGCTTTTCTTTATTTCGCTCAGCAATTACCTTATCACCCTCAAGTATCATCAGAGCTTCAGCTCTAGAAAAGATCTTTTCCAGGTAAGGTTCTACTAAAATTTCAATATCAGCTGATAATTTGCCTGGAGCTATTTCAGATTTTTTAGTTTTAGTTAGGGCAATTAAAATATCATTTTTAATAAGCTCTAGACCTTCTTGTTTAATAGCTACTGTTGGAATGACTTTAGTACCTAATCTTTCGCTTAGTGTTTTAATATCGATTGCTACTTTGCGCGCTCTAGCCTCGTCGATTTGGTTAAGCGCTATTATCATAGGTTTGCCCATATCAGCGAGTTGTTTGCTTAAAAATAAATCTCTTTCAAGAGTCACTGCTGAAACGACGTTGATGATGATATCAGCGTCAAGGACAAAGTCACGAGTGGCTATCTCTTCATCATTAAAACTAGAGATACCATAAACACCAGGTGTGTCTATAATTTCTAATTTTCTATTACCTAGTTTCTCTTGCTCTTCTTTGCTGAGTTTTAAAGCAGCACTAGAAATTTCTATAGTCGTTCCAGGGTAATTACTTACATCTACGTAAACTCCCGTGAAGTAATTAAAGAAAACTGACTTGCCTACATTAGGATTACCAACTAAAGCAATCTTTATAGATTTAGTTTTATCCATCTCTTTTAGATCTTCAGTTTTAATTACTGTTTCCATTATTCGTAGCTTATTGAAATGTCCTTGGCGAATTTTTCACCAATTGCGATTTCCTGAAGTCCCTTTTCAACCACCACAGGCCCGCCTGGGATATTGGCTATACATTTAACTGTATCGCCCTCACAAAGACCAAGTCTAATTAAACTTGCTCTAAGCTCGCTTGAAATCGATTTTAGAGTGAAGCATTTGCCTTCTTTGCTGTCGTTTAATGATAAATTCATTAGCTTTTTGCTCTTATTGAGAGTAATTTGCAATACCAGTAACCAATTATATGATAATTAGTCTCAATAAAGGCTTTTTATTGCTATAATCTATATTGACAGGAGCTTTGAGCAAAGCAATGAGCACATCAAATCAAAACAGCGAAGTAGAGAACTGTAGCGTGACAGGGCTGCCAGTATGTCGTCGTATCTTTAATATGAATCTAGCCTTTGGCTACTCAGAAGAGTTTTACTCACTTAAGGCACTCGCTCAAAAGCATGGAAAGTCTATGGAAGATATCTTTGATATCGGCTATGACTATGTTCAAGGGCGTGAGTGCTTTAGAAAAGAATGGGATAAAATGAAAGAAAGCTCTGAGTGTCCGCTGCCAAATGACTGTATGATAGATAAGTGCTTTGATTGTGGCTAAATCTGAGTCTGACCCCTGCCCTAAATTATGAACAATATTGTAGAACTATCTGAAATAGCTAGAATTCTTGATTTCCATAGAAATGAAGATGAAAAGATAGTCATGACTAATGGCTGTTTTGATATTTTGCATCTTGGTCATAAAAGATATCTCGAGAAATCAAAAGAGCTTGGTGATATTTTAGTTGTGGCAATTAATTCAGATATCAGTGTTAAAGCATTAAAAGGTGAGTCACGCCCTATTAATAATCAAGATGATAGAGCAGAAATGCTAACTGCCTTAAAGCCAGTTGATTATGTAATTATATTTAATGAATTAACAGCGATTGAAGTGCTGAAGGAAGTGCGTCCAGACATTTATACTAAAGGCGGTGACTATGCAGCTGATCATCAGAGTGAAATAGCTGAAAAGCTGCCTGAATACGAAACTCTTAAGGATCTTGGCACTGAGCTGATCGTCATAGAATTAGTCGAAGGAAAATCAACTACAAATTTAATTGAAAAAGCAAATTCACAGAGCTAAATTTCAAAATATTTTCCGCTTTTCAAAAGGACTTATGCCTTTGGCTAGTCTTCTAATAGCTTTTTTAGTTTTATTTTCTACGAGCCTTCCAAGTTTAGCTGCTTCCTTTTCAGCATCAGTTAATAAAAAAGAAATTTCTTGGAATGAGACAGTTACTCTTACCTTAAAAATTAATGGCTCGGCTTACAGTGATTTAAATCTTCCCTTAGAGACAGATGATTACCGTACAGTTTCGCAAGGTACTTCAAATAATCTAAAAATTATTAATGGAGTGGTTAATCAAGAGCGCACGCTCACCATGAATCTTTTGCCCAAGCATCCAGGGACTATGGTGATACCTGAAATGTCTGTAAAAGTTGATGGTAACAAGTATGCAGCGGCTTCTATTCAAGTTATAGTAAGAGATCCAAATGAGTCTCCAGTAAAGGGCTCTACGCCTCGAGATGTTAACCAGCCTTTTGTTTTAAGTTCAGTTAGTAAAACTGGTCCTTATAAAGGTGAGCAGGTTCTTCTTAAATTTAAGCTTTATCATAAAGGCAATGTAAAAGTAGACAAGCTTCCTGATTTTCAGATGGATGATTTCTTGAAAGAACAAACTTCTCAATCACGTGAGTATACAGAAGTTTATGAAGGTATAGAGTATTTTGTTTATGAACTTGATTATATTTTATTTCCAGTTAAGTCTGGTACTTTAACTATTCCGTCAGTAACTGCTGATGTTGTTGTTGTAGAAAGTCCTGAGTATAACTCTGCTGATCCTTTTGCTATTTTTGCAAATGCCTTTATGGTTGAAAAACCAGCGATTTTAAGAACCAACCCGATAATTTTAAATGTAAAAGCTCTTCCTGCAGCTCCTAGTAAATTTAGTGGTTATGTAGGTGATCTTAGTGTAACTAATGAAATAGATAAGACTACTGTTGATGCTGGTGATTCTATCACTCTTACAACTACTCTTTATGGTAATGGAAACTTAAAAATAATAGATCTAAATTTAGTTCCTAAATCCTCTCAGTATGATGTTTTCAAGGATAAAGATTTGAATACCAGTGAGATTGAAAATCTGGTTAAATTTTCTCAAATTACTCAAAAAGCAGCTATTGTCCCGCACAAAAAAGGTAAGATTTCTTTTAACACTAAACCAATTATAAGCTTTAACCCTATTCTTGCTAGATATGAAACTCACGGACAAAATGCTTATGAGATTGATGTAAAGAGAGGTAGTGGCACGCTAAGCCAATCAGCTAGAGAAGCTAAAGAAAGACAGGAAAAGCTGAAGAAAGAAATTGAAACTAAAAAAGAAATTTTGCAAATATCAGTTGATCAGGTTTTAAATAGTAGTCATAAAGAAATTCCATTTAATAGCCTTTTAGTTTTATTTGCCCTACTGAATTTTATAGGGCTTGCAGTTTATTTATTTAATTTATTTATAAAAATAGGTGGTTCTAAGGCACTGAGAAATGGGTCTTCAGAGAAGATTAAATTTTCTGAAATGGAGAAAAAGATTTTAAAAGCTGACTCTGTGCCTGAAATTTCGGTTTTAGTGAAAGAGCTTTTGAATCGTGTTGAAAAAACTGTGGGTAATCATACAGAACCAGAGCTTAAAGAAAGAGTAGAGAAATTTTTACATAAGTGTGATCAAGGTAACTATGGGCTTGTCACTGTTACGGTCGAGGAACTTCAAGAAGATAGTTTGATTTTAATAAAGGAGCTTAAAAAACATGCCAGAAGAAAGTAGTAATTTTGAAGAGAGCGCGTCTCTTGATTTAAAGCTCGTTTTAGAAAATGCTCAAGAGGCTTATTTAAAGCAAGACTACAGCCAATCTTATGAGCTTTATAGCTCTCTAGTAGATGAATTTCCGGATAATCCTTACCTTCTCATTAATGCAGGTAATAGTAGCTATCAAATGAAAAATTATGGGGATTCTATAGCTTATTTTTATCAAGCTAAAAGGATTATTCCTAGAAATAAAGATTTGAATAATAATTTAGAACTTGTACTTAATCAAGTAGAGCTCTCTCAGCCACCGTTATTATCTTTTAATTACCTTACGTGCTTTGAGTTTTTCATTTTACTTTTAGTTGTTAATTTAGTGTTTTTATTTAGAAAAAGAATTTTTAAAAGTACTAGTAGAAGGTTTATCTCTGCCTTTGTTTTTGTGCTTGGTCTTTTAAGCTTTGCTTATATTAGTTATGAGCAGAAAATTCAGGATTTTGCTGTAATTAAAAAAGTCTCTGTGCAAGCATATTCTGGTGACGATACTGCTTATTCAAAAATTTTTGAATTGCTTGATGGTCAAATTATTGAAGTCATTTTAGAAGAAGATAATTGGTCAAAAATTAAAGTCAATGACTTGCGAGGTTGGGTGAAAAACGAAAGTCTTCGCGCTATCTAGAAAGGGAATAATATAAAGGCTAATGGCTAATAAAAAACAATTTCCAAAGAATTTTAGCTGGGGCGCAGCAACTGCTGCTTTTCAAATAGAAGGGCATCCTGATGAATATAGTCAGAAGCTTTCTGATTGGTCTGTCTGGATGGATGAGCCAGGTAAAGTGCTAGAACCATCTAATAAAGGTAAGGCTATTGATCACTATAATCATATGCCAGAGGACATTTCTTTTTTAAAAGATATGAATTGTAATTCTTACCGTTTTTCTTTTAATTGGGCTGCTATGCACCGCGCGCCTGGAGACTTTGATGAAAAAACTATAGATTTTTATAAAAGACTGCTTGATGAATTAGAGAAAAATGACATTGAGCCCTTTGCAACTCTTATTCACTTCGTAGTGCCTCAGTGGCTTGCTAAAGATGGCGGGTGGGAGAATCCTAAAACGGCTTTTGCTTTTGAAGAGTTTACAAAAAAACTCGCTAGTGAATTTGGATCAAGAATAAATAAATGGATTACTCATAATGAAGCAAATATTTATCTTCATTTTGGTTATGAGTCAGGGATATGGCCTCCTGGTTATGAAAATGATTGGGATAGATATTTTAAAGCTTACCAAGGTATCTTGCTTGGACACCAGCTTGCTTATAAAGTTATTAAAGAAGCAAACCCTAAAGCACAGGTGGGTCCAGCGCATAATATGTACGCGGTTCAAAGCTTTTCAAGTGCTAGTGAACTAATTGAAAAGTCATATAATAAAGATCTGCCTGAGCGCATTGAAATTTTAAAAGCAGCAATGGCTAAGCAAGATTTTAGTCACTCTGATATTATGCCAACGGTTTTTAGAGCGCATATTCATAATTTCTCTTTTGTGCAAGACTGCAAAGATATGGGCTGTTTGGATTTTCTTGGTATAAATTACTACACTCGTCTTGCATATGATTTTAGTACTGAAGCAGTTGACTTAATTAAACCTGGCGGGAAGTCTGATCTTCTGGGACAAATGATAGATTTAAAAAAAGAGTATCCAGAGAAAGTTAGAGTTAATGATCTTAATTGGGAGCTCTATCCTGAAGGTTTGTATCAAGTTGTTTCTGATAAAAGACTTAAAAGGATTATTGGTGATGCACCGATTTATATTACAGAAAATGGTTATTGTAATGTAGAGGGGGCTTGCCCCGATGCTGGTTATAGTCAGTTCGCTGATACTAAAAATGCTGTAGAGAAAGATTCTGATATAGAAGATAGTTATCGCAGTGATTTTATAAAAGAACATCTTAGTGCACTGCATAAAGCTATAGAGGATGGCGCAAATGTTCAGGGCTATTTCTATTGGTCACTTTTAGATAATTTTGAATGGGCTATGGGCATGAGACCAAGGTTTGGTTTGGTGCATGTTGATCACAAAAGTTTTAAGAGAACGGTAAAAGCTAGTTCTAAATTCTACGGTTCAGTTTGTAAAGAAAATTCTTTATTCTAATCAAAATGCAAAATTATACAGTTTGATAACCCCAAGGACAACTTGGACAGCCTGAATAACAGCAACCATCTTGACCTGGATCATTTGGATCTCTTTCTTCGCTTGTAGCTTTTTTAGACTTGTCTGAAAGATGCGGACTGGCTATAAAAGCTCTGTCTTGAAAATGCTCATCAAGCTCTGCTTCAAGAAGTCCTGAAAGTTCTAAATATTCTGTTTTATCCTCTTTATTCAATTCTTCATCCTTATCATCGCCTGAATCTTTGAATATAGAAAGTTTTAGAGCTTTTAAATTTGACATTAATACCTATTATTTAAATGATTTTTTAGTTGAAAACACCTAAAAATTAGATGCAAAAGACAATGCTGCCTTTAAGGCAACTGTATTACTAGACTTATTATCTTTAAAAATGATCCCTAAGCAATTAAAAATTATGCTGCTTGAGCTTGAAGTGCTTCAATCTTAGCTTTCTGGTCATATGCCACACATGAATTAATAAGCTCTTCAAGATTGCCATCTAAAAGTACTTTTTGCATTGAAAAGTTTTGATTGATTCTATGATCAGTGAGACGATTATCTTTGTAGTTATAAGTACGAATTTTTTCTGACCTATCACCAGTCCCCACCTGCGAGCTTCTTAAGTCTCTTTCTTTTTCTTGCTTCGCTTGAATCTGCGCGTCGTAAAGTTTTGTTTTAAGCATCTTCATCGCGCGCTCACGGTTTTGCAATTGTGATCTTTCTTCTCTGCATTGAACAACTATGCCTGAAGGCTTATGCTCGATTCTGACAGCAGACTCTACTTTATTTACATTCTGTCCGCCAGCACCACCAGCGCGGCAAGTACTTAGAATAATATCTTCTGGTCTAATTTCTATCTCTACAACATCATCAGCTTCGGCTAAAACAGCGACTGTTGCTGTGCTAGTATGCACTCTGCCCTGAGATTCAGTTGCTGGTACTCTTTGAACACGATGCACGCCAGAGTCGTATTTTAATTTACTGTAAACATCATCACCGGTAATGCCAAAGATAATTTCTTTGTAACCACCAATGTCTGATTTATTTTCGTCAATCAAACTAGCTTTCCAGCCTGTTTGGTCACAGTATTTAAGATACATGCGATAAAGGTCTTCTACAAAAATTGCAGCCTCATCGCCACCAGCTCCAGCACGGATCTCGATAATAATATCTTTGTCATCATTTGGATCACGAGGAAGTAAAAGTACACGTAGTTCTTCAGATAAAGCTTCGATTTTTGCTTCAGCTTCAGCTATTTCAGCTTTCGCCATTTCTTTTAACTCTTCATCATTCTCTTTGAGCATTTCTTTGCCATCTTCAATAGCTTTTACGCTTTGTCTATAAGAGCTAAATTTCTCGACAGTTCTTTCTAGCGTCTTGTGGGCTTTACTTACTCTTTTATACTCGTCTTGATCATTAAAAATGTTTGGGTCAGCAAGCCTTGTCTCAAGATCTTTGTAAGATACTTCAGTTTCTTCGAGTTTTTTGTATAAGACTTCGTCTATCATGCCTGCGACTACCTTTATACCCTGGTTTTACGCTAAAGTTCAGGTATTTTTTACAATTTTAACTATTTCAAGTATATTGTAACTATGAAAAGAAAAATATTAGCTTTAGTGTGCGTTTTTGGACTTACAGGCTCTCTTAGTGCAGAAGCGGAGACCTTTTTATCTTTCTTTAGTAAAGAATCAAAAGATGCTGGTGATATTACTTCATTAGCTTTTTCAAGCGCAAACCGTTGTTTTACCGGAAGAATATCTTTAGTTGAAGATGGAATGACTGACATTGCTGATTTGACTCCTGAAGAGCAAGACCCACTTTTAAGAGCAGCTGGGATAACTAAGCCTGGCGCTTATAAATTTAGATTTGGCCAAGATGATTTTGGTGAATCAAGTGCTAAAAATCTTACAAATGCAAAAGAGAAAAAAGGCTTATCGAGAAATCCAAACAAAGGATCTAAGAAGGGTACTCTCTCTTTCAAGGTTAAGAAGAGCGGCGACTTGCTTTTTATTCAAAAACAGACTGGTTCTATAGTTTGCGTAACTGATACAGGGCTTGAAGCAGGCTCTATACCTGTTAGCTTCTTTGCTAGAAATAAAAAGGCTCAGAAAGTCTTTGGTGCTATTTCAACTGTTTTCAGCATTAGTGTTGAATCTTGAGTTTTCTACATCTTTTCTACAGTAAAGCAAAGCAGATTTTAATTTTTGACTAGAACTCTAAGTTGTAAGATTAAGAATCTAATGTCAACACCCTTCACAAAAGATAAACCTAAAAAGTCTGCGGGCAAAGATATGATGCTTCCAAGTAGTATTGAGGGCGAGCAAGCTGTTTTAGGGGCCATACTTGCTGATAGTGAATGTTTTTCAAAAGTAATTGAAGTTATAGAAGATTCAAAGTCTTTTTATAAAAAAGCACACCAGAAAATTTACGAGACTTTTTTATCTTTAAGTGAAGCTGGAAATAATATTGATATTATTACAACAAGCCAGCATTTGAAAGATAGGGAGCTACTTGAAGAGGTGGGAGGAAGATCTTACCTGTCTGCTTTAACTGATGATGCACCAATTGGAGCTAACGGACAATATTACGCAAAGATTGTTCAAGAGAAGGCTCTACTTAGAAATTTAATTACAGCTGGTAACGAGATTGTTGAGCTTGGTTATGAGACTGAAGAAGATTTGGATAAGCTAGTTGATAAAGCTGAGCAATTGATTTTTGGTTTAGCACAATCAAAAACTAGAGAAGATCTTACTGCTATTGGTGACATGGTTCAAAGAACTTGGGAGATTCTTGAAGAGCGCGAAGCTAACAAAGGAAAGCTAATTGGTGTGGACACTGGCTTCTATGATTTAAATGCTATTACTGCTGGTCTTCAAAAAAGTGATTTGATTATTGTGGCTGCCCGTCCTGCGATGGGAAAATGTCTTCATAAGGATTCAGAAATTCTACTTGAAGATGGAAGAATTTCTACAATTGAAGAGATATATAAAGAGGGGCAAGCAAGGCTTCTTACTTTAAATTTAAGCTGGAAGTTAGCTTTGACTAGTCCATCTAAGTTTATTGATGATGGTATAAAACCTATTTTTGAGCTGAATACTAGACTAGGCAAAAAAATCAAAACAACAATTACTCATCCTTATTTGACTGTTGAAGGCTGGAGAAAGTTAGGGGAAATTAAAATTGGTGATAAAATTGCTGTGCCAAGAAGCTTGCAAGTTTTTGGTTCAAGATCAATGAGAGCTTGCGAGGCTAAGTTGCTTGGTTATTTAATAGGTGATGGTTGCCTTAGAAAGGGCTCAGTTGAGTTTACTAACAATAATCCTTTTATTCAAAATGATTTTATTCAGGCTGTTGAAGATTTTGATTATGGACTTCAAGTGAAAAAAACTCATGATAATCCCAATAAGGCAGAGACCTTTAGGATTTCTAAAAACCAAGAGTTTTTGGTGGAGGAAAGAGCGCTCTTTGCACAGAAATTGAAACATAAGCTTAAAGAGATTCGTGTCAGTCAAGCATCTTTAGCTTCTAGACTTAATGTAAGTTCTTCTCTAGTTGATGAGTGGTGCAGTGGTAACCTCGCTCCTTCCTTAGAAGTCTTTGAGGATCTATGTAGAGAGCTTGATTTAACGGTTGTGGATCTTACACCAAATGGCTTTGAGAGTGTTTCTAAAAGTTCTAAATCTTCTCTTAGAAATTGGCTAGCAAAATTAGACTTAGATGGCAAAGATTCTCATTCCAAATTTATTCCTGCTCTGGTTTTTGAACTTGAAAAGGATCTTATAGCTTTATTTTTAAATAGGCTTTTCGCTACAGATGGTTGGGCTTCAGTTTTAAGTTCGGGGCAATCTCAGATTGGTTATGCAACTGTTAGTGAAAAGCTTGCTAGGCAAGTACAACATCTTTTGCTCAGATTTGGTGTTATTGCTAGTCTCAAAAAAAGAAATGTTAAATATAAAGATACTAGAAGACTTGCTTGGCAATTGGATGTTACAGATCAACACTCTATTAAGAGTTTTATTAATGATATTGGGATTTTTGGAAAGGAGGACGCTCTTAAAAAAGTTGAAGATTCTCTGAAAGATAAAAAAGAACACTTTAATAGGGATTTAGTTCCTCTGGAGATTTGGAAGAAGATAGAAGAGCTTAAAGGAACTGAGTCTTGGACTTCACTTGCAAAAAGAGCAGGAATAAAGGGTTTTACCAATATTCATCCTCATAAAAGAGCTTTAAGTCGTAGAAGGTTAAAAGCTATTGCTGAAGCTCTAAGTGCTAAGGAATTATTAGATATTGCTGAAAGTGATGTTTATTGGGATGAGGTTGTTTCTATAAACTATCTTGGAAAAGAACAAGTCTATGATTTAACAATTCCAGATACTCATAATTTTGTTTCGAATGATATTTGCGTGCATAACACAGCTCTCTGTACAGGTATTGCTGAAAGTGTTGCGATGATTGATAGAAGACCTGTTGCAATTTTTAGTTTAGAGATGAGTAAAGAGCAGCTAGTTCAGCGTATGCTTTGTAGTCGCGCGCAAGTTGATAGTAATAGAATTCGTACTGGTCAAATGTATCCTGAGGATTGGACTCGTTTAGGTCAGGCTATGAGTGATATTGGTGAAGCACCAATATTTATAGATGATTCAGCTGGTTTGAGTATTATGGAAATTCGCGGTAAGTGCCGTAGACTAAAAGCTGAGCATGGTGATTTAGGTTTGATTGTTATTGATTATCTTCAGCTTATGCATGGAAAATCTAATGATAATAGAATGAACCAAATTTCAGAAATTTCTCGTGGTTTAAAACTTTTAGCTCGCGAACTTGATGTTCCTGTTGTTGCTTTATCACAGTTATCAAGGGCTGTTGAAGCAAGACAAGACAAGCGCCCAATGTTATCAGATTTGCGTGAATCAGGTTCGATTGAGCAGGATGCTGATATTGTTATGTTTGTTTATCGTGATGATTATTATAATCCTGAGTCTGAAAAAGCTGGTGTTGCTGAAATTATCATAGCGAAACAACGTTCGGGTCCTGTTGGCACTATTGAGCTTTTGTTTCAACCAAATATTACTAGGTTTAGAAATCCTGTTCAAGAAAACAACTAGCTTTTAAATTTTCATACCCTTATTCTTCAGTGCCCGCTTAGCTCAATTTTTGCTTTATAATGAGTTAATTTCAAAGGACGCTAGGCTAGCGCTCCTCAGAAAAGGGTATGAAAATTTAAATCATAACGACATCTAGGACAGGATTTCTAAATCTTTGTTAGAACTGATTGAATTAGGGTATATAAATAACCCCAGATAATGGTAGTTAACAAGACTAATAAATCAGACCCTAGCCAAACCGGAGAGAAACTTGAGTTTTTAGAGAAGGAAGCTGATGTAAAAAATATCTGTAAGTCTATAAAACTAGATCAATTTAAAAAGTTCTCAAAAAAAGAAGCTAAAGGTCTAGGTCTACTTTTTAATGCTCTTAAAGAAAAAAGCAAAGACTCACATAGTCCGCATTCAAATGCTTCTTACAGCTCTATTTTGGCTTATGACATTGCTAAGCATTTTCACTTGCATGCAGGCGCAAATTTAGATCCTGAAGATCCAGAGCATCTTAGTGATCCTTATCACAGACGTTGCGCTGAAAAGCAGGCGAGTCTATCAGCTAAATCATATGACCTTAAAAATGAACATTTAGATCTAATCTTTTTATACAGAGAGCCTGAGGATGAGCGTGAGCATGATCCTGAGATGCTTGTGCCTTGCTCGGACTGTGCGAGAAATTACTTACTAGATTTAGTTAAGAATCAAGGCAAACTAGTTATTCTTCTGCCTGACGATAAGCCAAGAGCTTTTTTAGAAGAGAATAACCCAATTAATAATGATAACTCGGTAACTACTATGGATAGCCCCTCTGGAAAGGTCTATTACAGAATAATCAATACAGATGAGCTGCCTTATCTCAAAATCGAAGGATCACTTGGCGGGAAGGTGATTAACAGTAATTCTCACTGTGATGTTGTTACATTAAATTCTTTAAATCTAGACTAAAAGAGCTTGTAAATGCTTTGCCCAAATTGTATCCTTTTATGTGATTTACTCCATGGGACCTGTTGCACAAACTAAACCGAAACTTTTGGCACTTTTAAAGAAGGTCTATGGTCGTGATCCTAGTCTTAGCCTCAGTAAAACAAGTCAGAATCAATTAAGTATTTTAAGAAAAACTTCTATGCCACTTGAACTTGCAAGAGATCTTTTTGCTGGTAAAACTTTGCCAAGCAGGGATGGTTCTTTAGTAAGATATGAGCCACCAGAAAACAATCATCTTAGGCTTGATAGCCTTGAGCAAGATAAAGAACTAGTGAAAGGCTTGCAAGAGCTTAAAGGCTTAAATAAACCAAGCACTAAAGCTCAATATGCTTTGTCTAGATTGTTTGCTGCATTGATGGCGGAGTCACTAAAACCTTATGCACCACTTTCTGATGCCAAATATAAAGCAGTTTTTGTTTACAATGCGGGCACTGAAAATCTAAAAATCTTTAAAGGCGCTAATGTGGATATTCCTTTTGGTATAAGAAGGTGTGCTGAAGTGAATACCTCTGAGGACGCTACTAAGGGAGATAAATTAGATTATATTTTTCTTAATAGAAATCCTTGGGGTCTTAATGACCAAGGTGATAAATATCTTAAGTTTTTAAGACCTGAACAATTATTCCCGTGTAATTTTTGTGCAAGCCATTATGTGACAGATGACTTTATCGGTCGAGGTGGGAAAGTTTTTGTAGTAAATAAAAAGAAAGTTCTTGAGAGAGCTACAAAGGATCATGGTTATTTCTCTAAAGAAGTTAAAGATCAAAAAGGCAAAGCTATTTCCGAGCCACCTATTTATAAGTTACAATCTGGTTTAGGTACTTTCCATTTTCAGGTTTTAGGTAAGAGAAAGCTTCCTCATGTGCTTGTGGAAAGAGAAGCTTTTAATAATGTCCAAAAAGATAGAACGCGCAGATTGTCTTTAAAAACTCTTGAGTCTACATTAGATAGAAAGTCTAATCTGATAAAACTTTCTGAACTTTTGGCTGAAAATGAAGCTACGCGGGTATAATCTTCTCAGTGACTAAAACCATGACAGCAAAACTCATAGACGGAAAAGCAATTTCGCAGGAGATTAGAGATGACCTCTCTAAGAAAGTTGCGTCTTTGGGGGTTGATGCTCGCAAGCCTGGGCTCGCTGTAATTATCGTTGGGGACGATGCTGCTAGTCATTACTATGTGCGCAATAAACAGAAAAAATGTGAGGAAGTGGGCTTTCTATCTTTTAAAGATGAACTGCCAGACAGTGCTAGTAAAGAAGAGCTTATAAAAGTTATTGAGAAGCATAACGCTGATGAGAAAGTAGATGGGATACTTCTTCAGCTTCCTTTGCCTGAAGGTCTTAAAGCTGATACTGATGAGATTATTGATCATATAGCGCCAGAAAAAGATGCTGATGGTTTAACTACTATTAATCAAGGGAAACTTCTTGCTTACCGTGATGCTATAGAACCCTGCACCCCAAAGGGATGCATGGAGCTTATAAAAAGAACGGGTCTTGAGATCTCTGGAAAGAAAGCGATAGTAATTGGACGAAGTAATTTAGTTGGTAAACCTATGGCTATGCTTTTATCTAAAGCAAACGCAACAGTGACTTTGGCTCATAGTCGAACTCAAAATTTAGAAGAAGAAATTCAGGCAGCAGATATTGTTGTTGCTGCAATTGGTAGAAAAGAATTTGTTAAAGGCTCAAGTTTAAAAGATGGGGCTGTGGTGATTGATGTTGGAATCAATGCTGAGGAAATTGATGGTAAAAAACAATTATCTGGAGATGTTGATTTCGCACATGCGCAGCATGTATTACATATAACTCCAGTGCCAGGTGGTGTTGGACCAATGACAATAGCTATGCTACTTGTAAATACTTGGGAGCTTTATTGCTCGCACAATGCCTATAAAGCCTAGTTCTTGGCTCTTAGATCCTTAAAAAAACCTATAAATACTGCAGTACTTGCAAGTCGGCACAAGGCCTTGATACAATTGCTAGTCTGATGGCGTTTAGTAGAAACAATAATAACAATAGAAACGATAACTCGAAGAGGCGAAGAAAGCCAGCTGATGAGACTATCGATTACAAAAACGTTGAATTACTTTCTATGTACGTAAACTCGCGCGGAAAGATTACTGGCCGCAGAGGTACTGGTACAACTGCTAAGAGACATAGAGCGATCTCTAAAGCAATTAAGCGCGCAAGAGCTCTAGGCCTGATGCCATTCATCATGACGCAAAGAGTACAGAGAGGTTATTAATGAGTAGAAAATGTGCAATTACTGGTAAAAAAGACGGAAAAGGTAAGACGTACTCGTTCTTACGTGCTCACTTTAATCCAACTAGTAGAAGAAAATTTAAAGTAAACTTACAAACAATCACGGCTATCATCGATGGTGTTAAACAAAAAATAACTGTAAGTACAAAAGCTATTAAAACCTACCCAACCTTAAAATCGGGTATAACTAGTACAGAGCTGAAAAAAGGCCGTAGAAGAAAGCAAAACCAAAAAAGAAATAAACAAGCTAAGTAAAATTAGGTGTTAAATGTCTAAAAAAACTGAAAACGCAACTCTAATTAGCGTAAAGGAGTTAGCAGCTCAGCTCAATGTAGCTGATGCTTTGCTAAAGAAATACGTACGTGATTTTGAGATTCCAACTGAAAAAGTCAAAAATAGAACTCATGTAGAAGAGTCTAATGTTGACATGGTTAAAGAGATTGTCAAACTAAGAGCTGCTGGTAAAACTAGCAAGGATATCAAGGCAATTTTACAGCTTGTAAGAAGCCAAGAGACTGCAGAAAAAGAAGAGCTAAAAGCTGAAAAGTTAGCTAAGAAAGCAGTTAAAGTTAAAGATGATAAAAAGCCTGCTATTAAAAAAACAAAGACTGTTAAAGCTAAGAAAGCTGTAAAGCCTAAAGAAGAAGAGGCAAAAGAAGAGAAGCCTGAAGCCAAGCTAGCTAAAAAAGAAGTTCAAGAAGAAGTTCAAGAAGAGAAGTCAGAAAAAACTGAAGATAAGAAAGCGGTTCCCTATAATAAAGACGACAAGAGAAGAGAGGGTCGTCAGTCTAGAAAAGATCGTTTTAAAGCCAAGAAAGATAAGAAAAAAGAGAATGATGGTGAATTCTCTGTTGATGTCACTGAATATCTAAGAGATGAAGCTGCTGAAAAAGAAGATCTAGAGGGTTCTTCTCTGATTAAATCAATAGAAGATGAGATCGGTGAGCTACCTGAAGATTTAGATGATGGCGCTGATGAGCCTGAAGAGATTGAGGTAAAAGATAGTAAATCTCGTAGAGGCGTTCGTAGAAAAGCCTTTAATTTTCGCTACGCTCAAAGACAGATAGCAGATGACTCAAGAAGGGTAAATTATATTAAGCACAAGTTGCGTAGAACCAATATCAGCGTGCAAGAGAGAATGGATCTTGAAGCAGCGCTTGATAGCAGATCTAAATTACTAAATGGCTGGTTGCATATTTTGCGTTGGGTCAAGAGTAGGAGTTACCGTTAAGCATGGATCTCAGATTCCTAACATCTGGTGAGTCGCATGGACCTGAATTAAACATTATTCTAGAAGGAATACCTTCTAACATGCCACTTAGTGCTGAAGATATTGATACTGACCTTAAGCGCCGTCAGGGTGGTTATGGTCGTGGTGGGCGCATGAAAATTGAGACTGATAAGGTGATTTTCACAGCTGGAATTAGACATGCAAGAACCTTTGGTGGCGCGCCAATTGGCATGAAACTTTTAAATAAAGATCACCAAAAATGGCTTAATGTAATGAGCGCAGCTGCTGTTGATGAAAGCGATCCTAAAGTAAAAGAAGAATTAGAAGAAAAACTTTTTACAAATGCTAGACCAGGTCACGCTGATTTGGCTGGTGCAATGAAGTATAACGTAGAGGATATTAGAGATATTCTAGAAAGATCATCAGCTAGAGAAACAACATCACGTGTTGCAGTTGGTGGAGTTTGCAAGAAACTTCTCTCTCTCTTTGGCATTAATATTTTTTCTCATGTTTTGCGTATTGGCGAGATTGGACTTGATGAAAAAGAGCTTCAGGATGGACTTATAGAAGGCAAGAAACTTGATCGCATGGGCGCTGATTTTAAGAAGTTTAGAGATAAAGTAGAGGATTCAGAAGTCAGATGCTATTCAGATAAGCTTAGTGAAGCCATGAAAAAGCATATCGATGCTATTCGTAAAGAAGGCGATAGTCTAGGTGGTCTTATAGAAGTTTTTGCAACAGGAGTGCCTATAGGTTTAGGTAGTCATGTTCAATGGGATAGAAAGCTTGATGGCGATATCGCAAAAGCACTAATGAGCGTGCATACTGTAAAATCTGTAGAAATTGGTTTGGGGAAAGATGTGGCTTACACAGCTGGTACCAAAGTTCATGATGAACTATTTGTGAATGAAAGTTTTGCTGGACACCAGGATGCAAGTGGTGATGCTGATTCAATTGATTTTCATGGAGATGAATATAAAAAGCCATTTGACTTTAGATATTTTAGAAATACAAATAACTTGGGTGGGCTTGAAGGCGGGATGACTAATGGTATGCCCGTTACTTGCAAGGTGGCTGTAAAACCTATTCCTACAGTTGTTAAACAATTAAACTCTGTTGATATAGCTACAAAATCTCAATCAAAATCTCATTATGAAAGATCTGATGTTTGTGTGGTGCCAGCTGCTGGAGTGGTTTTAGAGGCTATGCTAGCTTATGCTTTAGCTAGATCATTTTTAGAAAAATTTGGTGGAGATAGCATAGAGGAAGTAGCTAGAAATTATCAAGGCTATCTAGAACAAACTTATAAACGTTAAAATTTTCTACCAATAGTTGCTTGGTAATCTTCTTGGTCTTCTATTGAAGTAAATGCAAAGAGAGAGAAGCTAACATTTAGATCGTTATTCTTCATTTGCTCTAATATTCCAGACTCTGTTCTGGATTTAGCGAAACGCTTATCTACACCAAGAGATGCAGCAGCACCAGATTTACTAACTGAAATATCTCCAATTTCTACTGCTCGGTGATATTTCATGATATCAGCGAAGAGTTTATTGTATTGTTCAAATTGACCGTTAGAGTCAATGTTAATAACTGTTTTAAGCACTTTAGCTTTGACTGCTGCTTTTTTCTTTTTACGTAAAAATCTTTTTAGTTTATCTGTAATTTCTTTACCGCCTAGAGTAACTGAGATAGCTTCTTTAGGCACAAAGCTAATAATTTCAACACTATTTAATTGAGTGAGTGATTCTAAGTCACGAATTAAAAATCCACGCTTCTCAGTTTTTGGGATTTGAACTTTTAAAGCATTGATGCCATATTCAATTGATTTAATTTCGCTTTGTAATTTATCTAAATCTTCTTTAGATACTTGAGGCGCATCGAGCATTTCCTGAAGTTCAATAATCTCTTTTTTAATCGCCTTATTTTTATCTACTGTAGGCTTGGCAACAAACCAAAAAAGAGCAAGTACTACTATTGCAAAAATTATTGCGAGTAGGTTCTTTTCTCTTTCTTGAAGATTATCGAGCATGATTCAGCTAACAAGTATATTCTAATGCCAAAATGCTCGATTGACAAGGCTTCTGGGCTTAACCCTCACTTAACATAAGTCGCTTATTCTTAGGCATATGCATAGTGCAGGACTATCCGCTGCAGCAGCAGAGGCAAAGATGAAGGCTTTAGAAAGCCGTCTTGAAGGCCATATCAAACTCGATCAAGGGCAAAAGACCCAGCAAGGTTTTGGCGCGGCGTCGGCGCAAGATTTTCAAGCGATGATGAGCGCCTTAGTTAAGAATCAAATGGCAGCAGGTTCAATGACGCTTTTTGCTAATGATCCATCTAAAGCAGCAAATGCTATTAGCGGTTCTAGTAATATGCTCAATATGGGCATGTTAACTATGTTAAAAAACATTGCAGCTCAAAATGGAAACTCAAGTAACTTTAATGGTCTTTGGTCAATGCCGCCTACTATGAATTCAGGCATGATTAAATCAAGACCTTTTGATCTTGCGCATTTTCCAGTTAAAGGAAAAGTAAGCTCGCATTTTAGTGATATGTCTCAAGGGCATGCAGGGAGATCGCACCCTATTTCTGGTCATAAACATTCACATATGGGTGTTGATATTGCAGCAAGGCAAGGTGCTCCAATCCAGTCACCATGGGCTGGTCAAGTAGCTTATGTAGGAAATATTAAAGGAATGGGATCGCAGTCTGTAATAGTTGCGCACCCACAAACAGTTCAGCCAGACGGTAAAATTTTATATTCAGTTTTTGGACATAATGATAAAGCGACTGTAAATCCTGGAGACTTTCTAAGCAAAGGCGAGACTTTGGGGCAAGTTGGTAGTAAAGGTCATAGCACTGGTCCTCACTTGCACTGGGAAACAAGATGGGCTGATCCTAAAATTGATCCAAGAGATCTTTTTAAAGCTAGCGCTTCAATAGCCAAGGACCCTTTATCTTTTGCTTAATTTTTTAGTTTAGAGAATAAATATTTTTAACAAAACTAGCGACCTCATTAAATAAAGGTCCAGCTACAGTATCACCCCAGCGACCATCAGTCTCTGGATCATCGATAACTACAAGCGAGATGTATCTTTTATTATTAATATCGAAGTAACCTATAAAGGAAGCGATGGTTTTATTACCATAGTAACCACCACTAGGTTTAGGTTTCTGAGCGGTTCCAGTTTTGCCGGCTACTTTTAGACCTTTGACCCTACCAGCTCTCGAGTGTTTTTCTTTTAGGTTATATGCAATAGATTTTTTTAGCATTGCTGTAACCTTGTCGGCTGTTTGTTCAGAGATAATTCTTTTGTCACGTTTTTTATTTTTAGAGAGATACTTTTCTATAAAGGCATTGTCTGAGCCACTACCTTTAAGTAAAGTTGGTTTTACCCAAACACCATGATTGGCTACAGCATTAACAGCACTAATAATTTGTAGTGGTGTTGCTGAAAGAGCGCCTTGCCCGATTCCAGTTGATGCGATATCAGATTTACGCCATTTTTTATAATTTTTAAGTATGCCTTTAGACTCACCAACTAGTTCTATGCCTGTCTGAGAGCCTATGCCAAAAGCTTTAATATATTTATAAAAAGTCTCTGCGCCAATTTGCATAGCAAGGTATGCAGCAAAAGGATTACTTGATCTTGCAAAGAGTTCAGTAAGTCCAAGTTCTTCAGGTTTATAAAGGCTTGGAGAGTAATCATGGTTTGAGATTCGCCAATTGTCTACTTTTATAAAACCATTATCTTTAAATTTATAATCCTCATTAACAGTTTTAGATTCTAAGGCTGCTGATACTGTAAGTATTTTAAAGATTGAACCAGGCTGGTAAACATCTATTACACTCCAGTTCTTGACTTGATTAGCAGGAGCTGCGAAATATTTATTAGGGTTGTAGCCAGGCTCAACAGCCCAAGCTAAAAGCTCGCCAGTTTTTGAATCCATCACAAGAGCAGTTCCTCGTTTTGCTTTTGTTTCTCGGATTCTTTTTATAAGTGCTTTTTCAGTTAAAGCTTGAAGTCTAGAATCGATACTTAACTTAAGATTCTGTTTAGGATGTTTTAAAAGATATTTTTCAAATTTAGCCTCTATGCCTTTGCGCGCTTTTCCATAAAGATCTACATAACCAATGATTTGTGATGCCATATACATCTCAGGATAGAATCTAGCACTGGTTTTACGAAGACTTATAAGCTGCGAGCCTAATTTTTGAATTTTTTTGGCGTCTTCTTTTTCAATGTTATTAGCAAGAATATGACTACTATTTTTATATATAAGTTTAGGATCAATTTTTACAATTTTACAAAGCTCTTTAGCTAGAACATCTCTATTTTCAGTAGTATTGCGTGGGTTGTACTCTAGAGTGTACCTGCTAACATCTAAGGCTAGTACTTTGCCTATACGATCAACAATATCTCCACGGAAAATTCTATCTTCAGCTTTAACTTGATTGCGCCTTGCTTCTTTAGAGAGCTTATCTCCTTGAATTATTTGCAAGTAAAATAGACGACCAAATATAGCTGTAAAAGCAAGTACAGCAATGATTTGAAATAGCCTGTATCTAAATAAGCTCATTAACGCGCAATATCATTATATACCTGACTCTAAACTTTAGGAGCTTTAGTCTATGAGATTATATGAACCAAGCCAACGATAATAGCTAAGTGAGAGCTTCACATTTTTTAAAGCTTCCGCGTAACTAGGGTCCTCTTTATGAATATCTAAATCTACATAGAAAGTGTACTCACCAAGCTGTTTTTTTGATGGACGAGACTCAATTTTAGAAAGGTTGATGTTTTGCTTATTAAAATGCTCGAGCACCTTAATCAGTGATCCAGGCTCGTCTTTAATTTTAAAAACAATAGTAGTTTTATCCTTAGCGCTTGGTGGCATAGGATCTTTGCCTAAAACATAGAATTTTGTCTCGTTATTGGGCTCATCATTAATTTCTTTATCTAGAACCTTTAAGCCATAAATCTCAGCACTTGACTCAGAAGCTATTGTTGCAGCTCCATCCTCAGCACTCTTTGAAAGATGGAGAGCTGCTGCGCTATTGCTTGAGCTATTCTCGAGCTTAGCATCACTGCAGTTTTCTTTAATATAGTTTCTGCACTGCGCTAGTGTTTGTGGGTGCGCGTATATTTTTTTAATGCCTGAGATAGAGTCAGTAGTTTTGCTTAAAAGAGCGTGCTTAATAGGCATATTATACTCGTGGCAAATGTATATCCCTTCAACTTTAACTAGGGCATCCATGGTTTCGTTAACCCCGCCCTCAATTGAGTTTTCAATAGGTACAATCGCCTGATTCAAATCACCAGCAGCTAGTTTTTCTATAAGCTCACTGATGCTTGAATGGCTTTTAAAATCTATATCTTTATAATTAGCAAAAATATTTTTTGCAGCGATATGCGTATAAGATTCTTCAGGTCCTAGGTAGCCAATTTTCATGCTTAAGATTTATGATAGCTTGTGCTTTTAAGCTTTGCATTGAAAGATATTTTTAAAACTTTAAATTTCTACTTGGCTATTAAAACAACTGCGCGTACCTCTATGGCAAGCAATATCTCCTAGTTGCTCAACTTTAATTAATATCGTGTCACTATCACAGTCATAATAAAATTCTTTTATATTTTGAAAGTGACCGCTAGTGGCTCCTTTGTGCCAGATTTCTTGACGAGAGCGGGAGTAGTATACAGCCTGCTTTAGCTCGAATGATTTTTTAATAGACTCTTCGTTCATCCAAGCCATCATTAAAACAGTATTGTCCTTATAATCTTGTGCAATAGCTGGAATCAAGCCATCAGTATTGAACTTAAGAACGTTTGGCTCAAAATCATTTAGCTTTATTTTTTTAATTTCACCCTTATTCATTTCTATATAAGTGTAGCAGCAGGGTACCAGAGCTAAATTTGTGACATTTTGTATTGCCACGCTCCCATGGAGCTCGCAATGACGGGTGTCATCACGAGGAGCGCCAGCGACGTGGTGATCGCAATGACTGGTGTTAATATCAGGTTATCGATATTGAGGCACTAAATTTAAAACTCAAAGACTATGATGAAGATTTCTTTAGTCGCTTAGAACCTGTTTTAGCTAGGATGTCTGAAAAATCCAAAGCGCTTGCTTCTAACCTTAAAAGATGCATAGTGACTTTCCAAAAATCTGATAGATACCTTAGGGCTTTTAATGGTGAGGAAGTCCCTTTAAAGGAAAAAGAACTTAAAGAGGAAGAATTTTTAATCTTTAGAGAGTATGTAAGACTACTTAGATCCTGCACAATAATGTGCGGGAAGGAAGTCTCAGAAGATTACCGTAAGCTCTTTATGGAATTCTTTTCTGGCGCTAGACTAGACTTAGCAAGAGAGCTTAGTCAGAAAGATCTGTAAGGAAAGAGATGTCAATTTTAAAATCACTAATTAAATACGATAAAGAGATTTTAAAAAAGACGCAGAAAAAATATCTTAGTGATGGCTATAGTGATGATGATTTTTTGATTGTTGGAGTTGATGAGGTAGGGCGCGGCTCTTTTGCCGGTCCTTTATGTACAGGCGCGTACTCTATATTTGATTTTTCTAAATTTGCAAAAGATAAAATCCAAAAACTTAGTAATGAGCGCCTAGAACTTTTAAATGATAGTAAAAAAGTGGCTCATAAAAAACGTGAAGAGCTTTGCTCTTCTCTTAAAAAATATCCTCAGACTCTCTGGTCAATTGATTTTCAGCCAGCTGATGAGGTGGATAAGATAGGGATAGTTAATTGTATTTGGAATTCAATGACAAATAACCTAAAGCAAATTTTAGGTGGCTTTGAAAATTTAACTGAAGGCAAATTTCCTAAAGTAATAGTGGTTTTAGTTGATGGACCTAAAACAATTCTAGGTTTAGAGATGTTTTTACTTAGTGAGTATGGCGCAGCTGGTTTAGAAATAGTTGAGCAAATCTCTGTCGTTAAAGGTGATAGTAAATCTGCGATGATAGCAGCAGCGAGTAACATTGCTAAAGAAATTCGCGATAACTATATGAAAGATCTTGCTAAGGATTTTCCTGAATATGCATGGGATACTAATGTCGGTTATGGCACAGAAGTGCATAGACAAGCTATAGATAAGTTCGGTCCCTGCCAGCACCACAGAATGAGCTTTTTGAAGAAAATGGTATTAAGTAATAACTCAAAGCCTGGAACTAAAGCTCTTAAATAGAGTCTTATCAAGCTACTATCGGGTCGCTATATTTAGATACATATTAAATTCAATTATTAAAAATAATAAGAATCGGAGCATTTCATTCTAATATTGTTAACAAACTATAAAGGGGAAAATTATGGGCTTTGAATCTGAAGCTGCAGCAAGAAGTTTAGGTGACTCTAAATGGTCTTTAAGGCCTGGTGATAAAGGTCAAAGAAGTAGACCTGGTCTTGAGCCAGAAAAAAGTTTGAGCACTACTAGCACTAGACCACCTTCTGTTTATGATCAAAGTGATATTGATGCAATGAGGAAGGAAGCAAGCTCTCGAATTAAAGTAACTGATACTTCTGTTCATTATTTACAGCAAGGTATTAAGGTAAATAGAGATTTTTATGAGTTTCTTAAAACATTACTACATGAGTTTAATAATCCACTTACAGCATCAATCACTTATGGAGACTTACTTGCAAGAACTGGAAATATGAGTCCTAAGCAAGAGAAATATTTAGAAGAGATGCGTAAGGGTACAAAGAGACTTGGATTATTAGCTGCTGAGCTTGGAGATTTTTTAAAGCATGGCGCAGAGTTGCCTATCTGGGAGTCAGCTGAACTTAATAAGTCTGTAACAGAAATTTACAGAGACTTTAAGGGGCAGATGGCTTTAAAGAAAATAAAATCTAGAGCTAAAACAAGCATTAAAGAGGACTTGTCATTTATCACTGATAAACGCAAGTTTAATAGAATGCTTTCAAATATTTTACAAAATGCAATTGATGCTGTATCAAAGCTTCCTATGGAATATCGTGAAGAATTTCAAGATCAGATTTCTATTAAGACTACTTTTTCTGAAGATCAAAAATTTGCTCTAATTACCATTAAAAATTTGGGGGAAATCAGTAAAGATCAAGCATCTAAGTTATTTGATTTTAATAAAAGAGCAATAAGCACTAGCGATGGTGGTGATTCTATTGGTCAAAGTAGTATTTTAAGTTCAGTTGCTGCAATAAAAGGAGCAGTGCAGCTTCTAAGCAGAGGTAGCATTGCAAAAAGAAAACCAGTAATAGTTGAAGTGAAAATACCTTTGCTAGATAGTAAGCCTGTTGACCCCAAAAAAAGTTAAAAGAAAAAATTAAGCGATAATACTACCAACATCCAAGCCATGTACGATATCTCTTACAGCACCAGGTCTAGCAAAATCAAAGACAGCGATTGGTATTTGATTCTCGCGGCATAGAGCTATTGCAGCCGCGTCCATTACCTGAAGATCTTTAGTAAGCACATCATTATAAGTTAGCTTGTCGTATTTTTCAGCTGTTTTATCTTTATTAGGATCTTTGTCGTAGACGCCATCCACACCATTTTTAGCCATAAGCATTAAATCACAATCCATTTCTGTAGCGCGGAGCGCAGATGCTGTATCAGTTGTGAAGAATGGATTACCAGTACCACCACCAAAAATAACTACTCTACCTTTTTCTAGGTGACGCATTGCTCGGCGGCGAATATATGGCTCAGCGATTGAGTTCATCTCGATAGCTGTTAGCATGCGTGTTGCTATTCCGTATTTTTCCAAGACTCCTTGCATAACAAGTGAGTTCATAATTGTTGCAAGCATGCCTACATAATCAGCTGCAGCTCTATCCATGCCAAGCTCAGTAGATTTCTGTAAGCCTCTAAAAATATTACCGCCACCAACGACTACGCAAACTTGAACACCAAGTTTAGTTACCATAGAAATTTCTTCAGCGATTCTTTCAACGATGCCAGGGTTAATCCCGTAGCCATCGTTGCCCATCAGAGCCTCTCCACTTAGTTTAAGTAATATACGCCTGTATTTAATATCTTGCATTTAAAATCTTGTTCTATTGTACATGAAAAAGATTTGTGACTTTATTAGGCTTTTACTAGGTAAAAACCCTCTTAAAATAGGTAATAGCACCCTTTGGGTATATACATAACTATGCTAGGATTATAAGTATGAGTGGAATAGGAAATCACAACAGAAGACTCCGTATAGGGACAGCTTCACTGATGGCTCTTGGTGCCGCGTTATTGCCTGGCTGTAAAAAAGCTCCTGATACTAAAACACCTATAAAAGCCCCTACTGCTAAAAAATCAAATAAGGAGCCAGGACTAAAACAGCTTGATCCAAAATTAAAAGTAAAAGATGCTCCGATTGATACAAGCCCCCCTTTAAGCCTTCCAGGGCTCGCAATTCAAGAGGCTAGCAAAAGTTCAAATACCTTAACTAAAACAACTCATAAAGCTAAGTCTGACAAAATAAAAGCACTTCTGACTAACTTCTCCAGAAAAATTCAAAGTGATAAAAGTTTAGCTAAGCCTTTAGCAGACTTAAAAGCAGCTATAGCTGAAGTTAAGAAGAATATAGAGGAAGATAATTTAAATCCTGAAAGCATACGTGATCTTAGTCAAAAGCTCTCTGCAGAAACAAAAGATGGACGCAGAGCTTTAGCTGATTTTTATGATGCCTTAAACACTAGTGCTTCATTTAAAGAAACAAAAGCAGAGCTTTTATCTTGGCTAGGTTTGGATAAAAATACTATTATAAAGCCTAGATTCTCATTAAATTCTGGTGATTTAAAAATAGATACTCACTATGGAGATTTTGGGAGTGTCTTTGATAAAAATGGTGCTTTAAATGCTGAATTAAAGCTTCCATCAGGGGCTAGCTATTCTTTAGAGCTTTTATTTAATCAAGCAGAGGACGCTTATCGAGAAAAAGTTCAAAAAATTCACCAAGGAAGTTTAACTCCTCTAGATTCGGAGGATGATCCAGCTCTAGTGATGCTTAGTAAAGGTACTAAGATTAATAGTTCTGCACTGATAGAGGATATACAGACAGTAAAGACCAAGGCAGCAAGAATTCTACACGCTATTTATAAAGGTGGACAAACTTTTATAGTTGCTTCTGCTAAGCCGGATGAAGAAATTTCTAAGATTTTTGATATTGACCCTGATGAGAAAACAGATATCAAAGGATTGAAGCTCTTTGTGCGCACAAGTCCAACAAGTCCTTTAACAGAGCATGATATTGATCTTATAGAAAGAGTAAAGGATCCAAGTGTGATTGTAGGTAGTAAAGATTATCCTAAAAAAGAAGGCGTGGACGAGCAGCAATTTAGATATTTTGTTGGGCGAAAACTAGAATTAAGTGTAATTAGTTCTCAAAGAAGAACAAAGAATGGTGCAATAGAGATTTTAGCTGTGGATCTTTATCAAAAGGGTAGTAGATAGACTATCTTTTACGTTTCTTTCTTCTTTTTTTTAAAGCTTTCATTTCTTGTTTGATATTTTTGATTTCACTATCTCCGCTTCTAGAACCGTTTGTAACCATCACTTTTACAAAATTCATTTTTTGACTTAGTAAGCTAAGTTCAGCAATAGTCTTAGAAGTTTCCATCAACTCACTATAAAGCGTTAAATCATCTGGGCGGTCACCTACATATATAGAATAAAGCAGGTCATTATTATTAGGATCATTGCCTTCCCATGAAATTCTAAGTTTATTGGCTTTCCCAGTTTTTATTTTTTCGACTTGTGTTATTTCAACACTTGGTTTTTCTTTAGTATATTTTAGTTCTGCTATTTCATTGCCTTTAGGGTTTATAAAGACTAGCTTGCTTAGATCACTGTTCAGTGGGATCACGTAATCTTTGAATATTTTATCAACTTCAAAACCAAGATCTGCAATAGGGTTTTCAAGATTTATATCATTGATAAAGAGTTTATCTAATGACTCATTATTTGAGTTTCTTAGATCAAGTGTCCAAGCGTCTTCTGGATCATCACTAAAATTGCTTGGCTCTAAGTTGACATCAAAAGCAGGTAGAAACTTAGCGCTTTGCCCATCTCTGGATATTTCTAGTCTGATTAAAGAGCTTTTCACAGCAGATTGTTGGACTTGCTGTTTCTTTCTTGTTTTTCTTACTGGTTTGCGTGGCTTATCTTCAAATATTCCTATTAATTTGGGCATGAGTTTTTCATAAGTGCATTGAGTTATTCTTGGATTTGGGAAAGCTGGACCCATGAGCATTCTTTTATCTGTGTAGCAAGTATTACTAACTTTTAGTTTTTTTGTAACTCTACACCCCTCTGCAAGAGATGCTGTTTGACTATTATGAATAGCTGGAGGGCAAGTATCATCACCTTCTGCAAGAACCCCAAGGCTATGAGCTATCTCATGTAATATTATCGGAAGAACATCAGAAACATAGTTTTTAATACGTTGATTATTTGATATTCCTGCTATAGCTTTTGCAGATGGGAGTTTTACAACACCAGATTTATCAAAACTACCAAGGTCAGCAAAGGCAAGAGTGCTCTTTTCAGCTAGGATGCCTATGTCTTCAGGAGGTAGCAATAATAACAGAATATCTACGGTTTGATCATCTCTTTCGCTTGAGAAGACATTGACACGAGAGTCTTTAAGATTCTTTAAATTTTCTGCTCTTTGTTGTGCAGGTGTCAAACCATCTTCATTTTTTGGTTTAACAATCTTAAGATGTGGTGGGAAATAGTTAAAGGTAGTTAATACTTTAACGTCGACAAGCTCTGTTGGAAGAGGGTAGATATCTGCAATTTCTGTAGCTAATGCATCAGCAAGTACTTTTGCTTGTTTGGCAAGGTCTGCTTTTTTCTTAGTATAGTTTGTTGTAAATTCATTTTCTTTTCGATTTAATTCTGCTTTAGTAAACTCTTTACCCTCTGGACTTTTGCTGACTTGAATATTTCTTAAATTTATTACAGGTTTAATTCCAATCGTCCCTATGTTTGTTTCTTCAATCTTGAAAGTGTTACTAACATTAAATAAGACTTTGCCATTTGGCATTCCAACAGTGGCTACAATAAAGCCTTTGCCCGGTTGCATAAATTTGAATGCTGGAGGTTTAGGATTTTTAGCAAAAACTTTAGCTAAATCAAAATTTACAGAAAATGGCTTTGCTTTCCCGCACTTGCCTGTAAATAAACCTTTTGATTTAATAGGATGGGTATAATCTAAAATTTCATTACCACCACCATCAACAGCCTGTATTTTAAGAGTAAGACTGACTTCATCACTAAAAGGAGTAGTTCCTGTGAAAGTTAGATTTTTTAAATCATTGAGCGTTTTATAATCTGGGTTTACTGGAACAGCTAGTGTTTGTTTTCTATTAGTTAATTCATAGAGTTGCTCTATTCCCAATCTTTTTTGAAGCTCTTTTCTTAAGAATCTTCCAGTGATAGGTTTAAATAGTTCTACTGTGCCTGGTCCAACAAATTCAAAGTGTTTGTGAAAGTGTTTGTCATCTGCTAGAACTACAGTTGGTGCAACACCTTTATTTGTATAGGTGCCTTTTTCGCAAAGTGTTTCTAAAGGCTCGTCTTTTTCTTCATCAGCTGGTCTTTCGTCATCATCATCACCAATCTCCTCATCTTTAGGTTGATCTTCAGGAGAAGTTCCAGTAGGATTTTTAATTATGTCTTCTGGGTTAAAAGGGAAGAAGAGATCTGTTGGTGACTTAGGTTCAGGTGGGTCGTCAGGATTTTTGCCATCTTCTGTTGGATCATCAAAAGTTATAATAGGACTTTCACTAAAAATTATTTCAGGAAAGCTTGTAGGGGGAGCACCTGGCTGATCAATATTTATAATTTGAGCAGTTTTTGGAGGATCATTAGGATCTCTTGGGTTTGTGCCATTTTTAACTTCTTCGCCATCTTCGATTCCATCTCCATCGCTATCATCTCTGCGAGGATCTGTGCCGAGTTCTTTTTCTTTCCCATCACTTAGACCATCATAATCACTATCTGCTTGACTAGGATCAGTCTTCCCGATCTCTTCAGCGTTGCTTATTCCATCTCCATCAGAATCTTCCTCTCCATCAGGGATCCCATCACCATCACTATCTGCTTTGTTAGGATCTGTTTTGGTTAACTCTTCGATACCATCACTAAGTCCATCACCATCACTGTCAGGGTTTTGTGGATCTGTCTCATCACCGCTATCTTTTATACCATCTCGCCCCAACTTTTCTCTGAAGTCTGCGACACCATCATTATCACTATCTTCGTCCCTATCGATAATTCCATCACCATCGGAGTCTTCATTAAGCGGGTCACTGCCCGTATCTAATTCTTCTTTATCAGACACGCCATCTCTATCTGTGTCGCTGGAGTTTGGGTTTGTTCCTAGTTTTGCTTCTTCTGAATCTGTGAGTCCGTCACCATCTGTATCAGCGTTAGAAGGGTTGAGACCACTTTCTATTTCTCTTCCATCTTCAATCCCATCACCATCAGTATCTTTATTTTTTGGATCAGATGGGGACACCCCCTCAGGAGGGTATAACTCTCTTCCGTTGCTTATACCATCGCCATCAGCGTTTTCATCAAAATCAGAAACTCCATTGCCATCAGAATCTTTTTTCTTAGGATCCGTGCCTGTTTTATTGACTTCATCACTATCGCTTAATCCATCACCATCGCTATCTTTTTTTTCAGGATCAGTCCCTAGTTCTTTTTCTTTTCCATCACTCAATCCATCATTATCTGAGTCACTGTTATTAGGATTGCTTTTTCCAATTTCTTCTGCGTTAGTTAAACCATCACCATCATTATCTTCTTTACCATCAGAAATTCCATCACCATCAGTATCTGGATTATTTGGATCAGTTTGAGTAGTTTCTTCAGCTCCATCTGGGATGCCGTCACCATCACTATCTGGATTTTTAGGATCAGTTTCATCTCCAGTTCCAAGCTCGCCATCAGGACCTAATAATTCATCAAAATCTGGAATTCCATCTTTGTCCCCGTCTTCAAAATCATCCCTAATCCCATCACCATCAGTGTCTGATTTTTTTGGGTCAGTTCCAAGTTCTTTTTCTAGATTGTCAGGTATCCCGTCACCATCAGTATCAGCATTATTTGGTTTAGTTCCTTGTTTGATCTCATCGCTATCTGATATCCCATCACCATCAGTGTCACTGTTACCAGGGTTTGTCTTAAGTTCGTTAATCTCTTTTCCATTTGCTATGCCATCACCATCAGAATCTTCATCTATGTCGTTAATGCCATTACCATCACTGTCTTTAGCATTAGGGTTAGTTCCTGTTTTGTTTAGCTCGTCTGCATTAGAAATGCCATCACCATCAAAATCTTCATCACCATCTTTAATGCCATCACCGTCAGAATCAGGATTTTGAGGATGAGTTCCTAGCTTGTTAATTTCATCTGAGTTTGAGACACCGTCACCATCAGAATCTTCATCACCATCAAAAATCCCATTCTTGTCTGTGTCTCTAAGTCCAGGATCAGTCTTTGTTTTTTCTACTTCATCTCCATCTAAAATTCCATCACTATCAGTGTCTGGGACTTTTGGATTTGTAGCGTGTTCATTTAATTCAGCACCATCACTTAAGCCATCACCGTCTGTATCAGGGTTAAGAGGATCTAAACCCATTTCTATTTCTTCATGATCATTTATACCATCTCCATCAGTATCCTGTGAGCCACCTATGGACGCTATAATATCTGGAATAATTGGAGTCGATGGCGTTATTACAATATCATCTGGTATATGTACAGGGTTTGGATCATCAAAAATTGGTGTACCAATATCTCCAAAATCTAAATCAGTAGTAGGAATTGGTGTAAGTAAAAGATTTGTTACTCCTCCCATCCCAACTTTAATTCCAAAAGCTTCACGGTTATCATTGTAAGCAGTGTTGATATTGTTGTTAAATTCTCTAGCAGAAGCTTCATCAAATAATAGTTCGGAATAATCTCTTGATTCTTCTAACTTAGCTTGAACTTGGTTATCGATGTCCTTGACTCTTTGAGCGTCATCATGAATATCAGAGCAGCGAGAATCAGATTTTATAAATGACATTATGCTTGCTGAATTTTCTGCATTTGTCATAGATTTTAAAAGTGAATTTTGAATATCATTTATTTCTGAACTAAATTCATCAGTCCTATCTTCAAAGTCATTAGTTTTTATCATTGTTTCAATTGCTTGAAAGGCAGTATTATTTAAGACATCAGAGAGTTCTTTATCAGCATCTTGTTCTAGTTTTTTAGCAGTAGAAACTTTTTGATCGCAGTTAAAAGCTCCTGGGTTCATAAAGATGTCACGGCTATCAGGAATAGGAGTGTTGAATCTTTCTGGAAGGCTTGCTACAGGAACGATAACAGGATTTGAAATCCCAAGCATAGTAGTGCCCTGCATAATATTTGCTTGAACAGGAAATTCAGAGTTTGTTCTATATGTGTGATTAAAAAATATAGTAGGACTGTTAGATTCTTGAGTCACTACTGTGCCATCTCCAAGATCTACTGATAAAGTCCCTAGAATATTTCTGGTATCAATAACAACTTGGACAGTTTTACTGCCATCAGGATTTAAAACAGGGCTTCCAGTTACTAAGTTAAAAGCTTTAACAGGAATATTTACTACTGGATCTAGCTGGCTGATAGGTGTGATAGTTTCGTTAGGATTTGTGGTGTTAGCAATAGTAATGTCACCAAGACCACTAGTAACATAGATGCCAAGCTGCGAGTCTCCAGATGCTCCAGTCACGCTTATGGTCATTTCTGGATTAGGAAGTTTAATGTAGGCAGCTTTTGTTTCGCCAGCAAAAGAAAGATTAATATTTGCTTCACTGCCATTAATTTTTGTAATAGAGTTTGGGGCAGAATCAGTGCCAGCAGTGATTATTATATATTGATCAAAAAAGAAAGCAGGGTTACTAAGGTTTGAGTTATTAATTACAAATTTATTTACCCCACCATCTGCTGCACTGAAATTAAGACTATGACTAACCGTGCTAATTAAAGTTTTAGAAGCTCCAATATTAAGCGGACCTTGATTGATATGTGAGCGTGGAGGATCAACTGCAGCAACACTTACTCTCATTAAACTTACAGCACTAGAGATGGCAGTGGGAATTCTTGGACCTGTATTTGTAAATGGATTTCTAATTCTAATGTCAGTTCCAGTATTTCCAAGATTAGGATTGAGGTCATTTGGAGGTGTTGAAGTGCCTGCAGCAATATTGGGATTTTGAATTTGCCCTCCAGGACAAACAGCAACAGGATTAAAGCCTGAAGGCGCTGAAACTAAACCGCCACAAATTGCAATTGCTGCTTGCTCTAATTCTGCTTGAGAAATTTCTTCCAATGAAGCAGTTTGTGCAGGTAAAAAACTTGCCTGCAATAGAAAAACTATAGATAGAAATAGTGATATTAATTTACGCAGAAAGCCTCCTCACAACAAGATTCTTTAGTAGAAAATTAATAGTTAAAAATATTATTCACCTAAAAGGCAAGCCCTAAGCAAGGAATCAAGCTTTAATAAGGGTTTTTATTTAGTCTTTTTGCTGTATTCTTACTGAACTTGGTATAGGTAACCTTCAAGCTTCTCGCTTTTAGCAGGCTCGCGAAGCTTTTTCATAGCTTTGAATTCAATCTGACGAACACGCTCACGAGTAATCTTAAAGATCTGACCAACTTGCTCTAGTGTGCGAGTCTGACCATCAATAAGACCGTATCTAAGTTTTAAAACTTCAGCTTCTCTTGGAAGAAGGTCTACAAGCAGCTCTTCGATATGCTCTCTAAGCATAATTTCTGTGCTAGCTACATCAGGCTGCGCTTTTTCACCATCGGCAATAAAATCAGCAAGCTTACTGTCTTCTTCTTTTCCAAGTGGAGTTTCTAAAGAAACAGGAGTTTTATTTGCATTCATGATCTCTTTTAGTTTCTTCATAGAAACATCAAGAGCCATTGCAAGTTCTTCGTCTGTAGGTTTGCGTGTAAGTTCTTGTGATAACTGACGTGATACTTTTTTATAACGATTGATAGTTTCAACCATATGCACAGGAACACGTATTGTTCTAGATTTATCAGCAAGGCTTCTTGTGATACCTTGTCTGATCCACCAAGTAGCATATGTACTAAACTTGTATCCTTTTTCGTGATCAAATTTTTCAGCTGCTCTTATCAGTCCAAGATTACCTTCTTGAATCAAGTCAAGGAAAGGAAGACCACGGTTTAGATATTTTTTAGCAATACTAACTACAAGACGTAAATTTGCTTGTACAAGTTTACGTTTAGCAACATCGCCTTCACGTCCACCTTTTAGAATCTGCCTAGCAAGTTCTATTTCTTCTTGAGCTTTTAAAAGAGGAATTCTACCGATCTCTTTTAAGTAAATTTTTATTGAGTCTTCAGAAGAGCCGCTAAGTTCTCTTGGCGCTTTCTTTTTCTCTTCTTCTTGCTCTCGCTTCGAATCACTGTCAGCATCAGGTTCTTGAGTTAGTAAAGTTCTTATGATATCGCTATCTGACATTAATTTTCCTTTTTGATTCTTGCGTAGTTCAGAAGCTTTTTCAAAATCAACACACCATATATAGTGCTTAGCTTATGAACATTTAAAACTATAGAAGATCGGGCCACCAAATCAAAGTTAATTATATTTAATTTCGGGCCACAAAAAAATCAAAAAAAAGTTTTCTACAATTTTTTATAGTGCTTATCAAAAAATAAAATTTTCTACCCGAATAATTTTTAGCTTTGAGTGATGAAAGATTTTGAGATTTTATAAAAACTGCTATACAAAAACATAGATGCAAAAAGAATTGCAAATTTAAATATACTTTTTAGAGTTCAGTCGCTGACTAGCTTAAGTACCTACTGTCCAAGAGTTTAAATATTCCACCATTTCAGGTGATAAAGTATCGATTTGAACTTTCATCGCGTCAAGTTTTATTTGAGCAATTTCTTGATCAAGCTCTCTTGGTAATGTATGAATCTTATTCTCTAGTTTACCTTGAAATTTAACTAAATGTTCAACTGCAAGTGCTTGGTTAGCAAAACTCATATCCATAACAGCCGCTGGATGGCCTTCTGCTGCCGCTAAATTGATTAATCTACCTTCACCTAATACAATTACCGAACCACCAGACTTTCTTAGGTATTCCTCTGTAAATGGTCTTACTGACTTGATCTCTTTAGAATTTTCTTTTAAGCCGATAAGATCCAGTTCAAGATCGAAGTGACCAGAATTACAAACGATAGCTCCATCTTTCATTAACTCGAAATGATCTTTGTTAATAACATGTCTATTACCAGTAACAGTTAGGAAAATATCTCCAATTTTAGCTGCCTCATTGATAGGCATCACGCGAAAACCGTCAAGCTGAGCTTCTAGTGCTCTAATAGGATCAACTTCAGTAACAATTACATTAGATCCGATACCGCGAGAGCGCATAGCTGCTCCTTTGCCGCACCAACCGTAACCAACTATAACCATAGTTTTTCCAGCTAGTAAAATATTCGTTGCACGAATTATACCGTCTAGTGTAGATTGACCAGTTCCATATCTATTATCAAAAAGGTGTTTCGTTTGACTGTCATTCACCGCCATTGCTGGAAACGTCAGTACACCATCTTTTTCCATAGCTTTAAGTCTTACGATGCCAGTCGTAGTTTCTTCAGTCGTACCGATAATATCTTTTAATTGCTCAGGTCTTTCTTTTACTAAAGTTGCAACCACATCAGAACCATCATCCATAATGATTTGTGGTTTTGTATCAAGCGCGATATTAACATGCTCGTTATACTTTTCTGTGCTTTCGCCCTTGATTGCGTAAACTGAAATCCCGTGATTTTTAACTAGCGCTGCAGCCACATCGTCTTGAGTAGAAAGTGGGTTTGAAGCAATGAGTGTGCAATCAATACCACCTGCTTTTAAAGCGATAGCTAAATTAGCTGTTTCTGTAGTTACATGAGCGCAAGCTACCATTTTCACACCCTTAATAGGCTTTTCTTTTGCGAAGCGATCTCTAATCGTTGCTAGAACGGGCATTTCTTTTGCCGCCCAGTCTATTCTTTTCTGACCAAGGTCAGCGAGATTTATATCTTTTATTTCGTAATTTTCTACCATAGTTGCTGTTGCCATAAGGATATATTGTACGTCATATTGCTTTATAACTCATAAAATGCTTGAAATTGAGTTATAAATTAGATGTTTATAACTCAGAATATGACTTTTTTTGAGTTGTAAACTTGTATTCATGAGTCAGAGTGCTTGATTAGTAATATATTTTGAGAGGCTAATTATTCTCGTACTTTTTAACTAGAATGCAAGTGTTATGACCACCAAAACCTAGTGACTGAGCTAGTGCATAGTGTACTTCTTTTTGACGAGCAACATTAGGCACGTAATCTAAATCACAATCAGGATCAGGATCCTTAAGGTTAATAGTTGGCGGTATTAGATTTTCTTTACATGCCATAACAGCAGCAGTCACACCAACAGGACCAGCAGCTCCTACTAAGTGACCTGTCATAGATTTAGTACTTGAAACACAAAGTTTTTTAGCGTGATCACCAAAGACTCTTTTAATCGCTAGAGTTTCTCTAGCATCGTTAAGTGGTGTGCTAGTTCCATGCGCGCTGATGTAGCCTACTTTTTCTTTATCATTTTCAATACCAGCTTCGCGAAGCGCTTCTTCAATTGCACGCGCGCCGCCTTCGCCGCCCTCTGAAGGAGCAGTGATGTGATAAGCATCACAACTAGCTCCTGAGCCAACTATCTCAGCATAAATTTCTGCTCCACGAGCTTTAGCATGCTCCAATTCTTCAATTACAAAAACCAAAGCACCTTCAGACATTACAAATCCATCACGCTTTTTATCAAATGGGCAACTTGCTTCTTCAGGAGGACAATCTCTTTTAGAAAGAGCTGTCATATTTGAAAACGAACCCATCGCAAAAGCATTCAGGCAAGCTTCCGTTCCGCCAGTTACCATCACATCTGCTTTCCCGCATTTGATGTAATGAAAAGCATCCATCATACTATCAAGTCCAGTAGCGCAAGCTGTTGAATCACATTTTGCTCTTCCTTGAAGACCGTTAAGAATTGCTATAAAACCAGCAGCAGCATTTGGCATAAGTCTTATGATTGAGCGAACGCCTAGTCTTTTTTGTCCTCTTTCTTTTAAAGTATTTGAATCATGATAAGTAGTACCGATACCACCAATTCCAGTACCAACAAAAGTACCAACTCTAGTTCTATCTACTTTATCAAAATCAATTTTAGAATCTTCAATTGCAAGCTTCGCTGCAACTACAGCAAACTGCACGCAAATATCCATATCTTTTTGCATGCTGCGAACTTGTTTAGGCTCAGGGTAGTGTTTAGCGATATCAAAATCTTTTACTTGACCACCAATGGTCACATCGATTTTATCGCCATCAGGAATCTCAACTCTTGTGATTCCACTTCTACCATTTTTAAGACCGTCCCAAAAAGCTTCGATCCCCTCTCCTAAAGAGGTCACAGGACCAATACCAGTAATTACAACTCTGCGTTTTCCTTCCATACAAGGCAATAGTAACTCCTAAAGCCTTAATAATAGGATTTCTAACAAATATTTCCTTATTGATAATGGTGTCAGTTTTTAGAATATGTGATTACTGACCAAGATCTGAAAGCGTTCCAGCACTCCAAGCAAATATGAAAAGAAGGATACTTGCAAGTGATAGTAAGCTAGCGCCAAATTCGTCTTGAGCGCTATGAGAGCTATAGTTAGTTATTTTTCCCTTCATTATTGTTACCTCTATTAATTAAAAAAGCTTCTAAGCTCAAAGCCTTTATCAAACAAAAACAGTGCAATAGCAAAGCTAGACATTATCTCTAATGCGATTTCAAGTGACATATTATTTCTCCTTTATTCGCTAAATCCTATTCAACGAATTAAACTTTTCTGATTACCCCTTTTACAATTCCTTGTAATTTGAGGTTAGTACCTTGAGGAAGCATGATTGGCTTCATCGTAGGATTTTCCGGTTGTAATCTGATACTTCCATCTTCTTCTTTAAAGAAGCGTTTTAATGTAGCAGCATCTTCTTCTATTAACGCAACAACAATTTCGCCATTGTGTGCTGTATTCCTTGGTTCGATTAATACTAAATCCCCGTCAGAAATAAGAGCATCGATCATGCTCTCACCTTTAACGCGAAGTGCGTAGCAACCATCAGGAAAATATGAATCAAGTTCTAAGTACTCATCTGTTTGATCACAAACATCGAGTGGAGCTCCAGCAGCAATTTTGCCAAGAACTGGAATGCGAGTTTTACTTTCATTAACTTCAAACTCGCTGCCAGCCGGAGTAGAACCATTGTTTGAATACTTTTTATCTAAAATGATTATTGATCTAGCAGCACCAGGTGTCCAAGAGATCACTTCTTTTTTGCGAAGCGCTGTCATGTGGTACTGGAGCGTGCCCTTAGTGATGCCCATATCAGAAGAGATTTCATCAAGAGTTGGAGGGAAGCTTAGCTTAGCTGTAAGCTTGGCAATCGTCTCAACCGTCTCTTCTTGTTTCGGGGATAGGCTGTTTAAAATACTCATACTCATATATTACCCTTACGAGTGTAAGATTGTCAAACAAATGTAAGGGTATTTTTCTAAAAAAGAATTTAGAAAAAAGCCCTAGTTTTAGGGAACTTTTCTTTCTTTTTCTCTTGAGCCTTTAGATATACAATGACTTTAGTTTGATAAAAAAGAATAAGACTAAGGTAAAAATAATTCAATATGGGCTAGGTTCTATAGGGCTTGAGATTAGTCAACTTTTATTAGCTAAGCAGAAATATCAAATAGTTGCGGCTATTGATATTAACCCTAAACTTAAAAATTTAAATCTTGGCAATTTAATCAAAAAAGATAAAATCGGTGTCTTAATTAGGGATGATTCTAAATTTGCACTTAAAGAAACTAAGGCTGATATTGTAATTCTCACGACGAACTCTTCACTAAAAGCAATTTATCCTCAGCTTGAAGAAATTATCAAAAGCAAGAAAAATGTCATTTCTACTTGCGAAGAGTTGGTTTATCCAAGTAAATCTAATAAAAAACTTTTTGAGAAAATTGACAAATTGGCTAAAGCAAATAAAGTAACAGTGCTAGGAGCCGGTGTTAATCCAGGTTTCCTTATGGATTTCCTGCCTTTAGTAATTACTACAGCGGTAGATGATATTAATACCATTCATATAGAAAGAATCATTAATGCTTCAAAGCGCCGGGAAGCATTCCAGGCAAAAATCGGCGTTGGTCTTAAGCTAAAAGAATTTAAAGAATTAGTTAAACAAAACAAAATAAAGCATCATGGCTTGAATGAGTCTTTTGAGATGTTAAAAGATAAGCTTGAACTTAAACTTGATAAAGTTTCTGAAGAAATTGAACCAATAATCAAAGGGCAAAAGGTAATAGGAATAAAGCAGTCTATTAGTGCTTATCAAAAGAAGAAAAAGGTAATTTCGCTTGTTTTTAAAGCCGCTTTAGGACTTAAATCAGAAGATAGAATTCAGATAAAAGGCAAATCACCAATCGACCTTCTGATGAAAGGTGGTGTTCATGGTGACAGAGCTACAGCAGCTATTATAGTTAACTTAATTCCTAAAGTTCTTAAAGCTAGTCCAGGATTGAAGACTATGTTGGATCTTTAGTTATTTCTTTAATTAATCTTGGAATTTCCGCGATAGCGTATAGAGGAACGCTTAGTATATCATCTTGATAACCCAGCCTATTAGTAGATATTCGTAAACCTAAAGTGGAATTAAAATTTTTCATAAAATATTTTAAGCTCTTTAGTTTTCCTCTGTGAGTGGATTTTACCTCGATGGGGATTTGTTTGGATCCAACTGCTATTAGATAGTCAATTTCTGCCGCGTTACTTTTATCTTCTCTTTCCCAATAAAAAAGCTTTCTATCTTCAGTGTGCGGGGCATTGACCAAAAGCTCCTGTCCTACAAACTGCTCAGCAAGCGCACCTGAAGCGATTGAATTTAGATCTTTAGAAAGCATTATTTCATCACTGACCCCAAGCAAATTCTGCACCAGCCCTATATCTAGCATAATCGCCTTGAAATGTTTATCAGAAGCGCCAGCTTCAAAAGGCAAACCCGTTCCGTTAGCTCTTTTAATTTTATGAATAACCTTTGCTTTAATTAGCAAATCTAGAGCATCTTTAATATTAGTGGATTTAGTATCAGGGTTAATTTTAGAATATATAAATTTTTCAGTTATTAATTTAGGTAAACCTTGGAGAGTTTCTTCTAAATATTTTACTTGTGCGCGCTTAGCATATTTGCCAAAATCATCTCTATAACTGCTTAGTATAGAATGCTGAAGACTTAGAAGCTCTGAAGTCTTTCTACTGTTTTGATAATCCCTAATTATTTCTGGCATGCCGCCTAAATAAAAAAATATTTTTAATTCTTCATTAACTAGAAAATCTAAACAATGATTTTTTCTGGATCGACTGATTTAAAAATATCTTTTAGCTCTGGGTTTTTTTCAAAATTAATCTCAACTAAGTTTTTGAAGTTTTCTTTTGCAAATTTTCTAACGACGAAAGACTTACCAACTTGCCTAGCACCACGTAAGATTATCGGTTTGTGTTTGGAATCTTTAGACCAAGCTAAAAGCTCTTTTTCTATTTTACGCCTCGTATTACTAATTATACCCATATATTCGGGCAATTAATGCCTGAATATACCGGCATTTTCGTCTTTTCTGATATAGAATCTTACCCGCCCAAAGTTTATCCAAGAAATCATTTAATCCCAGATAAGCTTTAATCTCCATTAAAATAAAATGCTCAAAAGATTTTCCAGCATCGCTTCGTTTTAAACTTTGGATAGATTTTTGTGCAATATGATTTGCAAGCCCAAGATCAAATTTGGTGACTTTAACTCAAAACCACTTCTTTGCCCTGTGATTTCATAAATTCATGAAAAGCAGCAACGCCAGAACCGGCTTTAAAGTTATAACCAAGTTTAGTTAAAACACCTTCAAGCGCTACGATCGCAGTACCAAGATCTCTATCGCTTACAAAGCCAAGGTGACCCATTCTAAAGATCTTGTCTGTGAGCTCATCTTGCCCGTTAGCAACTATAATATTCCAATCTTTAGTTAAAGTAGATCTAATATCAGGCACGCTGATTCCCTCAGGAGGGAAAACAGATGTGATCGCGCATGAAGCGTTAGCATCATCAGCTAAAAGTTTAAGATCTAATCCTCTAGCTGCTGCTCTTAAAGCATCTCTGAGTCTAAGATGACGAGCCCAGATATTTTCTAATCCTTCTTCTACCATCATATTCATAGCTGTTTCTAAAGCAATGATTAGATTTATGTTTGGAGTGTAAGGAGTAGTATCTTGAGCTAAAGATTTTTTCGCTGCATTCCAATCAAAATAGAAAGATGGCGAAGTGCATTTAGCTTTATACTCGTAAGCTTTTTCTGAAACATAGATAAAAGATAATCCAGGAGGCACCATGAAACCTTTCTGTGAGCCAGATACAACTACATCTAAGCCCCACTCATCGATTTTTAATTCCATGCAGCCAAGTGATGTAACAGCATCAACTACGATTAAAGCACCATGAGCTTTAATGACTTCAGCAAGTTTCTTGATATCACTAGCAACTCCAGTAGCTGTCTCTGAGTGTGTTAGAGCTACTACTTTAATTTCTTTATTTGTGTCAGCAGCTAGTCTTTCTTCTACTGTCTTAGGGCAGATAGGCTGACCATGATCGAATTTGATCATTTCGACATCCGCGCCATATTTAGCTGCGATTTTGCCCCAGCGTTGAGAAAACTTACCAAGATCAAAAGTTAAGACCTTATCACCAGGAGAAACAGTATTAGCTATAGCGCCTTCCATAGCTCCTGTGCCACTTGCAGTATAGATAAAGACATCATTTTTGGTCTGCGCTAGCCATTGAAGTTTTTCTGTCACTGATCTAAATATTTTTGAGAAATCTTTCGATCTATGTCCGATCGGATGCTTCGCTAGCGTATTTAGTACAGACTCCGGTACTGGAGTAGGGCCTGGTATCATCAAAAATTGTTTGTCTTTCATGTATTGCTTTCCAAGACTAGATTTTAACACCCTTTAATTGAAAAACCTTTATTTATAGGCAATTTCAGGAAATCTGCAGATTTCCTTAGCACTTTTTGATCAAGTTTTTTGGAAAATTCAAGTATTATGTAGCTGATATTAACAAATTTTAATATTTCCCTAATGATTTATAAACACTTTATAAAGATCTAGCTATATACACTTTACTTTGCTGCCTGGGTTTCCTATAATTTTCCTCAGATCTAAATTTTACTTTACAAAATACAGGTCGCTATTGTATAATTACGATATACGTGCGTAATAGAAAAAGGAAGGAGATCCTCATGAGTATGATGGAACAACCAAAACAAAGAAAGAAAACTGGTCCTAAGCCAATATACGGAGAAGCTAAAAAAATGGTTTCTTTTCGTCTTAGCCCTGAAGCTCTTTCAATCATCAAGTCGTTAGCTGACAAAGAAAACTTGTCACAAGCGGAAGTGATCGAAAGATGGGCAAGATTGTTTAAGAACACTAGCACTACAACTGCTGGTACTGCTTTGAACGAAAACCGTGAATTGGTTGGCGCTCAAAGATAGTTTTAAACAAATTATCCGAGCTCGGTACAGTTAACTGAAAAAAGAGATCCTATTATAGGGTCTCTTTTTTTTTGCGTCATCACGAGGAGCGAAGCGACATGGTGATCTATGGATTGCTTCGCTCTGCTCGCAATGACGAAGGTCTTAACGCAAATTTAACCTAGACCTGATTAATAGGGTGAGTCTACCTAGTTATAAGTCGTGAGATAAATTTGATTTTACCCACTACTTGGCTAGTTAAATAAAGAAGGAATTACGCATATCTTAGTGGAGTGTTTGAAATTAAATAGAGATTGCAATAGCGAGTGTGATGGGGATCACGAGCAGCTAAAGAAAAGGAATGCAATGCTTAGATCATTATATACAGCAGCTACAGGTATGGAGGCGCAGCAGACTAACGTTGATGTCTTGTCACATAACTTGGCTAACATTAATACATCAGGATTTAAAAAATCTAGAACCTCATTTAATACATTATTCAGTCAAACTTTAGAATTGCCTGGAGCAAGACAATCCGATGGTCGCATCACGCCTAATGGGGTGCAAGTTGGACTAGGTGTTGAGCTTGGCGCAACGCAAAAATCTTTTGAAGTTGGCAGTCTAGTTAACACAGGTAATAATTTGGATGTCGCTATCGAGGGTGATGGCTTTTTTCAAGTAGAAATGCCAGATGGTGCTGTTGCTTATACGCGTAGTGGAAATTTCCAGATCGATGGCGAGACTGGTGACATGGTCACCTCTCAAGGCTATGCTGTTTTCCCAAATATTAACTTAGGAAAAGAAGCTGGCAAAGTGACTATTTCTAGAGAAGGTCTAGTTACTGTTGTTAAAGATGGTGATTTCACGAAGGCTGATGAAGTTGGCACGATTCGCATGGTGCGCTTTGTAAATTCAGCTGGTCTAGCTGATGGCGGAAATAATCTATATAAAGAAACACTTGCTAGTGGTAATCCTTTTGAGGGTGATCCAGCTAGTGAAGGTTTTGGTGGACTTAGACAAGGCTTTATAGAGCAAAGCAACGTAAAGGTGGTCGAAGAAATTGTCGGAATGATTACGGCTCAAAGAGCGTACGAAGCAAATAGTAATGTGATTAAAGCATCAGATGAGATGCTAAGGCAGGCAAATAACTTATCTGCTTAATTTCGCTTGGGGGAGCAAACAATGAAGAAAAATGGACATTATCTCTTTAGCATTTTATTTAGCCTTAGTATTAGCAGCCTTGCTGTTTTTGCAGAAGGTGGCACACCTGTTCGTGAATCTAATACAAGTAGCTATACTAGCAGCGATTCTTTACCCAATAGGTCAGCAAATATTTTCTGGATTAACTTAAAAAATAAACTAGAGAAGCATTTAGCTAAAACAATAAATGATAAAGATTATAAATACGAAGTCAAAGCTCCAGTAAAGGAGCTGACAAAGTTTTTTGGCAATATACCAAATGCTAAAGTAGAGTTCTCTGGTCCCAATTTAAATACTCGCGGGCACGAAAAAGTAGTCTATGCAAAAGCTGCTGGTGAGCGCATGGGGCTTACTGTAAAAGTTTGGAAGTATAAAGATATTTGGATTTTAACTAAAGCTGTTAAGAAGGGAGAAGAGATCCCGGCTTCAACTGTTAAAAAAGAAAGACGCGCTATCAAGCAGCGTGACGAGAAGATGTTTTTTACTGCGGCGCCTAATAATAATGTAGCGCTTACAAATATCTCTGCTTGGACTCCTTTAAAAATTAATATGCTACGCCACGCTAAAGTAATTCAGCCTGGAGATATGGTCACAGTTGAGACTGACTCTCAGATGATTAATATCCAGTTTAAATGCCGTGCTTTTAATAGCGCTGATCCTGGCGAAACAGTTAGGCTTAAATGCCCTGAGATGAAAAACAAGAATCCTCGTGCTGTGGCTCTCTCTGAAGGTAGAGCTAGATTAATCTAAAAGTTGCTATAATCCCATTTGTGGTTAAAGCAGGTATAGTAGGACTCCCAAACGTAGGCAAATCGACTTTGTTTAATGCGCTATCTAATAATAGAGGCGCTGAAGCAGCGAATTATCCTTTTTGTACAATCGAGCCAAACTCAGCGATTGTTGAAGTGCCCGATGAGCGAGCAATTGTTTTACAAAAATTTGTGAGCACAGATAAAGTAGTGCCAGCGATTTTAGAGTTTGTAGATATCGCAGGTTTAGTTAAAGGTGCTAGCCAAGGCGAGGGACTAGGCAATAAATTTTTAGCAAATATTCGTGAGTGCGACATGATAGTTCATGTGGTCAGAGCTTTTGAAGATGGTGATGTTATTCATGTGGATGGAGTTATTAACCCTATTAATGATATTGAAGTGATCAACACAGAATTAGCGCTTGCTGATCTTGAGATGGTTTCAAGTGCTAAAGAAAAAATGGCTAAAAAACTTAGAGGCGGCGATAAAGAGCTGCAGCTTGTTGATGATGCTTTTACAAAAATCCTCCCGGTGCTTGAAGAAGGAAAGCCAGCTTATCTAGTAGATCTTAGTGAAGAAGAGCGTTTTGCTATAAAATCTTACGGTTTAATCACTCTTAAAAAAGTGGTTTATGCTGCTAATGTAGCTGAGTCAGATATGGCAGCTGGCACAAATGACTTTGTAAAGCAAATAGAAAAATACGCAACTGAGCATGATGCTGGAGTGATCGTGGTTTCAGCTAAGGCTGAAGAAGAGCTAGTTGGCATGGAAGGCGATGAGAAAAAAGAATTTTTAGCAGAGCTTGGCGTAACAGACTCTGGGCTAACTAAACTTATTAAAGAAACTTACAGAATGCTAGGTCTGCAAACTTACTTCACTGCTGGTGTTCAAGAAGTACGTGCTTGGACTATTAATGTGGGTGATAAAGCACCTACTGCTGCTGGTAAAATCCACACGGATTTTGAAAAAGGATTTATCAAGGCTGAAGTAGTAGCTTATGATGACTTTGTTGAGTGCGGTGGTAGACCACAAGCTCGTGACAAAGGTAAAGCCCGTATGGAAGGCAAAGAGTACGTTTGTCATGATGGTGATGTAATCGAGTTTAAGTTTAATAACTAATGTCATTGCGAGCCCGAAGGGCGCGGCAATCCATAACTAAAACCCCCTAGAACTTATAGTTTATCTTTATAATCTAGCTTGACGCGTTGTGTGCTTCTTGCTATTCTAGTCTCTGTAAGTATTTAGGGGGAACCATGTCAGTTTCAAAATCTGATTCATCATCTTCATTACCAGCACCTAAACCAGGTGATGATAGTCCTAAGAAACCTTTAGATAGGAACGGTGGAGTTTGGCTTAGACCAGATTTTGCTAAATCTAAAAAGAAAAAAACCTCTAGAGATGATCAGCAATCTTTGCATCAAGGTCAAGGTGGTCTAGCAATACCAGCAAATCATTCAACAAAGCCAAGGGCTTCTCAAGAGATAGCTAGAAAGCTTATGGAAAGAGGTTTAGCCACTGAAGATAGTGCTGGCAATTGGTCTAAAGGAATCTTAGATTTTAAAAATAAGCATCCTGAAAATCAAGTTTCTTTAAGCCAGACTTTAGAAATTTTAAGGCAAGATGGAGATAAAGCAGCAGTAAGAAAGAGACAAACAGGTCTTCTTAAAGCACCTGTGGATAAAAAAGCTGATGACCTTGCTCAGATTAGCCTTAACTGTGCTGGTAGCAAGGAAGTGAGGCTTACAAATTTAACAGTAAAGGGTTTTAGAGAATTATTTAGTTTGGTTGTCGCTAATTTGCTTACGGCTGTTTTTGACAAGTATGATGATGATACTGCTTTTGCTAAATGTGATGAACTTGAAATAGGGCTTCAAAATATCAATTCTACAATGGATAAATTAGGATTTAATGCAGAGCAAAATAGATCGCTTGCTGATGCACTAGTCATTCAGGATGAAGGGGATGCCAAGTTTTGTGAAAAGAAGCTAAATCTTAAAGAAGAGTTTTGTAAAGAAGTTAAAGCTCTTTTAACAAGCTACCCAAGCTTAAATCAAGCTGCTTTAAAAATAGAAAAGCAAATGTCTCAAAAAGCTCATGCTGATAGAGGCGAGTCTTTTATAGCTAAATAACTTAAGCTGTTTCTTAAACTATCTCTGGCATAGGAAAAACGATCTTCTCTTCTTTAAAGTTAAGCGTCTCTACTTCGCTGCTTCCTAGTTTATTCACTAGAGTCATCACTAAAGATTCAGGAGCTGAAGCTCCTGAACTGATGCCTATAATTTTGCCTTCTAGAGCTTCTGAAACCTTGTAATCATCAGGGTCTGGCACTAGCTCGGCGCTAACATTAGATTTAAGCGCGAGCTCAAGAAGTCTTAGAGTGTTTGATGAGTTTTGACTCCCGATAATCAGTACATGATCTACTACTTTCACTAGCTCATTTACAGCATCTTGTCTGTTTTGTGTTGCGTAGCAAATGTCTTCTGCTTTTGGAAATTCGATTTGAGCAAATCTTTCTTTAAGCGCTCTTACTATCATCGCTGTATCATCTACAGAAAGAGTGGTTTGCGTGCAAACAGTTAGATCTTTTGTATCAAGTTCTTGTGGCAGTTTAACTACATCTTCTACTTTTTCTACTAGATGAAAATCTTTTGGTGCGTAGCCCATAGCACCAATCACTTCTTGATGACCTTTATGTCCTATGTAAACCACTGCCTTACCAGTTTTGACTGCGCGCTCAATTTCGTTATGCACTTTAGTTACTAGCGGACAAACAGCATCTATAAATTTGAGACCTCTAGCTTTTGCTGCTTCTATTACAGCTGGGTCTGTCCCGTGAGCTGAAAATATGACGCATGAATTATCTGGTACATCCTCTAGAACTTCTACAAAAACTACACCACGATTTTTAAAATCATTAACCACATGATGGTTATGTACTATCTCGTGACGCACATAAAGTGGCGCACCGAATTTCTCTAAAGCTAAATCAACGATATCAATTGCTCTATTCACGCCAGCACAAAAACCACGCGGCTTAGCTAAGATGATTTTATTCACTTGAATCGCTGTTTCTGGCACAGAACCTAGTATAGCAATATGTCATCGCGAGCGAAGCGTGGCGATCCATAGATTGCTTCGCTTTGCTCGCAATGACGAAACTTTCTTAGGCAGCCACTTTAGCACCTCTAAGCGCTTTAGCTGCATCTTTAATGATAGTTTCTGTAGTTTCCCAATCCACGCAGGCATCAGTGATTGATACGCCGTACTTAAGATCTTCTAAGTTCTCTGGGATTGGTTGGTTGCCAGCATTGATGTTACTTTCAAGCATGAAACCAACTATAGATTTATTACCTGCAAGCTTTTGATCAACTATATTTGCAAGCACAAGTGGTTGATTATCATGATCTTTACTAGAGTTTGCATGAGAGCAATCAATAATAATTCCAGCACCGACATTAGCTCTTTCTAATTGCTTTTCAGCAAGTTTGATGTGCGCCGCGCCGTAGTTAGGACCATTAGAACCACCTCTTAAAACAATGTGACCATCTGGGTTCCCGCCAGTATGGAAAACACTTACTCTACCCTCTTCTTGGTTAATTCCTAAGAAACTCTGTGGGTGAGCGCATGATTTAATCGCATTTACTGCGATTTGGAAATCACCATTAGTACCGTTTTTAAAACCAACAGGCATAGAAAGTCCACTCGACATATTTCTGTGAGTTTGTGATTCTGTGGTGCGAGCGCCAATCGCTGCCCAGCTTATAAGATCAGATGTGTACTGAGGAATAACTGGCTCTAACATCTCTGTTGTGCAAGCAAGTCCTAATCCAGTGATATCTAAAAGAAGTTTTCTAGCTCTTTTAAGCCCAGTAACTACATCGTAAGTTCCGTTTATATGCGGGTCATTAATAAGTCCCTGCCAGCCTACTGTGGTGCGTGGCTTTTCAAAATAAACTCTCATTACTATCGCGATTTCATCTTCAACTTCTTTGCGAAGTCCTTGAAGTTTTTTAGCGTAGTCCATCGCAGCTTCTGTGTTGTGAATAGAACATGGTCCTACAATCGCAAGTAACCTTTTATCTTTACCATGAATGATATTTCTAATTTCTTTACGGCTTTTAACAACAACTTCACAAGCTTCTTCAGTTAAAGGCAGTTCTGCTTTAAGCTCCACTGGTGTAGGTACTTCTTCTACCTTTCTAATATGTAGGTTAAATGTTTTTTCCATTTCTTTATCTGTCATTTTGAACCCCCCAGTTCTTTTAATAGGCTTTTAAGTATACAATGTGTTTGAAACAGCTTTTAAAGGCCTTGCATTCCACTACTTAATATGTATATAATTATATCAACATGTATGACGTTTTGCAAGCTTTTTGCAAGCTTTTTGCATGTTTTTTAGCTATAGTTATCAACTTTCAGCCACTTGCACCTTTATACATGCAAGGACTCAAGGGAGACCTAGTTAGCTCATGGGGGTTAAGTCACCTAGCGAAAGAGAGAAATCATATGAATCAAAACGATCCATTTAAAAACGTAAAGAATTTTTCAGTAAAAGCGCCAACTAAGCCATGGTTTCACGGAACGGTTATTGGCGACTTTGTTAATAAATATATGAAGGATAATCTCTATCAAGCAGAAAAATCTGTAGAAACTGATAAGAGCGTAAAGAGTGTTTTTGCAAATCTAGCTCAAGCAAGGCTTGCTGGTGAAGACTATATAGTGACTACACCTGATGGCAATGAAATCAAAATTATTTTAATAAGAGCCAAAGCAGTTACTAATAAAGTTAAATTCTTTTTTCATGGAAATACTGGCGCGCTTGGATCATTCCGTGATCAAGCATTGCGTGCTTATGAGCATGGCTATAACTCGGTGCTAGTCAGTTATAGAGGTTTTTCTGATAATACAGGTGAGCCATCAGAAGAAGGTATTCTAACTGACACGCAAGCTGCTTATAACTATGTGAAAAATGAATTGTTTGCAAACACAAACTTAGATATTTATTTCCATGGTCATTCATTAGGTTCAGCGATAGCGCTTAATACAGCTGAAGAACTTTCTAAGAAAGGCGAGACGGTAAATGAGATTTTATTACACGCACCATTCGCTAGTATTCATGAGATGTCCGTGAGACATTTTGGTGGAGTTGTGCCGATGGGCATTACTGAAAAACTTATTCCTAATGCTTGGAATAATCTTGAAGCTTTAGAAGTGATTGCAGAAAACTATAAAGCTGCTGGTCAAGAGCTTCCTCAGCTGAAATTCTTCCATGGTGAAAAAGATGCCATCATTCCAATCGAGCAATCTTTAAAACTAAAAGCTAAAGCTGAAGAGCTGGGCTTTAGTCTGGATTATATGAAGATGCCAGAGCATGAGCATAATACGGCGCTTGAAGAAAGAACTTATCAATAATTAATTTGTCGAGGCTTTCTGACAATATCCATGTAATTGTTCTACAGCTATGAAAGAAATACATGCTTATTTGGCAGTTTTTCGTATTAAAAAAAGCTAAAAACCAGTAAATATCTAGCTTTTGAGGCTTTGAGCCCTTTATAATTAACCTTAGTTAGAAAGTTGAGAAAAAACTCAACTTTAAATTTAAAGGAGAAAATAATGGCAGTATTAGTTGGTAAAGAGGCGCCAGATTTTACAGCAGAAGCTGTAGTAAACGGTAAAGATTTTAAAGAACTTACTTTAAGTGATTTCAGAGGTAAAAAGCAAGTTGTGCTTTTCTTCTACCCACTTGATTTCACATTTGTATGCCCTACAGAGTTGCATGCATTCCAAGATAAATTAGCAGAATTTGAAGCATTAAACGTAGAAGTAATCGGCGTTTCAGTTGATTCTAAATTCTCTCACTTCGCTTGGTTAAACACTCCAAAATCACAAGGTGGTATTGAAGGTGTTACTTATCCGCTTGTAGCAGATTTAAACAAAACAATTTCAAGAGACTACGATGTTCTTCTTGAAGGTGCTGGAGTTGCTTTCCGTGGTCTTTTCTTAATTGACAAAGATGGCGTGGTGCAACACCAAGTAGTTAACAACCTACCTCTTGGTAGAAGTGTTGATGAAGCAGTTCGTATGGTTAAAGCTCTTCAATTCTTTGAGAAGAATGGCGAAGTTTGTCCTGCAAACTGGAACGAAGGTTCTAAAGGTATGAAGCCTAACGATGCTGGATTGAAGGAATACTTTGGAGACAAAGTTTCTGCGTAGTATTTAACTAAGGGGAGGCTCACGCCTCCTCTTTTATTTTGAAGGAGAAAAATTAATGACACATTCATTACCAAAACTTCCATACGAGCTAGATGCTTTGGAACCAAACTATCTAAAAAGCACTATGGAATTTCATTACAGCAAGCACCACCAAGCTTACGTTGATAAGCTTAATGGCGCTTTAGAAGCTACTGGTCTAGAAGCTGAAGATATCGAGTCTTTGCTTTCAAACCTTGATAAAGTACCAGAAGCTAAAAGAACAGCAGTGAGAAACAATGGCGGTGGTCATTATAATCACACTCTATTTTGGTTTAACTTAGGTCCAGCGTCTGGTGATGCTGACACTAAGCCTACTGGAACTGTTGCTGAAAAGATTAATGCAGCTTTCGGTAGCTTTGATAAATTCAAAGAAGAGTTCACTAATGCTGGCGCTACTCAATTCGGTAGTGGTTGGGCTTGGTTAGTAGTTGATAAAGATGGAAATCTTTCTGTTGAAAAAACTTTAAACCAAGACAACTGTCTTATGGATGGTTCTGGCAAAAAGCCAATCCTTACTATGGATGTTTGGGAGCATGCTTACTATCTTGAGCACCAAAACAAACGCCCAGCGTGGATGAATACATTCTTTAAAATGATCAACTGGACTAATGTTGAGCAGAATTACCAAAACGCTGTTTCTGGGAAACAGGTAATTGCTGAAAAAGAATTAGCTGCTGCGTAGTCGTCATTGCGAGAAGCGAAGCGACGAAGCAATCCAGAAAAAGTTAGATTGGACCATTAAAGCTTCGTAATTTTAGTGTTCCATCTGTGTAAGAAGCCCCTCCTCGGAGGGGTTTCTTTTTGTCTATGCTTCTTAACTTTTGACTGCTAAAGTATAAGGCATGGAGGAGCTCTCCAAAAGTCAGAATAATTATAAGCCTGGAGATGCATTCCCCGTGGAAGAATCTTCTGCACTTATTGGGGCTGACAATAAAGCTTTAAATTTGAGCTTTGGTAGAGAAGGGGCTAAAAAAGCAGAAGCTAAAAGAAACAAAGCTGGCGCTCCAGCTAAACGTAGATCTAAAGTAGAAGAGGCTATTCATAGATCTAAAATTGATCCTAGAAAACTTTTAAAGAAAAGAGAGTTGGCTTTTTTTGATAATATTCGCAATAACACTGTACCTTACTGGAAAGATGATCTTCACTGTGGTCAAAAGATTTTTAAGGATGTCGATAAATCCAAGCTTTCAAAAACTAATTTTAATCTCATTAAAAAGAAGCTAGAAGCAATTAAATTTTTGGAGAAAATTAGAAAATATTTTGGAGATTATTGTCAATTTTTAAGAGATTTGAGGAATTTAGATTCAAATACTTGGGCAGCTGTACCAGATAAACATAGGCAGCTTTTTAATAGAAGTTTAGGCGGGTTTCCTAGTACAAATTGTGAATTTAAAGCCATGAAAAGAGATTTTATGTCACGTTCAATGCCTTTCTCTCATTGTGATTTTAGGTATGCTAATTTAGAAGGATCTAATTTTTCTGGTCTTCATGCAATCTATGCATTAAATGACTCAAGCTTTAGTGGAGCAAATTTAAAGGGCGCAAAATTTGAAGCTGCTGAAATAACTAGAGCAGATTTTAGTGCTGCAGATCTAGAGAATGCAAGTTTTGAAGGCGTTGATAATTTAGATACAGTAAATTTTAAAGATGCACATTTTAAAAATACAATTATAAATTATAGTCAGTTGGATAAACTTGATTTAACTGAAAAACAAAAACAAGGATTGCTTCTCTTTCTTCGTACAATGCAATCTACAAGTAGAGGATCAATATGTACTTTAATGGTAGAGAAAACCTTCTACATTCCTTACTCCGAATTGGACTCTGATAAGTCAAAAGCGATACTGAGCTTAGAATAATTTCATTAAAGTCTTCTTGACGGTACTTCATCTTCTCTTTATAATCGAGTTAGAACATGCGACTGGGAAGCCTGTAGAGGACACTTTCTTTTAACCATAAGCCTTTGAAGCTTGTTCTACTTTTTTACAAACTTTTACTAAATCTATATTTAGATGTCTGAAGCCCTTGCTTTAAATACTATTAGACGCCGAATAAGAGAAGATCCATTTCTTCTCGAACATAGAAAATTTCTTCTTAATGCTATCGAAGAGGAAGGCAACCCAAGATCAATCTTGGGCGCGTATCGTGCTGGACGAAGAGGTTCTGCTAAAGATCAGCTTCTAAAAGAAATGCATCATCATAATGGTTTGCTTGCTTTAAGTGGCATGGTTGGTGATCCATTAATGGGTTTTGCAGAAGTAGCTAAAACTGATAGGGGATTTATAATTGCTAATAATAAGTTGATAAAACCTGATAGTAGTTTTATAGTTTTAGATATCGATGGATTAGTTAGAAAGCTTCATTTTATGGATCCTAAAGATCCTAGTGAGGTTTTTGTAGATTCTGATAACTCTTTTTTTGATCTATCTACTCAGCACGGCTCTATTAAAAATATAAGAAGTCATGTTGAAGAGATGATACAGAAATATACTCCTAGATTTGTTATAAGTGAGTCACCAAGAGAATTTGAAAGTCCCAAGGAGCTGGGCTATAAGCAGGCTAGTTTCTTTAAAAAGCAAGCGTCAAATAAAAAAAAGGTAGAAGGACAAGAGAAAGTTAAGTCTTGGCTCTTTTTTATTTTAAAACATAAGTTACATAGAAAAAATTCATATCCAGATCCAGAACTAGTTGCCAAGATGCCTTCACACATAGTTGGTATGTTGCACGAACTACGAGTGGTAGAAGCTACTCGCAGATTGAAAAGTTTAAGCTTGATAGATAAGTTTTATAGATATTCTTTGAAGAGTGATGAGAATAACGTAGGTCTTGATGTTGGTTTGGATGTAGATAAAGCAGGAAAAGTGAAGATGAACCTTCAAGTTAAATCTACAGATTATTCAATTAAATTTTATAAAAAGAAATATAGTGAAGAGTACCGTAAAGCAAATAGTATTTTTTGTATAAATCCGAGAAATAAAAGAATAGATGAAGTGATGAAGGAAATTCTTGAGATGATCGAAAAACTTACTGGCAAGACTTATAAGGTGAGCGATGAAATGTTGAGAAAGGCTGCTTAGACTATGATCTTTATATAGATTAGTATTCAAGATTTAGCATTAAAGTAAATACATAGTCTTTAAATTATGCTGTTTTCTGGATTTTGGAAACACTGAGCTAAATAGGGCGTCTTCTATATGACGGATGATTCAAGGTATTACTAATAAATTAGCTGGTCTTAGTGACTTTTCAAAACTTTTCATTAGATTAGTTTTGGCTTATGGTTTCTTTGAGCCAGCGATGGGTAAAATTCAAAACTTCTCAAGTATTGTTGATTGGTTTGCTGGTGATCTTGGTCTTCCATTTCCTTTCATTAACGCTCTTTTAGCAACGGGCACAGAAGCTGCTGGTGTAATCCTTCTGGCTTTAGGACTGGGTACCAGATTTATTTCTATGCCATTAATGTTTGTTATGGTGATTGCTGTAGTGACTGTTCATGGTTTTGAGAACTTTAGTGCTGCGCAAAATGGCTTTGAGATTCCGTTTTATTACTTTCTTATGCTTTTCACTTTAGTTACTGGTGGAGCTGGTAAATTTAGTCTTGATGAGACGGTGATGAAAGATCGCTTTGGTTCAGATAAGTAAGCTTAATAGTGAAAAGCAGCGACGAACTACTCTCTGGAAAAGATAAAACCAAGCTTGGTATTATAGGTTGTGGATCTATGGGCGGTGCTGTAGCACTTGGCTTAGTCAATGCTAAAAAAATAGCTGCTGAAAACATCTTTTTATACAGCCGTAATAAAGAGAAGCTAGCAAAATTTAGTGATGAGGGCTTTAGTTTAGCTAATGACATTAAAGATTTACATCAAGTTAATAAGTTAGTCATTGCTGTCAAACCAAAAGATATTGATGCTGTATTAAAAGAGTTAAAAGGTCTACCAAAAGAAATATTAGTTATCTCAGTAGCTGCTGGAATTAAAATTGAGAAAATAGAAAAATTATTTCCTGAAAACCCAATTGCACGCGTAATGCCAAACACTCCAGTGCAAATAGGCAAAGGAGTTTCAGTAATTTCAGTTAATGATAAAGTAACTGAAGAAAAAATAGAAAATGTCTCCAAAATATTTAGAACCTTGGGTGATATTTTAATTCTGCCAGAATCTAATATGGATGCAGTAACTGCTCTTTCTGGCTCTGGTCCTGCTTATGTCTTTTTGATGATAGAGGCGATGGCAGAAGCGGGCGTGAAAGTGGGTTTAAGCTCTGAACTAGCAAAAGAGCTTGCGCGCGATACTGTCTATGGAGCTGGCGCTTTAGCTAAGTATTCTGATTCTGATGCAAGTGATTTAAGGAAATGGGTGACAAGTCCAGGCGGTACGACTGAAGCTGCCCTGAAATCATTTGAGTCGAGTAACTTTAAAGAGATAGTTGCTAAAGCTATAGAGGCTGGCGTTAAAAGATCTATAGAACTTTCAAAATAAATTAATGTCACAGAATTAGCCCTGGCACCGGTGTGACATTATTTTATATATTTATCTAGATTATAGGCTTTCTTGCCTGCTAAATCTTCATAAGCTATTCTAAAGAGATTTAAGGAATTAAATAATTTAAAAATCTCTGCTCTTTTAGCATATGAGCCATTTATGAAGCATGCATCATTGTCATTTAGCTCATAGTTTGGGCTTTCTGTCTTGGTCATTGCTTCGTATTTAATTTTGCCTTGGGAAAGATCAAATTTAAAGAAGTTAGTGCTCTTATCTTCTTCAATTAAAGTCACTAAAACAGGCCTAATTTTTTTATTTACTGTTTTTTTGAAAAACCCAAAGCATTTATTGCCATTGACGATTCCGGTACGGAGTTCATATTTTTTATTTTTGCAAAAAGCATTAATAGTTTCTAAGGCTTCTTTGCTTTCATCACTGGTTGTCGCCATAAGGGCAAATAACTCTTGAGTGGCTGTCCCTGAGTTGTATGGGAAGGCCTCATCTTCAAGCTTATTTATGTTTTTTCTATCCAGATTAAGAAAATTTCTAGCTGCTTTTCTTATCATTTCTGTTCTATCAGGTACTTCCTTTAAGTGTGCCTCAGCTTTAGAGAGTATTTTTGCAAGTAATTTAATAGCCTCACCTAAGGGAGCTTTTTCTTGTAAGCCTAGTCGCATAAATTCTATTTCATGACCCTTAATTTCAGTTCTAAATAGCTTTTTCTGGTGCAGTAAAGCAACAGTACTCACATCTATCTCTACTTTAGGATCATAATGCGGGAAATCATTTTTAAAAGCTGCTGTAGTTAGAAAGTCTTTCCCCTGCCCTGTAATTTTATTGATATAGGGAATTAAGTGCAGGGATCCCTTTCTGTCTGTTCGGCTCAGTACTAGAGATATAGATTTATAGCCATCAATCTCTGACTCTACTAGTTTGACATCGCCTGTTTTAAAGTATTTGTCACCTGGAAAAACTGAAAGATTTAGACCGAGATCACTTTTGTTTAAATTAACTTTAGTAGGACCTTGAGACAAATAATAATGACCAGCTTCATGTTTTAATGTGGCTATTACTCTTGTCTTTCCATCATCACTTTTAGTTTTGTCTTTTAAATCTCTGACTTGATCTATAAGTTTTCTTGTAAGGCTAACTGGCTCAGATAAATGCTTAGCCCAGGCACGCGAATTATTAAGCCACATTGTATGATTGCCAGGATAGCTGGCATGCTCAAATTCTTTAGTGTCTATGAATTTTAAATTTTCGTATCTATTATCGTAATTTTCTTTTAATGGCTCATAGCGTTTAAGTGGTCTAAAAGCATTTAGCATAATGCGATTAGCTCTTGTTCTAAAGGATTTAAGAGCAGTCATGGTTTTTCTTAGATCAGTAAAATTAATTGCTTGAGCTTCACTGGTTTTTTCTTGAACTAAAAACTCTTTAGGTGCTTTTCTGTTATTTTTTGTATAAATCATTATTGAGCTAAGCTCAGTTCTAGTACTATTATTTGATTCAACAAAATTGGCAACTAAGTATTGGTTTTTAAGACCAGAATCTTCAATAATAGCTGCACCTAGCGGGTAGCCTGCATAATTAAGAGCAGAATAAAGCTTCAGCTTAGATGAGTTTTTAGCGCTTGTAGTTTCATACAGAGGGCTTGCTGCATCATCTTTTATCGTTGTGATTTTTTTAGCATTGATTTTTGTTTTAGATAAAAAGTTATTAGCAAAAGCTATTATTCTGTTAGCTTCTTGTTTTAAACTATAGTCAGCATTCCAGTCAGCATATCTATAAATCACTCTTCGCTTTTTAAGACCTGAATTAGCGTTTATAGAGTCTATAATTAGCTCAGCTTGATTAATATCTAAATCATCACCTGATGACTTGAGGTAGTACTCAAAAACATTATTCTGATCATCTAGTATACCTACAGAAAGTAACTGAGGGTTGAGTTTATTGCTGCCTTTCTCGAAATTTACTAAAAAACGTTTATGAGCAAAATCACTGTTCTCAACTTCGATAATAGCTGTGCCAGTTGGCTTGCGGTTTTTATTGATAAAGCCATAGCAGCTTAATACCGTTTCTCCAATCACGCAGCTGGCTTTATAAAGATCTTTATTATGACTAGCTACTTTAATCTGTGAAAATAGTTCAAAGTCTTGTTCTAATTTAGAAAATCTTCTAGCAAAATACTGCGCGTGAGCCATCATTAATGTGTCATCAGTAAAATCGCCTCTTGTCCAGATATGTGGCATTATTCGGCTTTTTAGTTTGAGTTTAGTTTGAGCTTTTTTGCGGGGCTTTGGCAGATTTTTTATTTCTCTAGAAATTGGTCTAAAATCATCTAGCTTATGCTCATCTAAATAATTCTCGTAAGCGCAGGCACCAATAGACAGGGCTAGCAAACTTGCTTTATCTATGTGACTTGGATGAAATCTATCGTCATCTCTTGAATCATCAAAAATCACGGGACTATCTTTTAAAGAGTCAATGTCTTTAATTGGCAGGATTTCCGATACAACTCTTTTGTTTTCAGCATTTCTTACAAATTTTGCAGCAAAATCAAGCCCCCTTTCTGCTCGAATAATTACTAAATCAGGCGCTAATTTGTTAAATGATGAATAATCATCAAAAAGTCCAATCACTTTTGTTTTGCCATCTTGACCGCAGTAGAGCTTGTTTAATCTAGTTCTAGGTATTTTTCTTTTGACTAAATCTTTAGCAGCTTGAACATTATCTGGGAAAAATTCTTCAGCGACTTCTTCTATATGCTTATCATCAAGCTTGTCTAGAATAGTAGCTGCGCGTCCTCTTTCTGCTTGAAGGAGCTCTGGGCTAGAGAAAAGACTGTAGTTTGCCTCAGTATTTAAAAGCTCGCTTGCTTTTTTATGCATGATTTCTAATGCTTTAATGTAACTTTGTGGAATCTCACTAACCCTATCAAGCTCTTTATAGACATTAAAAAAGCTTTTAAGATTAGCGTCTTGAGAGAAATAACTAGCATCGTTATGATTTAATGAATAGACTTTAATGTCTTGAGAGCTGGAGAAATCATTTGGGATTTTAAATAGTGAATTAATTTCAGATTTATAGTCACTAGTACCTTTGATGCCAAATTTGACAAAAAACCTTTCACCCTTAGTGTTTGAGATTATGCCAAGTAAAGGCAGGCGAAAAGAGCTGTATTTAGTTTTTTTGTCTAAAGTGAAACCAAAAAAACTATGACCGTTTGCTTTTCCCTTAACAAGTTTTAAGTCTGGGCTATCAAGGTCTTTAGCTTCGATGAATGATTCAAGAGAAATTTCAAAAGACTTATTAAAAGTAAATTTAATTTCTTTTTGACTATCAGGCTTATATTTAAAAATTCTTTTTATAAAAGTCTTATCAATAACTCTCTTTTTAGTTTCAAAGCTACCGCTCTCTTTTAGGTTTTTAAAATTAAGACTAGTAAATTGATCTGTTTTAGCACTGATGAATGGCAGGCAGGCATCTTGACAAGGGTTGATATGCTCTTGCCAGTCTTGCGCTTTCCAGGCAGCTCGACTATTTCTGGCAACTAAAAAAGAGTCTATGTCCTGTTGGCTAATTTGATAATTAGGGTTTGGCTTAGTAAAAAAACTTTTTAATGCAGCGGCACTAGAATTTTGAGGCTGAGATATTCTAGGAAAGGCAGCACTAGGATCAGGGTTAAGACTAAGTGCTAGCTTATCCCAGATGCTATTAGGTCTATTTAAAGAAAAATTTATGAAATCCCCGTTTTGCATTTATGGTTTTTAGGCTTTCTTAGCCCACAAAGATAATATGCTATCACAAAATAATTAAGAGATTAAAAGCCAGCTATATCAAGCTGTTATTTTGTATTACAGGACTGCGCTGATTTTAGTGTTTAATATAATTGTGGATATTTATAGATTTAGAATAAGTTTCATTGCTGCCTTTAGGCTGATAATTGTAAATTAATTGATTGCCATCAAGTTTAGAAAATTTGGCATTAGTTTTTTTGCCCTTTTTAATAATTACAATTTCACTGGGTTTAAACACATTCTCATAACTTGATCTAAATAAGTAATAAAAGGTTTCATCATTATTTTCATCACTAAAAAACATTAGAGGCAGAATGTCTTTTTCTTTCATGGTTTCTGTGATCTTAAACTTAGAGTCATAAAAAGCGATTCTATCTAAAAAAGCTATTCTATCTAAGTTTTTAGGTTCAGGAATTGACTCTGTTTCAGAAAGTTCGTTTACTGAATTTTTGAATGCTATAAAATCACCTGTATCTAAATTGAGTTGTCCTAGAATTGAGATGTATTTTTTATTCTCTTTGTTGAAAACACTAAAACTAAACCACATAGAGTCATGACCCCACTCTGATTTAAATATATGATTATTAGTTGGGTTGAAAAATAATTGTTGTCTGTCCTTGTTTAAGATTTTAAAGTCTTTAATATCTTCTGGTTTAACTCCAAGCTTTTTAGATATAGTATGCTGAAAAGCTTTTCGTGTTCGTTTGTAAGGCTCAAAATATTTCTTAGTACCAGGTAAGAGTTTAGAGAATGCGGCACCATCCAATACTTCGCCTTTAAATAAAGCACTTCGCTTTAATATATCTGTTACATTAGAGTTTAACTGCTCTCTTGTCTTTATGTAACCTTGAAGAAAAGATTTGATATCACTTAGAGATCTTTGAAATTTTTGATCTTGCTTTAAGGCTGGGTTGTCAACTTCCATTCTTATAAGAACTTCATAATTTTTGAGTAACTCAGTTTCTTTAACTGATATTGCATTAATACCAGCTTTGGTCTCTCTATGCATCTTCTCAAGCTCCTGGTATGATTCACGATATTCTTTTAAAATTTGGTTGGCAATTATAAGAGCTGTAAGATTGATTTTTTTTGCTCTAGGTTTTAGTGACTTGGTGGGAATTGAGAAATCAAAATCAGCTAGTCTTTTCGTTTCTTTAGCTTTCGCAATTTTATCTATCTCAGCTAATGTTTCAAAACGACTTGTATAATTTTTAGCAGCGCCAAATGCAATTAAGCCAATTAGCCCCATCGATCCGAATCTATTAAAAGTTCTGTTTAAAGGAAGCATCACTCTTTTCCTAAAAAGCTGTATTTAAAAGGCTTTGGCGGATAATGGTCGAATTTAAAGGCTTCTTTTTTCTTGTCTTTAGGCATATCTTTAGCTGCGGGATAGTTCCTAGAAAAATTTGCAAATTGACCTAAAAGGCCTGGAGTATTAGTTCTTTCGTCTTTTGATTTTAATTTGTCTTCACTTAGTTTTGGAAAGGGACCAGATATTTGATTTTCTCTTTCTTCTCTTTGTTGGTTATATACTTTAATTACTTCTTGACTAAATTTCTTTAATACCTTTGCTTGCACAGAGTTATCATGTTGATTTTCTTTTCTTGCTGGAAATTTATATATAGGACCTTTGAAATAGAGATAAATACTATCAGGTCTCATATTTTCACCATCTTTATTAGTGCAAACAAAATGAAATAACTGACTATTTCTATTTGGATTAGTACAGCAGACTAATCTCTTGCCATCTTTCTCCAGCTCTTTTTTAATGGAGCTTTCATAAATTTCAATAGCTTGGTCTTCATCTCCATGGACTGGTACGCCGTAATTAAAACTAATATGATCTGTGCGTGGGATAAAGGGTATAAGATAATTTTTATTAAGGTTCCATAGAGCAGTGTATAAAGATTTGTGGTTATTATCATCTGGATTTTTTATTTTATAAGTTACCCAAGCTGCATCATCGCCATTTTTTAATTTGAAGACTGGATTTGCCTGGCTAAAGTGCGTTCTATGTAATGTACTATGATATTTGGTTCTAGTCACAGAAAGAAACTCAAAGTTGTATAAATCCTTTATTCCAAGACCAAGTAATTTAGCGCAGTTAGCTTTTAGAGATAATTGTCTTGCTTCTTTGCTTCTAACATAGTTTTTATAAAGTTTAGCCATCTCTGGATTTTGTTCTCCAAAGTTTTTTATTGCTTCTAAAAACTCTTTATCTACTTTCTTTCTAATGGGATCTAGATATTTTTCTTTATATGTAATGGCATCCTGGTAGTGTTTTTCTTTGGCTTTCTCAAGTTCCGTGTCAGATATTTCGTTTTTATAGTATTTTTGATTAACCTTTTGCATCTTAGTTTGCAATTGATTTTGTTTATCATAAACTTTATTTTTTAATTTGTAATCATAAATATCTTTTCGATATTTAGTTTCTAGTTTGCCAAGTAGATAATAATATTTATAGGCAGCTCGGCTAGTTTTAAAATCAGGAGTTCTGTTTAAGTTTTTAACCCTCTCAACTAATTTTTCTGGCGGAACAGATAAATCTGCGTCATGAACCATTTTTAAAGCTTTAGCGCTTGTTTTTTTATCAACTTCAGCTAAGCTTGGGAAATCTGTTTTGTAATTTTTAGCAGCGCCAAATGCAATTAAGCCAATTAGCCCCATTGATCCAAATCTATTAAATGTTCTGTTTAAAGGCAATTCTAAGCTTCCCCCCACTTCCTAAACAGTATTAATATTAACATATTTTAAAAAGTGCCTGAAATCCAGGGGTTTTAGCTTACTAGTCTTAGTGATTTAAAGGATTATGCACACAGCACTAATTCTAGTCTATTAAATTTATAGGCTTTAATTCTGGGTGTATAGGCTTAGCATCAGTCCTTTCAAATGAAAATTTATTAGGATGACTAGCATAATTTGCTCCAAAGTTATAAGGACCAATATCACTATTGATATCGTTTTCATCAAAAGGAGCTTGCCTAAAGCCATGAATGCGTCTCATCATACTTTCACTTAACCTGATTGAATAGCTAGCTCCATTGCCTTCATAATAAAGTTTAAATCCTGAGTATAGTTTATTATCCTTATGATAATAAAGAGCTGTTGGGTGCATAAGGTTAGAAGATTTATCGCTTGCTGTAAATCTTATTTCATCAGCAGCTACTTGAGCGCATAAAAGTCTTTGCCCATTTTTTTCTAGTATGGGTTTTAAAGTCTCTTCATAAATTAAAGCTGCTTTTTTATAATCTTTATTGATTTCACGGCTATCTCCTATTAATAATTTAAAATTATCAACAAAAGTAGCTAATAGAGATTTTTTATCTAAATTTAAAATTGCATCATAATGTGCTTTAGATCCATTAAGTGGATTATCTAGGCTGTACCTTAACCACATAGCCTCATCACCATTAGCTAATTTAAAGATGTATTTAGAGCTAGGGTCTTCTTCTATTGGTTTTCTTTGCTCATTTAGAATTTTAAAATTACTTAGATCATTTAACTTTAAACCTAGTATCTCAGCGCAATTAGCTTTAAGAGCTAAATATCTATTATTTAAAGTCCTTATTTCTGAAAGAAGAGTTTCGTATTTGCCTTCACTAGCATCTGCAAATCTTTGAATTCTTTTTCTAAAGTCTTTAGTAGCCTTAGCTTTCTCTTCAGCAAATCTTGTGCCTAGAACTTCTCTCGCTTTAGCTTCATATTCTGCTCTTAGTTTTTCATATTTGCTAGGGCTAGATAATGATAGATTGAAATTGCTTTTTTCATCGAAAGTTAGATCCTTAAACTCTTTATCTAATTTAAAAAGCTCAGAATTAATCTCAGTATGAGCTCTTATGAGAGTTCTTTGATATTTCGCCATTTCTTGCCAGTATTCTTTGAAGAATTTTTTAGCAAAAGTATTTTTTCTAAAACTTGGCTGCATTATAGTTTTAGCTTTTAGCTTTAGCTGTTTTGGGCTTAAGCTAAAGTCCATAGTTGATAATCTTCTAAGCTCTTTATTTCTTGCTTCTTCATCTAGCTTGCCAAAATCAGGTAAAGGGCTTTGAGTTAAATGTGAGCTAAGTGGTATAGCTGCAAGAGCTAAAGGAATTGTGATTCTATTTGCGGTTCTTTTAAATGGCACTTTTTTGTTAATCCCCCTGAAAAATCTATTGCAGGGACTAATATTAACATATTGAGCTAGTCGATCCCAGAATAACTGTCATCAAAGGATTTTGGTGGGTAATTAAGTATTTTAAGAAAGGGTTTCACATCTAAAGGACGGTAATATATACGGGTACTTGAATCAGCATATCCACTTGAAGCAAAAGGTGCTGCAAAAGGTCTTCCAAATTCAAAAATTGATTTAGGCTTTTGGTCTAAGCGCATTTCAGGTCCAATTGATTTGCTATAGCGGCCAGTAGCTTCTAGTTCTTTAGCCTCACTTGTGGCTCTTGCAAGCTCTTTACTTACTGTAGCTAGAGCTAATTCTGGATCAAGCTCGTTGATTTTTACTTTGTACACTTGCCCTCTAAACCAAATAGCTATATGACTAGGTTTCATAATATGTGATTTATTATCACTTAAAATAAAGTTAATTTGCTTTGAATTACGAATAGGAGAAACTGTGAGAATTCGTTGACCGCTTAATTTATTCAATATTGCAGTTTTGAAAATGTCATTTACCTCTTCAATATTTTTTGGTTTAATGTAAGGCTCGTCAAAATCAACTTCTTGACTTGGTGTGATAAAAGGGAGGATGTAGTTTTGGCTAATATTATAGAGGGCCATGTATCTGGATTTAAGTTTTAGGCAATGTGGATTCTCTAAACAGTAAGTTAGCATCATGGCTTTATCACCATTCTTTAATTTGAAAAGATGATCACCTTGCCACCACTTGATAGGTAGCATTTTTTTATTAAGAATCTCAAAGTCTTTGAGCTCGTTTGGCTTGCATTTTAATAAGCTGGCAACACTGTCTCTAAAAGCTTTTTGTCTAAGGTCAAAAGCTCTAACTTTGCTTTTTACTTTAATTGCTATATCAGGATCTTTATCGGTCAATTTTCCTAATGTGCGCTCCTGTTCTTTCTTGGCTAGCAAATGAGGTGTCTTGGTTTTTTCAACTTGAAGATCTCTTACAACACGGTAAATTTCTTCATTTAGTCTTTTAATGGTTGTTGGATTATTAAACTTAGATTCAATCATCTCTCTATATTTATCTAGTTTGGAGAACGAAGTCTGATTGATTTCATCAATTGAACCTATTATGAATTCAATACTCTTATTGGCTTTAATAATTTGCTTTCTATAATCTACTAAATCTTGATCATAGTAATCATTTGTTAAAAGAGTTCTTGCTTTTATTAAAAGCTTATCTTTAGGAATTTTAAAGTCAGTGCCAGATAAATTTTTTATAGCTTTTCTATTTTCTTCTCTAGCTACTTCATTTAAGCTTTTTGGCTCAGAAAGGTGAGGATAAAGTGATGCTGCAAGAGCGCCCGGCACTAATACTGTCCACCAACGATTTAAAGATCTTGTTCCAATCCCCATTTAAAGCTCCTTGCAGAAGCTAATAATAACAAATAATACTTCTAGCCACCAGTTACAGCTGGCACATCCATCTCAGTGCCAATAGTCTCCATAACTTGGACATTAAAATCTGGAGACAATTCAGCGTAACTTAATATGTGCACATGCGGGTCAAACTGCTCAATTAATCTAAATAAAGGCAGCCTAAGACCAGGACCGCAGATAAGCACAGGTCGCCTTTCTACTTGCTCTAAAATTCTACGTGAAGCGTTTGAGATCATAGTAACTAAATTTTGAATTTGTTTAGGCTCTAGAATTAAAACTAGATTATTCTCTACTCTTTGAAGTGACTGCTCTAATCTTTGCTCCCAACTTGGATGGAATGCCATCGCTGGTAGTTGTCTATCTGCTGTTGAGAACTCTAAACATATTTGCCTACTTAGACAAACCCTTAGTTTCTCTGATAAAAGATCTGGATCTTTAATAGCAACAGTAAGATCCTCAAGTTTCTCTAAAATATAATGAACGTCTCTAATTGATACGCGCTCTTTAAGTAAATTTACAAAGACTCTTCTTAGATCACCAAGCGCTATAGCACCAGGCACTAAATTATCAACAAGCTGCGGGTCAGTTTCTTTAACTTGATCTAATACGCGGCGAACATCTGATTTAGTAAGAAGGTCATCTATATTTTTTCTAACTACTTCAGCAAGGTGCGCGGTAACTACGCGAACTGCAGGAGCTGCTGGTCTATCCCACTCGATTTGCTCTAAGTAATCAGGGTCTACCCAGTAAGCTGCTTCTTGCAGAGCTGGCTCCCAGCCAGGTAAAGATCCTGGTGGTGGCTCTGAATAAATATTATCCCAATCCTCTCTAAGAATTAGCATGCGATCAGGATAAACTTCAGCGCTCGCTACAGTGGTGTCACGAATAACTATGCGGTATTCATTAGGCGCTAAACTTGGCGCGTCCATAATACGAACAGAAGGAAGAATATATCCTAAGTTAAGCGTGAGTTGGTGACGCAAACTTGCGATCTCTGGAACTAGAGTACCGTTGCGAGCAGGGTCAGCAATGTCTAAAAGATTAGACCCAACCCAAATTGCTAGATTATCAACTTCAAGAAGTGAGTACATCATCTCTGGTGTTGCGCGCGGCGCTCCACTAGAATCTGTGTCTCCTCCAAGCTCAATATCTGTATCAAGATCAGTAGCTTGCGCTTTATTTTTCTGAGAGATAACCATAAAGGCTAGCGCTCCTAAAATTGCTGCAATTCCTAATAGAACCAATCTTGGCATTCCTGGAAGGATTGCAAAAATTACAAGTAAAATAGCACCAACTATAAAAGCATTTGGTCTTGCTAAGAATTGAGCAGAGATATCTTGACCAAGTGAGTCACCTGTAGATCCAGCACGAGTAACAATGATACCTGTAGCGATTGCAAGCATAAGTGCTGGAAGCTGCGCTGAAAGCGCGTCTCCAACAGTTAAGATCACATATTTTTGACCAGCAAGCTCGAAAGGTAAACCTTTTTGCGTCATCCCAATTACTAAACCACCAACGATATTAATAAGCGTGATGATAATACCTGCCATGGAATCACCCTTAACGAATTTAGAGGCACCATCCATAGAACCAAAGAAAGCTGACTCACGTTCTACTTCAGATCTTCTTTCTCTAGCTTGATCACTAGTGATAAGTCCTGCGTTAAAATCGGCGTCGATACTCATCTGTTTACCAGGCATTGCATCCAAAGCAAAACGAGCAGATACTTCAGCAACACGCTCAGCACCTTTGGTGATTACCATAAACTGAACGATTGTAATAATTACAAAGATAATAATTCCAACTACGATATTTCCACCAGCAACGAAATTACCCATAGCAGTAATTAATTCACCAGCATCTGCCTTGATAAGAATCGAACGAGTCGATGCTATGTTCAGCGAAAGTCTGTACATTGTTGCAAGTAATAGAAAAGTAGGTAAAGTACCAAAATCAAGAGGCTTACTGATATATAAAGAAATACCAATAGCCATAACAGCAAGGGCAATATTGACCGAGATAAAAAGGTCAATGAGGAAAGTAGGCATCGGCACGATAATAATCAGCATGATCCCCAGAATTAGGAGACCTACTAATACTTCACTGATTTTTAAATTGCCCATAAGTTAACTAGTGCTTAGATTTTATTTTCTGTATATTAAGGAATGGTTGTTAACCAGACCTTAGTATTATTAATCCACATTTAGGTCAATAAATACCAATGTGTATTGCTTTGTCATCACGAGCGAAGCGCGGTGATCCATGGATTGCTTCACTACGTTCGCAATGACGGCTTTGTTCGCAATAACGGCTTTGTTCGCAATGACATGCAATGACTTTCTAGTCATGATATTCTTATCTTTGCAATGAAATTACAGCTAGACATAATAAAACTTAGAGGACTTTGGTTTACATTATCAGGTGCTCTTTTAATTGCCGGAATGGTGGCAGTTGTTCAATCATTTATGGCATTCGGTTCGCCACTAAAACTTGGATTAGATTTCACAGGTGGTACTAAGCTTGAGTATAAATTTTTTAAAGAAGCTTTAACGCAAAAAGGCGAAGCTCTAGATTCTGAACACTTACAAGCACTTTTAACTGAAGTTGGTCTTGATGGAAGTAGCGTTCAAGTTTCTAAAGATGAAAACCCAACTCTTATTTTGAGAACTCGCGCAATATCTGATGATCCTGTTCAAGATATTCTTGACACTAAGTTAAAGGAAAAATATGGTGACTTCGAGATTTTAGCTATTGATACCGTTAGCCCGATAATAGGTCCTGAACTTCTGAAAAGTGGTCTGATAGCACTCTTTATGACAGTTTTTGGAATTATTATATATATTAGTTCACGCTTTAAACTTGATTATGCTTTTTGTGCAATTGCAGCTTTGGTTCATGATGTTTTAATCGTTGTTGGTTTATTTGCGTTTTTAGGACTTCAATATGGAATAGAAGTAAATAGTTTATTTATCACAGCGCTTCTTACTGTTTTTGGTTTTTCTGTTCACGATACCATCGTGGTCTTTGATAGATTGCGTGAAAATCAAAAATTGCAAACTAGAGAATTTGGTTTTGATCAAGTGGCAAACCTTAGTGTTAATCAAGTAGCTGTTAGAAGTTTAAACACTTCTATTACTACTCTTATGGTTTTAGGGTTCCTATTTTTCTTAGGTGGAGCTAGTACTACACTTTTTGTTGGTGCAATGTTCGTTGGAATGTTTGCTGGGACTTACAGTAGTTTATTTGTAGCGAGTCCACTTTTAGTTGTTCTGAGGACTTCAAAAAAGAAGTAGTTCGTATCTCATTTAATTTAAGCTATTCTATAAATAACACTTAACAACAGTGGGGGAAGCATGGTAGATGAGTCTAAATTTCAGGCTGAATTCGGTTCTAGAGGCCGAATGTTGTTTCCTGGAATGCATCATACTAGAATTCAGATTTTAGGTGAGCCAGAACGAAATTATATTTTAGCCTTTCCGAAACAGGGTTCTTTTATGAAAAAAGAGGACCTGAGAAAACTTCACAGAAATGATGAACAAACAAATTCTCCGAACTTGGCAAAGTTTTTAAAATCAGCAAAGAAGGTCTCGACTTATTTTAATAAGTGGTTTTATTTACATAAAAAAGATGCTTTGAAGCCAATTCGCGCTCTATGGCAAAGACTCCCTTTTTTATATAAGTCAAAGCATTTTGCTAGTAAAGGGCTTAATGACAGTGTTGCTTTGATTGATAGATTTGCAACAAAAATGCTTACACTAAAAGAGAATCTCAAAAAAGTCCCAAGAAAAGAAAGAAAGGAAGACTATATAGAGATTATTAGAAATTTAAATAAAGCCTATAAACTTTTAGATCAAGGTGCTGAGATTTTAGATAATAAATCTAGTTTTAGATCTATGCTTGATCTCTTTGATCCGTTTTTAAATCTAAGTTATGAGTCTTCTAAGCCAGATGGTGACAATATTATTGTTATAAAAGCATTAGGCTTAGCTTACGATTTATCTGAGAATTTCAACTACGTTCTTTGATTAATCTGGCCCAACATATTAAAAGAACTTATTTTAAATAGTTTTGAAATTAATATTAATTTATTTATTTGAGGGAACATTAGGCCATTATTCTCTTGACGGCATGGCCATATAGACATACGATGACACTAGGCTTGGTGTTTTATGTTTTGCAACGCAAAAAAAGCACTAGGTCATGCACATTTTTTTGTACCCATATAGGGCAAAAATTTCAGTAAGAGTCGCGGCAGTTAAAGAGGAAAGAGAATGGAACAAATGGCTTTAGGATATAACAATGACGAGGGGAATAGTAATGAAGTGCCAAATTTAGGTGGCGCTAAGATAAAGGTTTTCGGATCAGGTGGTGGCGGTTCAAACGCTATTAACAGAATGATCGAGGCTGGTTTATCAGGTGTTGAGTTTTGGGCTGCAAACACAGATAAGCAAGCATTAGAAGTTTCGCAAACAGCGAACAAAATCCAACTAGGCGGTAAGCTTACTCGCGGACTTGGTGCTGGTGGTAACCCAGAAACTGGTAGATTGGCTGCTGAAGAAAGCATTAGTGATATATCTACTGCTCTTGAAGGCGCAGATATGGTTTTCATAACTGCTGGAATGGGTGGTGGAACTGGAACTGGAAGTTCTACTATCATCGCTGATGTTGCTAGAGATAAAGGCATACTTTCAGTAGGTGTTGTAACAAAACCATTTAGCTTTGAAGGACGTCGTCGTTCTAAGTTGGCTGAAGAAGGTATTGCTCAACTTAAAGAAAGAGTTGATGCATTAATCATCATCCCTAACGATAAATTACTAGAAGTAACAGAACGTCAAACAAGCATGACTGAAGCTTTCACGATGGCTGATGATGTTTTACTTCAAGGTGTTCAAGGTATTACAGACATAATTAACGTGCCTGGTTTAATTAACGTTGACTTTGCTGATGTGAAGAGCGTTATGAAAGCTGCTGGCAGTGCGATTATGGGTATGGGTAAAGCGAGTGGCGAAGGCAGAGCAGTTACTGCTGCTAAGCAAGCTATTAACTCGCCTCTTCTTGAAAACTCAGTTAAAGGTGCAACAGGCATTATATTTAATGTTACTGGTGGCGCTGATTTAACTCTTCACGAAGTTAACGAAGCTGCTGAGTCTATTTATGATTCAGTAAGTGATGACGCTAACATTATTGTTGGTGCAGTTATTGACGAAAAACTTCAAGGTGAGATTCAAATCACAGTTATTGCAACAGGATTCGATCTTGTTGAAAACAATGAATTTAAATCATTTGGTGCTGCTAAAGAAAAATCAAATCCTTTTTCTTTAAACTTCGGTGGCGGTTTTGGTAAGAAAGCAACTGCAGAAGCCGAGCAGCCTAAAACTACTACTAGTAATACTGCAAGCCCGAATAGATTGTTCTTTGATTCAAAGAGTGATTTCGATCAATCTACAATGACGCAAAGTGCTGGAACTTCAGCTCCTAAAGAAGAAATGAAAGTTCGTAAAATTAACAACGATCTTTTAGATATTCCTGACTTTCTTAAAGTTAAAAAGTAAGCGACTACTTTAAACTAAAGCTATTCAAGAGCCTCCATTTGGGGGCTCTTTTTGTTTATTTAAATTAACTTAGAACTGCGTTACTCTCACCCTCACGATGCTCATTGATGCAATATCAACTCCGCTCGTTCGGGCTCGAAAGCCTTGTTCTAAGCTAATTTAATGATAAACAACCTAGTCTTGAATTAGCTTTAGCACAGGTATCATAGACCAGAAAAGTATCTGGTTTTCATAGAAAAAGAAGCTGCAGTCAAAGCAACTAACAGTTAAAACGAAGAAAATGATAGCGAAGTAAAATTTATTATCATCTACAAAATCAGCGATGACTTTAGCTTTAACTTTCTTATTAAAAAAGACTTTTAGTAAATCCTCTTTTAGTAAAAATAGGTAAGAGTAAGCAAAATACAAGCCAGGCAAACCGTATAAAAGTAAGTTGTGATAATAAGAGTTATGGATGTGATCTGATCCACGTGGATCAATCGCTGTGGTCCATTCTCTATACTTCTCTACCCCTGATCCAAGTAGCCAGTTGAAGCTCTCGTAGCTTACATAATCTGGGATGTACTGCCAGAGCTTTAATCTAGGGATTAGCTTTTTGCCAAAAATCCCTAGGCTTTTGACTATCATCACATCACCAAAAAGAATATATAGATTAAAAGTAAAGATGCCTATTATATAAACAAAGAAAAGATAGTAAATAGAGCTAGGGACGATGATAGCTAAAAGTGCTGAGAACATTCCCAGTGTATTTCCAAGTGATGCAGAAAAGTAAATTCCCATAAATGGTACGAAGATAAGCATGTAGAAGATTATTTTCTTAATGTGGTTATTCTCAGCTTTAGCTCCTTTGCTGCTGCTGGTATCAAAAAATAAATGATCAGCAGCAATCATTAAAATTAAGATCAAACTAGCTTGCACAGCCCAGGTGTTTGGGTTATTAGCACTTCCTTCCCATCTGGTAAATTTGTTTAGATGATTGACTGCCTTAAAGGCGCCATAGCAAAAATCAATGAGGAAACTAGAAAAGAGCAGTGTTACAGTAGCTATTTTTAGATAATCTACTTTTTTAAAGATAGTTTTACCAACATTAACTATATAAAGAGCACTGACATAGAACAGAATAATCCAGTATGAATTATGAGCATTTAGCCAGTGAGAGCCTCTCTCAACTAGCAAAGCTTTATTGAAGTAATCAGCAAAAATAGGAATGATAGCAAAGAAAATTACATGTACTAGTAAAATTGCATCATTAGTTACTTTATTATCTTTTTTCAAAAAGCCAAAAAGCCCTTTTCCAGGACTTAAGCCTAAAAGTTCTAGAAAATCAGCTTTATAAACTAAAGTCTTAAGAAGAAGAATTAAAGGAAGCGCGTAGCTAATAAAATAAATATCGATTTTAGTTAGAAAAATCGAAAAGAATAAGCCAAGCATAAGGACTATCACACTAAAGATGTCGAAAAACTTGGCGTCTTTTTTTAGGATCTGTGGAAATGCACTCACCATTACATTGTATACCTAATGTCATTGCGAGCAGGAGGGGCTTACACAAACTAACATATGTGAGACACCTTAGATCCCCGACCGCACCAAAGGTGCTCGAAGCAATCTATGGGTTGCTTCACCCTTCGGGTTCGCAATGACGCTATGCTTTAGCGTATTTTGAATGCTTTAAGTATTGAAGCAAACCGGTATCTTCTATTGGCATAAGTTCTGTTTCAAGATCATTATATAATTCAGGCAAATACTCTTCACCATGTCCGCTACCCTTTAAAATTTCTTCACGTTTTTGTACTTTTTCTAGTCGTGACTCAAAACTATTAATTGCAATATCAAGGTGATAAATAGTATTTTCATTATTAGGCAGCTTTTTAATTCTTAGTCCCTCTAAACCAAAAAATGCTTCGTGCACTTCGCCTCTAAATTCTAATTTCTCTGTGTTGCGAACTAATCTTAAAATGCTTTTGTATCTGCCTTTGTGATTGCTTTTGACAATATACTTTGGCGTCTTATCTGCAGAGATATTTTCTGGGATATTTTGCAGCCAGCGAGAAAATGTTTTATATCCACTATAGATTTTACTTTTACAAAGTGAGCGTAGATTTTTTTGAAGTTCTGGAGAAAGTATCTCGTCGCTATCAAGTTTTAAAATCCAATCACCACGTGAGTGCTTAATTGCTAGGTTTCTTTGATGAGAATACCCTTGCCAATCTTTATTGACCATAATCTTGCAATCAAACTGCTCTAAAACTTCTATAGTCCCGTCTGTAGATCCGCCATCTACCACCACTATTTCATCTACAGCGCCTTCTAGTGATTTCAGGCAAGCCTCAATACTCTTTATATTGTTGTGGCAAATGATATTTGCTGAGATTATTGGATCTTTGGGGTTGCTAAGTGAATCTAGGCTAATTGATGAGCCAAGTGCGTTTTTAAGCTTATTTAGTTCACTTTGTAATGACATTACCACTTATTCTAACATTAGTAATAACATGGGCACTATATAATGTTTAAAGTGCTAAAAGCAATTAATTATAGATACTATAAAACTTTATTTACGGGCATCGCTTTGCTGCTTTTGGCTTCTTGTGCTAAAGGTGGACCGCCGCCGCCAGATAGAAAAGTTCCGCCAGTTCAGGTCCGTTTCGAGGCTGCTAGTTTTTCTTCCATTTCAGAAAGTTTTGAAACTGCTGGTGAGCTCAAGGCAGATAAAGAAGCTCAAGTTAGTGGGGAGACGTCTGGAACTGTAGAAGCAATTTTAGTTAAAGAAGGCGATTACGCTGAGCAAGGTGCTTTGCTTATAAAAATTAAAGCAGATGATGTGAGAGCTGATCTGAAATTAGCGAAGTCTGATTTTGAATCATATAAAGCACTCGAGGCTGAAGGGGCTGTTTCTAAACAAGAATTAAATCAAAAAGAAGCTGAGTATACTAGACTTCTTGCAAATTTAGATAATCGTGAGATTAGAGCACCTTTCTCGGGTCACGTAGGTCAAGTCTACGTTGATCTTGGTGACTATCTTAGCTTGGGAGCGCCAATTTTAGATCTTGTGAAAAATTACCCTTTAAGAGTGACTTTCACTATTCCAGAAAAACTTATACCTTATATAAAAATGGGACAGCAAGTTTATTTAGAAGCTGATTCATACCCAGGTCGTAAGATAAACTCTATAGTTGATTTTATTTCACCTCGAGTTGATCCTGTCACTAGAACTGTTCTAGTTAGATCTTTAATTTCAGATCAAAGTGCATATAAATATTTAAAAACAAATCAATTTGTGAAAGTTTCTCAAGATATTGTGAATAAATCACAAGCTTTAACTGTTCGTGAGGAGGCTATATACCTTGATCAAGGACAGCAATTCTTGTATCTTGCTAATCCAAGTGATGAAAAGACTGAAGATCCGTCATTGCGAGCGAAGAGTGGCAACCCACAAAAAGCAAGTCAAGATGGAATATTTGAAGAAATTCCTTTATACATAGCAGAAAAAGTGGCAATTGAAACTGGCATTAGGCAGGATGGGAAGGTTGAAATTGTTGAGGGGATAAAGGTTGGTGATAATGTGGTTTATTCAGGATTACAGAAAATCTATCCAGGAGCGAAACTTATAAATGTTTCTGAGTGATTTATCGGTAAGAAGACCAGTCCTTACAACAGTATTTTCACTGTTTATAGTTTTGCTTGGGATCATTTCTTTTGCAAATTTACCAGTTAGAGAGTATCCAGATATTGATTCACCTGTTGTTACTGTAACAACCGTCTATGATGGCGCTAATCCAAGAGTAATAGAAACTGAGATAACAGATCTTATAGAAGAAGAGCTTACAAGTGTTGAGGGTATTCGCACCGTTAGTTCATCAAGCCGTGAAGAGGTGAGTTCTATAGTTATTGAGTTTGATTTAAATCGTGACTTGGATCTTGGCGCGCAGGATATTAGAGATAAAATTTCTAGAATTAGTGCAAGACTGCCTGATGAAGCTGAGGATCCTATCGTTGCTAAATCAGATGCTGACGCGCAGCCTATCATGTGGATTAGAGTTCAGTCTGATAAAAGAAATTTAATAGAGCTTGCCGAGTACACTGAAAAAGAAATTAAAGATGTTTTTCAGAATGTAAGTGGTGTGAGTAAAGTAATTTTTGGTGGTCAAAGAAAGCGTGCTATTCATGTTTTGCTTGATCCTAAGAAAATTGCAGCTCAGGGCATGACTGTTTTAGATATTGAAAATGCTTTGAGGAATAATAATATTGATCTTCCCTCTGGGCAGATACTTTCTGATCAAAAAGAGTTTTCAGTTAACCTTTCAGCTAAGCTCAAATCAGTTAAGGACTATCAAAACCTTATAGTTAGATCAAATGTGAGTGGGATAGCAAATGTGAGACTTAGAGATCTGGCAACTGTGATTGAAGGTGCTGAGCGTGATCGAAGTTTTGTAAGGTTTAATGGTCAACAGGGCTTTGGGCTTGGTGTTATTAGGCAGCCTAAATCAAACACGCTTTTGATTTCTGACGAGATTAACAAAAGAATGGAAGAACTTAATAAAAGATTGCCTGAAGATATTCATTTAGAGATTGGTTACGATGCAGGTGTGTTTATTAGAGCTAGTCTTAATGATGTTTATAAAACAATTGCTTTAGCTTCACTTTTAGTGATAATTATCATTTTCCTTTTTCTAAGAAACTTTAGATCTACTCTTATACCGGCGCTTTCTATTCCAATTAGTTTGATCGGTGTGATGTCAGTGATACTTGCTATGGGCTATACGGTAAATTTGATGACTCTTCTTGGCTTGATTATTGCTGTTGGAATTGTAGTTGATGATTCTATTATTGTTCTTGAAAATATTTATCGTTATATTGAAATGGGCATGGACCCTAAAGAGGCAGCTAAAAAGGGTGCTAGTGAGATAACAGGAGCCGTGATCGCAACTACCTTGGTTCTGGTGGCTATTTTTCTTCCGATTGCATTTTTAAAAGGAATAACGGGCAGACTTCTGTCTGAGTTTGCATTTTCGATTGCAGTTGCAACTATCATTTCTTCTTTTGTTGCATTAACTATGGTGCCTATGCTTTGCTCGAAGTTTTTATCGAAAGACCTTGCAAATAGGCGTAGTTTTTTATATGACATGCTTGAGAGCAGTTTTAAATTTTTTGAAGATTTATATTTTGCAAGTCTTAATTTTATTATTAAGCTTAGATACTTCATAGTTCCTGCTGTTCTTGTAGGCTGTGCTTTACTTTCAGTATTCTTATTTAAAAATACGCCCGGGGACTTTATACCTAAAGAAGATAGAGGTAATTTTTTAACTATATTAGAAACACCTAGGGGTAGCAGCCTTAGCTATCTTGATGAGCAAGTAAGAAAAATAGAAAATAGACTCTTGAAAGTACCTGAAATCGACACTATTATTTCTGTAGCAGCTTTTGGGATTGATGCTCCAGGGCAGGTTACACAGGGAATAGTTATTAATAAACTTGTGGACTGGAAAGAGAGAAGTCGTAGTGTCTTTGCCATTGCTGGTCCTTTATTTGGTGAATTTTTATCAATGCCAGATGCTTTTGTAATTCCAATTTTTCCTAATTCTGGACCATCGGGAGGCTTTGGAAGTCAGCCGGTACAGTTTGTAATCAAAAGTAATAACTTAGATCTTTTAGTCAAAGCATCAGCTTTAATTAGTCAGAAAGCATCAAGTCTTCCTAGTATTAAGTTTGCTAGATCAAATTTAAAACTTGATAAGCCTGAGCTTGAAGTCATAGTTAATCGTGATAAAGCATTGCAGATGGGAGTTCCTATTAGAGATATTTCTAGGACTCTTGAGATTTTATTTGGTGGAATTGATATTACTGAATTTAATGAAGAAGGTGAGAATTATAAGGTTATAGTTCAAGTGCCTAGATCACAAAGATCTAAGCCAAATAAGCTTGAGGAAGTTGCTGTAAGATCTAAGCCTAATGTGGGCGCGCCTATTGAAGGTAGGCTTATTCAGCTAGCAAATTTAATTCATGTAAAAGAATCAGTAACTGCTGAATCTATTAATCACTACGATCGGAAAAAAGCTTTTACTATAGATGCTAGTCCTAATGAAGGTTTTACGCAAGGTCAAGGTCTTCAAGAAATTGAAACTTTAGCAAAAAATGTTATCAAGCAGCTAGCAAAAGATGGTTTTGATATTAGTGATTTGGAATATGATTATGCTGGCACATCTAAAGAACTTAAAGATTCTAATGCTGCTTTATATTTTGGTTTTATGGTAGCTCTTCTATTTGCTTATCTTTTTCTAGCTGGTCAGTATGAAAGTTTTATACAGCCAATTATAGTTATGGTCACAGTACCGCTTGCTATCACTGGTGCGCTGATTGGAATATTTATTTTAACTCGCATGCCTATTATTACTCAGCTCTTGATAGATTCTGGTGGTCCACAGTGGCTTCAGTATGCTCTTCCCCAATTTAAAAATATAAGCATTAATGTTTATAGTCAGATTGGAATTATTATGCTTATTGGCATGGCAAGTAAGAATGGAATTATTATGGTTGATTTTATAAATCAGCTAAGAGCTCAAGGCAAAGATATGATTGAAGCGATTGTTGAGGCTTCTAAGCTTAGACTCAGACCAATCCTTATGACAGCTTTTTCTACGATTCTAGGTATATTACCTATAGCAATTGCATCTGGAGTTGGCGCGCAATCAAGACAGTCTATGGGGGTAGCTGTAGTAGCTGGAATGATTTTTGCTAGTTTCCTTACTTTGTTTCTAGTGCCTTGTGCCTACGCTGTTATAGTTAGTATTTTTTCTTTAGCTAAAAAGAATAGCCAATAACCCCTGCTTAAAAACATTGCATTTCTCAATCTATGAGCTAAACCCAAGGCTTCTCATGATTATTAATTTTTCAATAAAGTCTAGTAATCATGCTTATAATGTGGAATATTAGACTATATGAGGTCAGTCCTCTCATATTTTCCTTTAGGGGGTTTTCTGTGAGAAAATCGTTTGCTTTTATTTTTGCAATCTTGCTTCTGCTTGAAACAAGCTGGCTTCCTGGTGCTGCATTAAATTCGGCTCCTGAAATTCCTCTAGGAACTTCAATGACCAAATCTGTTCAAGGTAATACTAATGGTTATAATCTTTCTTTAAATCAAGAGTTTTTAATTCCTGGAGAGCAGGGTGATCCAGATGTTTATACTGTAATAAACTATAAAACTAATACACCACTTAATGATGATTACGATAGATTCTTTGTATTTAAAAGATTAGCTAGCTGCGGGGAAGCACTATGTAGTCAGGCAACTCCATTATTACTTAGACACGTTAATCCAGGTAAAACTTTTAGTTATCCGGCTATCACAATTATGGATCCTTATATGAGGAGAGAAGCTCATATTCAACTTTCAGATGACGGTAATTATGATCATTATATTATCGCCAAGCTCGCGCCAGGTGAAACTTATTTAGTAGGTTTATTAATAGTGCCTAGAGTGAGCTCAGCAGCATCAGGCATGGTGCAAGCTTTAGATATAACAGTTACAGCAATTGATGCTGACCTTGCTTGCCTAACAGGAACATCTTTTGCTAATGATTGTGTTGGAGCAGGCTTTTTGGCAAGTAAATTAAACTTACCAATAGCTTATGTGAAATCAGCAGGTGTGCAAGCTGCTGATTTAGTAGAGACTACACCAGCACCATCAAGCCCAAGTTCTAGTCCTGGTGATTCAACTTTAGTTGTAAGTGAAAGTTCTACTGGCTCTTCAGCTTCTAGTAGTTCATCATCTAGTACAAGTTCTTCAACTAGTGGTGGCGGCACAGTTATAGTTGCAAGTGGTGGAGGAGGATCTAGTGCACCAGCTTCAAGTGGTGCTAGTTCTTCATCAGAGGGTGCATTTGAAGCAGCCTTAGAAGATGAATCAGGTGATTATTCTGAAGAGGAAGTTGCTGTATTAGATGAAGAGTTTGAGAACGAAGATGATTTTACTGAAGATTTAAATGGAATTGTTTTGGGTGGTGAAATGGGAGCTATCATTCCAGGTATGAGCAGAGTTAGAGGAAGTATCTCGCTTGATGTTCAAAGGACTGGTGATGAGCAACATAGAGCATTAAAAGCATTATCTACACTGTCAGGCAAGAAGCTAAGAAAAGCAGAGAAGAAGCTGAATGTTTATAAGCTTAAAGCTAAGAAAGGTTCTAAAAAGCTTGTGAAGGTTCATAAAAAAACTCGTTTGGGTAAACTTAAATTTGATGGTGATGGGAAAGCTGCAGTAGATGCTATTAGTTTCACTATTTTAAAACCTGAAGAGCTGATGGATGGCAGGCAGGTTGAAATGATCATGATGGTTAAAGATAATGGTGTTAAAAAGAAAGTACCTATACTTTTAACTAAAGATGGAATCGAGTTTTAATTACGCTTTTTAGCAATTACCGTTTCACCCTCGTCTTGAGATCTTCTGAAGAAGTATCTTGCTAGACCATCAGCGGAGAAGATCATAGGTACAATTACAGACTCAACTTTATCGTAGCTTTCTTTCCCAATTATATTTTTTAGAATCATTAGTCCATAGTTAAGTACAGAGCCTGTAAGGAAGGCTTGTCCTGATCTAAAGTTATTAATTTTAGCTTTGTCTTTTAACCTATCAAAATCTTGGATAACACCACAAGTATTTCTTAAAAGCTCACCTATAAGTTTAAATGGTGTGGCAAGACCAAAGGCGGTACCTATAGCCATGCCAAGTCCATTCACGATAGATATTAAGCCACTATCTTTTGATGCAATATTTTTAGCAACAGTACTTAAATATTTACCAATTCTAATAAAGAAGTCTTCACCTTTTGGAATTTGACTTAAGCTAAGTTCTGAAAATGCTTTAGATAAATTAGGTCCAATTGTGCTTAAATAATCACCAAAGTCCCTGAAGGTATCTCTGTTATCATAAAGGTTTAGACCAAAAGTCACTAAGTTAAGTCCAGAGTTGATACCTCTAGCAAAGTAAATTTGGTTTTGCGGGAAGAGCGCAATTACTAAATTCTCTGCTAAGTGACATAAACCAGAGATTAGATTTTTCTTTAGAAATAATTGATTAAGACCACCAATAGCACCATTAATCCCTAGAACAAGTTTTGTTGAAAGGGAGCCTACAAAAGTAGCGATTTCTTTTGATTTTTTGTTTGCAGGCAGAATGTTTACAATACTTGATATTCCATTTCCTACTAGTGAAAGAATATTACTTGCATTTGAAATATCTTTTTGAATAAAATCACTTTTAATCATTTTTTGAATAAAGCTTTTTGATTCAGTTGGTGTTTCTTGTTTTCCTTGCTCAGGGAATAATTCAAAATCAATATCAGGGTCTTCTCTCAAGTTTGATAATTCAGGCAAGGCATGATGAAGCTCATGATTTTGCTGACTTATATTTTGTTTTTCAGGGGCCTTAAGATTTTTATTTTGGACGCGCTCCTCTAAAACAGGCTGACCAGACTGGCTTAGCGATTTAGCCTCTGGTTTTGCTTGTCTATATACAGATATGTCAGGTGCTAAAGAAATAGCGCCCTCGCTGGATAGTTTGCTATCCATCAAGACATAATCCTAGCATAATGTATGTCGAATTAGCTCGGTATTGGCTAGAAAGCCTAGTTTTAGGGGTTTTTTCTTTAAGCCAATGCTTCTTCTTTTGAGTGATCTTGAGTCTTATGCTTTAAGCCAAAGAACTCTTTTAACTCTTCAAAAATAGTTTTACCTTCAGTTTTGCTTATTTCACCTTTATCTTGAGATTCAGCGAAGAAAATTCTGCCTAAGTTGCCAAAGCCCATCCCAAGTGATGTGAAGAAAATTTTGATGATTTTGCTATCTGGATAATATTTAGGCAATAAAGCAAATATTGATTCAACGACATGGCAAAGTCCAGATTTAAAATACAGAGGTCTTGCTCTAGTAAGGCATCTTTCAATGTCTTGCAAAAGACCAGCACCTGTTCTAACTGTTGCTGCAACTTTTCTTGCTGTTGATTTTTCGGAGCTCATAAAGCCAATTGTTGAAGCACTGATCATGGCGATTCCATTTGCAAAACTCATTAATCCACTTTTAGCATTGAAGTAATTTTTAAAGAATCCAGTTTGTGCATCATCAATTAATTTTTTTAAACCTGGTAGCCATGATTTTAAGCAATCACTCCAGTTTTTAAAATCTTCTTTCCCTGATGCTCTATTTAAGCCAATTCCAAGGATCGTAGCTCCATAACTAAAACCTCGACCCAGGAAGAGGTCCACAAAATCCCAAGCCCAGGTGTTTACAGTAGGATCAGCAGCTTGCCCTGCACCCAAAAGAATATTACGATTACCAACTAATCTTTTACTTCCGCTAAATCCACTAATAACAGCAAGAGCAGTCTTAGTTGCTATTGCTGATGCTTTGTATGCAAAGTCTTTTATATTTTCAGCTATTGGCAAAACACTTAAAATAGATGTGCCAAAGTTAACAAAGAGAGTTAAAACATTAAAACCGTAGAGAGATTTTTTTACTTTTTCACCTCCGACAAATTTTAAAAAGCTTTTTTCAAGATCACTTCTAAGGTGAAAATATTTTCCGAATTCTGAGTTTTTTTCTTCAGGCTTAGTTATATCCTCTGCTAATTGTTTAGCTAGTTCTAGGTTTTTATCTTCAACAAGAGCTTTAGCTTCTTCAATAGAGGGGTTTGGGGTAGGAGCAATAGAATTGCTTGCTATTTGCCCATTATGAGCAATAGCAGGAGGTTTTTCCTGAATAGTGTTTAAAGCTCCCGACATTAGTGGCGCCCGTATTATCTTAACTTTTAATAATTATATTAGCTTGCCTGTATATATGCTTTACTTTTTGATGATATTTAGTTAATTTATCAGTCTCTGCAAGCGAAGTGTATTGCCATTGTGAACGGAGCGAAACAAGCGATGGGTTGCCACGCCCTTCGGGCTTGCAATGACGAAGTTCTGGCTTGCAATGACATAATAACAATCTGCTAGATTTGTTAGGTGGCTAAAAAACTTATTATCGGAAGCCGCGGCAGCAAGCTTGCAATGATCCAAAGTAATTGGGTAAAAAGCGAGCTTGAAAAAAATTATCCTGATCTCACTGTTGAGATAAAAGAAATCCAAACTCAAGGAGATAAGATCCTTGACGTTGCGCTTTCTAAAATTGGTGATAAAGGTCTTTTTGTAAAAGAATTAGAAACAGAACTTTTAGCAGAGACAATTGATCTTGCTGTTCATAGTATGAAAGATATGCAAACTACTTTACCTGATGGTTTAGAAATTGCGGTTACTACTAAAAGAGAAGATCTGCGAGATGTCGTTTGTATGTCAAAAGCTAATATCGCTGCTGGTAAAAAATCAATCTCTGAGATAAATACAGTGGGCACTTCTAGTCTGCGCCGTACATCACAGCTTAAGCGTAGATATCCTCATATTAATTTTGTAGACCTTCGAGGTAATTTAGGTACTCGTTTTAAAAAGCTTAATGAAGGGCAAATGGACGCTATGATACTTGCTGCTGCTGGTGTTAATAGATTAGGCGAAGCAGAGTTTTCAGCTCAAGTAACAGAGTGTTTAGATCCTAATGAAATTCTGCCTGCTGTAGGGCAAGGCGCGCTAGCGATTGAAATTGCCTCAAAGCGTAGTGATGTTAAAGAAATCATCAGTGTTTTAAATTCTAAAAATGATGAGCTTATAGTAAAAGGCGAGCGTGCTTTTCTGAGAAATTTAGAGGGTGGCTGCCAAGTACCTATAGGTATTTATTCAGAGCTTAATACTGATCAAGTTAAATATACCGGTATGGTTTCTAGTCTTGATGGCGCTAGATATTTACGTGAAGAAATTAGCGGTGCTTTAAGGGATGCTGAAAAGCTAGGACTAGAGCTTTCTAAAAAACTTTTAAACGCTGGTGCTAAAGAGATTTTGGAAAGAATTGCAAGAGACTAAGCAATAAAGCTTAGTAAAAGCAGGAAGCCAAGTATAAAGTTTACTTTGTGAAGCATTTCGCTTTGCTTGTGAATTTCATTAAAGTCTTTGCTTTGTCTATCTTTATTGTTGTCAAAGTATTTTTTAAGAGCTGGAGTTGTTTTGAAAACTATATGAAAGCTAAGCGCCGAGATAGCTAGAACCAAGAAAAGAGTAAGAGCAAGCCCCATATCCATTTGTTTAACAGCTTCATTATTTACTGTTTTTTCAACTACAAACTGAAATTTATCAATCATGATTAACTGAAGAAGCTTTGCTCCAAGCAGCATTCCAGCTGATAATTTAAGCCAGTCATCAAATTGTTCAAACATCTTAACTATAAATTTGCTAGCGTCTTTTTTATTAAAAGCTTTAAAGAGAAGAGGCGCGATTAGTGCGCCAATTACAACGGTACCGCCAGATATAAGCATCAGGGCAGTTATTTGCATTCCATTTAAAATCATGTTGAAAGTCGACATAACCACTTCATTGTATACGCAAGGCTAAAATCCGTCTAATTCGAGAAGTCTATTATGTATAATTATGTCTGTGAAACTTTTGTGCCTAGATTCAAGCCGTGAAAGTCAGTCGGTAACACTCTGTGATCTGACTGATGGCTCTATTTTGGCGACTAAATCCATTAGTGAAAGTGACCCTAATTTGCAAAAAGACACGAGGCAGCAAAAATCATCTCAGTATTTACCGCTTTTAACAGATCTTTTTGATGAATTAAAACTTGAGCCAAGTGATATTGACTTAATAGCAGTGGGAATTGGACCAGGTTCTTTTACTGGAGTTAGAACAGCTATTACTATAGCTAAGACTTTAGGATCTCAACTCAATAAAAAGATTCTTGCACTTAACAATTTTGAGCTTATGAGGTTTGAGAAGAATATTTCAGATAATGAGCCTGTAACTCTAAGTGCTGGTAAAAAAGCCTTTTTTATTTCAAAAGATAATAATTACTACAGTGATACTAACTTCTTTAGTGAAGAATCAGAGCATGAGGTGATGACTTTCGGTGAGATTAATCTTAGTTTGCTAATTGCAAATTATGTAATTTCTAAAGATGATGAAGTTTTAAGTAGTTTTGTAAATCAATCTGAGGTTCATCCTTATTATCTCCGTGAACCAACCATTGGAAAGATTCATCCTAAGAAATTAGCTGTTATTAAGTGAAAATACTGTATAAGTGAGAAAAAGTTCATTCCTCTTCGGTGCCCGCTGGCGGTCAGGCTCGTGCTTTCATAAAATATTAGCTGAAGAACCGCCCAAATGCTATCACTCCTCAGAGAAATAAACTTTTTCTCCCCAAATTAAATTTTAAGTATTTTAGCTAACTTATTAGTATGGAAACATTAGATATTCATTTTTCATGAGTTACTATAGATTAAGCAGTGCCCGGAGATAATAAATTATTTGAAACTGGATTTAATGCCTTTAAACAGGGTGACTTTAGTAATGCAGCATCAAATCTTGAAGTCTACTTAAAAGAATCAGAATCTCAGCCTGAATCAGCAGAGTATAAAGAAGTAAATCAGTTAATTGCAGAATCGCATCTTGAGCTAGGTGATTTTCTCATTGCAAAAGAACATTTTGTAAAAGCAGAGATGCCAGCTCAAGCAGGATTTGCTGCTATCCTTGCTGAAGATATAAAGGAAGCAGTCAAGCTTTATGAGCTAGCACCAGATTCTCTAGCTAGATCTTGGGGTGTTTTTCTATGTGAATTTTTAGGTGAGCTGAAAGAAGATGTGCAAACACCTGGTTTTTTAACCTTTAGGCTTTTCTTTGAAAGTACTATTACTTATATTATTAAGTTCAATATCAAATCTTATTTAGATAAGCTAAACCTTTGTCTTTATCAGCTTGAATTTTATTTCCCTGAAATAAGGAAGTTTATAGGCTCAGCCTATATGTCCATTGATGATCTGGATAATGCAGAGAAGTTTCTTCAAGATGCTATTAGCATCTGCCCGCAGGATGTCGAATCACATTATAAGCTTGGCGAGGTTTATTTCTTTAAGAAGAACAGTGAAAAAGCCACGAAATCCTTTGATGAAGTTTTAAAGATACTACCGGGGCACAAATCAAGCCTTAAATACCTTGAAAAACTAGAGTCTGTTTGATGCAGCTAAAAAGCCAATATAGATCATTTGACCTAGGGATCAGACAAATCAAGCTAGGAATAAGCTTTCTAGTCGGGAATAGTATATGTAGGAACCCCTAAGAATGGATATTTCAAGAATTGGTCAAGAGAATGTAAATGATGCAGTAGAGCTAAGCAAAGCTTTAGATTCTGGTGCAGCTAAAAAAGCTTCTGCTGAAGCGACCCAAAGCTTAATTGCTGAGACGGATTCAGCTGAGTTGAGTTCGCGAGGCAAAGAGCTAAAAGAGCTTAAAGAAGTACTTGAAAACCTACCAGAGATCAGAGAGAAAAAAGTTGCGCAGCTTAAAAAAGCAATTGCTGATGGCAGCTTTGATCCTAGTGGACTTGAGATTGTTGAATCTATGAGCCCTGATCTTTTAGAAGAACTTATTTCAGACTAATACAAAAAACACATCTGTGAGGTGAAAGTACATGCAGTACTTAGTTGATATATTGGATAAAGAAGTGAAAGTCTATGCTGACTATCTAGAGCTTGCTGCTAGAAAGAAAAGTGCGTTGATTGCTAATGATATTGACTCGCTTGAGGCTATCACTATTGATGAAAAAGGTTTAACAGCTAAAGTTTTAGCTTTGGAAGCTGCACGAATTGAATATATTCGTGAACAAGGTTACAAAACAGATTTGAGCATTGATGATCTTATTAAAGATTTGAAAGGTGCTGAAAAGAAAGCTATTAGAGAAAGTGCTGATAGCTTGAAAGAAGTCTTAGTTAAATGTAAAAAGTTTAACGAAGATAACATGGCACTGATGCGTCAATCGTCAAATTATATAAATCATATGATTAGAGTATTTTCTAAAAATATTTCTGACGATAACCCTACGTATACAAGTGGCGCTCTTAAGTTAGAGACAGGAAAAATAGCAGATATGCAGGGATAAAATAATGACTATAGTATTTCTTATATTAGTATCAGTTTGTATATTTGGCGGCTTCATGCTTGAAGGTGGTCCAATTCTTGCAATTGTTTCAGTTTGGCAAGAGTACATCATCATTTTTGGTGGTGCATCTTTTATTTTCTTAGCGATGATGCCACAAAAAGTTCTTAATATGATTCTTCTAAATGTGCCCAAACCCTTTGCTGCTGATGCATATAGCAAAGATACATTTATGGAAGGTTTGCAATTAATGTATGAATCTTTTATTAACCTTAAAAGAGGCGGGCTTCTTAGTTTAGAAAAAGATGTTTCTAATCCTAAAGAGAGTAGTATTTTTTCTAAATATGCTTCATTTTTGGGAAACCATCATGCTATTGATTTTTATTGTGATTCTTTAAAATTAGTTATTAACTATAATTCAAAACCTGAAGATGTAGAAACTGCTATGGACATTGAGCTCGATACTCACCATGCAGAAGGAGCTTTAGCTCCGGGCGCGCTCAATAGACTTGCTGATGCGATGCCAGCTGTTGGGATTGTGGCTGCGGTTCTTGGTGTAATTATTGCGATGGCACATATAGATGGTCCACCAGCAGAGCTGGGTCATAAAGTATCTGCTGCACTAACTGGAACACTTTTAGGAATTCTAGCTGCTTACGGATATTTCCAGCCAATTGCTCAGCATTTAGAGTATGTAGGTCATGATGAAGCTCAGTATTTTAAAATGATTAAAGAAGGTTTGGCTAGCTATCTTGCTGGCGCAGAGCCTATGGCAGCAGTTGAAGTTGCTAGAAGATCACTTTATTCTTATAACCGTCCAAGCGGGATAGAGCTTGAAGAAGCGATAGCTGAAATAAAGCCTAGATAATTTCCCCAGAACTGCGTTACGCAAATTTCCTCGGATGCTCATTGACCTCTAGTCAACTGCGCTCCTCAAAAATCTGCAAGCCTTGTTCTGAGAAAATTATTTTTATTTATTCACATAGAGTGTCTGTGTAGGGAATGCCATATCGATTCCCTCTTTCTCAAAATCTTCTTTAATTCTAAGATTTAGTTTTTCTCTTGTGATCATATATTCTTTATAGTCACCAGAAAGGTGGAAGTAAACAATTTCAAAATTCAAGCTATAAGCACCAAAATCTCTAAAGTTAACGCGATCCAGATCAGCATTATCTACTTCACTAAAGATCTTTGTGATTATATCAGGAATTTTTTTAAGCTTTTCGCTAGTTGTTTCATAAACAACACCGATATCAAATGGGATACGGCGTTTTTGCATTTTTTTATAGTTTTGAATTCTTGCTGTTGTGAGCTCTTTATTAGATATAACTAGTTCCTCACCTTGGATTGATACTAGTCTTGTTGATTTGATGCCAATCTTTTTAACGGTACCCATATGATTACCAACAGTAATAAAATCACCAATTTCAAATGGCTTATCAAAGTAGATAGAAAATGAACTGAAGACATCACTTAGTATGTTTTGAACAGCCAGAGCAACGGCTATACCACCCACACCTAAACTCGCTGCGAGTGAAGTGATATTAACACCTAAATTAGAAAGTAGAAGCAATATACCACTTACCCAAATGATAATGCGAGCGATTAATTGAACACCATTAAAAACAGTTTGGTTCTCTTCTATTGTGTGTCCTGATGCTTTGAAAACAGTTTTTCTAAGTATATAAATGACAAAGTCACTAAATGAAATGATTGCTTGAATTACTACTACTATTACAAAAAGGCTGTATAAAAAACTATCCACTTTTTCACTGAAAACAAGATACTTTGTAGTAGCAATATAAAACGCTATAAAGTTATAAAAGAAAGGGAAAATTCTCTCTAGTACTAAAACTAGCTCGTCATCAAAACCAGTTTTAGTAGATTTAGCAAAGCTTTTTAATCTTCCCAAAATCACCATGCGAAAGATTTTGAAAACTATCATTAAGCCAAGGAAAATCCCTATTGCATAAAGATATTTCTCAGTGCTGTTTCCAAAGAGGTTGTAATCTAGATAGTTTTGATAATCAAACATGTGTAGATCTAATTTTATCATGGGGTCAGGACGGGTACATGGGTACAAATTTTACTTGTACCCATGTACCCGTCCTGACCCCATGATAAATTCAAAGATAATATTAGCTGCTAATTTAGCTGTTCTGCCGTCCATGTCAAATTTAGGAGATAACTCTACGATATCTAAAGCTATGACTTTTTTAGAGCTAATTAAATCTTTAAATATAGGTAAAAATTTATGAGGTAAAATTCCAGCAACTGCAGGCGCGCTCACCCCAGGAGCGAAGGCTGAATCGAAAGCATCAAGGCATACCGTGATATAGATTCTTTCATTTCTATCTATAAAACTTTTGAGTTCATCTTTAACTGACTTTGCTTTTTCATTTACTTCAGCAGCACTAAAGTGTTTTACTTTCAGTTTTTTTGCTGTTTCAAAAAGTTTTGCTGTATTTGATGATTTATTAATGCCTAAACATAGATAGTCAAACTCATTTACCATTTGAGAAATTTGTAGAAATGGTGTGCCAGAAGTTCCTTTGCCTTCTTCAAGTTCTCTTAAATCAAAGTGAGCATCAAAATTAATAACCCCTATTTTTTCTTTTTTAAAGGCTTTATCTAGTCCTAAAAAATGCCCAAAAGCTGTTTCGTGACCGCCACCTAGAATAATTGGGAAGTAGTGCTGCCCAATAAGTTTATTAACAGCTATACCTAAGGCTTCTTGGGCTTCTTCTAGATCTTCAGCATGACAAAAAACATCACCAGCATCAAAGAGATTTATTTTTTTATTGTGCTGCGGTAGATTTGATAGTGCGTTTCTAAGAAATCTGGGTCCGTCTTTGGCGCCTATTCTACCTTGATTACGTCTAACACCTTCATCAGAGCAAAAACCCAAAAGAGCTATCTTTTTATAATCAATGGCTGCTGCCAAATCACTATCTTTAAAAGCTTGATCATTTAAATCTAGTCTTTTAATAATCTGGTGGAATCTTTGCTCCCCGTCAGCATCTACTCTACCTTGCCAAATATTTTTATCTGTTGTGTGATAGTGTCTTTCAAAACTCATCGGTGTAGAAGTTTTCCTCGCTTCCAAGTAAATAAAGGTTTCAAACTGCCTTGCTGATAAAGAATTTCTCTATAATCATCAGCTGGAAAGGCAATCATATCAGCTAGCATTCCTTCCTTTAATATTCCCCTATCACTAAGCTCTAATGCTCTTGCTGCGCGATTAGTTATTCCAGATAATGTCTCAGCGTTTGTTAGTTTTTGATTTGCGCTTAGTAAAGCTGCTTGAGTGAGCAGGTCTCCATTAGGTGCTGAGCCTGGATTCCAGTCAGATGCAATCGCTAGGCATAGATTGTTATCGAGCATCATTCTTGCTGGCGCAAAGTTTATGCCTAAACCTAGAGAGGCGCCTGGAAGAACTGTGCCAATTACATTCTTGCGAGCTAATTCTTCAATCACATCTATAGTAGAAACTTCTAAGTGATCAGCACTCACAGCACCGACTTCAGCAGCAACTAAACTGCCGCCTTGCGTGAATTGATCAGCATGCACAGTGATGCTAAAGCCAAGTTTCTTAGCTTCTTTTAGATAAGGAATAGCTAGTTCAGCATCAAAAGCCCCGTCTTCTATAAAGATATCTATGCGTTTAGCTAATTTACTTTTAATTACTTCAGGCAAAATCTCTTCAAGAATGTGTTTTAGATATTTACTGTGATCTTTAAACTCAGGCGGGAGCGTGTGAGCTGCCAGGCAACTAGGGATTAGATCAACAGTATTTTTTGTGCGCTCATCAATTTCTTTAATAGCTTTAAGCATTTTAATTTCGTTTTTAAGATCAAGACCGTAACCACTTTTTACTTCGCAAGTAGTTATGCCTCTTTTAAGGTGGGTGATAGCTCTTTCAAAAGTTAAAGTCTCTAGGTCTGCTTGCTCTACTGCTCTAGTTTTTTTGACTGTATCTAAAATCCCGCCACCTTGATTAGCTATTTCTAGATAGCTTTTGCCTTCAAGGCGCATTGAGTAATCAGCAGCACGCGAGCCGGCAAAGCAGATATGAGTATGCGAGTCTATTAAGCCTGGCATCAGTACTAGATCTTCAGAAAGCTCGTAAACTTCTGTGTCCACATCCTGGCTGCCCCAAGGCAAAATAGCTTCTATTTTTTCGCCATTAACTAAAATACCAGCGTTGCTAATAATCTCTAATTTATTGTCATTAATAGGACCTGACTTTGGCAAGCCATCCATTGTAAGTATTTGTTTAAATGGACCTATAAATAACATGTTTCTACAGTATATATTAAACTAAATAGATCACTTCGTCGCTTTACTCCTCGTGATGACGTCATTGCTAGGAAGTGATGATGTCATTGCTAGGAAGTGATGATGTCATTGCTAGGAAGTGATGATGTCATTGCGAGCGAAGCGAAGCAATCTATAAATCTAAATCAAAATTCTTAGCAAATTCCTGAGCTTTTTCATAGCCAGCATCATTATGTCTTAAAACACCCATAGCTGGATCATTATGCAAAACTCTTTTTAGGCAACGTTCAGCTCTATCTGTCCCATCAGCAAGCACTACCATGCCAGCGTGCTGAGAGTAACCAATACCAACGCCACCACCATGATGAAAAGAAACCCAAGTTGCGCCGCCAGCAGTATTAGACATAAGGTTTAGTAAAGCCCAGTCAGAAACAGCATCAGTACCATCTTTCATAGCTTCAGTCTCGCGGTTTGGTGATGCTACAGAACCGCAATCCAAATGATCTCTACCGATAACTATTGGTGCAGAGACTTTTCCAGTTCTTACTAAATCATTAAAAATTAATCCAGCTTTCTCTCGCTCTCCCATACCAAGCCAGCAAATGCGGCAAGGTAAACCTTGAAAAGCAATTTTTTCTTGTGCTTGATTAAACCAATTATGTAAAAGTTTATTATCAGGAAAAGCTGCTTTAAGCGCTTCGTCTGTAACTTTAATATCATTAGGGTCACCAGAAAGCGCTGCCCATCTAAATGGTCCCTTGCCTTCACAGAAAAGTGGTCTTATATACTCTGGCACGAAACCTTTAATATCAAAGGCATTAGTGCAGCCCGCTTCTTTAGCAAACTCACGAATATTATTACCATAATCAAAAGCTTTTGAACCTTTAGCTTTCATTTCAAGCATGGTGTCTACATGATGAGCCATAGTTTTTTTAGATAGCTCTATGTATTTTTTAGAATCACTTTCTCTAAGTTTAAAAGCTTCTTCTAAAGTCATATTTTCTGGTACGTAACCATTAAGTGGATCATGCGCTGAAGTTTGGTCAGTGACTACATCTATAAAGATGCCATCATCAATAAGCTGCTGGTTAACTGTTGCTGCGTTGCCAACTAAGCCAACTGAAAGCGCTTCACCTTTTGCTTTAGCATCTAATACTAGTTTTTTAGCTTCTTCGTAATCATGAGTCATCACATCTATGTATTTAGTCTCTAGTCTTTTCTGGATTCTTGTAGGGTCAACATCAATACCTAAAAATGTAGCTCCAGTCATAGTAGCTGCTAGTGGCTGAGCGCCACCCATACCTCCAAGACCGCCAGTGAGCACCAATTTACCTTTAAGTGGTTTAGCAGCATCGTAGTTAGCTTCGCTAGAAAAATGTTTGCGTCCGCATTCAGCAAAAGTTTCGTATGTGCCTTGCACGATTCCTTGCGAGCCAATATAGATCCATGAACCAGCTGTCATTTGACCGTACATCATTAGACCTTTATCTTTAAGTTCATTGAAATGATCCCAAGTAGCCCAGTTGGGCACAAGGTTTGAGTTTGCGATTAAAACTCTAGGAGCTTCTGGGTGAGATCTTAAAATTCCAACTGGCTTTCCAGATTGGACAAGTAAACTTTCATCGTCTTCAAGATTTAAAAGACACTCTATGATCTTTTGCATTGATGGCAAGTCGCGAGCAGCTTGTCCAGTTCCGCCATAAACTACTAACTTTTCTGGTTCTTCAGCTACTTCAGCATCTAAGTTATTAAGAAGCATTCTAAGTGGCGCTTCTGTTTGCCAAGACTTAGCATTAAGCTTATTTCCATGTGGCGCTTTATAATGCGGGTGCTTAGCGTAGTTTTCTATGAAAGTTTTAGTGTCTGTTTTTGTTTCTGTTGCCATAATGCTATTTTAACTCAATGATTCGTCATTGCGAGCAAAGCGAAGCAATCCATGGATCACTTTGTCGCTGCGCTCCTTGTGATGACGTATATTCTTTAAGCATTTGCTAAAAGCTCAGATAAACCTGCTTCATCAGCTGTTTTGGTGAGCTCACCTCTGATTATAATCTGGTGTGCTATTTCCATATCGTCAGCAAATACTCTATCCTCGTTAGCGTGTGAGATTTTATCTCTAATAAGGTTGTGGCAAGCTTCTAGAATTGTGCTTGATTTAAGCGGTCTTCTAAAATCAAATGCTTGAGCAGCACATAGCATCTCAATAGCTAGAATTTTCTCTAAATTCTCTACCACCATCAATGCTTTTCTACCACTTATAGACCCCATGCTGACATGATCTTCTTGACCAAGAGAGGTAGGGATACTATCAGCGCTTGCCGGGTAGCAGTATGTTTTATTTTCTGAAACTAAAGCTGCAGTAGTGTACTGAAGAAGCATAAAGCCTGAGTTAATGCCAGGATCCTTCATAAGAAGAAGTGGTAGCCCATATTTGCCTTCAAGCATCAGATAGGCTCTACGATCAGAAATATTTCCAAGTTCACTAGTGGCTAGGCAAGCATAGTCAAGAGGCATAGCTAGCGGCTGCCCGTGGAAGTTGCCACCACTAATAGTATCTTCATCACTAAATATAATTGGGTTATCAGTAACGGAGTTAAGTTCTGTTTCTAATTGTGTGTTTAGATGTGACCAAGCATCTCGAGAAGCTCCATGAACTTGCGGCATGCATCTTAGTGAGTAAGGGTCTTGGACTCGATCACAATCTTTATGTGACTCGACTAGCTCAGAGTTTTTTAAAAGTTTAGTAAGTCTACTAGCTACATGCATTGCACCGATATGAGGTCTAAGTTTATGCAAATCAGCTCTAAAAGGCTGCGATGAGCCAGCTAAGGATTCAAGACTAAGCGCTCCTACAATATCAGCAGCATCTAGGCAATTCTTCATTCTTTCAGCGACTTCAACTGCATGCGCAACTATAAACTGCGTACCGTTTATAAGAGCAAGCCCTTCTTTGGCTCCAAGATCAAGTGGCTCAAGTCTATGTTTTTTTAAAATTTCTGAAGAGCAAATAAATTTTCTAGTGTCCATCCCGTCATCGTTTGGCGAATGACTATTTTCAACGCAAACTTTCCCTAAGCCTACTAAAGGTAAAAATAAATGAGCAAGTGGAGCTAGATCACCAGATGCCCCCACTGAACCCTTCTCTGGAACTAAAGGGATTACATCACTATCAATATGCCAGCAAATTCTTTCAACAGTTTTTAGTGCAATTCCAGAAACACCCATGGAAAGTGAGTGAACTTTGCTAATCATCATTAATTTAGCTAGCTCATTACTAATAGGCGCGCCCACGCCAACACTATGACTTCTTAAAATATTTTGCTGTAATTTTTTAGTGTCTTCAGGTGAAATTCGTGTGTTGCAGAGTGCACCAAAGCCAGTATTTATGCTGTAAACTAATTTATCACCATTAGCAATTTTATTAACATCATCGTGACTTTTTCCTAGTTTCTTTTTTACATCGTCATTTAAAATACCTCGAGTAGTTCCTCTCGCTATTTCAAGTGCGATGCTGTAAGTTAATCTATCTATTCCGTAGTTAAATGTCTTTGTCATTTATAGTTTTTGGATTGCTTCGCGTGTGTTCGCAATGACAATTCCTCTCACGATGACTTATAATTTTAGCATTATGCATATAGTAGTTTATGGAGTGGGTGCAATAGGTGGCTTTTATGGAGCTTTATTAGAGCGCGCCTCTAAGCGCTCTGGCGCTCACCAGATCAGCTTTCTTGCTCGCGGCAATACTTACGAAAAGCTGAAGAAAGATGGCTTAACTTTAACTGTTAATCATGCTGGATTAAAGCCTGATAATTTTAAAGAAGGTGAGCATGGTGATGAAAATTTAAGAGAGATTTTTGAGCTTCGTAATGGCGATTATTATGAAATCATCAAAGAAAAAGTAAATGTATTTGATGATTATGCGCAGATAAAAAATCCTGATGTGGTTTTGCTCTGCACAAAATCTAAAGATACTAGAGCCGCTGCTGAAGATATAAAAAGAAATCTTAGTGATAAAACTTATGTGGTCTCTGTGCAAAATGGAGTCACAAATGAAGAAGTGATTGCTGAAGTTCTTGGAAAAGAAAGAGTGATGGGTTGTTTGACTAATATTGCAAGCCAGGTCCTAGAGCCAGCCGAGATACTTAAAAGCGGTACTTACAGCATAATTATTGGTGAGCTTGATAAAACTAAAAGCGATAGACTTTTGAATTTAGAGAAGGTTTTAGCTGAAGGTGATGTTAATGCAAAAGTGACTGAAGATATTCAGTACGAGCAATGGCGTAAGCTTGTTTGGAATACTGGCTTTAATCCAATTAGTGCTTTGCACGAACTTGAGGTGGGTCCTTTGCTTAGAAATTCTGATTATAAAAAAACGATAGAAGGAATAATGAACGAAACTATCGAAATTGCTCATGCTCAAGGCATCATGATTCCTGATGACACTACTAAAAAATGGATAGATAGATCTAGTGTTCCTGAGTGGGAGCATTTTAAAACTTCTATGCTTCAAGACATGCTTCGTAAAAGACCTATTGAGCTTGAAGAGATTTTAGGTGTGATCATTGTTAAGGGGAAAGAGCTTAATATTGCTACTCCTTTTGCTGAATCGGTCTATAAGCCTCTAAAAAAGAAAGTAGAGAGGATGTTTAGTAAAGCGTAATAGCGCATAGCTAAGAAGTCCTGCTAAAACGGTTAAAATGAATGCAGTATTCAGATGATTTCAAAATTCAGACTTTTAATATCACTTTTGATTTGCCTTGCAAGTATAAATACTGCAAGTGCATTAGAAATTCCTGAAATTGTTGAACAGGAATTGAAAGAAGATTTTCCAAAAGGGAAATTTAGATTCGATGGTGTTTTTCAAAATGGCACGGATCTTTGGATTCCAATTTTACCAACTAAAGAAACTGATATAAGTGATCAAGCTGATAAAGAAACAGTTATGAAAGAGCTTTTAAAAGCTGCTACTAAAGTGACTCCTACAGCTAGTGTTGAAGAAGAGTCAATTAACGAAGCTGAAATATCTAAAGAGCCTGAATTGCCAGAAACTTTTCTAATGCTAACTAATGATGATAGAGATTATCTTTTTTCTAATGGTTGGTTATACACTCCTATAAAAGACAATACGATTAAGAGTCTAGATTTCTTTGATAAACTAGTCCAGAAGCAGATTTTAAAGAATAAAATAGTTAAAGATTTTGTGGTTCCAAATGATTTTCTTTTACCAAGAGACCTTGCTATTCTTTCAGGTCATTTGCCGATAAAAATGAGAAATGTAGAACTCGCGACAGAAAGAGAAGCTAGATATTTAGAGATTTTAAAACAAGAAATTAAAGATGCAAATTTAGAACTTCTTTCTTATGATTTTAATAGCGGCGATTTTAAGCTAAGTACTTTTTCAATGGAAGCTGAAAGACTTAAGTCTATTGGTAAACGCAAAGCTAGTCCTACTAAAGACTCTAAGCTAACAATGTATAAGCTTGAGGAGCTTGCAAGAGATGTCTCTCTTCTTTCTCAATTGAAGTACATAGGTGATTCTGTTTTTATGCTTGATTACAATAAATCAATTGTGTATGAGCTTGAAGCTATAGAAAATGGTTTTAACTTAATTGAAAAGTTTGCATTGGAACCAGGGCTAGGACTTATTGACTTTGCTAAAAGTGTTGATGGCGTAGTTAGTTATCTTCTAACTAATAAAAAATCTCAACTAAGAATTTTTGATAATATAAAGAATATAGAGATTAAAGTTTTAGATCTTCCATCAAACCCTGACAGTATACTTAGCTTTTCTAAAGACTCAACAACAACAGATTTTGTTGTGATTAATTCTAAAGGCTCTAATGAAGTTATCTTTGTGAGCTCTTTTGATCATAGGATTGTAGATAAAGTTAAGGTTGGTAGAATGCCAAATTCTATGGCAGCAAATAGTGATTTTCTATTTGTTTCTAATAAGGGTGATAAAACTGTATCAGTTATTGATTGGGTTTCCAGAGATTTGTATAAGAGTATTGATTTAGAGATTGTGCCAAATAAGCTCATTGTGTCGCCTGACAAGAACCTTTTGTTTGTTCTAGGTGGACTGGAGTCTAAAATAGCTGTTTATGAATTAGAGAATATGCATCTTTTAAAAACAATTGATCTTGGACCAGATTTAATTGAGCCTAAAGATATGGTATTATCACCATCTGGCTATTTTCTGCTAGTTGGAAGCTCAGGCTCTGACATGATTGGCGTGGTTGATATGGGCATTCAGGAGCTCGTTAAAAAGATAGATATTAAAAACCATTCTAATAAATTAATTGCAGGTAAATTCAGCGCAGCTAAATAAGATGAATTACCCTAAAAGCATTTATATCCACTTGCCTTTTTGCATGACAAAGTGTCCTTACTGTGACTTTGCATCTTTTGCTGTTGGTAAAGAATTAAGTTCTAAAGAAAAGCAAATTAAAGATTATATAGAAGCTCTTTTAAAAGAGATTGATGCGAGGTGCTCAACTTTAAAAGAGAAAGTGAAAATAGAGACAATATTTTTTGGTGGCGGGACTCCTAGTGTTCATTCTGCTGAAGAATTAAATCTCATCTTTGATAAATTGACAAAATATTTTGATTTTGATGGTGAAGCTGAAGTCACGCTAGAAGCTAACCCTGGTACGGTTTCTAGAGAAAGACTTGAGGCTTATTTAGAGCTTGGGATTAATCGTATTAGCTTTGGTGCTCAGACTTTTGATTCTGATTTGTTAGTTAAACTTGGAAGAGGGCATTCTTTAGATGATACTTATAGAACTCTAGATGATATTAGATCTTTGGATTTTAAATCATGGAGCTTTGATTTAATTTATGGTTTGCCTGGACAAAGTTTAGAATCATGGCAAAAAACAGTCAATGAAGCTTTAAGTTTTGAGCCACCACATATTTCTTCTTACGCTCTAAGCATTGAAAAAAATACTCCTTATGGTGAAATATATAAAAACTCGCAGCATGCAGATTTACCAGAAGAAGATTCTGTAGCCAAGATGTATGAATTGGCTCATCAGAAATTTGAAGAAGCTGGACTCAAGAGGTACGAGATTAGCAATTGGTCTAGACCTACGCATGAAGCTAGGCATAACTTGACTTATTGGCGAGCTGAAGAGTATTACGCTTTTGGGATTAGTGCACATGGCTATTTGTCAGGTTTTAGATATGCAAATACGCGAGATTTAGAATCTTATTTGGCTAATTCACAGTCTATAGATAAGCTGACCGTTTCAAATGAAATGGTTAGTCGTACTGAGTCGAAAATAGAAGAGGCACTTTTAAGATTGAGGCTTGAAGAGGGCCTGAGCTTAGATGCTTCGTCTGAAAATTGCTTAGACTACGCGAAGATGGATAATTTGATTCGTGAAGGCTTTGTAATAAAACAAAATGATTACATCAAGCTATCAAGCAAAGGAGTTTTAGTAAGTAACACTGTAATTTCAGAGCTTATTAAAGATTAAATTTGAAAAAGAGATTCATTATATCTATTTCAATAATTTTGGGACTAGCATTATTGCTTGTGCCATCTTCTTATTTTCTTAAGCAGGTTAAAGACCTTAATAGGTTTAAAGGGACTATTACTAAACTTGCAAATGAAAGGATTAATGGAAGGATAGAGTTTGGTGATTTGAAATGGTCTTTGCAAAAAGGTCGTTTAGGTTTCCGCACAGCTTTTATTCGTTTAAAAGACGCTAATGAGAATATTATTTTTCTTTCTGATGACAGCTTGGTTCTTTTCAAATGGGATACCTTAGTTCGAGGTTTTGGAAGATTTAAACAAATTAAGGCAGGCAATATTACAGTAAACCTTGTTAGAGACAAGGAAGGAATCTGGAATTTTACGAAGCTTGTAAAAAAACGTCGAAAATCGAATCTTACTATAGATAAATTAGATATTGAGCACACAAAATTGCATATTGAAGATCAAGAGATTGCTAGCCATATAGGTTATGAAGACATGCTAATTAGATGGGAAATAAAAAGGTTTAAAAGAAATTATTTAGTAGATATTAGAAGTCATCAGGATGCTAATAAAGTAGATGATGACGAAATAGCAAATGAGGATAATCAGAATGAAGAACTAAATGAATCTAAGCCTAAAGAAGCAATTATGGTTTCATCAGATCGTAGTCATTTGAATAATTATTTTAGAATAAATGGTTTAGTGCCTCTTTTTGACCCTGATACTTGGGCAAATAGTAAAACTAAGTTTGATTTTGATGTAATTAATTTTAAGCTTGATGATTTTAAGGCAATTTTAAACTCTTTTGAGAAAATCAAGAATATTTCAGGCTTAGTAAATGCTAAAGGGACCATTAAACGTAAGACAGCAAGGGAGCTAGATGCGCTTGGTCATCTGGATCTTAAGGATTTTTCTGTAGATTTAGTAAACTCAACTATTGCTCCTGTGAATTTTAAGAAAGTTGATTTTAATTACAATCTCATTATTTCAGATAAGCAAGTGGAATTCAAAGATTTTCTTATGAAAATGGATGAAATGGAAACGAGCTTGAAGGGCTTTGTTACAAATTGGAAAAAGCAAAAACCTAAGTTGAATCTTAGATTCTCAACAAATGAATTTAAATTTAGAAAAGCTTTAAATCTTATACCTAAATCAGTTATACCTAAACACATTCTTTTAAGGTTGGATGCTGTTTATGATAGTTTGGTGAAATTAGATCTTGAGCTTAAAGATGAAATTTCTAAACCCAGAGCCTCTGGTAAGTTAGATCTTAAGGGGTTATCTCTTTTATCTTATGATCGGAGATCACTAGTAGCCAAAGATATAGATCTCTCTTTAACCTTAAAGAATAACAAAGTAAATTTTGAGAATTTTGAATTTCCCCTGGGGCTCAGCAAGGTGAAAGTGAATGGGAATTTCGATATTTTAAAGGATGCTTATGATTTTAAGCTTTTAACTAAAGATCTATCTCTGTCAATTCTAAGAAAAGTGCTTTTAGATTCGTATATGGCTAATCAATATAGGGCACACCTTTCTAAATTTGATATCGCAGGTCTTGCAAGTATCGATATTCATTTGGTTAAAGAACTTGGTTCTGAACTTAGCGTTTATGGTAGTTCTAGATTTGGGAAAGTCAATTTTCTTTCTAGTAATCCTAGAATACTTCTAAGAAATGCCTATGGTGATATTAAATTTGATGATAGGAATATTAAAGTAAATGTTTTTAAAGGCTTTTTTGAGGACAATTACTTTGAAACTTTGGGTACTATTGCTCTCTTGGAGCAGCCTATGGTTGATCTTAAATTTGCATCTAACAAACTTGATTTAAAAGAAATTATTGATTCAAAAATTCTTGATTTTATTGGAGTTAACTTTAACCCTCTTTTTGCTTCAGGTAATTTGAAAAATCTGAGACTGGATCTCAAAGGCTTAGTGGGTACTTCTGACTTGAAATATAGTGGCTCAGTGCTTCTAGATAATTTGACTTTTAAAAAATATGATAGTTCTCCTTTAGTTTCAGAAGCAAATGGGCTTATAAAATTTTCTGATGATAATTTTGAATTTGAAGATATTAAATTTATGTATAACCTTGCACCAGTTAATATCGCAGGCTCTGTAGATAGATCTGATGATGATATGTCAGTTGATCTTAATATCTTAGCTTCTCAATTTAGACTTAAAGACTTTTATTTCTTTTTAGATGAATACACTAACCTCTCTAATAGTGAAACTTTCAAGAGTATTCATGATATTGATGGTTCAATTGATGTAAATGCCAAGATCAATGATAATGGTGTTCAGGGTGAGTTGAATCTTTTTGGAGCTACTTTTTTCTATCCTAGGCTTCCTCTTCAGTTTAATAATTTACTTGGAAAAGTTATTTTTGATGGTAAGGACTTTTTGTTTGAAAACCTAAATGGTAATTTTGGGAAAAGTGATTTTACATTAAGCGGTAAAGTGAATGATTATATGAAGAATCCTCATTGGGACTTGGATTTAAAGAGTAATATGCTTATGGAAGAGCTGAGTCCACACTTATCCACTACTTATAATAAGTATCTAAAAATAGATGGAATTTTACCCGTAGAATCTTTAATCCAAGGGAATAAAACTAAAACATTTCTAGATGTGAAAGTTGAAGGCACTAATCTGAAAGGTTTTTCTTTTTCTAATTGGCTTGTTTATGATAAAAAAGCTAATCTTAAAGTAAGATCTAAGCTTACTATTACTCCTCAGACAATTTTCTCTGATAGTTCTAAAATAACTTTCAAAACTGGAGAGAGTAAATCTAGGGTTGATGTTCTATACCAAGTAAAAGACTGGACTAAGCCAGAACTTAGTTTCTACTTGAATTTTGAAACAAAAGATGATAATACTGACGCGCAGCTATTACTCCCAAACATCTATATTCTAAAGCCATTTAAGATTAGAGCTAGTACGGGCAATTTCAAATGTGAGACTTATGGTAATAGAGCAGAGAGCCAAACTATTTGTGGAATTAATGTAGCTAGCGCTACTGCAGCTAAATATGGAATAGGTGATCTTAATGCAAATAATATTCATTTAGATCTTTTGGGTATAACGCAAGAGCCAGTTAAAACGAATATCTCAGCTAGTAATGGGGATTGGAATACAATACCATTTAAAAACCTTGATCTTGATTTGTTGACAACAGTTGATACAGCGTGGATTAATGATTTAAATGCAGATGTTCGAGAGGGTAAAGTTTGGGCGGATGTTGAGTATGGCTTATTTGATTTTATTAGCAAATTTACTATTGAAGGTAATAACGTTCCAGCAAATGATATAGCGAGAGGTGTTTGGGCTATTGGGCAAGAAGTACCTAGTGGTTTGATTGCAGGGAAAATCAAAGGTACTACTAAAGGTATTGAGCTTGAAGATATGTTTAATAATCTTGTTGCGGATGCTCATTTTGTTGTAAAAGATGGAAAACTAAGTACACTTAAAACGATGCAGAAATATTTAAGTGCTTTAAGTTCCTTTGGTGGAGGCTTTTTTGGCTTAGATCTTAACAGTGTTATGCAAACACTTGTAACTTATAAAGGTGGTACTTTTGACAATCTAATTGGTTCGCTGCATTATGATAATGCTAAAGTAAATTTTGAAAAAGTGCTTTTAAAAGCTGAGCAAATAGAGCTTGAGGTAGATGGTGCTATTGACTATACTGCTGATAGTTTGAATATAGTCGGTAGAGGGCTAATTCCAAAGAGTCCTAAGAGTTTACTTCAGAAAGTTGGTGTTGGGAAACTGAATCTAGGAAATGTTTTAGGTGGAGCTAAAGATAAAGAAAAAAATAAGCGATTCTTTGAATTTAAAATGAACGGTAAGGTTTCGGATGAAAAAGAAGCAGTAAACTCATTGCGTGAGAATTTTACTTGGTTGTAGCTACCAATAGACAAAGTATTTAAAATTCATGCAATGAGCTTATATTAATAATTCTAGAGATGAGAGCAATTGAAGTGCTTTAGAAGGATTTTCTAAGTTGTTTATGTAGTCTAACTCAATCTGAAAGCGGTTTTTGCGTTTTTTCATCCAGCGTTCTTTATCAGGATGCTTAGAAGCTTCTTCCATTAATTTATAAGTATGAGGCTCTATTTCAAAGTCATATTTAGTAGTGAATCTTGCTGCTCTATAAATGCGAGTAGGATCATCAATAAAACTTTGATCATGAAAAACTCTAATTAGCTTGCTCTTTATATCTTCTTGCCCGCCGGCATAATCAATAATCTCGCCATAATTATCAGGCATAATTGATTTCAACAAAGCATTTATAGTAAAGTCTCTGCGAGGGAGATCTTCTTTAATAGTAGTTAGCTCTGTAAGTTTTGGAAAGCCGCCTGATTCTTTATAAATCTCTTTTCGTGCGCTTGCAAACTCAATATCAAAATCAGTATTTTTAAACTTTACTTTTATAGTTTTAAATGGATCAAAAGCTTCTAGAATCTCAAAATCTTTATTGCTTTTAGCATAAGAATTAGCAAATTCAATAGCATCACCTTCGATAATTAGATCAAAGTCTTTAGTACTAAAGCCAAGTATCTCATCACGCACGCAACCACCCACAAGCATAATTTGCTTGCCATCTGAAGCAGCAAAGCTGCCGAGGTCTTTAAAAAATTGCTCTAATTGACTATCAACCACCTTAATCATGATAAATCATTAGTTGATTTCTGTTTATAAATAATAAAATTAGCTGATAATTTGATCAACTAATTGTATTTGATCATCATAACTAAAGACTTCCATGGTGCCTTGTTTTAAAAATTTCTGGATTTTATCATGGCAGCTAATAGCAGAGTCTATATTTGGATTACTGCCCTTCTGGTAAGCACCAATATTTATTAGATCTTTCGCTTGCTCATAGTTTGCCATATGTGTTCTAATTTGCGCAGCTTTATTTTGGTGCTCCACACTTACTAAATCTTTCATCACACGGCTCACTGATCCTAAAACATCAATCGCTGGAAAATGATTTAGAGCAGCAAGCTGCCTTGATAAAACAATATGACCATCAAGCACACCTCTAACAGTGTCACTAACAGGCTCATTGAGATCATCACCTTCTACTAAGACTGTATAAAGTGCTGTAATACTTCCCTTTAAACCAGTTCCTGATCTTTCTAAAAGTTTAGGTAATAAAGCAAAAACACTTGGTGTAAAACCACGAGTTGCTGGCGGCTCTCCTACAGCAAGTCCAATTTCTCTTTGAGCTAAAGCTATGCGGGTAACACTATCTAGCATGAGAAGAACATTTTTGCCTTCTTTGTCTCTAAAATATTCTGCAATTGAATGGGCAAATAAAGCTGCTTTAATTCTAAGAAGGCTGGGTTGATCACCAGTTGCAACTATTACTATTGATTTTTTTAAACCTTCTTTTCCTAGGTTTTCTTCAACAAACTCTCTAACTTCGCGTCCTCTCTCTCCAACTAAGGCAATAACGTTTAAATCAGCATCAGAGTTTCTAGCAAACATACCTAAAAGAGTACTTTTCCCAACACCAGAGCCTGAAAAGATTCCCATCCTTTGACCTTTACCACAACTAAGCAGTCCATCTACAGCTTTGATACCAAAATCAAGCCTTTCGCTCACTCTAGATCTTTCAAGAGGGTGAGGTGATGCTGTCCATTGAGGCATTTCTTCTTTAAGTCTAATTTCACCAAGACCATCTAGTGGATTTCCAAGCGCGTCTATCACTCTACCTATAAGGTTAGTCCCAACTTTAATAGAGAGTTGCTTCCCACTTGGTGTAACATCGGAGCCCATCTTTATGTCATCAGCTTCAGCAAGAGGCATTAAGAGGGTTATCCCATCTCTAAAGCCTACAACTTCAACTTTAATTCTTGAATTTTTGTTTTGAATATAACAAAGCTCACCAAGCTCAACGTTTAAACCATCAGCTTCAATAATCAAGCCCAATACCTTAGTAACTTTACCAAGAGTTTTGAAAGTTGCTTTAGCTTCTATGTTTTTTTCAATTGTGTCAAAATCTAGTTTCATTAATTTTCTTTTGTTTTAATTGCTCCTAATTCTGGATTTAAATTATTTTCTGGCAGATCTAATATTTTATTTTCAGCATTAAAAAGTATGTCTAAAAGATTTTCAATCTGAGAATCCAATCTTAAATCTAAACGTTCTTTGTTTGATTTCAATATGAAGTCACCTTTGCCTAATACGCTATCTCCAGTAATAGAGAGCTTTTGCATGCCTGGTGTATTTTCTATAATTTTGTTTTTGATTTCATCAAGCTTTTTTGCTGTTTTAGGATTTATAATTATCTCAACTTCAGCTTTGTTGTTAAGCTCTTTAATAGACATTTTGATTAATTCTAATACTTTAGATGGCTCAAAACTTAAATCTCTATAAATGAGTTTTCTGACTAAGAGTGTAATAAAACTCATTAGTCTGTTTTCTTCATCTTCTAAGCACTCCCTCCTTTCTTTTTCTATTGCTTCAAGAATATTTGAGCTATCTAACAAGATTGAGCTCATTTCAGCTTCAGCTCTTTCTTTTGCTTCTTTATGACCTGTTTCTAGTCCATGCTCATAACCTTCTTTATGGGCAGCGTCTCTTACACTATTTTGATCTGCTTCAGCTTTAGCTCTTATTCTTGAAGCTTCTTCAATAGCTTTAGCCACTAATCTCTCTGCTTCTTCTTCTGCTTTTTTTATTATAGGTCTTGTGTGTTTGCCTTCAAAGCTGAAGTTTTCATCGATAAGCTCACCAATGACAACTTTGTTATCAGCTAATTTCAAACCTTCTTTAAATATTAGTTTTTTTGTTCTCATAAATCCCCATTATTCATCTATAAATGATCTTAGTGCCTTAGAAACGCTTTCTGGATCATCAATAGAAAGTTTTGAGAGTTGGATTCTCATATTATCTAAATCACTAGCCTCCTCTGGGTTTGCCAATTTGCTTTCTTGAGCTAGCAATTTTTGGTTTAAAGCTTCTAGTAGAGGAGCTTCTTCTTCATCTAAAATAGAATCAAGCTCTCTGGCTTTCCCAGCACTTAATGGCTTTTTCATATTTGTTAAAAGACCGATAATCAAGAAAGCTGCCATTATGACTGCTAGACCTAGAGATCCAAACTTTTTAACTAAGCTTAAGTTAGTCATGTTTTGCATATCTTGGACTAGTTTAGATTGTTCTTCTTCAAAGCCTTGGTTTGAAGAGAATCTAATACCGGTAATGGCTACTTGATCGCCTCTCTCAAGATCTAGTCCAGCGGCAACACTCACTGTTTTTCTTAGCGTAGCTCTCTCTGCTGGTGTAATATCTTTATTAATAACTACAGCAACAGATAGTTTGTTGATGATTCCAGAAGCCTTTCTAACTCTTTCTACTGTTCTGCTTACTTCATAGTTTTTAACGATATCTTCTTTTAAGTAATCTTTAGAGTCGTCATTTTGCTTTGTTTTAGAGCCCGCAAAAGTCGGGATATTATTTTCTGTTCCAGGCACGCCACCATTGGCTTTACTATCGTTATTATATTTTTCTCTTGATATTTGCTCACTTCTAATTACAGGATCAGCAGTGTTTTCACCAATAGTTGGAGAATATACTTCTATATTCATTTCTGATTCATCAAAATTAAGATCAGCAGTTACGTTTACTAGAACATTACCTTTTCCAAGAATAGGCGTTAGAAGCTCAAGCAGACTTCCTTCTAGAGACTTTTCATATGATTTAGTAGCTTTTTTACCTTCCATCATTTGTCTTTCAATTTTATTTGAATTATCATCATATTCAACTAGTGACTTCCCACTTGAATCTGTAATTTGAACATTTTCAGCATTTAAATCATTGATAGCACTAGAAACTAAATGTCTAATACCCTTAACTTGCTCTGAACTCAGGTCTGAACCATAAGCTGGAACGATGATAACAGAAGCTGAAGTTTTTTCTTCTTCGTCTTTAAATAAAGATTTTTTAGCAATTGCTAAATGAACCTTTGCTTGCTTGACAGTGTCAAGTGAGCTAATAGTACGGCTAAGCTCTCCTTCAAGAGCTCTAACATAGTTAAGCTTTTGTCCAAAGTCTGTAACAGTTATATTTGCTTTATCAAAGATTTCAAAACCTACTCCAGAACCCTTAGGTAGTCCTTTGTTAGCAAGCTCTAGTCTCATTTTAGGAACTGAAGTATCAGTTACAGCAATCGTTCCGCCATTATTTAAAACTTGATATTTAATACCACCTTTTTCAAGGTAAGAGCCAATAGCTGCAGCATCAGATTGTTTTAAATCAGAATAAAGTACTTGGTAGTGTGGCTTGAAAACCATAGAAAAAAGAAATGCAACTAAGCCTATAAGAGCGATTGCAGAGATTGAGAAGATAATTTTCTTCTTATTATCCATTCCTGTCCAAAAGTTTTTTGAATCTTCGTTTAATTGATTAATTAGTCCTGTTTCTGCCATCTCTTATCCCTCTCTTTATAACTGCATTCTATTAATTTCGTTGTAAGCATCTATCATTCTATTTCTGACCTGAACAGCCATATTCATAGCCATTCCACTTTTTTCCATGCTGAGCATTACATCATGAACTTCTATATTTTGCCCTGAGCTAAATGCTTCCATTTTGCTTGCAGCAACTTTGTTAACTCCATCTAAGTTAGATATGGATTTATTTAAAGCCTCACCAAAACTACCTGTACCTTCAGTCTTGAAACCTTCATCGTGCGTAGCACTAAGTTTAAATAGAGGAGTATCTATCTTTAAGTTATTTGGATTTATGCCTTCAAGTCCCATATTTATAATTCAAGTGCTGAGTTGTATATCCTTTTATATGTTTGTATCGCTGAAACATTTGCTTGGTAAGCTGCTTTTGATGCTGAAAGATCTACCATTTCTTTTTCAATGCTTACATTTGGAAAGTAAACATAACCATCATCGTTAGCATCTGGATGTCTTGGATCATAAACAATTCTCATGTTTTTCCCATCTTCAACGATCCCGTTTACAGTAACTCCTTCTTTGCTGCCTTGCTCGTCAAGTATTGTTTTAAAAACAACAGATTTATGTTTATAAGGCATGATTTGACCTTGCGAGTTTCTTGTGGTGTTAACGTTTGCAATATTACTTGCAATCACATCCATTCTTAGTCTTTCTGCGCCAAGTGCGCTAGCTGATACATCCATTGGATCCATAATTAGTTACCGTTTATCACCCTATTAAGACCATTAAAATGTCTTTTTGTCATTTCTGATACAGCTCTAAAGCGCATACCAGTCTTCGCAAGCTCGACCATTTCTTTATCAATATCTACGTTGTTACCATTTTGGTGAATTGTTGTTTCGCTTACATTAATTTCTGCTTTAACGTTATTTATATTTGCTGCTCGGCTGCTAGCATTTATATGTGCGTTATTTGTACTTTGCATTGGGACTTTTTGATTTTTAGCAATCCCTTGTGCGTTAGCTAAAGCATTTTCAAAACTTATTGATTTAGATTTATAACCAGGAGTGCTAACATTTGCGATATTAGAAGATATTGCATTATTGCGTTCCATTAAGCCACGCAAAGCTACACTTAAACTATTTAGTGTTGAGTTGTCCCCTAAATCCGCCATTATCTTCAACCTTTTTCCTATCGACAATGCAATAGAAAGCTAGATAGTTTATTGGTTCTATAATGACTCTAGATACTAGGCTTGATGGGGGATTATGCTTTTTAGCTTAAGCCTTATGCTCTACTTATCTAGATATTGTTCTAGGATAATTACAGCAGCGTAAGCATCTACTAGATCTTTATTATCTTGTCTAATTTTAATTCCTTCAGACTGCAGCCTTTCTTTAGCTGCCTGACTTGTGAGTCTTTCGTCTTCAAGCACAAGCTCGATTTTTGGATAGGCTGCTTGAATTGCAGTTGCGTGCTTCTTGGTTATTTCAACTCTTTCACCTTCTGTGCCATCCATGTTTTTAGGTAAGCCTATTATAAATTTAGCGAAGCTGTACTCGTCTTCAATGACTTTAAGCTCATTAAGCAAATCTGCTGTTTTAACTGTTTTGATTGGAGCGACAAGGATACCTTCTGGATCAGCTTTAGCTAAACCTGTTCTTGAATCCCCTATGTCAATCCCTAGTAATATCTCCATCTAAGTTAAAACCTTTTTAATTTCAAATAAAAAGATACTGGTTGCAGCAGTGACATTCAGGCTTTCAATATTATTAGCCATAGGGATTTTAACTAGAAGGTCACAGGCTTCTTGAGCCTCATTGCTAAGACCATTAGCTTCATTGCCAGCCATTAGTAGGACTTTGCCATTTAGCTTTTCCTTCATATTAGAGTAGTCTGTATCAGTATTTAAAGATGAACCGATCTTAAGATGATCAAACTTATCTAAATCTTTAAGTGAAACATTTTTTTCAATAGCACCACAAAACATCACACCTTTTGAGCTGCGAACAGTTTTAGGATTAAAGATATCAGCGCAATTCTCGCTTAGCTTTATAGAAGTCACACCAGCAGCGAAAGCAGATCTGATTATGCTACCAAGGTTTCCAGGATCCTGAATCTCTTCACAGTAAAGAATAAAGTTATCATTAACTGGCGCTATTTTTTCAAACTGCTTAGCTATAGCAATGGTGCTTACAAGGCTCTCTGTTGTTGTGATCTTTTTCATTAAAGATTCATCCACCATAAAGACAGGAGCTTCATTAACTTTATTTTTATTGGGGGCTAGAAACTTTTCTATGTCTATATGCTGAGCTGCACTTTCATCAAGAGTGAAGATATACTCTATTTCGATATTATTTTTAAAAGCTTCTTCTAAAATCTTCTCTCCTTCAATTAAAAAGGATCCTGATTTTTTTCTTCCAGCTTTACTATGCAAAGATTTTGCTAATTTGATGTATTGGTTTTCGCTACTATTTATGTACAAAACTAATATACAAAGTTTTCACTCACTTCAGGGTGAGGCATTTGATCATTCAAGGCGCAGTGCTTCATGTATTCATCAGCACAGAAATTATAAAGTTTGTCGTAGCTATCTTTATCTTTTAAAATTTCAAGCTTAGCTCTAATATCATCTGGCACAGACCTTGCAGGTTTGTTTTCCATGCCACTTTTTACTTGAGTCGATAAAGTGTATAGATTTCTAATAGACATACGTAAATTTTCTTTAGAACCATTAAGACTAAATACAGCTACTTTAGTGGCAGGTTCTTTAATTGAAAAATTTAGCCCCCTAAATATAACTTCGTGTTTTCTAAAATGTCTTTCTAATTCGTTTAAGCTGAAATCTTTGACTATGTCTGCAGGAATTGATACCGATGCGTTTAATCTCATGTATTTTCTTGTCTCCGAGGTTAATGTGTATATAAAGCTTAATTGCCTTATATAGCTTTATTCTACTGTATTACAGAGATTTTCACCCTTAGATATTTTTTAAATTAAGATTTGAGATCTGTGCTATTTGGCTTTAGAATTTTGACTCATTTTTTCCATATCCTGAACAGTCATCCATATAGGGATAATAATAATTGCCGTTCCAATAATCATAGCTAATGCTGTTTTTATTTCTTCTATAGTCATTCTTTAACCTCTTCTTCAGCTCTTTGTAAAATTTTCAGAGAATGCTTGCTTATTGCTCTAAATAGCCATATAAAAAATAATGACCCTATAGCTCTAATTGTAAACCAAGTATCAAAATTGGGCTCATTGAGGACAATATAATTCATAAAGAACGCGCCTGGCGGGATGCCAACAATAAAGGCTATAGTTCTATAATACTCAGACCTAAACTTCTCTGATACCTTAAGCATAGTAGTAATTTTTTCAAATATTTATAGAAAACGAAAGGGGTCAAAAGACCTCTATGAGATAAATACAGGCTTGGGGTTTTCCCTTGGAGTTTTAAGGGTTTAATTTTGAAAAGCAGTGCTTCTTGCTTTTGAAAAAGCAGCAGAAAGTTCAGCAGAGTTATTTCTTATATTTGGGTCTGCTTTTATTATTCTTTTAAGACTTTCATACTCTCTATCACCTAATCCTTCAATTGATCGAGGAAAGCCTGTAGATTTGAAAAGGCTTATATAAGGAGCCTCGCTTAATGGATTAATATTTAAACCTGTAAAATTGAAGTTTTTTATTTCAAATTCAACTTCTTCCATTCCAAGATCTTTAACTGGATCAATTCCTTCAGGAAACTTGTTTGTGTGCTGGAAGATTTTAGCCCCTTCAAAATTCTTCTTATTCTCTATTAAAGTATCTTTATCCAAAGCAGAAAAGTCACAAGCTATAAAAGTAGCCCCAGAACAATCCTTTAAGTGGAGGTTATTTCCTGGGTAGAATTTAACTCCAGAGATGCTTTGACCTTCTAAGCTCATTATTGATTGTGGATACTGCTCGTTATGTCCAACTGCATTAAAATCAAAGTTTTCTGGAATCTTAACACCATGCTTAAGCGTATGTTTTAAAAGGTTGTGAATCCAATGATAACTATGCTTATTAGAGATGAGGCTCTCTAAAGGTGTTTCATTAGAACGGTTTTTAACATTAGGGTCAGCGCCATACCGGAAAAGAAGTTCACACTTTTCATTAGAAGCTTCAATTATTCCACAGATATTTGATGCAATTCTATGTAAGGCAGATTCGCCTGTATCACCACTAAGTGCATTAACATTTGCCCCTTTCTTCAAGAGGGTCTCCATGAGACGTGTACTAGATGGAAAAGATAGGATAACATGAAGCCCAGCATTAAGCATTTCTTTTGTGATTTTGTGATTATCAAGCAAATTATTAACGTGATTAAGATTGCCACGGTAGCAAGCATTAACAAAACGAGGATGTAAATTTGAATCCTCTTGGGTTATCATTTGTGCTTTAGCAACAGCAGCACTTGGATCAGGCTTTTTTGGTGGGTCACCTTCTGGTGGATCACTAGGTGGTGGAGTTGGAGTTGAGCATGCAGCTTTATCTATTGCTGAATCTTTACAAGGATTTTTCCCTTGGCTATCATCCCCTGGCTTTGTTGAAAGTAGCCTAGGGTCTATTAATTTTTGTGTCTCGTAAGTTCTTTGCGCTAACATATAAATAAGTATATACCGTCTGGTTTGACGAGATCAATAGCTGAAACCCCTTGATTTAAGTGGCTTCGTTACTACTCCCACTCAATAGTGCCAGGAGGCTTAGAAGTAATATCGTAAACAACACGATTAACTCCAGGCACTTCATTAACTATGCGACTGCTTACTTTGGCAAGTAGATCGTAAGGAATGCGCGCAAAGTCTGCAGTCATCGCATCCTCGCTTGTTACAGCTCTAATCACTATAGGATGCGCGTAAGTGCGTTTGTCTCCCATCACGCCTACTGATTTGACTGGCAGCACTGCAGTAAGAAGTTGCCAAATATTATTGTATTCATTAGCAGCGATCACTTCTTCTCTAACTATTAGATCTGAGTGAGCTACCATCTCTAATTTTTCTTTAGTAAGATCACCAAGAATTCTTATAGCAAGACCCGGTCCAGGAAAAGGATGCCTGCGTACTATTTCTTCTGGCACTTTAAGCTCAGTGCCTAGTTTTCTTACTTCATCTTTAAAAAGGTTTTTAAGTGGCTCTAGCAGTTTAAAGTTCATTTTCTCTGGAAGTCCACCAACATTATGATGAGATTTAATAACATGAGCTATCTTCTCTCCAGTTTTAGGATCAATTCTAAAGCCTGCTGACTCAATGATATCTGGATACAAAGTGCCTTGCGCTAAGTAGTCTATGTGCTGCTCAGAGTCTAGCTTTTTCACTTCTTCTTCAAAGGTGCTTATAAACTCATTACCTATAATTTTGCGTTTTTGCTCAGGATCAGAAATGCCTTCTAGCTTATCCCAAAATCTTTTTTTAGCATCAATGTACTTTATGTTCATATGGAATTTATCTTTAAAGATTTCCATAAGTTCTTCTGGTTCATTTTTTCTCATGAAACCGTGATCGATAAACATGCAAGTAAGCTTATCTCCAATTGCTTGCTGTAAAAGAAAAGCTAGAGTTGAGCTATCAACACCACCAGAAAGTGCTAATAGAACGTGTTTATCACCAACTTCTTTTTTAATTTCAGCTATTGATGATGCTATAAAATCCTGCATATTCCAGTTAGCTGAAGATTTGCAGATATTTAAAACAAAGTTGCTGATCATAGTTGAGCCATGCTCAGTGTGACTAACTTCTGGGTGAAACTGCACGCCATAAATTTTTAATTTATCGTTTGCTATAGCAGCGAGTTCAGTGTTATTAGTTTCAGCAATCGCCTCAAAGCCTGCTGGTGCTTTAGTTACTTTATCTCCGTGGCTCATCCAAGCTTTAATAGAGCTGTCTATTGGCTTATCTACTACAGCGATTGATTTTCCATTTGCTGAGCTTGAGTTCCACTTAAGTTCTTCAGCAGCGTAGAGTCCTTTAAATAAAGATTTATTAGAAATGATTTCTAAATCAGCATGCCCGTATTCATGCTTGCCTCCTTGACTTACATCACCACCAAGTTCATGAGCGATAACTTGCATGCCATAGCAAATTCCTAAAACAGGAATTCCTAAATTAAAGATTTCTTTATTGCATTTAGGAGCTTCAGGAGCATAGATGCTATTTGGTCCACCAGAAAGGATAATTCCTTTTATATTTTCTTCTTTGATTTTTTCTAAAGGATAGTCAAAGCTATGAACTTCACTATAAACATCAAGCTCACGAATCTTTCGAGCAATAAGCTCTGTGTATTGTGAACCGAAGTCTAATATGAGGATTTTTTCAGTGCTTGACATAATTTATGGCTCTAATGAGTTAAAGCTTATTGTAACTACTATGAAGCTTAGAGTCTATTTTTAGTCTAAAATAAGGCTTTTCAGGTGATTCTATAGAAAAATAGATGCTTTAACTCAGGAAAATAAAGATAAAAAGCGATATTATGTATATATGAGTTATTTAAGTAGATTTAACCCATTTATAAGAAGACCAGTAGAGGCTCAGAACAAGCCTGCTGAAGAAGAGGCCGTGACTGCTTCAGAGCGAGTAGAGACAGAAGATCATACACAAGCATCTAGTTCCAGATCAGCTTCATCAGGAAGAGGTTGCCTTACAGGAATTGCATTAGCTGCCTTATCAACAGTGGGTGGTGGAGCTTATATGGGTCATGAAGGAATTAAGTCATTTGCTCATAGAACTCATTTGAAAATGGATAGTGTTTTTGAGAGGTTAATCTATGCTTTGAAAGACACTGGACTTAGTAAAGTCAAAACTAAATTTGAAAAGTTAATTGCTAAGGATAAATTTTTTGGTGGAAAAGAAATCCAGAAAGATTTAGAAGAATATTTTTTATTAGAAGATCTATCTGCTAAAGAAAAATTTATGACTTTATATAGATTAGGCAGAGAGATAAAATTGCTTCACAAAGAGAATAAGGATGAGATTAATGGCGATACTTTTGATACTGCTTCTTTCTTTGGTAAATTTAAAAAACAAGTAGATGATTCAGCTAAAAGTTTTTTTGAAATTAAGCGTTCAAAATCGCATGATAGTCTCTATGATGCACTTGTTGTGCTAACAGCGGTTGATAGAATAATTTATGAGCAATCACATGATGCTTTTGCAGCGATGACTGATGCCGAGCGCAAAGAAGTTCTAAAAGAGCTTGGTGGAGATAATTTTAATGATGTTGTCTCAGTGCGCAAGGTTTATAATACACTGCTTGTAAAAGAGCCTAAAAGAGTTGGCGGCGGAGCTTTAAGCTACCAGTTTAAAGAGTATTTAAAAACTTTAGGGTCAGTTCAACTTGAAAGAGATTTTCCGCAGACAAGAGTTGTAGGTAATAGATATTCACACGAGCCTAAAAGAAAAGATGTGGTGATGGAATACTACTACAAACATGATCCTGACCTAATTAAGATTGAGAAAGATTCTAAATATGATTTCTTTAGATTAAATAGGGGTAAAATTAAAACATCAAAGGATACTTATGATTTATGGTTTGAGAATGATTTTTTGTCGCAACCGAGATATAAATTGGGCTGTGATTTCAGACCAGCATATTTGAAATGCGCTATGCCTTTACTTGAGAAAGGTTTGCCAGTTTTTGCAAGTTCTGATCTAGGTCTTGATGATAAGCAGTATTTGAAAATTTCAATCGGAAAAGTTAAAGTAGCTAAAACTCATGCTTATGAAGGTAAATTCAAATCTATTAGAAAGGTGGCTGGCTTTATCTATATTAGAAAAGATAAAGCTAAAGAGAATAAAGCGTTAGTGGATCAATTAATTCAAGATTGTAATTCTAGAGATAGCTAAGCAGGAATTTTACCTTGAGAGTATAAGATCAGGTCTATAAACTCACGCGCACATCCTTGTCCAGCACTTCGTTCTGTAATGTAGTGAATATGCTTAAAAACTGAATAATGAGCTTCAGGCGGGCAAGCAGCTAGCCCAACTTTCTCTAAAACCACTAAATCTACAGCGTCATCTCCGATAAAAGCCACTTCTTCAAGAGAGACATTAAATTTGGTCATTATATCTTTTAGGCATTTCATTTTATCCTGCACACCTGTGTGAATCTCTTCCATGCCAAGTTCTTTAAAGCGAACATGAGGGAAGATGCTATCTCTAGCTGAAATAATAGCTGTGTTTAATTCAAATTGGTGAGCCATTCGAATTCCTAAACCATCAAAGGCAGAAAATCTTTTTATAGCTTCACCCTTCTCCCCTATAAAGATAGAGCCATCGGTTAAAACACCATCTACATCAAAGACCACCAGCTTTATTTTCTTGGCTCTTTCTTTTAATTTTTGAGAAATTTCTTGAAACACTTTGCTAATTATAGCGTGCTGTCATTAACGTGTTTCTATAAGCTTTTCTAATTCAGGCTTGTGAAGATTGAGCAATTGAATATTATTCTCTAAAAGAGTTTTGCCGTTGGGTTGCTTTTCTTGCGCTCGTCTAGAAGCTTCTACTGCAGCAAGATTCCCTTGTTCTAATTGAATATGCTTGGTCATTTTAGACATCAGAACAGACCCGCATTCAGCATGAGCTACACTTAAAAAACCTTCTTGAAGGCAGTGAGTCCATTTATATTTAAGCTCAGAAGGCTGCTCTATGATTGCAAGCCCGTCTTCGCCATAATTTACATGTAATCTAAGATGCCCATCTTCAATTTCATATAAAAACAAAATCGGATTATTTGTATCTTGCCAATTCATAAGTGCAACATGATTACGATTAGTTCTATGTAGGATTTTCACAAAACCATGCAAAGACTGTTTATCTTCTTTAAATACAAACTCATAGTCATAGTGATCCATTGACCTGATTAGAATAAGATCTTCTTCAATTTTCCCAAGCTCTTGTCTTTGTTTAACTAAGTCAGCTTGAACTTCTGGATCATCAAAAGTAGCACTGTTTAAAGTTTGCTCGATAAGATTTGCTAGCTTATTTTTTGAGCTCATCGAAACTGTAAAATTGTAGCTAGGTAAAAATTGATTAACTGACGCTTGGGTGATTTGACTAACGCCCAAGTGAAAAATATCTCGCCTCAGTTGGCGAAAATTTTCCAGTCCTTCCCAGATATGCGTTGCTTTAGACCAATTTTCCATGGCTTCAGTTCTTTATTCCACTAACTTATAGCTAATTAGCAGTTATTTCAAGCTTTTCTGGAGCTTCGTTGTTTTCAGGGACGGAATTATCCTCTTTGGGCTCTTTAATTTGTATTTCAAGGCTGCTTTCTTCAACAGCTTCAATAGACTCTACCATTTCAGTTTTTTCGGCTTGCGCTTCAGTTTTAATTTCAGTTTCTTCTACATTGGCTGCAAGTTGATTAGCCACTTCTTTAAGCTCGTCATCTTCTTCATTAAAACTATTTTCAGCAGCTAGAGTTTCTAAAACAGCACCAAAGCTTTCATTGCTTGTTTCTTCAGTTTCATTTACTATTTCTGTAGTTTCCTGGATTGCTTCGCTCTCTTCATTCGCTCGCAATGACGTATCATCACTTTCTGTAGTATTCTCTTCTTCGCTTGCTTCAGGCTTTTCAGTAGAACTGAGATCAAAAGTTTCTTGTTCAGGTTGCTTAAATCTTCTACTCTTCCCTTTAAGGAAATCTTGCAACTCGATACCTGATCCACTTAATTTAAAGTAATCATGAAAAAGTTTAGTGGTTTTTAATACAAAGCTATGTCCATTCTCGCGTTTACGAGTAATAAGCTCCATTTCTAAAAGCTCTTTTATTTGCTCGTAAGCACCGCCACCACGCATTTTGACTAGATCAGCTTGCGCTACAGGTTCTTTAAGAGCAATAGCACTTAAAGTTCTAAGGCAGCCAGTCTTAATATCTAATGGTAAAAATTCTTCAACAAGAGTATCGTACTGAGCTTTTACATTTAAAATATAGCCATCATAAGATTCGATGCATAAACCACCATCACGTGTTTCGTAGTCTTGCATTAGCTGGCTAAGCGCTTGTCTAACTTCGTTTATATCTACATTAACGCGCTGCGCTATCACTTGTGCGTGAATAGGCTCATCCGTTAAGAATAGTAGTGCTTCAATTTGATTTTTCAGGTTCATGTAACCAAAGATCCCCATAGAACTTATCTTGCTTTAAATCAACTTCACTTTCATGTGAAAGGAATATTGATGCAAGAAAGGCATTTGACCAGTTGCCCATATATCTATAAAGTTCGACGAAGTTTATGCATTCTCCATCTATTAAGTATTCTAATAAAAATCCACGTGCTTTTGCTACTGCTCCCTCAAGATCTTCGGCATGAGTTAATTCGAGCATATCGTCAGACAGTTCTGGCTCGATAACATAGTAGCCCTGGTCTATCATTAACTGCCTTTGTTTGCGGCGTTCTTCACGTACTTCTTCTTCTGTTTCAGCGCCACGAAGTGCTGCAATAAGATCATTTAAAGTAACAGGTCTAAATCTTTGTTTGCGTACTGAGCGCCTAGCTAAAGCCACCTCAAGATCTCTAAAAGATACTTGAGCCATAGGGTCAGTTACTTCATCTAGAAAATCTTCAAAGCTATCATCATCATGAGGGTTAAGAGTCTCATCTATTTGATTGCTTAAAACTTCACTTTTAATTCTTAGTAAAACAGAAGCATAAAAAATTCCTCTAGCAGCTTCTTTTAAATTATCTCTAGGAGCGCTATTTAGAGCTTGAAGATATTTATCAGTTACCATCTCAAGATCAATATCCCAAGGGTCAATCTCGCCTTCTTTAGCAAGGTTAACTAAAATTTCTAAGCTATTACCGTCACTCTCTGCAAGGAGTCCTTGAGTCATTGGCTCAGCATCAACTTCAATCTTTTCAGCATTGTTACGCTCATGACTAAGGTCACTAGCCACAGCTTTCATTTGAGCTAAAGTTTCATCAGCAAGCAAGTCAGTATTAGAAATTTGGTTATCAGTACTTTGGCTCATGTCCTTTTCGTCCATTTGCGATTAAGCAGCTGCTACAGCTTCCTCTCTCTCTTCTTTTTCGATATTTTGAATACCGATTACTTTACTAAAGCCATCGCGACCGACAGAAACACCAATTGCCCTGTCTGACTTCTCTAGCATAGGCCTTCTGTGAGACACCACAACAAACTGAGTTGAGTGTGCATTCTTGTTAACTTTATTAGCGATCCTCTCAACGTTAATTCCATCGAGTGCTGAGTCAACCTCATCAAAAGCATAGAAAGGAGCTGGGTTGCATTGTTGAAGTGCAAATAAGAAGCTAAGTGCTGTAAGAGATTTCTCACCACCACTCATAGATTCAAGGCGTTGCATTTTCTTGCCTCTAGGCTGAGCTTTAATTACCAAACCACCTTTAAAGATATCTTCTGGATCTTCAAGGATAAGTTGACCATTACCGAAAGATAAATCAGCAAAGATTTCTTGGAAGTACTCATCGATTTGATTGTAGCTAGCTAAGAATGTAGATTTTTTGTCATCAGTAAAGCTGCCAATTTTTTCTTCAATCATTGCTTTTTCTTTAGCAAGTGATTCTAGTTTTTCAATAATATCTTTTTCTCTTCCGCTAACTTCTTCATATTCTTCAACAGCACGCATATTGATTGGCTCCATCGAGCGCATTTTTTTCTCGACACGATTAAGTTCTGCTTGAAGTTTGTTTAGATTTTCTTCTTCGATCACCATATCTTTAAGTTCAGGGTGCTCTTCAAGTTCAGCCATAAGCTGATCGTAGTGAACCTTTATCTCTTCAAGTTTTTTCTTAGTTTCTACTATCTTAATGGCCGTAGATTCGATCTTAGATGCGATCTCACCTTTGCGTTCACCAAGTTGCATTAATTTAGAGTTGATATCATCTCTTTCTTGATTAAAGCCAGCAAGTGATTTTTGAATTTCTGCGTACTCAGCATCAAGCTTCTCGACTTCTTCTCTAATTACTTGAATCTTTTCATCATGTTCAGGCTGTTTCTTATTAAGCTCTTCGACTTCCATTCTAGATTCTTCAATTTGAGTATTGATTCTATCTATATTTTGACCTGAGAAGTTCTTCTCAGCTTCAATAGATTTAGATTCATTTATTAGATTGTTAAGCATTGTTTGGTAACGCTTAACTTCAATCTCCACATCTTGTGATTCAGTGATCAAAGCCTCTAAACCACTATCTTTCATTTCAGCAGCTAATTCTTGAAGTTTTGATTCTTCTGTTTCAATAACTTTTTGTTTAGCGTAGATCTTATCATTTACAGCTTCAAGGCTCTCTTCAACTTTACGCATCTCCTCAGACGCTAAAGCGAGATCAGATTTTTCTCTGTCGTAAGCTTCTTCTAAAGATTCGATTTGAACTCCACCTTTACTGAGTTTAGATTCACTAGAATTCAATTTATCTTTTAGTTTAGTGATTTTTTGTCTAGCTTCCTCGATTTGATTTTCAAGATTGTTATATTCTTCTTGAAGATCTTTAATGTAACCAGTGATCTGTTCGATTTGTTTTTCAAGTTTAACTTTATTGTTTTCCCAGTTTGTACCAAAATGAATATTAGATTTAATCGCACTACCACCTGTCATAGCACCACTTCTCTCTAGTAAGTCACCCTGAAGAGTTACCATGCGAAAACGACCGATCATTTTACGTCCAGATTGAAGATCTTTCACTACTAGAGTGTTAGCAAATGCGTAAGCAAAAGCATCTCTGTAGCTTTCATCAAAATGTACAAGATCAATTGCCCAGCCAATTACACCCTTCTCTTGAGGTAAAGGAAAATCTCTAGCTGCTGCTAGTTTATTGAGTGGCAGGAATGTAGCTCTACCAGCTTTTTTGTCTCTTAAAAATTTAATACAATCAGATGCCACGTAATCATCATCAACCACAACCCCGCGAAGCCTTGCTCCAGCTGCAGTTTCTAATGCGAGCTGATAATCACTGTCAACAGAACCTAACTGAGCTAGAGTTCCATGTACACCATCATTATTAAGTACCATCTCAACAGCACGCCCGTAACCAGCATCACTGGCAGCTTGCTCTTGACCTTCTAGGTTATTAAGTTCTTTTTGAACAGCACTAAGTTTTGCTTGTTGTTTTCCTATTTCGTCTTGAGTATCTTTTTGCTCAGCTTTTAAAGACTGGATAGTATTTTCTTGGAATCCAATTTGTTCTTTGATGGCATCTAGTTGATTGGCATCAGCTCCGCCAATCTCTTCTCTAACTTCATTTAGTCTATTAAGAATACGCTCAGCTTCTAGTCTATTTTTCTCTAAATCTTGATGTAGTCTAGTGATTTGTTCTTCGTATCTTACTTTTTCTTGTTCGATAGTAGCTTTCTGATCTTTTAGAATTTGAGTTTTCTCTTGAGCTTCCAGAACAGCTTTTGAGCTTAAATTACTGCTAGCGCTCTTCTTGCGAATTTTGTCTTGAATAGCCTGATATCTAGCTTCCTCTTCTTCAATATTCTTTTTAACAGTCTCGATTTCTTCTTTAAATTCAGCTTCTCTGAAATCGCTGTCTTTTAAAGCTTTTTTGATTTCTTTAATCTCTTTCGCTAGTTTTTCTTGATGCTCAACTTGGTCTGTAATTTGTTTTTGAAGATATTCAAGAGCACTTAACTCACGAGTAAGAGCTTCTTTTCTCTCCTCGGTTATAGTCATTAACTCTTTTTGTCTACCTTCACCAAGTTCTGTAATTTGTTTATTTAAAGACTCAAGCTTTTTCTGAAGAGTGTCCATCTCTTCATTGATATTGTTGTTTTCAATTTGAAGATCTGTTTTAAGTTCGATGCTATCTTGAAGTTCTTTTTCAGTTAGATTTTTATTTTTCTCTACTTGTCTAACGCGCACAGCTAAGAATTGTCTTTCTAGCTCATCTCTTCTTTCACGAAGTTCAGAGTATTTTATAGCCTGGTCTCTTTCTTTTTGAAGTTTTTCAAGACGTTCTTTGATTTCGCTAAGAATTAACTCTTGGCTCTCAATCCTTTCTTGGACAACATCTAACTCTTTATCAGCCAGTTCAATTTTACGATCAAACTCAGCAACTCCAGCGATCTCATCAATAATTTTTCTACGCTCAGTAGGGTTCATGCTGATGATAGATGAAACGTCACCCTGCATAACCACATTAAATCCATGTGGCGAAATATTTTTTTTGCCAAGCTCGTTGTGAACATGACTAAGTGTGCAAGGCTCGTCATTTAAAAAATACTTACTATCGTAGCCATTAGCCTTAACTCGAATTCTTCTTAAAACAGAAGTTTCAGTATCTGTTTCTTCATCAATGAAAGTAACTTTTACGTGACAATCTTTACGCCCAGTTAAATTGTTTAGAAGGTCAGTTAGACGTTCTGCTCTCATATTACGTGTAGTAGTTAGACCCAATGCAAACATTAGTGAGTCAACCACGTTAGATTTTCCAGAACCATTTGGTCCTGAAATTGCAGTAAAACCATTTTCAAAAGGAATTACAGTTTTTTTACCAAAACTTTTGAAGTTATCCAGCTCTAATTCTTTAATTCTCACGTTGTATTATTTGTTTTTTGTGCGGCGCCCTAGTATTTTAAGCGAAAATATCACTCAGCAATATGGCTGTATACAATATATGGCGTGTATTTTTGGATTTTGTTTCACAAATACACTAAATACATTGCTGCCATGGAAAAGTATAAAGTATTACAGGAAACAATTCAATATAATCGAGATTAATATTTGCTCAGGATTAGTTAGTTGATTGCTTTTGAGCTTTAGACTCGAATTCAACCTTCAAGATCTGTAAAGCGTTATTTATCTTAAATGCCTCTGTCTCAGAGGAGTTTAGACCAGTGTTTTTGCTTTTCAGAAGGGGTTTTTGTGATAATACTGGTTTTGGCGTTGTATTTTCATTCATTTTCCCATCCTTTTTGTATATATGAAATAAATCTAAAAATGCTCTTTAGATTTAAAGGGGCTATATTGTATCGCATATGACATGCTAAGATCTTGAATCGACCCTAAATAAAGAGAGAAATTATGCCTAATATTAAATCAGCAAAGAAAAGAGTACTAGTTGGCGAAAGAAATAGAGTTCGCAAAGTAGCAATTAGATCTGAGTATCGCTCAGCAGTTAAAGCAGCGCAAGTTGCTATTGAAGCTGGTGATGAGAAGCTTGCTCAAGAAAAGATTCATTCTGTTAAAAAGCTTGTAGATAAAGCGATTCAGAGAAAAGCAATCCACGCAAACAAAGGCGCGCGAGTTACATCTCGTTTAGCTAAATTGTTTGTTGCTAAATTTAAAACTAAGTAAGCTCAAATATATTTTTAGAAATAGGGCCCAGACTAGCGTCTAGGTCCTATTTTTTTGGATTGCTTCAGCTCCTCCTCGCAATTGCGAGCAGCGCGAAGCAATCTATATGGATCACCACGTCGCCTTCGGCTCCTCGTGATGACTGTCATTGCGAGCAGCGTCCGTCATCACGAGCAGCGCGAAGTGATCCATCTACTGCTAAACTAAATTTGATGGCTGCAATAAAAGCTAAATCCCTAACTGACTATAAGCACATTAGATTTATTGGTGCTGGTGGTATAGGTATGTCAGCTCTTATCAAGGTTCTTGAAGAACAAAAATCACTAGGACAATTAGCAAGTTCTTTGAAAATCTCTAAATATGATAAAGCCTGGGAAACTAACGATAAACTTACAGATGATATAGATCTGGCTGTAGTGAGTACTGCTATTCCTGAAGACGATGAGGATTTATCAGCGCTTAAGTCGCGTGGAGTAGAGATTTGGCATAGAAGAGATATGCTTTTAGCTTTAACTGAATCTCAAGGACAAAAGTCCATCGTAGTTTCTGGTACTCATGGCAAAACTAGCTGCAGTGGTATGCTCGCTCACGTTTTGATGCATGCAGGTAAAGATCCTAGTTTTGTAGTTGGTGGGATTTTGCAGGATTATAAAACTAATGGGCATGCTGGTAAGGGTGAGTATTTTGTTTTAGAGGGTGATGAGTCTGATAAGAGCTTTATGCAGACTAATCCAGAGATTGCCTTGATTGTTAATGTCGAGCCAGATCACTTAGAAAATTATCCTGGTGGTTTAGAAGAGATTAATGACTGCTTTGTTAAATTTTCTAGTGAAACTAAAAAGTTGGTGATTTGTTTAGACTCCCCAAATGCTAAAGCAATTTTAAAGACAGTGAATGGCATAGAAATTTTGACTTATAGTATCCAAGATAAAAGTGCTGATCTTTATCTTGATGGGCGCAATTTAATTTTTAAAGGTGAGGATAAAGGTCTTATAGATCTTAATAGTTTTGGGGATTATAACTACCAAAACGCACTTGGCATTATAGCTTCAGCGCATTTTGCTGGACTTGATTTTAAAGAGATTTTAGAAGCCTTAAAGTTTTATCATGGCATTAAAAGACGTCAAGAGTTTATAGGTTTTTTAAACCTTGAAACTAAAAGTCTTGAGGTTTCTAGTTTTTATAATGATAAAAAATTATCTAAAAAGGCAGTAGCGATTTATGATGACTACGCGCATCACCCCACAGAAGTCAAAGCACTTCTAGATGGCGCACTTGCTGAAGTGAAGTCAGGAAGATTTAAACGTTTAGTTTTTGTCTATCAACCTCACCATCCTAGGCGCACACAAGATTTTTGGAAGGATTTTGTGAGCGTATTCAAAGAGATTCCTGAGCCAAGCTTGGCTATGATCGCAAATATCTACTTAGCTCGAACGGGTCCTATAGAAGGGGTTAGCAGTGAGTTAATGGTGAAAGAAATTGGCAAAGCCAATGTGCAGCATTTGCACTTTGCTGATGCTAAGTTTGATAGCCATAATGATGCTGAGTATCAGCGCATTAAGTCTGAAATTATCAAAGTAGTTCAGCCAGGCGATTTGCTTATGCTTGTTGGAGCAGGTAACATAACCAAGGTTTCTGAAGCTTTTAGAAAGTAGATCTTGCTACAATTAGCCCCATGAGCAAGCAGCCAGAGCTTCATGTAAATATTGACCACGTCGCAACAGTGCGACAAGCCAGGCTGACTTATGAGCCTAGTCCTTTGCAGGCAGTTAAGATTTTAGAAGAAACAAATACTGCTGGAATTACCATACATCTTCGTGAAGATAGGCGTCATATTCAAGACTCTGATGTTTATGAAATAGATGAGTATTTAAAAGACAGTAAATTGTCTCTTACTTTTGAAATGGATGCAACAAGTGAAGAGATCCGCACAGTTTGTCTTAAAACTAAAGCTAAATTGGCTACTTTAGTGCCTGAAAAGCGTGAAGAACTTACTACAGAAGGTGGGCTTGATCTAATTGCTAAGCAAAAATTTCTTACAGAGTTTATAAAACCTATTCAAGCTAATCAAACTTTAGTTAGTATCTTTGTTGACCCTATTAAAGAGCAGATAGATGCTGTTAAAGCAATTAATGCTGATTTTATAGAATTGCATACAGGTAGTTTTGCTAATTATTTTATAGATGATTTTAAAGAAGAGATGCCTTTTAATAAAAGTCATGATGCTAAAAACTTTGAGCGTAAACTAGATTATTCTAAACTCAGTGAAAAAACTATAAATGAAGCTAAGCGTTTAAAAGAAGCTGCTAATTACGCTAAGTCTATAGGTTTGAGAGTTAATCTGGGACATGGTTTGACTCTAGAAAATTTACCATTGCTTTTAGCAGGGTCTGAGCTTGCTATTGATGGTGGTATCCCTGAAGTAGAAGAGCTGCATATAGGACATTCGCTCATAGCTAATTCTATTTTCTCAGGGGTTAAGAAAGTTGCTAATGATTATTTGAATCTAATTGAAGTAAAAAGCCCTGTTAGCTAAATTCTAAAATTTTTCATTACGTTTAAAATAGACTCTGGCGCTAAATGTTCTGGATAAAGGCTAATGCCAGCATTTACTTTAAATTCTTTAGCCGCTTTAAGACTTGCTTTTACTTCTTCTGCTGTAGTACGCTCTCCATCAGTGATTAGATGAATTTTAAGATCTTCTTTGCCAGTTAGGCGACGTAGTTCTAAAGCTGTGTGTTTAATAAAATTAAAGACATCATCAACGGTACGATGCTTGCGCCCGTGCCAGTAAGTCATGGGCATTAAAACATCCCAGTTCTCGCCTATATACTTCCATGGATATTTAGGTTTAATTTTTGGTGCAAAAACGATGGCAAGCATAGGGTAATCTTGAGGTATTTTTCTTTTGATAGCACTTGTGTATTCTTTAACTGCCCAAAGAGAAATATTCTCTTCAATATCAGCAGCCATACCATCAAGCCTTTCACCATCAGGACTTACATAGAGAGCTGGTTCCACGTATTTTTTAACATCAGTAGGTAAATCTCTAAGATAACAATAGCTCCAGCCTATTACTTTCACCCTATTTTTGTGGGCAATTTTTAAAATTTCATCTACTTTCTTTTGATGTTTAAAAACGGGGGTAGTGGATCTATTTATTTGAAGGTAAATAGTGTCAAATTTATAACTTCTAATTCTTTTGATAAATTGATCAACATCTGTTGGATAATTCCAAATATTTACCCAGATACCCTTACTATCATCATCCATGATGGGGTATTTGCGAGGCTGTAAAGTTGTTTCTTTTCCGGCTCTAAGTTCGCTTGCTTTAACTTGTTTAGTTTTTTTAATAACTCTTTCTTCGATACTTTTACCTTTGCTGTTTAATTCAATTTTTCTATGAAGAATATTGTTTAGATTTTTAGAATTGGGTGAGCTTATAACAGCACTTGATTTAGAGCTTAAGCCAATGAAGGAAACTATTAGAAGGGATAGGATAATGAGGCGTTTCACTCTAAATAGTTTATCATCTCTAAGTTTGCTGAGTCCTTAAAATCAATTTCTTTTAGAAGCTCTAAATAAGTGATTGAGTGAACCTAGTAATTAGAGATAGATAAACTAAAAATGAAATCACATCAATTAAAGTTGTAATTAATGGACCACTAGCCACTGCTGGATCGAGTTTTAATTTTTCGAAAATGAATGGAGTAGAAGCGCCTAGCAAAACTGCAAGTGCCATGGAGACGATTAAAGATAGAGCTATTAAAATGGATAATAAACTATTTTCATAAAGCACATAGGCAAGAGCTCCTGTTATTGACGCACAGGTAATTCCAATACCCAAACTAGTAATAATTTCGTGTCCTAAAATTTCAAAGGCATCACTAGGATCGATATCACCAGTGTAGATACCACGAACAACAATCGTTACTGATTGGTTACCAATATTTCCAGACATTCCAGATAAAAGCGGCATAAATGAAATTGCAATAGGGATAGCGCTTACTGTGAGCTCGAAGTGTGCAATGACCATAGCTGCTAGAAATTGACCAAAAAGAGTGATAATCAGCCAAGGGCTTCTTGTCTTAAAGGATCTAATAACAGATTCAGATCTACTGGTATCTTCTGAAGATCCAACACTAATACCACTTGATTGGTAAATGTCTTGTGTGGTCTCTTCTTCAATAACCTCAACGATATCGTCAATTGTGATCACTCCAATCATCTGATCTTCTGAGTTTGTAACTGGAAGTGACAAAAATTTATACTTGCTAATAATGTCAGAAGCGACTTCTTGATCTTCTGAGTCTTGAACAGAAATAATATCTTCACTTAAATGTTCTGAGATAAAGTCTTTATCAGCAGCTACTATAAGTTCTCTTAAACTTATTACACCTAAAAGTTTTCCTTGATTATTTGTTGCGTAGACGTAGTTAATTTGGTTTTGAATTTCTCTGGCTTTGACTCGAACAAATCTGAGTGCTGCTCCAATCCTAAGATCACCGCGTACACTAATAAAATTAGGGTTCATACGACCACCACAAGTATCAGGTTCGTAACTTAAAAGTTCTTTTAGTTCATAAGGTTTTTGAACTTCTTCTAGAACTTTCCCCATCCTTTCATCGTTTAGCAAGCCGATAATATCAGCTGCATCATCAAGATCCATATGGTTTGCAAAACGCACAACTTGTTTATCAGAAATAAACTCTAAAAGCTCACGTACGTGATAATACTCAAGCTCAACTAAAACTTTTGCACCTTGTTCATATGAAAGAATATCGAAAAGTCTTTTCCCCTCATCATCACTTAAAGTAGGGTACTGCTCAGCAAGATCTTGAGGGTAGTAATTATCCAATAACTCTCTAAGCTCAATGACTTTATCGTCATCGAGATCTTTAAGTATATTTTTTAGATCCAACTCTGCTAGCATTGCGCGCCTCTTAGAAATATGCCCACTGCAAATTGTAACTTTTTAAATGACGTATTAGCACTAAAACTTTCTAGTTATTGCTTAATATCTTGAATACAGAACATGTCATAGCTCTAATTAACTAAATGCGAAGTAAATGATATTCTTAAAGCTTCCCAATGAAAAATTTAGAGACCAAATCTCTTGCTAATCGCACCTTTATCGCCGTAATGCTTGCCGCTTTGGCCGTATCAGCTGATTGGGTTGGTGGTTTTATTTGGGCAGGATTTATTTTAATGATCTCTTTGCTTGCAGTTAGAGAATTTAGTGCTCTTTGTAAGGTTAAAAAGATTTATCCATCAAAGTATTGGATGGCAATGATAATTTCAGCCTTTATTATCACGCCTGTCTTTCTGAGACCAGAGCACGTATATGCATGCCAAGGCTTTTTAATAGCTCTTTCTTTCACGCTTATTCTTTTAAGAATGTTTTTAAGAGTTACAAGCCACACTAAGTTTGCTGATGTCTCAGCTTCGTTGTGGTCAATGATCTATTTAGGCTTTTTACCCTCTTTCTTTGTCTGGATAAGGGGTTTAGATCAGGGCTTTGAGCTTATTCTTATTATTTTTTCAACTGTTATTGCAAGTGATGTAGCAGCTATGATTTTTGGAAAACTTTTTGGACGAATACCACTCTCGCCTCAGATAAGTCCTAATAAAACTATTGAGGGTTCAGTAGCTGGCTTAGTTTGCTCTAGTTTAGTTTTCCTTTCTTTGGTTAAATTTTTTGGTTTTAATTTAAATCTGGATCTTATCCATCAATTAATTCCAAGTTTGAGATTCGAAAATTTAGTTTTGATAGCGATGGGCTTTATAATTGCAGTTCTAAGTCAAATTGGTGACTTGCTTGAAAGTTTATTTAAGCGTGAAGTTGGTGTTAAAGATTCCGGTACGATATTTGAATCACATGGTGGAGTCTTAGACAGAATGGATAGCCATTTCTTTTCTGTCTGGGTTGCATATTTATTTTTTAGATACTTGATTGTTTAAATGTCATTGTAAGGCAAAGCTGAAGCAATCTATGGATCACTTCGCTTTGCTCGTGATGACAAGCACGCTTTGCTCGTGATGACAAGCACGCTTTGCTCGTGATGACATTACATCGCCATGATGCTATAACCGCAATCTACGTGAAGCACTTCGCCCGTAATGCCGCCACCAAGAGGGCTAGCAAGAAATAATGCAGTTCCGCCAATTTCTTCTAAGGTTACATTCTTTTTAAGTGGTGCAACTTTAGCGTGATGATTAAGCATGCTGGTGAAATCAGAAATTCCACGTGCTGCTAGAGTCTTAACAGGACCAGCAGAGATAGCATTAACTCTAATCCCATCACCACCAAGGTCATGAGCAAGGTAACGAACACTAGCTTCTAAACTTGCTTTAGCAATTCCCATCATGTTGTAGTTAGGAACTACTTTTTCAGCACCTAAATAACTTAGAGTGATGATAGATCCACCGCCAGCTGCTTGCATGAGTGGACGAGCTGCTTTAGACATTGCTGCTAGTGAGTAAGCAGAAATATCTTGTGCCATTTTAAAATGTTCTCTTTGAGTGTCAACGTAACCACCTTGTAGAGTTTCCTTTGGAGCAAAAGCAATAGAGTGAACCATAATATCTAGCTTCCCGCCAAACTGCTCGCCAATTTCCTTAAAAGCTTTTGTAACTTCCTCATCAGAAGTCACATCGCAATCAACCAGAATAGATCCTTCTAGTTCATTAGCTAATTGAGCCACACCATCTTTAAGTCTTTCGCCCTGGTATGAAAATGCTACGCGCGCGCCAGCTGATGAAAGTGCTTGAGCTATGCCCCAAGCGATACTTCTTTTATTTGCCACGCCTGATACTAGTGCGGTCTTGCCTGCTAAAATTTTTGGATATTCCATCTTTGTTTCTTCTTTTGTCTCCGGTTTATCTGCTGTAGTAGTCATAAATGGTATTTTAGCATTCGCTGAGAAGCCTTGATTCTAGTGTTTAAATAGTAGAAGCTGTCTGTTATCTTCGCGCTTAGCTTCTGTAATTTTTGGTGCTGCAGCAAAGACTTTAGCTGCTGCATCTATTTTTTCAGCATTTTCTTTGATTGCTTTAAAAGAACTATCGAAGAATCGCTTTGCTTTTTGAAGTATTGGTCTTTTGTATTCTTGATAATTTTCTGATGATGGGTATTCAGTCCAATTAACATAAACACTACCTTTTATAGAAGCAACTTCTCTAATTACTTCTTCAACTTGCTCTTTAAAGATTCCACGTGCTAACAACCTTTGTGGGATAACAAAAGATCTAATTGAAGGGTTGATTTCTAGACTTTTAGAAAACCAATTTAAAATCTCTTCAAAACTTTTAAAAGTACCTTTTCTTTGAATTGTATTTAAGCCATAAGTATTTGCATTGGCGCCTGATCTTATAAGAAATGAACCAGGAGGTGAGATCTTTCTACCTTTATTTGAATTAGTATTTTTTACTTTAATATGAGGGCAAAGCTCTGGGTCTTGAGTAGTTTCTGACCTTAATTTTTTAAGTTTTTTTGCTAATGAAAGAGTATCTGTATTAATCATGGTGGTGTATCCCCTTTTTCTAACCAGATTGAAGTCTATCAATAAATTATCTTAATAATCAAGTAATTAAATCTTGTTTTTAAGCTGATAATTAGTATAATCATATTTGCTTATGGCTCAGCAAAAGAAAATCACTGTAATAGGCGGAGGACTTGCTGGTAGCGAGGCTGCTTTTCAATTGGCAGAGCTTATTTCTGAGCATAATCTTCCTTATGAGATTGACCTTTATGAAATGCGCCCAGTGCGCAAAACACCAGCTCACCACACTGATAAATTAGCTGAGTTGGTTTGTTCTAATAGTCTTGGATCTGAGTTTCTTACAACAGCGCGTGGTTTGCTTATAAAAGAAATGCAGCATTTTGATAGTTTGATCATTGATGCTGCAATCAAATCTAAAGTGCCAGCTGGTCAGGCGCTTGCTGTTGACCGTGATAAATTTGGTGAGCTAGTAACGAGCACGATAGAAAATCACCCCAAGATAAATCTAATAAGAGAAGAGCTGACTGAAATTCCTAAAGATGGCTATGTGCTTATAGCCACAGGACCCCTTACTAGTGAGGCTTTGGCTGAAGAGATAAAAAAACTACTTTGTGATACTAAAGAGAAGCTTAGAGCAAACAGTTCTCAAACTAATAATGAATTAGATGAAAATTCAGTAGAATTTTTAAATTTCTTTGATGCTGCAAGCCCAATTCTTACAGTTGATTCTGTTGATATGGATATTGCTTACCGCGCATCTCGTTACGGCAAAGGTAATGGTGATGATTATATTAACTGTCCTTTTTATGATGAAGAGGAGTTCACTGCTTTTTACAATGAGCTAATTAATGCTGAAAGGGCTGAACAAAAAGATTTTGAGAAAGGCAAATACTTTGAGGCTTGTCTTCCAATAGAAGTGATAGCGAGTCGCGGGAAAGAGACTATGAAATTTGGTCCACTCAAACCGGTAGGTTTGATAGACCCGCGTTACATAGAGCCTGAAGAACGCATAAATCCTAAAACAGGCGAAACAGAAATTAGAGATAAATGGCTGAAAAAACCCGTTGCTGTAGTACAATTGCGCCAAGACAATGTGGTTGGCTCGCTTTATAACATGGTTGGTTTCCAAACCAATTTAAAATGGGGCGAACAAAAAAGAATCTTCTCTATGATCCCTGGCTTAAAGGATATAGATATAGTTCGCTACGGTGTGATGCACCAAAACATTTATATTAATAGCCCAGATTTTCTGAATGCAAATATGGAGCTTCGCGCTAATCCTAAAATCAGTTTTGCTGGTCAAATGACTGGTGTAGAGGGCTACACAGAATCTGCTGCAACTGGAATTATTGCAGCAAGAGATATAGTAATTAAAATTTTTAAAGAAGAAGGCAAAAGCATAAAAGAGCTAGGTTTTCCAGAAATTATGTCAGAAACTGGCTTTGTGCTACCGAAAGAAACTATGCTTGGTGCATTAACGAACTATATAGCATCAGCGGATCCAAAAAACTTTCAGCCTATGAACTCAAATTGGGGCATAGTAAACACTAATCCTGATGATATGGATAAGCAAACTCGCAAAAGTAAAAAACTTAAAAATGAGTTTTTAGCTAATAGGGCAATCTCTTTAATTGAAGGTCTTAAGAAAGAGGCGTCTTTAGTATAATTATTCTGATGAAAAGCTTTGGTGACTTTAATGATAATCTTCCTGCTGACCACAAGGTGGAGATCATTCCTTGTCCTTATGACAAAACCACTAGCTACGGGCATGGTACAGACAAAGGACCTGAAGGAGCTATAGAAGCTAGTCAAGAATTAGAATTTTATGATGATGAATGTGCTTATGATCCATCGACTTTAGGCATTAAAACTTTAGCGCCAGTTGATATGGAGCTTCAAGACAAAAACACAGAACATCCTTTTAAAGCTTTAGAAGATATTTGCACGCACGCATACGAAAACAAAAAATTTCCAATTGTGCTTGGTGGCGAGCATAGCCTTAGTCTAGGACCTATACAGGCAGCTTATAAAAAATCTACAGCTAATGCTAAAGGACTAACTCTTTTGCATTTTGATGCGCATGCTGACCTTCGTCAAGAGTATTTGGGTAATCCTTACAGCCATGCTGCAGCAATTTACCAAGTTTACAAACACTGCCCAGGCATTAAGATTGTTTCTGTTGGTATTCGTAACATCTCAGAAGGCGAAGTGAAATGGCTGGAGAGTGAGTGGCAGAACGATACAGCGCTTGAAGGCAGAAATCCTAATGATGAGATAAAAATATTTAAAGCTAAAGACGAAAACAAAAATGTTTATGCTGGTGATTCGTGGAATCAGCAAACAGTAGTTAATGCAGTAAAGAGTTTTAATAATGAAAACCTTTACATCACCTTTGATGTAGATGGTTTGGATTCTTCACTTATGCCAAGTACTGGCACACCTGAGCCTGGTGGTCTTGATTGGTACACGCCACTTAATATTATTCGTGAGTCTATTAATGCTCACAACTTAATAGGCGCAGATATTGTTGAGCTTGCGCCAATCCCTAAAATGCATGGTCCTGATTTCTTGGTGGCTAAGCTGATCTATAAAATAATTGCTTACAAATTTAACTAGAGAGACATGTTATCCTTTTAAGCATGTCAGGTCCTGTTTGTATTTTTGAACCCGGTCAATACGACGCCATAAAAGAAGCTGGTCAGCTTGCTGGTGAAGTCTTGCATTTGGCTGGAGCTATGGTAAAGCCTGGCGTCACTTCTAAAGAAGTTGATGACTTTGCTGAACAGTGGATTAGAGATCAGGGTCATATACCTACTTTTAAAGGTTATATGGGTTTCCCTGCTACCTTATGTATGTCAGTCAATGAGAATGTTGTGCATGGCATACCAGATGATAAGCCTTTCAAGGAAGGCGATATTGTAAGTATTGATGTGGGTGTCACGGTAACTGAAAAATTTAACGGTAAAGATTTTACTTATGTAGGTGATAACGCTTTTACTTTCCCTTGCGGCAAAGTGAGACCTAAAATAGCTAGGTTACTTTACAACACTAACCTTGGCTTATGGTCAGGCATCGATGCTTTAAAGGCTAATTGTATGATTAGTGATATTTCAAAAGCTATAGAGAGAGTGGCTATGGATAACCATTATGGAAATGTCATGGAATTTGGCGGTCACGGGATAGGACCTGAGTATCACTGTGATCCTTTTATACCTAATTTTTCTAGATATTTTGATAGTATTCCTGATTCTGAGATTTTGCCAGGAATGGTAATAGCAATTGAGCCAATGTTTAATATTGGCGTGTCACAAGTTAAGAAAATGAAAGACAAGTGGACTATTAAGACCGCTGATGAAAAACCTTCAGCTCATTTCGAGCACTCAGTCCTTGTTAAGGCAGATGGTATAGACGTTATTACTAATGCTCGTAATACCAGAGACATTCTAAAGCCGCTTCTAGAAGAAGCTAAAGCCTAGCAGATAGTGTAGAATTTACTCTTGGAAATCTAAAATTCAGCTGTATAACTGAATTTTAGGAGGAAAAATTTGGCAAAAGACGTAATTGAAGCAGAAGGCGAAATATTAGAGACGGTTCAGGGAGCAAAGTTTGTTGTGAAGCTGGATAATGGTCACCAAGTTTTGGCCCATATCTCTGGTAAGATTCGCAAACACTATATTAAGATTCTTCCTGGCGATAGAGTAAAGGTGGAATTAACACCGTATGATCTATCAAAAGGTCGTATTACATATCGTATCGGCAACAGAAGACCATCTTATGGCGGGCGTTATGAAGCTCCACAAGCAGTTGAAAAGCCAGCAGAACCAGCTACTGAGACTGAATCAAAGCCAGAAGAAAAATAAAAAATAAAGTTTTTAGAGGCCGAAATACCCAGAATGTCAATATGATACGATTTAGGGTTCGTTTGAGGCGATTTCTAGCCTAAGGACAGAGAAAAATGAAAGTAAGATCATCAGTAAAGAAAATTTGTGATAAGTGTAAGGTCATTAAAAGAGGTGGCCGAGTAATGGTTATCTGTGAAAACCCTAAGCACAAGCAAAGACAAGGATAGTTTTAAAAGAGAGAAATAATGGCAAGATTAGTCGGAGTAGATTTACCAAATAAAAGAATAGTCATCGCATTGACTTACATTTATGGCATTGGACTTACAACAAGTAAGAAAATATTAGCGGAAGCTGGTATTGATGAAAGTTTAAGAGCAAATGATATTGATGACGCGCAGCTTACAAAGCTTCGTGACATTTTAACTGAGCTTAAGTTAGAGGGTGATCTTCGTCGTGAAACAGCGATGAACATTAAGCGTTTAACTGAGATTAACTGCTATAGAGGTACAAGACATCGCAGAAATCTTCCACTTAGAGGTCAGAGAACTAAAACAAACTCTAGAACTCGTAGAAAAGGTAAGAAGACAGCTATCGCAGGTAAGAAAAAGGCGACTAAGAAGTAATTTTTAAAAGGATAGATTATGGCAGCTCCAAGTAAAGCAACTAAAAAAGTAAAGAAAAAGATTAAAAGAAAAAACGTAACAACTGGCGTTGTTCATATAAGCTCAACATTTAATAACACTGTTGTAACTATCACTGACGCTGCTGGTGCAGTTATTTCTTGGGGTTCAGCTGGTACAGTTGGATTTAAAGGATCTAAAAAAAGCACACCGTTTGCAGCTCAGTTAGCAGCTTCTGAAGCAGCTAAAAAAGCTATGGATTGCGGTATGCAAAAAGTAGAAGTTTGGGTGAAGGGACCTGGAGCAGGCCGCGAGACTGCAGTTAGAGCAATCCAACATGCAGGTCTTGGAATCACAGCAATAAAAGACAAGACGCCTCTACCTCACAATGGTTGTAGAGCACCAAAACCGAGAAGAGTATAAGCGAAAGCTAAGGAGTCAAACAAGATATGTCAATTGAATTGAAAATCAAAAGCGTTGAAGGCGATACTGCAGCAGATGGATCAAAGCATGGTCAATTTGTTTTAGAACCTTTATACAGAGGTTTCGGTCACACGATCGGAAATACAATACGCAGAATTTTACTGTCAAGAATCGAAGGTGCTGCTGTAACTCACGTTAAAGTTGATGGCGCTAACCACGAATTCGCTTCTCTTGAAGGTGTCTCAGAAGATATTTTAGATATTATTCTTAACTTGAAGCAGCTTGTTGTTAAGCTTCACAGTGATGAACCTAAAACCATGACTCTTAAAGGTTCTGGTGAAGGTCAACTTACTGCAGCTCAAATTGAGTGCCCAAGTGAGATTGAAATTATCAATAAAGATCTAATAGTGGCTAATATGTCAGCTGACGCTAAAGTTAGTATGGAAATTACTGTTGCTAAAGGTAAAGGTTATATTCCTGGTGAAGAACATGAAGTTAGTGCTTCTGTAGATGTAGTTCCTGTTGATGCAGTTTTCATGCCGATCAGAAACGTATCTTATACAGTTGAGCCTACTACTGTTCCAGGTAGTAATTTTGAATTTGATAAACTAACTATTGATGTTTGGTCAAATGGCGCAATTGATATTAATGATGCTATTGGTCAAGCAGCAGCTCAGCTTATTGAGCTTATGAACCCAATCGTTGACTATACTGGTCAGAAAGTTGGCGTTATTAAGACTGCTGAAGAAGAAACTGAAGCACCTGAGCAAGAAGAAGATAAAGCTCACCAAATCAGTGTTGAAGAACTTGAACTTTCTGTTCGTTCTTACAACTGCTTGAAGAGAGCAAATATTAACTCTCTAGGTGATCTTCTGAAACTTACAGCTCATGAGCTTATGAACATCAAAAACTTCGGTAAGAAATCAGCTGAAGAAGTATTGATTAAGCTTAAGACTATGGGTTATGACCTGACTGGATCTAAGACTGCTACTTTTGAAGATGGCACAACTTTTGATGCAGCAGCAGCGATGGAAGCGCAATCTGTTTAAATTTTAAGAGGCAAATAAATGAGACACCGTAAGAAAAGACACACATTAGGAAGAGCAGCTGACCAGCGTAAAGCTGTCATCAGATCTCTTGTTACTAACTTGTTAAGAGAGAAAGAGATTAGCACTACTTTAACTAAGGCAAAAGCAATGGCGCCAGAAGTTGAAAAACTAATTACTCTTGCTAAGCGTGGAGATCTTCATGCTCGTCGTCAGGCAGAAGCGGTTCTTTTTGAAGATGCTGTTTTAGCTGATCTTTTTGATTCAGTTGCTGAGCGTTATAAAGACAGGCAGTCTGGTTTCACTAGAGTTATCAAAACTGGTAACAGAAGAGGTGATAACGTCGAGACCGCAACAGTTCAGTTAGTTTAGTAAAAGACTAAAGATTTAACTAGAAGGAGCGGCAGAGATGTCGCTCTTTTTTTTGTCCCTTTCGGTGTCAGAGCAGAAAAGCGGACTAGTGAATTCCCTAAGCTGAGAATAAATGGAAAAAACCAAAGCAAAACTGAATATCCAAAAACCCACAGAAGCTAGTTTTGATGGGCTTTACAAGCTGATTAACTATTTTGCTGAAAAACGTGAGATGTTGCCTAAATCCTATGATGAGCTTTATAAATATCGTAGAGCTTTTAGAATATTAGTAAATGAAAACCGTCCGCTTTTCTGCTCTGACACCGGGGGGGACGCGGTGCTTGGTTCAGCGATGCTTGATCTTTTTACGCCAGTATTAGCTGAGATTAAAAGCCTGGCTGTACATCCTGGCGCTCAAGGGAAAGGGTATGGCAGGCTTCTAGTGGAAGATTGTGAGCAGGAAGCGAAAGAACTAGGTATTAAGAAGCTCTTTGTGCTTACTTACCAAGTCGATTTCTTTAAGAAGCTTGGTTATAAAGTAGTGAGTATGGATGCTTTACCAGAAAAAGTTTTTAAAGAATGTTCTAGCTGCCCATTTAAAGATGATTGTAATGAAACAGCTATGATTAAAGAGTTTCAGTGATTTCTTAAGTGATTGTAAATACCGTCTTGAGCTTATTTAATCATGTTAATGTTATATCTAGAGATTAGCAAAACTCTTAAAGGGGACAATTATAATGAATAATTTTACAAAATTAGGTACAGGTCTTGCAGCAGCGGCAGCATTTTCTGGCTGCGCAAATGATAATCAAAAAGCTCAGATTAGGCAAGAAGAAAAGCCTACTGAAATTAGAAGAGCTGAAAATCAAGCTGATATAGATGCTCGTGAAGCTAAAAGAGCAGAACTTCGTGCGAAGTTTGAGGGTCCTGCTTTAGCTAAAGAAAAGAAGACGAACATACGAAGACTAGATCTTTCTAAGCCTGATAGTAAAAAGTCTGAGCCTAAAAAGGTCCCAGTATTAGATATTTCTAAAGACCCTCGTATCGTAGTGGTAGGCGCTAATAGAAATCAAAAACCTAAAGAAGAACCATTAAACATCGGTGCTGTTAAAACAACTCGTTTAAGAAATCCTGCTCTAGATATCTATGGTAGAAGAATCGCTCAGCCTGAGCAAACACCTCCTGGAATTACCATTAAAAGAGATGTTGACAATTCTAGAATTATCCAAAGAGGTAATGGTACTGCACATGTTGGTAAAGTAGTTATTGACGGTAAAGTTTACGACGGTAACTAAGCTTTAGGATTCTGAATCTGTTTAATTAGTGCATTAAAATACTTGCTTGATCTTGCTAGATTTGAAAAGTAGGCTATAAGCTCTGCTTTTAGATCTAGACTGAGTTCTATATACTTTCCACTCTGTGTTTTAAATCTAGTAGATCTAATTAAATCTTTAAAGAAAGTATCAGGGTTATCTAAAATAAGTCTTTGTTCTTCAGCTTTTTCCCTTTGGCAAGGAGTTTCATTGCTGTAGCTAGCTTCTATATGCTTACGTAAATTTTTATTTATTCTAGGCTCAAAGGAGCTGCGAGCTCTGTTTTTATGTCTTATATAAAATTCATGTAGGTATTTAGTTGGTTTGACTGATGACTTGAGACTATCTTCTTCTAGTAGTTTATCTACATCAAAATCACCCTCCACCCAAAAAAGAGCTAATGTTTCTAAAACTTTTGCCTTGTAATTAAGTGAGCTTGGGTCACTAGAAGCTTTATCTTCAAGGTTTCTATAATCCATAGTTAAAAGTCTTTTAGCGATTGGGATAAAGAGCTTTTGAATTTCTGCTTTTCTTTTTGCTAGTTCTTTTCTTGAAGTCCCTTCATCATTATAAGCATCTTCAATTAAATTAGCTAGCTCATCAATTTCAGCTTGCATATATGAAATATCTGAACTAACTCCTTCTTTACTAAAAACAAATGGCTCATTAATATCTATTTCAGAATTATCTTTCCACTTTTCTGAATTGTGACCGTATAGCTCAGCTCTTTCTGCAAAGGCAATGCCGCCATTACCGTCCTTGCATTTAGGGCAAGTGTTTTCTTCTCTAGCAGCATTAAGCTCTTTAATTAAATTTGCGATAGCAGCTTGTTCAGTTTCATTCCTGGTTTCTATACTCAGATCAAGAGCTTTTGTTTGTTTACTAATAGTTTCCTTGAGCTTGCTTTTAAAAGGATCTTTGATTGTTGACCAATTTTTGAATGAATCTCCAAGTTGATTTACGCCTTCACGTATTGATTTTCTGAATGAAATGTTTTGTTCATGAATATTTTTTATAGTTTGTACTGCTGTTGCCATTTCCCCGTCTCTCCCTGTGAGCTACTGCTTTGTAGCTTCTAAGTAACATTCTAATCTATCTTAAAGACTAAACAGATGAAAGTGTTTTAATATTTAAAGACTCTCTAACAGCTTCAGTGACTAGCTTTGCATCATCAATACTTAATTCAGCATAAACTGGCAGGCAAAGAATATTTTTTGCAGCCTGTTCCGATTCTTTGAAATCACCTTCTTTATAAGCTAAATACTCATATGCCTTTTGCAGGTGAAGCGGTATAGGATAGTAAACTTCTGATGCTACCCCTTTCTCTAAAAGCTTTGCTTTAAGCTCATCACGATCAATATCATTAAGTGAAATTGTGTATTGGTGATAGATGTGCTTACCGCCTAAAACTTTAGGAGTATTGATAGCCTCTATATCTTTAAAAGCTTCGTTGTAAACTTCAGCTATCTTCGCTCTATGATCGTTCCACTCTGTGATGTACTTAAGTTTCACTAAAAGAATCGCTGCTTGAATCTCGTCTAAGCGACTATTTAAGCCGATCTCATCATGGTGATAACGTTTCGTGCTTCCTTGAGCTCTAATGCGCTTTATTCTAAAATCTAGCTCTTTAGAGTCAGTGGTCACCAAACCACCATCACCAGCACATCCTAAATTCTTAGTAGGGTAGAAACTAAAAGTGGCTATGTCACCGATGCTTCCAGCTTTCAAGGTCTTTTTAGCAACTGGGCAATAGTACTCAGCACCAAAGGCTTGAGCAGCATCTTCTATTATTTTTAAATTATGTTTTCTAGCAATTTGAAGTATTGGGTGCATCTCACAGCACTGTCCATAAAGGTGAACTACTAAAATAGCTTTTGTTTTATCCGTGATTTTTTCTTCAATTTTACTAGCATCAATGTTATAAGTTTCTGGATCGATATCCACGAAGACTGGCCTCGCGCCTAGGATAGCTATAGAACTTGCAGTTGCTGCAAAAGTAAATGGAGTCGTGATAACTTCATCACCCTCTTTAATATCTAAAGCCATTAATGCGAGCTGGATAGCATCAGTACCATTAGCAACTCCAGAAGCGTGTTTTACTTCTAGGTACTCAGCTGCTTTTTCTTCAAACTCTTTTAGCTTAGGTCCAAGCACATGCGCGCAACTATTAAAGGATTCAAGAATAACTGGTTCAAGCTCATTTTTGAGCCTGGAATAATGTTCTTTTAAATTTAAAATCGGGACTTTAAGCTCGCTCATTAAGCAGATTCTTTTTTAGCTTTTTTCGCCTTTCTTTTTGCAACTTTAGTTGCTCTTTTCATTCCTGCTTGTTGCTTGTCCGCTCTTATTTTCTTTGACATTTTTATCTCCTAAGGCCTCAAAGTGCCTGTCAGACCTGTAATCCTAGCATAGAAGCTAGATTAAGCTTGACATCTTTAGATTTTTCTTAGACCCTCCCGGACCGTGTCAAAAAGTGAAATAGTAACACATTTTGGGTGAATATCCTTCAAAATAGCCATTCTATGTATAGATTGTTCCGCTTTTTCACACTGTCCGGGGGGGGTAAAGACCACAGATAAGCTGCCGATATACATATACAAGTCGTAATTTGTTCTCAAATTTCTTCTTAAATTTCCTTTGTAGAACTAGTTAAAGAACCTGTAAATCAAGGGATTAACTAATAAAGGAGAACGAAATGGTATACAATCCAATATTCGAAGAAGAAACTGAGAGACGCGAAGAGCTTAAGGCATTGAAAGATACCATTCGCTCAAGAGCGGCCAAAAACCAAATTGTAGAGCTTGGCAAAAAGCTATTATATTTTGGTAAGGCACATCCCATTGCGACATTCACTACATTAGTAGGAATTTTGGGATTTGGAATCAGTGGAAAAAAACGCTAAAACTAAAATATTCGGGATATTGAATCTAACGCCAGATTCATTTTCTGATGGCTCCGATGAAATTTTAAATCTTGATAATGCATTAGCAAAAGCAATGTCTCTTTATATGCACGGTGCTGACGTTTTAGATATTGGTGCTGAATCTACTCGCCCTGGAGCTAGTCCAGTGACTGAGCAAGAAGAAATTGATAGGCTAGTACCTTTCCTTTTACAGTTTAAGAAAAATATTTTTTGGCCTGTATCAATCGATACAAGAAAGCCTAAAGTAGCAGAAGCAGTTTTAAATTATGGTGTGGAGTACATAAATGATGTAACAGGTCTTCAGCACGACCCTGATATGGCAAGAGTGATTGCTAAAAATTCCGATGATTGCAAAATCGTTGTAATGCACTCTAAAGGTGGGATACCACCAGTGCCATCAGCGGACGTGCCTGATGATTTTTATGGAGATGATAAAGGGTTCTTAGAACACCTTATAGAATTTTTCTCTAAGAGTGTTGAGATTGCTGTAGCAAGTGGGATTGATAAAAACCGTTTAGTTTTAGATCCTGGGGTTGGTTTTGGAAAGAGTGTTGATCATAACTTTAAAATTCTAAGATTTTTACCTCAAATTAAAGCTAAGTTTGAGCTTCCCGTTTTAGTGGGTTCAAGTCGCAAATCATTTTTGGGTTCTATCACAGCTGAGTCAAATGCTAATCGATTAGAGGCTGGAACAGCTGCCTTTAATTCACTAGCTATTCAAAATGGCGCGAATAAAGTTAGAGTGCATGATGTAAGATTTCATAGAGATGTGGTCCGTGTGTCTGATGCTATGAACGGCATTCGCGAAAAAATGCATGAGATTGATTGGGATCGAATTAAGCTGTAAAGACGATAATTTTTGGGTAAATAGAATAAAGAAGGTCATCGTGATCGTTAGGTTTGTCATCACGAGCAACTCTCGTCATTGCGAGCAACTCTCGTCATTGCGAGCATAGCGAAGCAATCCATGGATCACTTCACTTCGTTCGTGATGACACATAGATTGCTTCGCCTTTGGCTCGTAATGACTCGTAGTGATAAAATAGGTGGAATGGCAGCCGTGCTATCAGATATCCAAACTAAATTAAACGCAATTAAAGACGAGGCTTTAGCTGAAATCCAGAAAGCGGCAACGACTAAAGAGCTAAATGATCTTAAGGTAAAGTATCTTGGTGATAAGAGCTTTCTTATTGCTACGCGTAAGGGCATGAAAGATCTTTCTAAAGAAGAGAAACCAGTTCTAGGAAAAGTTGTAAACGAAACAAGCACAGCTATCCAGAGTGCGCTCACTCAAGGTCTTGAAGACTTATACCAAAAAGAACTTAACGAAAAATTATCTAAAGAAAAAATCGATGTAACTTTGCCATCAACATCAGCCCCACTTGGTCACATTCACCCGCTTACTCAAACTACTAAAGAGATTATTTCTATATTTAGAACTATGGGCTTTAGTTTAGTTGATGGTCCAGAAATTGAAACAGCTTATTATAATTTCTCTGCTTTAAACACACCAGAAGATCATCCAGCACGTGATGAGCAAGATACTTTCTATACTTCAGTTGCTGAGGATGTTTTACTAAGAAGCCACACATCTAGTATTCAGATTCGTGCGATGGAAAAAACCAAAGCACCATTTAGAATTATGGGTGCAGGCCGGGTTTATAGAAACGAAGAAGTTAACCCTCGTAAAATGCCTTTTTTCCATCAGTTAGAAATTATGGCTGTGGCTGAAGACATTACTTTTGGAAATATGAAATGGGTGCTTAATGAATTTATCAAACAGTTCTTTGGAAAAGAAGTGCCCACTCGCTTTAGACCAGATTTCTTTCCTTTCACAGAACCAAGCGCTGAGCTAGACGCCCAGTGTGTTTTCTGTAATGGCGATGGCTGCTCAAGCTGTGGTGGTAGGGGCTGGATGGAGCTTTTAGGCTGCGGTATGGTAGACCCTAATGTTTTAGAGATGGCTGGCATAGATTCTCAGAAATACTCAGGCTTTGCTGCTGGACTTGGTTTGGATAGGTTTACCATGCTTAAGCATAAGGTAAATGATATTAGACTTATGTTTAATGGTGATCAAAGGTTTTTGGATCAGTTTTAGATTTTTATTTTAAAGCAAAAAAAGCAGCTCTGTATTTAAATAGAGCTGCTTTTTACTTTGAATTTATTTTAGTAACTAGTTATTTTCAGCTTTAATCTTTGCAGCTTTCTCGATAACTTCTTCAATGCTTCCACACATGTAGAAGGCTTGCTCAGGAAGATCATCGTACTTACCTTCAAGAATATCTTTGAAAGATTTGATAGTGTCTTCAAGTTTCACGTACTTACCAGGTGTGCCAGTGAAACCTTCAGCAACGAAAAATGGCTGAGATAAGAACTTCTGAATTTTACGAGCACGGTAAACAAGCATTTTGTCTTCCTCTGAAAGCTCGTCCATACCAAGAATCGCGATGATATCTTGAAGTTCTTTATACTTTTGAAGAACGTTTTGAACTGCGCGAGCCGTCTCGTAGTGCTCAGTTCCAACGATATCTTCTTTAAGAGCCGTTGATGTAGAGTCAAGTGGGTCAACTGCTGGATAAATTCCAAGCTCAGCAATTTGTCTTGAAAGTACAGTAGTAGCGTCCAAGTGAGCAAATGTTGTAGCTGGAGCCGGGTCAGTAAGGTCATCCGCTGGAACGTAGATCGCTTGAACAGATGTAATAGAACCTTTCTGTGTAGAAGTGATTCTCTCTTGAAGTGCACCCATCTCGTTAGCTAGAGTTGGCTGATAACCAACCGCTGAAGGCATACGTCCAAGAAGTGCTGACACTTCAGAACCTGCTTGCGTGAAACGGAAAATATTGTCAACGAAAAGTAAAGTGTCTTTTCCTTCTTCGTCTCTAAAATGCTCAGCCATAGTAAGACCAGAAAGAGCAACTCTCATACGCGCTCCAGGAGGCTCATTCATCTGACCGTAAACAAGAGCTACTTTATCGATAACTCCAGACTCTTTCATTTCTTCCCAAAGATCATTTCCTTCACGAGTTCTTTCTCCCACACCAGAGAAAACAGAAATACCAGAGTGAGCTTTCGCTACGTTATTAATAAGCTCCATGATAAGAACTGTCTTACCAACACCAGCACCACCAAATAGTCCAATCTTTCCACCTTTAACATAAGGCTCAAGAAGATCGATTACTTTAATACCAGTCTCAAAAATTTCAACATCAGTGTTTTGCTCAGCAAGCTCAGGAGCCAATCTGTGAATAGGGCTGCGTTTTTCAGTTTTCACAGGACCCATCTCATCAACAGTTTCGCCAAGTACATTAAAAATTCTACCTAAAGTAGCTTCACCAACAGGCACTGAAATCGGCGCGCCTGTATCAACTACATCCATTCCGCGGCTAAGCCCTTCACTAGAACTCATCGCTACCGCTCTAACAACATTATCGCCAAGAAGAAGCTGAACTTCACAAGTCAGGTCAATTTCCTGACCAGCTGAGTTCTTACCTTTAATTTCTAGCGCGTTATAAATTTGCGGAAGCTTTCCAGATGGAAACTTAACATCCACTACAGGCCCAATAACCTGTGAGATTTTACCTACTACTTTCTCTGCTGTTGCTGTCATACAGACGCTAATTTTAGCACTGGAATCCTAATGAGATGCTTAATTTGCTAGACTCTAAGTGATCACTTGAGGGGATTTGTATGACAAGTAATATTCAGCCACTACCAAGTCGTGTAGAGGCTGTAAAAAGAATTCAGAAACTAAAGCCTGAGATTAATGAGATTGGTAAATACCTGCAACAGTTTGAAGAAGCTTGCTATGGAAGTAAAAGCGCAATTAAATATAATAGAAATTATGAAAATGATTTTTTAAAAAGATTTAGATATAAGGTCTTTGAGCCAATTCATAAGATATCTCTTTTTGATGAGATAAATTTTCATTATGTCAGCCCAAAGCCTTTGCTTAAAAAGGCAATTGAAAATCTCTCTAAATTAGATTCGGATTATGCATCAAAGTGGATCCTTGCCAAAAGTCAATTAATAGATATTGCCAAAAATTATGGAAAAAAGAGCAAAGAGTATTTAATGGCGTTTAAAAATGAAGCTGTTTTTCTTTATATACATGAAAAATATGAAGACCTTATTGATTTTACAGGTCTAGTTTTGAATAAACTAACTAAGGCAATTTGGGGTGATAATTTTTTTATTAGAGCTAAAGCTCAGAAAGAAGAAAAAAGTATTCGTACTCTATGGGGTCTTTTAGCTAAGCCACATGAAAGCCGTTCTGGTATAGCTTTTGAATACCTTGATTCAATAATGGATTACAAAGATGAAGAGCTAGCTGACTAGTCTTTAGGCTTTTTATTTATCTGATCTAAAACTCTTTTGATTTTGACAATAGTAAGAATGGTCCCAAGTGTGAGCGCCACTAAAACACAAGGCACTAGAAAATTGCCTTCGTACCTAGATTCTAAAAATTTCGATACTAGTAAACCTAGACCAATAGTCACAGGAATCACATAAGCGATGTCAATTAATTGCCACATACTTTTATTATTTCACTTATTTGAAGTGATCTGGAAAAATGTTTTATTAACTCTTCTTTGGGAAGCTGTTTAGATTTTTAAAGAAAGCATCTATGGCATTGCCAGCTTTTGCAACTTCTTCTTTTGCAGGCTCTACTGGCTTAGCTTGGTGCATAGCTTTTTTCAAATCTTCAACTAAGCCATCCTTAGTTAAAGGCTCAAGTTTTAATATATCCCCTGAGCTAGTTTCGTAAGTTAAAGATCTTTCTTTCTTTTCAGTTTCATTGGACGGGCCTTTATCTGTTGTGAGCCATTGATGGTTCACAAATATTGGTGGCTGACTTTGGATTTCTTTATTCATTTATAAAAAATATCTAAATAACGAAGATAATATTAGCAATCGTATATACTCGCTAATATTAAAAATGATTCATTTTCTGAGACTATGCTGCTGCAAAAGCCTTTTCTAATGCACCTTTAAGTGCAGCACCTTGCGCTAAGACTTTATTGTTTGTAGAAGATACTAGCTTGGAGTCACCAAACACTTTGAAGGCATCTTTGGCTTTAAGCATTGGTTTGCCTTTGTCAATTTTAAAATTATCATGAATCTGAGAGTCTTTGATTGAAAGACTAATCACTTTAGTACCTGATAAATTGATTGACTTAATGCTCATTCCATCTAATGTGACATTTTCAAGATTTGCCTCTGTTAGATCTAAGCCATCTATCTTACAGTTTATAAAAGTAACGTTTTCTAAATGTGCTTTAGAAAGATCACATAAAGAGAAATTTACATTTTTGAAAGTACTATCTATAATTTCTGCTTTCGCTAAACTTGCTCCACTGAAATCAAAGTTTGAAATATTCATATCACTTAAGTCAGCGCCTGATAAATCTTCTCCAATTGCTAGTTTTGTAAAATTTAGTAGATCCTTGGAGTCACGGTTATCAAGGAACTTATCGAGCTCTATTTCTTTATATTCTTTATTTCTATTATTAGTTAGAGGCTGTGATTGTTGAACCTTTAGCTGACCAACTTGAGCTTTAATCGTGTCATGAGCGCCTCTTGGAGCGTTAATTATAGGATCATAAAGACCAGCAGGGACATCATCTTCTTTCTGAACATCTTCCTCAAACCAGTATCTAGCCTCGTGAGGAGCAACTTCTTTCTTCTTGTCTAAATCCTCATAACTCTCAACAAATCTTTGTTCAGGTTTGGGCTGAGGCTTTGGATCATTATTCTGTTTTGGACCGACTGGATTCATTTATCCCCCTCTAACTATTCTATACTAATAGTCAATATTAAAACGCTGTCTATGACAGTTTTTTGACTAAATAAAGATTAAATACTCTTGGGAGACTAGCTGATTCTACCTAATTTCTTAGCTCACTCTTCTTCTCTTTCTTTTTGTCTTTCTTCTCTCCGCTCTCTTTGTTTAACTTCAAAAAGATAATTAAAGAACTCATTGCCATCGATATCATGTTCTTTTAAGTCTTCATATGAAATCTCTACAGTGCTAGCGTCTGTAATAATTGTGCCGCCATCAGGAAGCGTAATCTCTATATCTCCATTCTCAAGCACCTTGTGAGTTTGGTCTGGGTGGATTTGAGGTGGTTTCCAGTCTGCTTTTTTCTTTTCTATAAGCTTTTGGTATCTTTCCATCATGGAAGCAAACTTGTCATCTATTTCCTTTTCTTCGATTTCTTCTTTCTTTGCAAGCTCCTCAGCTTCTTTGCGAAAGCGCCCCACGCTCTTTTCTTGCTCTAGTTTTAGTTTTATATATTTGACTATTTTTTTGAAATCTTCAAGCTCAAATTTATTGAGTTCATTATTCTTATACTTTTCATTTAGCTCGTCATATTTTTTCCTAACGGCTATAAGATCTAAAGGCTTGGTACCCTCTGGTCTTTTTTTTCTTTGATCTAAAGGCTTATCCTTTTCTAGGACTTGCTCTGCCATAACCCTTGCTATAAAAAACTGCCTTCTTTTTTCATGATCTGCTTTTCTGTTATATAGATCAGCGTCACTTAACCTTGCTAAATATCTGCCTCTTTCATGATCAAATCTATGAGGTCTAATTGGATCTACCATAATTACTCCTTGTATATAAACTCTATGCAGCCTATTTAATAAGAAGCATTGATAAGAAGTATTTTAAGAGATAAAAAAAAGACCAGGGGATCTCCCTGGTCTTTTAGTAAAATTTATTTTATTGAAGGTTTAGCCATTAGCTTTAGCTAATTTAACACCAGTTTCTCTATTAGCTGAGCCTGCACCAGTTTCACTTTGAGTAGCTAAAACTGAGTCTTGTCTATCATTTTTCATTTGCTGAATAGATGTTTTTGCAGCCTCATCAGTGCCACCAATGTTGTTAAGCTCATCAAGCCAAGCTAAATCTTCTTGGCCTGCTGTAGTTATAGTAGTCCAGTCTTTAGGTAATGCTGTTGGATTTACTTGATTCATGGCTTTTTCCTTTCTGTATATTCCAATTATATCACTTATTGATAATGGCTTGCAATAAGCAAAATCAGCTATTATTCGCCTTTTCTTTGCGTGCCTTATCTTCATTTAATGTTGGCAGGGACTCTTTTGCTTTACTTAGCATCATTTTCTCTCGATCTAGGTAATATAGATCATCTAAAACTGTGTATTCAACACCAGCATTATTTTTATAGATTCTATCTTCGTATTTTCTAGTCCATAGATTTTCATGCAGTAATGAACTGCTAAAATCTGTTTTATCAAATTTGGCATTATCAAAGTCACAATGACCAATTTTACTTAGTTTGGTATTAAAGAGTGCTTTAATGAGCTCAGCATTGTTGAATTGTGATTTCACTAAAGTTGCTCCTCTAAAATTAGTTTCTCTCATTAGAGCAGACATAAACTCGCAGTCATAGACTTTTGCATCTTTAAATTTTGAAAATTCCAGATCAGCACTTTTCTTTTTCTTTTTTCCGAAGTCATTTTCAATCTCGCTAGTGTTAAAGAAAGACTGCCCAAGCTCTGCCTTATTGAAATTCGATTCATGAAAATTAGCACCATTAAAGTAAGAAGCTCTAATTTTAGTTCCTGATAGATTTGCTTCTTTAAACTTTGCATCATCAAATTTTGAGTATCGTATTTGAGTTTGCTCTCTTTCTACTAATTTGCCAAACCTTCGGTAAGAAATTGGACTGTAGCTTAGATCAGCTCCACTTAAGTCTACATTTTCAGCATTTACTCTTATTAGAATTGAGCCAGAGAGTTGGGCTTTTTTAAGCTCCGCACCTTTTAAGGAGCACTGTTCCATGGAGCAATCCTGAAGGTTCACTTTAGGCATATTTGCGTTTTCAAAGTTTGCTTCCTTCAGTTCAGAGCCCTGAAAAGAAAGCTCTTTACCTTTAGCGCCGACAAAGCTAGCCTTTTTTAAGTTAGCTTCTTTAATGCTAGCTTTGTTTAATTTTGCGTTATTAAACTTTGCGTTTTCTAAATTTGCTAAATTAAGCTTAGCGCTTTCAAAATTAGCTTTGTTGAAAATACTATTTTTTAGTGTGGCTTGTGTTAGATCAGAATTTGTAAAATTAGCCTCTTCGTACACCCCTTCTAGAGTAGCGTTTTTTAAATACGCGCTTCTAAAATTGGCTTTAATTGCAGAGCAAACTCGTAAAAAACTAGTTCTATCTAAAACAGCTCCGTGAAAATTTGCTTTATTTAAATCACAGGAATTGAATGAAGCGTTAGTTAAATCCGTTCTGCGATCATCCAATATTGAAAAATCTGCGCTATTTAAATTTGCAGTATCAAAATTAGTTTGTCTTAAATCTGCTCCTTTAAAGCTAGCTCCAGACAAATTAGAATCAACACTAAATATACAGTTTTTTAAACTAGCTTTGTCAAAGATAGTTTCTTTAGCATTAATATCAGTAAATTGACAGTTTGTGAATTCAAAATTAGAGAAGTTATTTTTTCCAATTTTTGTGAAATCTAGACTTGTGAATATGCAATTCTCAAAATCTCTTCTGCCCTGACTAATCAAAGCTTCAAATTGTTTTTGGTCTATTCTTATAGGATTTTGTGCAGAAGGCTGAGATCTTTTTCTTGTAGGAGCCTTGCCTTTTCTTTCTGCTTTTCTTACGGTTTGAGCATCTGTGCCATAAGTTTTTGCTAGCTCTTCTAGCTCGCCTGGATTTAAAGCAGCGGTTTCATCACCCTTTACTGGCTCTTCTGTTTTTTTTGATTTTTTTGGATCTGGATCTGCTTGTCCAAAACCCGGTCTATTAACGCCTGTCATTATTTCCCCCTGCTCATAATAGCTTGCACAAGTGAAGATCTTATATCATTTAAGGGTTAATGGTCAATACTTTTTTGTTAAATAATAAAAAAGCCAAGCAATAAAATACTTATTTAGCTCTAGCTAATGCGCAGCCATCTCTTCTGAATGACTCTTTTTTAGCTTGAACTTGCTCATTACTTAGTCTTGGAGCAGTAGCTTGAGGGATAAGGTTTTTATCTATAGCTTGAGATTGAACTGGATTTTTAAGGTTTACTGTAGATTGTCTTTCAGCAGCTTGTTTCTCTGGAGCTGGCATTTTAATCTGCTCTCGAGGATCTCTGGTTGTAGCATCAACTTTACCAAGTTCTTTAATAGCTTTAGCAATCTCTAACTGCTTCTGCATTTTTACAGAAGCTGGTATTGGATTGATTGATATTTTTTGAACTCTAATGGCTCGTTTCCCCTTTATATAAATATTATATCAAATTTAATACGTATTTTCTGAAAATTGATACAAAAAAACACCGCTCTTAATTCGGTGTATTTTTATACTATAGCATAATTTTTTGGTCTTGTGAACCCGTAATACGTCAAATTGTAGAAAAAGCTGAAAATGCCTGTCATTGCGAGCAATTAGTCGTCATTGCGAGCAGAGCGAAGCAATCCATAGATTGCCGCGCCCTTCGGGCTCGCAGTGACGATGACGAGCTAATTTATTTCTCTAGTTCTTTGATGAGTTTATCCACCTGTTTCATGGTCTCATCCATATTTCCAGAGTTGTCGATTAGATAATCAGCTCTGGCTTTCTTCTCATCTTGATCCATCTGGGATTTGATTCGCTTAATAATCTCTTCTTTTGTGAGCTCAGGGTGTCTGCTTTGGACTCTTTCTAGTTGTATTTTTTCATCAGTGTAAACAGTAAGGATTTTATCAAAACGATCTTCAAGCTTTGCTTCAAAAAGTAGGGGTACTAAGTTTACTAAAATTGGATGATCAGAATTTTTGCGCATCCATTTCCCTAGGTTCTCAGCGACTTTCGGGTGAATAATTGCTTCTAATAGCTTTTTCTTTTTTGCGTCATTAAAAACGACTTTCCCGATTTCTTTTCTATCTAATGTCCCAAAGTGCTTTAAAATTTCGCCCTGCACGCTTTTATCGTTTTCGTATAAATCGTGGGTGATGTGATCGCTATCAATTACAGGGATGCCATGATCAGAAAAAAGTGTGCCCACTAATGATTTGCCGCAGCCGATATTCCCCGTTATTCCTAGTAAAATGGGCATCTGTATAATAATAGCGTAAGCCTGAAATCTAAAAGCAGCTTATTAAAAATAATTGGTTAATATTGCAAAGAACTAATCCACAAGAATCAAATTTTAAAAGAAGATCATTAGGTTTTACCTTAGTTGAGCTGATGATTGTGATTTCTTTAATCTCAGGTGTGGTTGGTCTTTTATTTTTCTACAACAAGCGCGGTAATAAATACTACAACAAAGGACTTCAATCCGCGATGCTTCAAGCAAACGCTAGATCATCTCTTGAGTCAATGATAAATAAGATTAGAATGGCTAGTCGTGATCATATTTTTACTGAGACAGGATTTAACATTGCGGTCCCGTTGCCTGCTGATGCTTATGATAATAAGCCCTATCTTTATTTTGCTAAACCAAATGTAGTCGATGGCGAAGCTGGTGGTCTTAAAGTCCAGGACTACGATTACTACCTTTATTACGTAGCAAGAATTAGTTATGAATCTAAAGATATAGAAGATGAAAAATATTATGATTATTATGACGGCAGAGCAAAATTAAAATCCCTAGTTTATAAAAAGCAGTCTAGAGCTTACACTGAAGATCCTAGAAAAACATGGCCTTTCTTGCCGCCCATCATTAGTTTAGGTGTTAATTATTTACCGCAAGACCAAACTAAAGAAGAAAGAGAAAAAAGAGCAATTAACCCATTTTTCTATGATGAGCTTGGTAATTTAGTACCTGACCCGAATAAAGTAAAAAAAGAATCTGACACTTCATACTTATCTTTTGCAAAGGTTCAAGATCAAAGCCCAGAATTTTCTCTTTATCAATCAGACTTTTACTATAGCTTTTCGCCGCAAGCCAAAAATCTTTTTCAAGTTCAAGTAAATCTAGTGGATGAAATTAGCAAGACCACAGTAAGTTTTGAAAGTGCGGTGACACCGAGAAATTAGTATGGTAAAAGGGTTTCTAGTAAAATTTAATAAGCTTTTTCTGGTACTTTTTTTAGTTCTATCTTTAAGCTCATGCTCGAATCTTCAAAATCAAAGTGACACTTTAAATTCTAATCTTGGCTTTGAGCCTCAGAGTCTTGATTGGCATCTTGCTAGTGATAGTTATTCTTTCGATGTTATTAGTAATTTGATGGTTGGGCTTACTCGCTACCGTGATGATAGTAGCTCTGGTCCTGGGATGGCGTCGCATTGGGAAGTGAGCGCTGATGCTAGAGAGTTTATTTTTCATTTGGTTGATGCTAAATGGACTGATGGAGTGCCTTTAGTTGCTCAACATTTTGTAGATGCTTTCGTGCGTTTGCTTGACCCTAAAACAGGCGCGCCTTATGCTGACCTGCTTTCGATGATTGATTTAAATGAGACAAAAGCACTTGATGATAAAACGCTAATAATTCAATTAAAGTACCCAGCAGCGTATTTTATAGGCTTAACTTCTTATGGTTTGATGCTCCCTATTAGAAAAGATTTAATAGAAAAATATGGCGATGATTGGACTGAGCCTGAAAACCTTGTCACTAACGGTCCTTATACACTTAAAGAATGGCAACATGAGTATAAAATATTGCTTGAACGTAATGATGATTTTGCGCTTAGCCCAGCAAAAATTAAATACCTAAAATTCTTTATGGTCCCTGAGCAATCAAGCGCTTTTACACTTTTTGAAAATGGGCAGTTTGATTGGATTGATGGAAGATCAATTCCAAATAGTGAAGTAAGAAATATACGAGCGAGAAAAGATGTGCTGATGGCGCCTCTTCTTAGAAACACTTATATAGGATTTAATACTCTTAAAAAACCTTTTGATAATAAGCTTGTGCGAAGAGCTTTTTCCTATGCAATGAATAGAGAAATTTTCCCAAAAGTTTTAGGTAAGGGCGAAGTCCCGAATGCAACTTGGATACCACCAGGTTTACCAGAGTTTTTTGATGCTTCTAAAGGTTTAGATTATAAGCCTGAGCTTGCGCGTCAGTTTTTAAACCAAGCTGGCTTCGCTGTAAAAATAAAAAATAAAAAGATCGATCTTCCAGGCAAAGCTTTTCCTGAAGTCGAGTTTTTATATCCTAGTACCGAATCAGCTAAGCTTTTGGCTGAAACTGCTCAGTCACTGTGGAAAGAAGAGCTTGGGATAGAAGTAAAGCTTATAGCTATGGAATGGAAGGTTTTTCTAGATAATCTTCAGCGTGACCCGCCGCATCTTTTTCGCTTAAATTGGGGCGCGGATTATCCTGACCCCGATACTTTTATGCAGCTCTTTACTAGCACTAATCCGATTAATCATGGCAAATGGACGAATCTAGAATATGACATCTTAGTTGATAAGGCAGCAGCGATCACAGATAATAAAACCCGCAAGGCGCTATACAGAAAAGCTGAAAAGATATTAACTACAGATGATATGGCTATTGCACCTATATTTATCAATACTCAGATCCTTCTAAAAAAAGACAATATTAAAGGTCTTAGCGTAAATCCTATGGACACTGTATTTCTTGATAAAGTATCTAAGGGGATATCCCAAAACTAAGATGAATTTTTCGCAACTACTACCCAAAAATATTCAAAAAGATATAAAGAAGACCTTTAAAAAAGGCGTCAATAAATTTTTATCATCAGAAGTTCAGCAAGAGCTAGGACTTAAAAAAATCAGAACTGGAAATCCAGAGATGGATATTCATGATTTTTGGGTTCCTGTCCAATCCAACCTTTTGAGCGATAAAAAAAGAGAAAAGTATTCGACTTGGATAGTTGGAATAGTTGTTGCTCTTATAGTTTTACTTTTTGTCTTGATTTTCAGTTTGGTTTCTCCAAATGCTAAAAGCTATAGTACTGATGGCGATACAGTCGTCATAGTTAATGGTGAGACAGCAAGCCTCCCACAAGAAAAAGAAGGCAAAAAGCCTGCTGCAGAGGAAGATAAAACTGTTGAAGATATGACGAGCGAAGATATTCGTATCGAAAATATCCAAGTGAAACCAGATGGAGCAAAAGATATTGTTGCTAACTCACCACTTCTAAATGCTGAAGGTTCTGTAATGGAATATAAAGTGAAGAGCGGTGATACGATTGAGAAAATTGCTGTTAAGTTTTATGGCGAATATAATTATCAGTTAATTAAAAAAATTAAGCTTGCTAATAATATCAATAACGCTCGCTCGCTTCAGATTGGTCAAAAACTAATTATTCCTTTCAATTAAGCTCTAGGACTCAGTTCAGCAATAGCTCTTTCAAGGCTGGCTTTAACGATAGCTGCATTTTCTCTTGATTTTTGATCTGGGTATTCATGTGGTGCTAAAAATTTTGTTTCATTGATGTCAATTAATTCAGCTAGAATTTCATCTTTTTGTTCTGGGCTTAAAGTGTTTGCTTGTTTAGAAATTTCTTCAAATAATTCACTACTTGATCTATTTTCTAGTTTGTGAGGTTCTTTTTTTAACTCTTGGAGTTTGGATATAAAATCTTGGTGATTGACTTTACTTTGTTTACTTGATGATGGTTGGCTAAAGTAAATAATCGCTGATGGAATTGCTACTAGTAGTCCAGGTATCGCTAGAATTTTTCCTAAAATCATATAACCAGCAATTGCAGCTATACCACCCCCCCACATACCTTTATGAGCAATCCACTTAAGACCACCACTTACAGCGCCCTTTAATCTTCCAGCTGCAGTATCAGCTTTTGATTTTGGTGTAGGACTAATAGGATCTAATTGCATTGGTTTAGATGGGTCTACATCTTTTGCTGCATGAAGCTCTTCTAAATTTATAGGCTCGACTGTTATATTGCTTGCTTTAACTTTTTTATTTTCTGTTGGCGATGATCTGTGATGATGATCGTGCTGAGCTTTTGTGCGAGTGTCAGCAAATCCTGCATTAGCATTCGTTGTCTGGGCTCTATTAGCAGTGGTAGAAGTGCTGGCCATTTATGTATTACTTTTCTTTTAATCCTTCAATTGAAATATAGCTATGCATATTGTAACACAGATTGTATCGATATGTATAGTCATGGGTGAGAACCCTTGCAAAAGCTTGATTTTTCTGCTTTTTTACTATTTATTTATAATTTACTCTGTTTTAAATACACATTATTGGCTATTATTTAGTCCTGTTGAAAAAACTTGTTTAGTCAGGATTTTTTATATGAAAAGAGTAGTTGATTAGCTTAATTGGAGGTAAAACATGTTTGGTCCACACCTAATGATGGAAGCATCTGGCTGTAAGAAAGAAACCCTAATGGATATGGGACTTTTAAGCGAACTTTTAGATAGATTACCAGGGCAGATGGAAATGACAAAGATAATGCCTCCTTACTGTTTTAAATTTCAAGATGGTGAAGTAAAAGAAGATTGGGGACTAAGTGGTGTTGTACTTATCGCTGAAAGTCACATAGCTATTCATACTTTCCCTGATAAAGGTTTTATCACTGTTGATATTTTTTCTTGCAAAGATTTTGATGTTAGAGTTGCTGTCGATGAGATAGTTAAAACTTTTGAGCCAGAGTCTTGGGATGAGCAAATGATTATGAGAGGAAGAGAATTCCCTCGCTCTATCGGTAAAGCTGGTGTGATTATTGAATCAGAGCGCAAGCAGCACTACACTCAGCTTGTAGCAGCTTAACTAAAAGAATAATATATAAACTTAAAGCCCAGCTTGATTTTTCAGCTGGGCTTTTTATTTTCTATTTTTTAAACCCAAGACTTGCTAAGTCAATACTCATATGTTAATATGTATTCTTGTGAATCAAATCGGGGGTATATCTGGAGCAAATAATAGTCAGGGGCAAGCAAGTCAGCCTGCTGATAGTACTGCTCTTGCTAGTGATCAACCATCAGTAGATGAAGTAAAAGCAAAAGAAAGATATTACAGATATGCTGGCGAGATTTTATTAGAAGAAGAACCAGAGAATTTTAGAGTTTTATTTACCGACAAAGAAATTGGGTCTGGCAGAAAAATACCATGGGTGGTTCCTAGTGGCGGCCCTAAAGGATGGATAGTTGGTGGAGCTAAAATGGCTAAGACTTGGACTAGCTTAGCTTATTCTGATGCTATTGAAGATTTAATTGATCTTTTACCTGGTCCTATTGGAGACAAGATTAGAGAAAATCGTGATCGCGATACTCGTATTAAGAAAAGTCGTGTAAAAGTTAAAAAACGTAAGAAAGTTAAAACAACTCAAAGTCAAGAGACTAAAAAGAAAGAGAAGAAAAAGCCTCTTGGTAAAAGAGAAGCTAGAAAACTTAGAAGACAAGTTGAAGCAAAAGCTAAAGAAGCAAAAGAAAAAGCTGAAAAAGAAAGATTAGAAAATGAAGCTAAATTAGCTGAAGCTAGACGAAAGAAAGATAAAGAAGCTCAAAGAGCAATTCAGGAAGCAGAGAAGGCTCGGAAAGCTAGAGAGCAAGAAAGATTAGACAGAGAAGAGTCTACAAGATTAAAAGCTGAATTAGCAGAAGCTCATGAAGCTGAATTAGCTAAAGCAGAAGAAGAGCTTGCTGAACTAGAAGCTAAAAAACAAGAAGCTGCAAAAGATATTATTGATGTGGAAATTACGCTTCCTCATCTGGCTCAAAGTAAAGAGTTTTTATTAAAAGCTTTAGAAGGTATAGGAATTATTACTAGTATTAGTAATGAAGGAAGTTCTAATGAGGAAATTTGTTTTTATTCTAAGGAAAAATTTAAGGATGAAGAGAGCGAAGAGCTTGAAGAAAAAAACTATCAGGTGATTTTAGAGTTTAAACAGGATGAATCTACTAGTAGTTCAGAGTTTAACTATAGTGGTGTAATAGCTGATGTTGAGGGTGCTATGAGGCAGATAATTGCTGAGTTGCCTAGTTTTCAAAATAGATTAAATACTCTTCCTATTTTAAAAGCACTCGACGATGCTGGTGACTCTACTGGTTTAAGGCCAGAAGCAGAGCAGAGCGAGCTTGAGATACTTGTTAATAATGCTAAAACACAAATGAGAATGAGACCTGCTCTTCCAGCGAAGAAAAACAGATCTTTCTCACTAGGTGCTTTACTCAGACCTGTCCAGACTAAAGTTTTAAGTCCTTTTGAAAAATTAGTTAAGGAGCCAAGATCTTTTCTTATTGATGTTAAAAATACTAAAGAAGTAGATGAATTGCAAAAATCTAGGCAAGCTACTTATAGAAATTACATTAGATGGAATAGAGCAATTTCTAGAGTTGGTCCTAGCGGAATTAATGATTTTATTTCAGGAGCAAATAGTAAAATTCTTAGTCAAAGTCCAAAGCCAGGACATGAGTTAATTAGATCATGCCGTTTGAGTCAAGGCGATAGAGTATTTTTTACTTTTGATAATTCTCAGGAAGCTGCAGTAGAAGCAAATAAAATAGCAGCTGATACTGATCAAGATGATAGCCGCAAAAAACTTGAGGGTTTAATTAGAGTTCTTCAAGTTGGCGGGCATGATTATCAAGGTGAATTGTAGACCTGTTAAAATAGTCTTCGATGTCTAAAGATACATTAAACCTTAAAGACCCAGAGATCTTCTTTTCTGAATTGAAAAATCTTAGTGAAGATGAGCTTCTAGCCTTTGTTTCTGATTGGCATAAAAGCGGTGAGAGTGCAGTTGAGATTAAAAACTTTGTGGATTATATCTACAAACAAGAAGCCCAAATAGATACTGGCTTTGATATTTATGATTGCTGCGGGACTGGTGGCGATGGCGCTAGTACTTTTAATATTTCAACTACTGCTGCTATCGTTGCTGCTGGCAGCGGAGCGAAAATAGCGAAGCATGGTGGTAGAAGCACTACTAGCAAATCAGGTTCTGTAGATGTGCTTGAGGCATTGGGTTTAAATCTAGACTCAAGTTTAGAAAAAAGACTAAGTACTCTTAAAGAAAATAACCTGGCTTTTTTTGCTAGCAAAGTGACAGGGGAGCTTTTAGCTCCAGTAAAGCAGCTACTTAAGAAAAATAAACAAACAGGATTTATAAGTCTTTTAGCTCCGCTTGCTAGTCCAGTGAAACTTAGCGGACAGTTAATAGGTGCTGGGAATGTTAAATGGTCTGATGTGATTGCTGATGTTCTTGCGATGCAAGGACGCAAAAAAGCAATGGTAGTCTACTCTGGCTCACCTGATGGCAAGTATAGATTAGATGAGATTAGTGCTGTTTCTTTAACTCGAATTATTGATATAGAAATTCCTGAGGGGAGGGCTATTGATCCAGAAAATTTTCAAGCAGATCTTGATAAGAAAATTGAAGACGAAGATATAAAATTTAAACCTAGAATTTTTTCGCCTGAAGATATAAGACTGCCACTAGGCAAGATCGAAGAGCTAGAGGGCGGCGATGCCAAAACAAACGCTCAGATTATTTGGGACATTTTAGACTACGCGCCTAAAGCTCAGGGGACTAAAATAAATGCCGTTTGTCTTAATTCAGCTGCGCTTCTTGAAATATCTGGCTTAGCTAAAGATATAAAAGAAGGCTATGAGATAAGCCTAGAGGCTATAAAGTCTGGTAAGGTGAAGTCTAATTTTGAAGATTTCTTAATAGCTCAGAGATAGATTAGAAAATTTAAATTTTCGGAACTTTCTTTGAATTACAGTTCTGTATTGCTTGCCTAGCAGATGATACTTTTATCATGCGATTTGACTATATTCAAAAGATAATTCTTACTGTAATATATATACTATGAAGAAACTTGCATCAACATTAATAGCGACTCTTTTAATAGGTGGATTATCAGCTAGCGCTGATTATGAAGATCCAGCGACTTACGCTCAAGACAAACTTTTAAACGCTGAAGCTCAGCTAACAAAGCTTGAAGAGCAAAAGAAAGCAATCGAAAAACTTATTAAAGCAGTTAAGAAAGATCTTAAGGCTGCAAAAACTCGTTCAAAGGCAGAAAAATTGCAGACAAAGGCTGATGGCTTAAGAAGTGATGCTGCTACTCTAATCGAGCAAAGCGGTGTGTCTATTGAGCTTCCTGACTTTATGATCAGCCAAGGCGTTGACGCTAGACTTGCTGAAGATATCGGAACTAGCCCTGATAAAACTGACCTTATGTTCAAAGGTAGAAATTCAGAAAGATCAGCTGCATTTTTCCCTGGCAAATCTGGTATTGAGAGTGATGATAATTTAATATTGCCTCCTAACGTTAGAGAGATTAAGTAGTCGTTTTTTATACAAAAGACTTCGCCTAGCGCTTTGCTAGAGTAATTTTACGCATATCCTGATATATTTGTATAAGAGTGTTTACTGCATTACAAGACAGTTATACGAAAGAAAGAGCGCTGCTAGCTTTAAAAGTAGTGGTCTATTGCACTTTTGTGCTTCTGCTGCAAACTGCTCTTATTGGAGATCTTTATCTTACTGATGTTCAAGTGAATTTGCTTTTTTCTTCGTTGATAGTTTTTGCTAGTTGTCTAAGTTTCTTTGAAACTATCATTGCTGCAAGTTTTATAACAATAAGCATTTCTATGCTTCTCTATGACAGTCAGATATATTGGTTTTATCCAATAGCTGGAGCTTTAGCTTCTTGGATGAACCCAAATTTTGTCCCAGATAAATTTCTAATAGCGATTCTTTATACTATTAGCTTCACGCCGCTTTTTGAATTAATGAGCACAAGCTCAACGCCTTACTGGGACCGGACTATGGAGTCTGTGCTTTTAAATGTGCTTACTGTGATTCCTCTTTATGTGATTATTAGATTGGTTTTTGTGCCTAAGCAAGTGCGTCAGCAAAATTAACCCCCCCCCTTTTTTTTTGGAGATTAAAGATCTAAACCAGCAGTAATTTTTATAGTTTGCCCAGTGATGGATTTAGCTTTGTCGCTAATTAGATATTTAACTTGCTCAGCGATTTCTTCAGGCTCTATCCACTTCGCTGTGCCAAGCATCATAGCTTCTTTCTTTGATTGCGCTTCAGAATTATACTTTTCCTTTAATCCTTTACTATGATCTTTAGCATTAAATAAATGCTTTAATGCCATATCGGTTTTTACCCAGCCTGGACAGATTGCATTTACTGTAATCCCGTTTCTGAAAAATTCAGCGGCTAAGTTCATAGTGAGACCATTAAGAGCAAATTTACTTGCGCTATATGCAGTTGCTGCTGAACAAGCTTCTAGACCGCAAATTGATGAAAGATTTATAATTCTGCCCCAAGATTTTTTTTGCATATGAGGAAGCACAAGTTTAGTTATATTAACTGCACCAAAAAAATTAACGTTAAAACTATCTTGCCAATCTTCTTTACTGTGGTCTAAAAATGGCTTTGAAATGTGGATGCCAGCGTTGTTAATCAAAATATCAATATCTTGATGATCTTTTAGATAATTTTCTATAGAGCTTATATCACTAACATTAAGTTCTTTAGAGTCTGGAGCTAATACCTCATAGTTAGCTGAAAGCAAGTCAGCAATTGCTTTACCGATGCCTCTTTTGCCGCCTGTGACTAATATCTTTTTTGGCATGCTTTGTATTTTAGCTTAGATTTTCTATGATTGGTTTATAACAAGGCTTGTGAAGCAACGCCCAATTTTGGTGCCTGGCACCTATATTACTGGCACCTATATTAGTCATTGAAAACAAAAAAATACCAGGGTCAGTAAAGACCCTGGACTCCTCAAAATTCTTTTTGCAAACTTCTATTTAACTTGAAGTTCAGGTTTCCACTCGTCTAGGATTGCGCCTTCAATCGGGCAAGCTGCTAAACAAGCACCACAGTCGATGCATGTCTCATCATCAATCGCTGGGTAGTTAGTACCTTTACCATTTTGTTTTCCTTCAACCCAGTGAATACAATCAACTGGACAAACTGGAATACAGTCCGCTATACCTTCGCAAATTTCTGAAACTATTGTATATGCCACGTTATCCTCCTTAGAATAATTAACGGTTGCTCTCCATAGAACTTATACCGCTGACAAAGAAAATGTTATCAAATATTCTCAATAAGTCTCTTTAATGAGAATCATTCCTAATAAGTATTTAGCCAGAAAGCTCAAGGCTTCTCAAGATTTCTTTTGAGAACTATTCTCAATAAGCATTCTCAATAAGGAAGTTTAAGGATTTATACGTAATGACTTAGCAAGCTTTTATGGAGTCAAAGCAGAAGCTCTTATCTTATCCATAGCTTTTTGCAGGACTTCTTCATTTTGGATAAGTGCAATTCTAAAGAATCTTTCACCAGCATGCCCAAAAGTATTACCGGGCACCACAGCGATTCCCGCTTGCTCTAAAAGTTCTTTGCAGTAATCATTACAGTTTTTAAAGTTTGCCGGAATTGGCACCCAAACATACATCGCACCGCCAGGAGCTTGTAAATCTGACCAACCCATATCTCTTAATTCTTTTACTACTAAATCACGCCTAGCTCTATAGCCATCACGAATTTCTTTTCGGTAGTCATCACCAAGAGCTAAAGCTGCAATTCCAGCATCTTGAATTCCCATACAAACACCGTAATCAACATTTGTTTTGAGTTTATAAAGAGTCTGCACAATGTCAGGATGACCAATAGCAAAACCTAATCTAAAGCCAGCCATATTATATGTCTTAGAGAAAGTATGAAACTCAATCGCTACATCTTCAGCGCCTTCTATTTCCATAATGGAGCAAGGCTTCTCTTCAAAGTAAATCTCTGAGTAAGCTAGATCGTTAGCTAGAATGATGTCATGTTTGCGGCATAGATCCACAGCTTTCTTAAAGTACTCTTTATCTATAGTTGCGCCCGTTGGATTATGCGGATAATTTAAAATCATCAATTTTGCGCGGTTTAAAATTTCTTCTGGTATAGATTCTAAATCACAAACAAAATTATTCTCAGGATTTAATTCCATATGATAGATCTGACCGCCAGCAAGCAGCGTGCCTCTTACATGGACTGGATAGCAAGGGCTTGGAACTAGAGTGACATCACCTTCACTAATATATGCAAATGCTAAGTGAGCGATTCCTTCTTTAGTACCTAAAAGTGGAAGCACGCCAAGATTTTTATCAAGCTCAACACCAAATCTTCCTTTCACCCAGTCAGCAACAGCACTTTTAAATTTGGGTGAACCATTAAAAATTGGATACTGCTGATTACGCAGCTTGGACATGCCCTCTGTTAAAGCTTTAATCACGCTAGGGTCTGTTGGTCTATCAGGCGAGCCGAGTGATAGATCGATAAGCTCTTTGCCTTCTTCAACTAGCTTTTGCTTTAGTGCATCTAAGGCGCCAAAGGCGTACTCTGGAAGAGCAGCTAGGCGATCTGAAGATGGAATTTTTACTAAAGGCATCTTGTATATTCTAGCCTGCATAAGGCTTTTTAGCTATTTTGTATAGGATTTCCTCATTTTCAGCGTCATTGTGGATCACCACGTCGCTATGCTCCTCGTGATGACGCCTTGTCATTGCGAGGCCGAAGGGCGAAGCAATCCAAAAAAGGGTTTTCAGGCATTGACTTGATAAACTCGTATGACTTATTGTATGATAGTTACAAATAAAAGGGGCAAGAATGACTGAAATTAATCAAGTTAAATGCCAGTTGTCTATAAATTTTACTTAAACAAATAAAACAAAATCGCAGCCACAGCAATAGCTACAGCTATAACCATATTTGAGATATAGCTTTGAACTCTACCTGATTGGTTAGTTTTAAGCACTTCACCAAGCACCTCTGAGCCCCTCCAAGCTAAACCGTTAATAAAAAATCCTTCAATAATAAATCTTTCAAAAAGCTGCCAAGTAGTTCTAAAGATCAGCATAAAGAATGAAACTATCACAGCGTAAACTTCATCAATGTACCATTTATTCATTGATGCTTTATGAAGCGGGCTTAGTTTTTCTTTAAAGAAAGTGTTTAGTGGAGCGCCTTGCAAATAAACCATAAAGGCTACTATCAAACCACCAATAAATGCAAGAAGCGGTAAGTAACCAAATGGTTGAGTAAGTTCATGTAAGAAAAACTCCATTCCAGATTGACCGTGCTCCATGTGACTATGGAAGTGGTGATCTAGATAATGAAGAAGTTTATAGTTCATAAGTGGCGAGCCTAGTAAACCTAAGAAAATTGAAGGTACTGCAAGCGCAATCAGTGGCGTGGTTACAGTCCAATGAGATTCATGCGGGTGCGCGTGACCGCGATACTCACCTTCAAAAGTCATAAAGTACATTCTAAACATATAGAAGGCAGTTAAAACTGCAGTGATAGTTCCAATCCAGAATAGCGCCATCGATTTATCGTAAGATGCAGCGATGATCATATCTTTAGACCAGAAACCACTAAGGAACGGCATACCAGAAATTGCTAGTGTACCAATTAAAAACGTGATTGCGGTGATCGGCATATGTTTTCTGAGTCCGCCCATTTCTCGCATATCTTGTTCGTGGTGGCAGCCGATGATGACAGAACCCGAGCCTAAAAACAACATCGCTTTAAAGGCTGCGTGTGTCATAAGGTGGAACATCGCAACAGCAGGCGCGCCTAAACCAGCAGCTAAGATCATGTAACCAAGCTGCGAGCAAGTAGAGTAAGCTAGTGCTTTTTTAATATCATTTTGCGATAGCGCAATTGTTGCAGCGAAAATAGCAGTAAAGCCACCAATCCAAGCGATAAACTCAAGAGCGCTTGTGCCTGGGATATTTAAAACTGGAAATGCTCTAACTACTAAGTAAACACCAGCTGCTACCATAGTTGCTGCGTGGATTAGAGCTGAGATAGGTGTTGGACCTTCCATCGCATCAGGAAGCCAAACGTGAAGAGGGAATTGAGCAGATTTTGCCATTGCTCCCATAAAAATTAAAATGCCGATAGTTGTAACAGAAACTAAACCTACTAAAGGTAAACCGTTATGCGAAATAGCATGCTCAATTGCTTCGCCAAGATGACTGAAAGATAAAGTCGCTACTTCGTTGCCAGGATGCGCTGCCCAAACGTCTTTAGTGAAATAGAAAAGCATAAGAAGACCCACTAGAAAGCCAGCATCCCCAATACGATTAACTACAAAAGCTTTTTTACATGCTTCAGCAGCTTCTGGCTTGAACCACCAGAAACCAATAAGCAAGAATGAACATAAACCTACTAACTCCCAGAAAAAGTACATCTGGAAAAGGTTAGTCGCTAAAACTAAGCCAAGCATAGAGAAGGTAAACATTGAAAGGTAAGCATAGAACCTTGTGTAGTCAGGATCCTCATCCATGTAACCATGCGTATAAACCTGCACGCAAAGACTCACGAAGCAAACTGTAAAGAGCATGCCAATAGCCAAATTATCTATAAGGATTCCAAAATCCAAATGGAAAGCGCCAGCGTTAATCCAATTAAAGTTAATTTCATAACCATGCGGGAAACTGCCACTATCAAAGTTCATGAAAATTAAAGTTGTGTGCAAAAGTCCAAGCGAGACAGCACCAATAGAAAGCAAAGCTGTAGTTAATCTACTTTTTGCTGTTAGAAATATAATTAATGCCGCAGCAATAATTGGATAAAGTGGGATAAGCCAAGCCGTTTCAACGTAATTCATAAACCATATACATTTTATATGATCTTCACAAGTATTTCGTTCTTTTCAACAAGATTAATTTCTTCTTTAATAGCTCGCTTTAAACCAGAACTTGATTTGTATTCACGAATCTTGCTTTCTAAAACTTGCTTTTCGTTTTCTAAAAGTGCTTTTTCGCTCTTAAGCTTCGAATTGGCCATGACATTTTTAATTAAATGACTACTATTATAAATAGCAGTGTTGATGGTTGGAAAAAATACAAGTGCTATTACAATGGTCCAAAACCTTTGTTTTAACTGTACTTTTTTGTGATTTGTATAGGGATTGTGCACTATCTAAAGATGCAAAAGCTAACGCAGCTTATTGCGATATATAGATAGACTCTGATAAGCAACAAAAGATCCTGAAAATAGTTGATTTGTCTATTAAGACAGCCTTAATGTATGCGCTTATAATAGAAACTAAGTCAAGAGAAGAATTCGTATATTTGCCCTAGGAGTCTAGGGGAATAAAGTATATATCAATAAAGGGGCAGTCAATGAAGTTTAAAAATATAGTTTTGGTATTAGTTTGCGCGTTTGCGCTTCAAAGTTTTAGTTCGGCGGTTAATGCTGCGCCTTGTCAAGGTCCGGATAATCAGACCTCACAAGGTATACCAACAAATGGTGTAACTATTCTGCAAACGACAGATATCACTAATCAAAATATTGACATCACTCAAAATCTAGAAGTTGCTTCTTTATCTGGTGGCGGTAATAAAATTACGGCAGTCCCTTTTACTTTTAGTGGAAATAAAAAACGATCTTTAAGAATCACGGTAACTTACCCTAACCAAACTTTCCCTGATGGTCCTGGACCATCAAGAAGACTTGCAGTCGCTGAAACAAGTGCTGGGTTTGCTCAGTGTGATGGTGGTTTAGCTGATATAAATGCTGATATAGATTTTGTTAGTCCATTACTGCCATTAACCATTCCAACTGATGCTGTTTCAGTTGTAATTGAAGCTAAGTTCAAAGCAAATAAAACTTATCAAGTAGAACTTCTATATATATTTGAAAAAGTTGAAGCTGGTTTAGTTGAGCCTACTCGAATTGTTGTAGAAACAATTGATGATGGTGACTCTGATGACAGCCCTGATGGCGGTGGCGGCAATGAAGAACCAGAATTTACAGGTGATATTCCTGTTCTTCAAGCTTCTACTTTTGCTTGTCCTAAGACTGCTGATGAATATTTAGAAGAAGCTCTAAGCTCTGAGCAGGCTTCTAATAATACTTTAATTAACGACAAGATTGATATAGAGCTTGCTGTTAATGCAGCGACTCAAAATTTTAATAAACGCACAAACAAACGTGTCAATAAAACTAGAAAACAAATTGCTAGAAACATTGAAGTAATTTCATCTTCTTTAAGAACTTCTAAAGCTGCTTTAGAGTGTGCTAAAGAAAAAATTAATGCTGATAATAGTGTTGCTACCGATCTAAAAGTTAGTGCGATTAAAGAAATTGATGAAGCGATTGCTAATGATAATGCTGCTTTAGATAAAATTTCTAAGCTTAATTTAAGCCCAGGACTTGAAGCGGCACTCCCAATTGATCTTGGATTAATTCAAGAGGATGTTTCTAATGCAACTTTAGATAAGCGAGCTGCTAATAGAGCTTTAGGCAAAATAGAAGAAGCTAAAGAGCTTGCAAAAAAAGAAGCTGCTGAAGCTGCAAAAATAGCTGGAGAGGCAGCAGCAGAAGCTTTAAGAGATGTGGCTAATGCTATCAAAGAAGCTATTAGAGGTGGCGCTAGTCCAGCACAAGTTGCAGATGCACAAGATGAAAATAATGTCGTTGCTGCTCATGATGAGCTTAGAGATAAAGCAGCTGTCATAGTTGAGGCTGGTAAATCTCAAGTTGATGAAGTCATAAATGATCCTAATATATCTGACAATGTCAAGAGACAGGGTGAAGGTGTTAAGGCAGATATAGAAAGAACTAGGGGCAAGATTGAAAAAACCATTACCGCTGCCGAATTAAGGGCATTAAGGATAGCTAGAGAAAGAGATGCAGAAAGAAAAGAGTATCAGAAATTAGCTATTGGCTTAGAGAGAATATACGAAAAGCTAATTGCTGGTGAAAGTCTGTCCCAAAAAGGTAAGAGAGGTAGAAAGATATCTAGATACAGCTCTGAATCCGCTACTATTCTAAACAAGATAAACCGCTATAGAGAGAAGGCTGGTCTGGCACCACTTTCTAGATTCTAAAATTAATTTAAGAAGAGGTCCTTTAGGATCTCTTCTTTTTTAGAGACTTTTTGATTGCTATAATCCTTTTTAGAAAGGGGATTATATGAGATTTCATATTAATTTAGTAAACAGTTTTCTTAAGACGTCAGAAGACTTAGCAAGAACTCCACAGCGACCTGTGGTCTTATTAAACTTTGGAGCAGAGCTTTCAAAGCTTGATCAGGAAGAAGTACTTAAAGCTCTATCAGCTGAAAGAGAAGCTGGATCTTTTGAGACTTTCTTTAAGTTTCTAGATTCTGCAGCTAAGCTGGAACTTGCTATGGAAAAAGCCTCTAAGCCTCTTAAGCGTAAGGACTTCTTGGCTAATTTAGGCTTTTCTGATAGAGCTAAAGCTGATGAAAAATCAGCTAGTGATGCACAAATGCTTCTAAACGAGTTAGTAAGTGTTCAAGACAAGGTCATTGATTTAGTTAAGTCTTTTCTGAAAACTTTAGACCAAAGAGATCTTTTAGAAAAGCAGATTAAAGAGAGATTAAAAGATGCTGCAGGACCTTTGAAAGGGGCTTTTGAGCCTAAAGCTATAAGACCAGCTCTCATTAGTAAATTGTTGAAATAATTTGCTAAAATCATAAGCTGTGTTCAACGCATTAACAGATAAACTTCAAGACACTATCCAGTCTCTTCGCGGTCAAAAAAAGATTAGCGAGACTAATCTTGAAGCGTCAATTTCGCAAGTGCGTCGCGCGCTTTTAGAATCTGACGTTAGTTTAAAGGCTGTTAAATTATTTACGACGCGCGTAACAGAAAAAGCGCTAGGCGAAGAAGTGCTTCGTGGTGTAAAACCTGGCGAGCAGTTTGTAAAAATTATTAGTGATGCGCTTACTGAAATTTTAGGCGGGGAGGCGAGTGAGATTTCTGCTGAGCCTGGTGCGATTCTTTTATTAGGTCTTCAAGGTGCTGGTAAAACCACTGCTGCAGCCAAGCTCGCTTATAAATTAAAGAAAGAAGGCAAAAAACCGCTCTTAGTTCCTTGTGATTTGCAAAGACCTGCTGCAATTAAACAACTTAAAGTTCTAGCTGAGCAAGCTGAAGTGGATTTTCTAGATTTTCTAACAGAGGGTGTTAAGGCTGATGATGGTATAGAAGCTGAGACTCTTGAAGCCGGCGCGCATAGCTCAAAAGAAAAAGTCAAATCTATAACTGATGTGGCAAAGCTAGCTAAAAAATACGCTGCTGATAATGATATCCACACGATTATTTATGACACGGCTGGTCGCTTGCAGGTAGACACTGAGCTGATGGCTGAATTATTGCTTCTAGAAAAATTCATTAAGCCTAATGAAAAACTTCTTGTGATCGATTCTCTAATTGGACAAGAGGCTGTGAATGTTGCTGAGACTTTTGATACTCAAATTGGAATCTCTGGAGTTTTGCTTACAAAACTTGATGGTGACTCTAAAGGTGGCGCGGCGCTTTCAGTAGTTGAGGCAACACAAAAAGCTATTAAGCTAGCATCTGTTGGCGAAAAGCTTGAAGATTTAGAGCAGTTTCACCCAGATCGCATGGCAAGCCGCATCCTAGGGATGGGCGATGTGGTCTCGCTTGTAGAAAAAGCTCAAGAGAAAATTGACGAAGAAGAAGCAAAGCGTCTTGAAGCTCAATTATTAAAAGGCACTTTTAATTACGAAACTTTCATGGCGGCACAAAAAATGATGTCGAAGATTGGTGATATGGGATCGATGTTTAAGATGCTTGGTATGGGATCGATGATGAGCCAGATGGGACTAGGATCAGCTGACCAAGAAAATATGCTTGAGCAGGGCGAAGCGCGCACTGCAAAATTTAAAGCAGCAATTAACAGCATGACGATTAAAGAAAGGCGCGAGCCTGAAATTATGAGCCAGTCTCGCAAGCGAAGAATTGCTAAAGGCTGCGGGCTTTCTGATAATAATATCGATCAGTTAATTTCTGAATTCGACAAGATGCGTAAAATGTTTAAAAACCTTGGACCGATGCTTCAGATGATGCAGGGAAACACTTTGTCTGAAGGCGGTGATCCGAGCGCTCAAGATGTAGCAACTCTCTCTGGGCAGTCTAGTGACCCTTCTAGTGGTGGAGGCTTTGCCTCCCCGATGGATATGCTTGGCGGGATGATGCAAGGCGCGATGTCTAAAAAACAGAAAAAAGCTATGAAGCAAATGGGCGGTGGCATGCCGGGCATGAAAGCTTTATCAGGGAAAGCTCCTAAGAAGAAAGCTAAGAAAGGACAGAAACCTTCTATTAAGGGTTTTAGAGACTAGCATTAATAAAGAGTTTTAGTGGATACTTGATTTTTTGTTGATATTTTTTTTAAAATGGTGATTATGAAAAATCTAATTTTTGGCTTGGTAATTTCTATGTTTTTGGGACTTAATGCCTGCACTGCATTGACGGGCGATAAAGTCGCAATGGGGAGTTTGGTGACCTTAGAAGTTAGCTCTTATTTCCCGGATGGAAGATTGTTTGAGACAAATAAAGAAAAAATGCCTATGACTCTTTTAGTTGGTAATAATATGATTGCACCTAAATTTGAAGAAGCTCTTGTGGGTATTAAAAAGGGCGGGACTAAGAAATTCACACTTAAAGCAAAAGATTTTATGCCAAATCTTGATCCTAAGCGCATCATTACTTTAAGACGAGAGCAAGTAAAGTTTGATGAAGGTTTTGATGCTAAGCCTGGCGCGGTCTTTAGTTCTAGTCATACTGATCCTGAAACTAAAAAACCTGTGAGTCAAAGTGCAACTATAGTTAAGCTTGATGATAAGGAGATTGTGCTTGATTACAATCATCCATTGGCGGGTAAAGATGTAACTTTTGAAGTTAAAATTCTTACTATAGATTCTGTGGAAAAATCTAAGAAGATTAGCGAAAAAGATGCTGTAGTAAAGCCAAAAACTAAATTCAACTAGTTCTTACGGCGTTTTTTAATCTTAATTTCTTTAATAACGGGCTCTGAGAATTCTTGGAGCTCGTTTTTTACTCTTAAAGAGATTCTATGTTTGCCTTTAGAGAGTTTTCTAGTACTAAAGCTAGCTTTTTCGCTAAGCAAGCCATCTTTATTAGATGTCCACTCATAGCCAATTATCTCTGAGTCCGAGTCACTGCCAGAGCCTATAAAAGTGACTTTCTTTTTTTTGCGAGCTTTGGATGGCAGTTCCATTTGATCAACTTCTAGAGGGAAGTTAATGGCTGCATTGAGTGCTTTTAGGGAAATAAGCCTGAAATTTTCATCACGAAAATCAAAATCAGAACTTTGACCAGAATTTAAAATTCTATTTTTTATATCTTCATTAGTTAAACGGTTAAGTTTGTCCTTGCCATTTATTAGTGCAGCTACTCCAGCTACATAAGGTGCGGCTTGAGAAGTGCCCGATAAAAATTCATATTTATTTCCAGGTAAAGTGCTAAGTATTGCGTTGCCTGGTGCAGCGAGATTTACCCAAGATCCAAAATTAGAAAAAGGAGCTTTACCATTTGCTTCATTAACAGCGCCAACTGATAAAACGTTTTCAAAAGCAGCAGGAAAAGTTTCCTCACTGCTAGATCGATTGCCCGCAGCAGCAATCACAAGAACACCAGCTTCATGAGCTTCATTTATCGCATTTTCTAAAACTATTAATTGTGGACCCGCAAGACTAAGGTTGATAATATCAGCGCCATTATTTTTTGCGTAGATAATTGCATCAATAACATCACTAACTACCACGGAGCCAGCAAGCCCACTTACGCTAAATGCAACTTTAAGTGGCATAATTTTTGCTTTTGGTGCAATTCCTGATATGCCGATTCCATTATTTTGCTCGGCAGCAATAATTCCAGAAACGTGAGTGCCGTGACCAGAAATATCAAAAGGATCGTTGTCTCTTGTATCACAATCTTCTTTTTGATTACAACTAAAAAGTGCTTCTTCAATAAAATCGTATCCACGAATATCATCTATAAAACCATTGTTGTCATCGTCAATACCATTATCTGGAATTTCAGCTTCATTTATCCAGATATTATTTTTTAGATCTTCATGAGTATAGTCAATACCACTATCGATTACAGCGACGACAGATCCTTCGCCAAGATTTTTTTGCCAAGCTTCTTCAGCGTTTAAATTGGTCAGAGCGTATTGATCATTTGCGATAGGGTCATCAGTGCTAACTAATTCATATATATAGTTGGGGTAAGCTGCCTCGATCTCATAAGTCCCAAAGCTCAGAAATTTTCTAGTATTGATTTGCCTTAATGCATTCCTTATATTATTTTTTTTGCCAATATCTAAAACAAAGTAGTTATCTATAAGTAGCGGCTTGATTTTGCTCTCATCTTTAGTAAAAGCCAGCATAGCTTTTAAAGCTTTTTGCTTTTCAGAACTCTTTTTAGTCTTTATGATTAATTTGCCAGGCAAAAATTCTGGATTTTTTGTGGAACTCGCGTATCCCAATGTTGATAGGCATAAGCAAAATAAAATTATTGGTAATACGAGTGTTTTTCTCAAATTTTTATCCAGCTATCATTTGTTTAGATAGGTATTTAAGGCAATACTTCACTAGCAATTCAGTATCTTCAGAGATATTCTCTTTTGCTGCAGACTCAAGGGCCGCATCAATGTCTTTTTCAGAATAGCTCAAATTTACTAAAATGAGCCTAACCTCTTCATTGCCTGTAGATTCTGAGCTTCTTGTTTGCTTGTTAAATTTATTTAGCTTGTTATGCAGCTCTAATATGATTCTTTTAGCTGTTTTGGGACCTATGCCTTGCGCTTCAGCTATTAATTTAGGCTTATCGCTAAGCACAGCACTAACGAGCTCATCTAGCTCAAATAAATTTAGAATGCTAAGTGCTGCTTTGGGTCCAACACCGGAAACAGAATTAAGTATGTCAAATATATCTCTGCTGGCTTTATCTTTAAAACCATAAAGTTTTTGGCTATCCTCTCTAAATTGGCAACTTATGAATGTTTGTAGACTATCGTTTAATGAGATAGAGCCAAGTAGTTTGACATTACAAAATATTTGGTAGCCAATACCACTAAGCTCAAGCACAAAACTTGAGTTATCAATGTTTTTTTCGCTAACGATTCCTTTTAGATAAGAATACATTACTCAAATTATACAAAGATAGGTAGATTTGCATAAGTTTTTAAATTATGAAACTTATTTAGATTATTTTTTTTAAATTTCCTAGAGTTGCTAGGCGGTGTTTTGAAGCAAATCCTTTTCCTGAAAGGCTTTGATACTGATAGTGCTAAATGTTTAGCATGGCTGGCCAAGCCTATAGCCCGACTATAAGGTTGGGAAGCTAAGGTGGTCTTGTGTTCTCGCTATTTTGTATTTTTGAAAATAAAAAAAAGTTCAGAAAGAAACAAAAGTAAAACCAATCAATCCCAATGATCATCAGTGTTTGAAAGAAAATTAAGCAAAAAGAAAGAAGACCCAAAAATTAATTTGTGTTAGCAAATTTCTTCGCTTTAGCTATTTTAGAAATGCAGTTATCAAGGTGCTTTGAGAGTCTTATTTTATGAAGCTTAGATTAATATTTTTTAATCGAGCACTTGGAACTAAAAATGACTTCTATCAATGCTAGTTATTCAGCAGCTTTCGAAAATTGTTAAAAATTCTTATAGTACAAATACTATTTACTTTTCTTTAACTAAAAAAAGCCTAAACACTATTGACCTAGGTGGGTAAAGATGTCAATATTTCAACTGTGTAGTGTTCTAAGTAGATTAGCTATTGTGCTGAGCTTCTTAGACGCCATTAAATCCATGAAAATCATGAAAAAACATAAAGGAGAAAAAATGAGTTTAAGAAAAGGCTTAGCCTTACTCTTACTTACGGCATTTAGCTTGAGTTCTATTGTAGTTCCAGCTAATGCGACAACTCTTGCTTCCGGTTTATTAAACGGGCAAGGGATTCCTACGACTTTAACGGTTGTTCAAAAACCGGGTAATACCACTACTGGTGGTAACGAAGCCGTAGTTCCAGTTCAAGTTAGAATGACAATTCCTGCAAGTATTCTTCAAGTGAATGCTCCACAGGCTAACTATGTAAACGGTAACGATTTTGGTATCGGTGCTGACGGTGACTTACTTACTACTACAGGTGGTAGTGAGCCAGTTAACCCTTCAGTAATCATCATCAAAGCTCCAAGAGCTGCTGATGGTACAAATACTATTACTGGTCAATTTGTTAAAGCGCAAAACTACGTTGAAGTTAATACTGTTCAAGATTATGGAGATATCGATGGTGCTGCTCTTTTAAGCAACGTTACTTCTGTAACTTCTACAGCTAGTCTTCCTGGTTCTGCTGGTGGCGGAAACGGTACTGGTTTAGTTATTCAAGCTGCTGTAATCACTGCAACTGCTAATACTGCTAGATTTGGTACTAACTTAGACGTTCAACCTGGTGATATCGTAGTTTACATCACTAGAACAGAAACTACTGGTACATTCACTAACTCAGGCCAAGTAATTTTAGACATTACTGGTATGGCTTTAGCTGTTGATCCTTCTTCAACTCCAGTAACTACTGGTGATATTTCAGGTTTACTTGAAGAGCCATTAACTGGTGGTATTTCTGGTAACGGTGGTGACGTTCGTAGCGCGCTTACTGATACTACTAACAACCAAGCGGTTAAAGTTGCTCAATTAGGTGCTGGTGCAAGACTTACAGCTGTTAACGTTGGCGAAGCTGACGGTAACTTCTCAGCTGGTGCTGCTAGACTTAGCGGTAACAGTCAAACTGTTTTTGCTAGCCAAGTAACAGGTACTACTTTAAACGTACAACCTGGCTTCACTGGTCCAGCGGGTGCTATCACTCACGTTGACCCAGAAATCTTGATGTTAGCTGGTGCTGAGCTTGCTGAATCTGATGCAACTACTCAGTTCTTCCATTCAGGTTTTGATACTACAGCTATCAACATCACTGGTGGAGTTCAAACAGAAAGTGCAGGTAATGCGGTTCTTACTGGTTTAGATCCTGCATCTTCTAGTATTTTCCCTAACACTTCTAATGCACTTTATACTTTCCAATACACACTAGAAGATTCAAATGGCAGCGCTTCTGCAGCTTCTTTCGAGCTTGACAGAGTTGACTTTGAATTCCCAACTGGTCGTTGTAGATATCCTGGTTGTGCTAGAGGTACTGGTAACATCGTTGCGGCTACTGAGCTTAGAGATGGTATTTTAGGTGCTTTATTCAACATCGCTGATGATGCAGCTGGTGGTGATGTTGATGCAATTGCTGACTTTGGTGCGCTTGTTATAGCTGACCAAACTGTTGGTGCTTCAGCTAACTTACTACCTATCGATGGTCAAACAGCTTCTTACACTAACTCAGTTACTGGTAACGCTCAGACTACAGGTGCTGATAGAGTTGCTGGTGGTGCTGATGGTTTCCTTGACATGGCTCAAGTAACTGCATTACCTAACGCTGTTACTGCTGGTAACAACCAAATCACTATTCCGGGTGCTCAGTTTGCTACTGGTACTTTAGGTCCTGCTGGCGATTCAATTTTTGAGTATGGTTTACTTGAAGATGTTGATGCTGGTGGTACTGGTAACATCCTTGAAAGAAGAGGTGTTAACATTGCAGCTTCTGCTGTTCCAACTGGCGCTACTGCACAAACACTTACTCTTGATGCAAACTTAGGTGCTGCATTAGATGGTGCTAATGACTTACTTCAAGCTTCTGCTCTTCACATGCCAGTAGTTGATAATGACAAAGCTCATTTCTTACTAGGTACTGGTTCTGAAGATGGTGGCGATATTTCACCTGATACTAATGCTAACGGAATTTCTTTTGCTTCTACTAACACAGCAAATGATGGTTCTGGTGCTTACAACAGAGGTTTCATTGTTAGATCTGTAGCTGGTACTGGCGTAGCGACTAATGAAAACGTTATTGCTGTTGGTAAAGTGATCAGTGCTACAGAGACTGCTCAGTTAATCCTTGGTTACGATAAATTCACAGGCGTTAGACCTATGGTTATCGCTAGACCATTTGGTGTTGTTTCTAACATCACTACAGCTGTTAAAGATGCTGGTTTAAAACTAGTTGTTACTGTTACTGGTGGTGGTTTACCTGCTGGTGGTATCAAGAGAACAGTTATGGAATTACTTCCTAATGGTTCATTCAACTCAGGTTTAGGCGCTCAAGTTGTTCCAACTGATGGTGGTCAAACTCAGCTTCTTAAGCTTGATGCTTCAAACAACTTCCAGTTATTCAGCTTAGCTACTTTAACTGGTGCAAACACTACTATCGATACACGTGCGGAAGCACTTGGTACTGGTTTCAGCCTAGTTGATGAAGATCCTGCACTTACTCCAGGTGGTAGTTTAGGTACAACTACACCTAACGTTCGTGGTGCTAGAGCTCTTTACAACTCTCTAGGTCGTGCGGTACTTCTGTCTGCTGCTGCTGCTGGTGACTTTACTGCTGCTAATAACTTAAGTGCTAACGAGAGAATCAGATTCTTGTTCAAGGGTTGTGATATTAACAACGCTTCAAGTGCTGCTCCTGCTCCATTTGCGCTTAATTTCTCAGCTGGTTTAGCTAATGCTGTAATTGCTACTACTCAGCCGATAACTACTGGTTTCCCAAATGCTTTTGTTGATGTAAGTACATTTACAGAAGTTGCAACTCCAGTTTCTATCATTAATGAGTTAGCGTTAATAATCCACACTAAAGCACTTGCTTGTCCTAGCTCAGCTACTATCCCTTCAGTTGAAGTTCAGTTAGTTGATACTTTAGGTACTGCTGCGATTACTGATGATGTTCTTCACCAATCAATTGCTGAAGTTGCATTAACAGGTGATGCTGGTACTAACGTAACTGCTGCAACTACTGGTTTCTTAGAGCCATTGACTACTACATTTAGTAACTTTGCTCTATCTACATTCCAAAACACTGGTACTACAGCTACTTACATCGTTAACGATCAAGTAACTCAAGGTGCTATCAAAACTACATTAGCTTCTACTCCAACAAGTAGCGTTAACTTAGTAGTTGGTACAGCTCCTGCTGCTGGTGATCCAATCGGTACTGTTTGTGTTACTGAGAACTTCGAAGGTGCTATCCCTATAGGTGATGCAGTAAGAGGTACTCCAGGTACTCTTAACACTACTGCTATTTCAAGAGTGTTCTTGAGTTTAACTACAAGCTCAGCTAGTAGATTAATCCCTAATGGTGCTGGTGCATTCCCAAGAATGTTTGTAGATGGTACTTCAATAGTTCCAACTGCTGCTATTCCTAATACAACTGTAAACGTAGGCGCTGCTGCTTCTGGTACTGGTGCAAACGAATTCAGAGTTCAATTAGCACGTAGAGTTGCTACAGGCGCGCTTAACCCAAGTGATGAGATGACTACTATCTGTATCGAAGGTTTAAGAGTAGCTGGTACTGCAACTCCATTAGCTTCTACTGATATCATTGCTCGTATCTTGGCTGATGATAACGGTGGTGTGAACGTTGAAGAGGTTGTTGTTGGATCTGATGCTCCTGTTACAACTTCTACTGGTGGCTCTCTAGTTGCTGGTGAAGTAATTGCAGCTAACATCAGAGGTATTGGTACTAACGTTGAAAGTATTAGACAACTTTCATTCCAAGCTACTGCAACTCAAAACTCTGCAGCGCAAGGTCAAGCTGAAATTCAGTTTGATGATGCAAACACTGCTGCAAACGGCGCATCTGTTGCTAACTACAACACATTTGCAACTACTGGTACTCCAAGACTTGCAGGTGCAGTTGTTACTGCTCTAGATGATGGTTCATACAACTTGCTTACTGATGCTGAAGACAGAACTTCAATCGCTGTTGACACTACAGAAACTGCAGTTGGTGAGACATTAACTACTGTTACTGGTCTATCAGGTGTTGCTGAAGCAGGTACTCAGGTATCTTTAACAGCACTAAATGGTAGTCCTGCTGATACTGTAATTACTACAGTTCAACCTGATGGTAGCTTCCAGCTTGGTGTTAATGTAGTTCCTGGAACTAGCTTATCTTTACAGCAGTTCCCTACATCAGCTCAAGCATCATCTCCACTTCAGATCATCACGCTAACTGCTGAAGATCAAGTGGTTGCTCCACAATTCATCGGTAGTATCACATCTATTCCGGGTATCATTTACCCTAATAGAGGTAAAGTAGCTGTGTTAATTGACAACCCAACTACTACTGGTAACACTGTTGGATTTGATTTCGCTGACTTTGTAGCTACTGCTGCAATTAACGGAATAACTGTTGAGCAAGTTGGTAGTAGATTCTTTGCAATCGTTAATGCGAAGTCTCCTAACTTCGCACTTTCAGCGAATGGTGTTGACGGTACTATTACCTTAGATAACTCTCAACCAAGAGTTGGTAGAGCTGTTAACTTACGTACAGTTAAGACAAACTCAAGCGGTCAGATAGTTCTTAAAGCTAAGAGTAATCGTAAGTTTCCTTCAGAAACTGTGGTTGTCTTAATCAACACTGATGGTACTACTGCTACTGTTGACGGTGGAGATCTTGAATTTAGCAAATCTCGTAGAAGAATTAGATTCACTAATCCTGACGCTACTAAGACAATTAGAGTTGTTATGACTGTGAATGGACGTTCTGTATCTGCAAGAACTCTATAATTCAGGTAAACTAGAACACTACAAAATGACGGTGAAAGGGAGGCCCTTATTGGGCTTCCCTTTCTTTTTGTATATTTTCTGATACAATCGAAACTAGCTCCTAAAAGCAAAGGAATTAATTATGCAAAGAACTAGAGAAATAAGCACGAAAGCTAAAGCAGCTACTAAAAAAGCTGCTGCTACAAAGAAGCCAGCGACTAAAAAGACCGTAAAGAAGACAACTAAGACTAAAACAACAATTAAAAAATCAAGCTTCGAAGGCAAAAAAGCCCCAGCTATAAAACTTAATGATGAGAATGGCACTAGCCGCTCATTAACTGAATTTAAAGGACAATACGTACTTGTTTATTTTTATCCAAAAGATATGACGCCGGGTTGCACAGTTGAAGCGCAGATTTTTAGAGATGAAATGAAAACTCTTAAAAAGTTAAAAATTCAAGTATTGGGAATAAGTCCTGATGATGAAAAGTCTCATACTAAGTTTATAGAGAAGCATGATCTTAATTTCCCGCTTCTTGCTGATGTGGATAAAAAAGTCTGCAAAGCTTATAAAGTTTGGGTGAAGAAAAATATGTACGGCAGAGAGTATATGGGTGTTCAGCGTGATTCATTCCTTATAGATAAAACAGGTAAAGTGATTAAGCACTACGTGAAAGTGAAACCTAAAGAACATACAGCTGAAGTGATTGCTGATGTTAAAGCTTTGTAGTCATTAACCGTCATTGCCAGGAGCGCCTACTGCCTACAGCAGTGCTTCGGTAATTAATGTTTGCATAAAGATGTCTTCTTAGCACCAATCCTCCCTAGTGGCAATCCATGGATTGCTTCACTTTCTTCGCAATGACGCTTCTCTTACAATGACATAGATAGGTTATTATCTATATAGTGGCTAGCACTAAAACTAAAACAGAAAAGATAAAAGCCCCTCGCGGTACTCAGGACATCCTTCCTGATAAAGGCATTTTTTTTAAACTTATAGAGCTTAATGCTTCTGATATTTTAGAATCGGCTGGCTTTGAAGAGATCAGCACACCGATCTTTGAATCAACAGCTTTGTTTAGCCGTGCTGTTGGTGAAGATTCTGACATTGTAAATAAAGAAATGTATACTTTCTTGGATCGTAGTGATAGATCTTTAACTCTTAGACCTGAAGGCACAGCTGCTGTAGTGCGTTCTTTTATAGAAAATTCTATGGATCGCGCGCAAAAGCCAGTGAAGCTTTGGTATCAAGGACCGATGTTTCGCTATGAGCGCCCGCAAGCTGGCAGGTACAGGCAGTTTCATCAGATAGGGATCGAAGCTTTTGGCTCAGCCCCTCCTTATATAGATCTTGAAGTTATCAATCTGGGTTGGACTCTTATAGAAAATCTGGGTTTTGGAGATTTGACTCTTCATATAAACACGCTGGGCTCACAAGAGACTCGTGATAAGTACCGTGATGTACTTAAGGACTTCTTGAAGCCACTCCAGGATAAGGTTTGCGAAGATTGTCAAAGACGTTATAAAGAAAATCCACTTCGTGCACTTGACTGTAAAGTGCCAGCTGATCAGAAGCTTTATGAAGGCGCGCCTGATATTATCGAATGCCTAGATCCTGAATCACAAAAGATCTGGGATGAGACTCTTGCTGGGCTTGATGCTTTTAATATTAATTACGAGATAGATCCTAGACTTGTACGTGGTCTTGATTATTATAGTCACGTTGTTTTTGAAGTGAAAGTGCCAGCCAGCTCAAAATCTAAAGTACTTGGCGCGCAAAACACTGTCTTAGCGGGCGGGCGCTACGATAAACTGGTAGAAAATTTAGGTGGTAAAGAAACTCCAGCTGTTGGCTGGGCGCTTGGCATGGAAAGGCTAGCGCTTTTAATGGAAGATAAAAAAGAGCACGAAGAGGGTTACCTTGCGCAAAATGCTCACGGTATCTTTGTAGTTTCTGATGAAGTTTTTGAAGGGCAGAAGCTCGCGATTGAATTGCGCGATCTTTTTAATTACAATATGCCAGTGCATTTTGACTTTGATTGCGCAAAATTGCCTAAGCAATTAGATAAAGCAAATAAAAAGAACGCGCGCTTCGCTGTCTTCTACATGCAGTCAGAAAGAGAAAGCGGTGCTTTAAAACTTAAAGATTTAGAGACTGGTGATGAACACGAGGATCTTGATCTTGAGCAGTTAGTACTTACTATCGAAGAAATAAGATCCGCTTACGGTAGAATTAAACTATGAGCTACAAGCTAGCAAGCACAAAAGATAAAGTTATTTGCGGTCTGCTTTATTCAGCGATTTTTATTCCTGTTATGGCTTGGGCGCCGATAATTTGGCTGATCATTATAAACGTGCGTCAAATGACGGTTAAAGATTTTATTCGCTATCACTGCTACCAAGCGCTTCTTTTTAATATGATTGCTTTCTTCTTGCCAAGCTTGCTTGCTGCAGTGATTAATTTTATAGCGACCTTCTTAAGTCTCTTTGTGATTTTTGATAATACTATTCTACTTTTACAAAGTCTGACTAATGGGCTTATCCCAATATACTTTTGGATCATTCGTCTTGCGGCAATATACGCTCTGATCTGGACAATCCGAGGCAAATATACTGACTTGCCACCTATTTCGCAGGCTGTGAATATGCTTTTGAGATAGTTATTGTAATCACCAAGTCATTGCGAGCCTGAGATGTCATTGCGAGCCTGAGATGTCATTGCGAGCCTGAGATGTCATTGCGAGCGAAGCGAAGCAATCCATATGGGATTGCCACGTCAATAGGCTCTTTTCAGCAACTTGCATTTATATATACGGTTTGCTAGAATTCTATTTATCTAAGGGGGCAATTTGGTTTTTAATCATCCACAATTAACTATTGAGCAAATACCACTAATGGTATGCACTTTAGTGCCAGATAAAACTCGCTTAGAAAAAGAAATAGATGAGCATGAATCAGTTAAAGCTAGTCGTTTTACTGGAAGAGATATTTTAAATAAAATCCATGACTATAAAATTCCGGATTCAGATTTTAATCCTGATTTAGGCTATTTGGATCCTGTTATGAAATTTGCATCGAGACTAAAAAGAAGCTCTTTTAAAGAATTTAAGATTAGAAAAGAAGATATAAAAGAGTTTTTTGAATATCTTGAAAAGCTAATAAGGCTTGATGAAGCTAAACTGAGATCTCGTCTTGATGAAATTTTTGAAAAAAGAAAGGGTGATATACAAACTCGAATGACAAGAAATGGGCTTATGGAGTCTATCGATTTGAGCGATGATAGAAAAACTAGTTACATGAAAGTAAGCTATGATTCAGGACTTAGTTCTAATTATTCTCTTGTTGATGCTAAGAAAGCTAAGAAAAAAGACAGATGCATTGGACTGAACTACTATCCTGATGGTGAGTTTATGAAATATGAATACACTTGGAAGCATCCATTATTACGAGATAAGTTATACCTTGAACTTGTTAATGATCGACAAAAAGGGAAAACAATTAAATTTGGTTTAGAAGAAAAGGGTGATGGTGTAGCTAATAAAGTTTATATTTTAAGTCCAGATTACCTATCAAATAAATCTATTTGGGAAGCAGGTGAAATTGGTTTTTACCTCTCCTCTACAAGTACTGAGCTAGCTTCAGATAAAAAAGTTAGTGGTGAGCAAGATTATATACAATATGCTTTTGGGGGTATTCAGAAATTTTCAGCCGAAGATGGTCCTAATAGTAGTTTTCTCAATAAAAGAGGGATTGAGTGGGATACTGAAAAAGAGTTTCTAAAAACAGGAGCTCTTGATGAAAACTTAGATGTTGAGTGCAATCCATTTGTATCTTTTGAACTCAATGGTGGTCAGTATAGTTATAAGCCTATTGCTGGCGAAGTTGGTGCTTATAATGTCATTTTTAACATTGATCAGTCTGAAGATTCTAAATTATCAGCAATTAGAGGTTTAAAAAAGAGTATTTTTGAAGACAATTTGAGAATTGATACGGCTCAACAATATCTGATTGACTATAAAGATGGTACTAAACTTGCTTGTGGCTTTGGCGATAAGCCGGATATAGTAAGAGCTAATATTTTCTACCCTGATGGCAGTACTTATGTAGGACATATTAAAATTGCTGAGAAAATGAGTGAAGAACGGCTCTTTGAGATTTTTTCTCAAGATTTTGAGCGATCAGCTGGAGGCAAGCTTTATAACAAATTTGGTGATTTGGTTTTTGATGGTGAGTGGCAAAATGATGAGCCTTATGAAGGTAGTGCTATTAGTTTGCCAAGACTTAATCCTCAAACTAATGGTCTTAGTTTTTATACTGGAGATATAAAGAACGGTGAGTATGAGGATGCTGATGGTCAGCTGGTCTTTGATGGAAAGGCAATATTGGGTAACTTTTCTCAAAGTGAATTAAATGGCAAAGCCACAATTTATTCTTCAAAAGCTTTGATACATGGCAATTTTAAAGATGGAAGAGGAGTAGAGGATCAAGTTGGGACTAGGAGCTTTAAGAATTAGGGGGACCTTATGAAGTTTGATGACAAAGGAATAACTGCATCTAATTTGCTTTTTTTTAAACGCACACTTATTCCTGACACTTCAAGACTTGAAGCCAGTATAGATGCTCTGCCAGTGGTAAAAGCTAGCCGCTATTCTGGAAAAGATATTATAAAGAGGGTTCATGATCATAAGTTACCTGATCCTGAGATTGACTTTGATTTAGGAATGCTTGACCCCATTATTAGATTTTCACTTGATAAAAAAGATAGAAATTTTAAGGAATTTGAAATAAGAAGAGAGGATATACCAGATCTTTATGAATACTTAGAAAAAATTGTGCGAGCTGCTGCTGCTAATTTTAAAGTTAGAGTTGCTTTAGAGTTTAAGAAGAGAGCGAAGGAAGTTAAAAATTCTGGTAACCACAAAAAGATGGGCGGTCAAGTTTTTGTGCTGCCAGATCCCCAAAACAAGAAGAAAAAATTCTGTCAGGTTTTGGCACCTAAAGGTTTTATTTCTAGGTATTTTTATGGTGCAAAGAATAAATCAGCTTCTGTAAGAAGAGCTCGTGACTCAATGACTTTATTTCTTGATCAAGATGGATCTATAGAGTCATTTGATTACTTAAAGAATTTTGGAGGGAGAGTATTTAATTTAATTCACTGTCTTGGCCATGAGGGAGCTTATAAATTGAATTTTGGTCTTGATTCTGGAGAGAAATCTAACGCTCTTACTACACTAAGTCAAGACTCTATTGCTTTTATGAAAGAGAGGCGAGGCTTTAAGCAAGTTAATTTTATTAGCCCAAATACATCTTTTATTCATAAATACAAAGACCTTAAGCTAAATACTATTAGATTAGATGATAATAGTGAGCTCTTGAAAAGCTACACTGTACTTGAACCCGGCACTAAGGATATCAGTGAGTTAGATCCTAATTCGCCTGAAAATGGAATTTTTTGGCTGCCTGATAGTAGTGAAGTTTTTTATGGACTTAAAGAATACAGCTCAGGTAGTCAAATAGGCGCATCTCCATTTGCACTCTTTCAGCTAAATGGTGTTGAATCTTCATTTGCACCAGTAGATGATAAGGGTAATTATGAAGGTTCTTACTCAATTGATCTTCCTGCTGATTCAGCTTTGCTTGCAATTAACGGGACTAAAAAAATCAAACCGATTTCAGATAGCCAGATTGCGGAAACAGATATTACCATTAGGGCTATTTATAAAGACGGGCTTAAGCTTTGCTTCCCTGTAAGCAGCCAAGTAAACAAGAATAAAATAGAAGCTGAGATTAATTACCCTGACCAACAAACTTACAAAGGCGAAATCAAGCTTGCTGAGACACTGAGTGCACTTAGATTATTTGAGAATTTGGACCAAGGAATAGCAAGATCTGGAGAAGGTACTTTGTTTGATTCATTTGGCAAGATAGTCTTTAAAGGTAAATGGCAAAATGATAAGCCTTTTGAAGGTAGAGCTACTAGATTGCTTTTGCCAAAGTATGCTAAATCAGAGCCAAATAGATTTTATACAGGAAAAATAGCAAACGGTGAGCTTAGTGATGATGAAGGCAAGCTAACTGTAGCAGGAAGGACTCATGCTGAAGGAAAGATACTTGAAGCGAGCCGCACATATATTGGTCAGTTTAAAAACAGTGCTCTTAATGGTAAGGCTACTATTTATTCTAGAGATGGACTTGTAGAGGGTGAGTTTAAAGATGATCTAGCGCTTGAGGATAAAGTAGGCGTGAGAATTTATCGTGATATTTAAAAAGTAATTTTTTAAATTAAAACTCATCTTGAGAACAGGCAACCATGTAGTTAGCCTAGAAAAACTAGCTATACTGGGTCCTCACTTAGGTGAGATCCCTTGCTTTTTTAAGCAAAGTTATCTGGGTGTTTTCACCTCGAACTGTCTATGTAAAGATATATCCAGAAATCTGGGAATAGATCTAAATAGGTAGCTAAATTACTCGGAGTCCAAACTACAATTAAGGGGTACAACGAGTAACAAGGGGAGATTTCTATGTTTTTATGCGCTAGAATAATTCAAAATTTCATTGAGTCAATAGAAGAAAATGAGCTTGCAAAAGTAGAGCTTATGGATGATGATTCCGCTCTAGATTATCTTTGCACGATCTACGAAAGAACTTATGGTGCTAAGCCAAGTGGTGTTGCAGTATTTTTGATAAGAGCAAAGTTCAAGCTAGAAGCGGCAGCAGCGCCTTTAGCTAAAGCAGCTTAAATTTATCAGCAAATCGCCGATAACATCGTTATACTTGAATCCCAAACCTGCATTGACGCTGAGTCAACTTAGGTTTGGGATTCTTCGTAAGCCTCGTTCTCAGCGATTTTCTAATAAATTTTGAATGCTTGCACATATTATGTCTATGCTAAAATACTTTCATTATGGTTAAAGTATTTTATGACGAAGACGCAGATTTAAAACTAATTCAATCCAAAAAAATAGCTATTATAGGCTACGGCTCGCAAGGGCACGCGCACGCACTCAACTTAAAAGAAAGTGGCTGCGATGTTCGTATAGGACTATATGAAGGATCTAAGAGCTGGGCGAAAGCTGAAGCTGATGGTCTTAAAGTTATGACCGTCGCGGGCGCGTCGGCTGAAGCTGATGTGATCATGATACTTTTACCAGACGAGCTTCATGCAAAAGTTTATGAAGAGAGCATCAAGCCACATTTAACTGCTGGCAAAACTCTAATGGTGGCTCACGGTTTTTCTATTCACTTTAGCTACATCGCGCCGCCTGCTGATGTTGATGTGATTATGGTTGCGCCGAAAGGACCTGGTCATAGAGTAAGAGTAGTTTACACGCAAGGTTTTGGTGTGCCAGCTCTTATCGCTGTTTACCAAGACAAGTCTGGCAAGGCTCGTGATCTTGCGATGTCTTATGCTAAAGCTGTTGGCGGAACGCGTGCTGGAGTTTTTGAAACTTCATTTAAAGAAGAGACAGAGACTGATCTTTTTGGTGAGCAAGTAGTTCTTTGTGGTGGTTTAACATCACTTATTAAAGCTGGCTTCGAGACTTTAGTAGAAGCTGGTTACTCACCTGAGATGGCTTACTTCGAGTGCTTGCACGAAACTAAGCTGATCGTTGATCTAATGTATGAAGGCGGTATGGATAAAATGAGATATAGCATCTCAAATACTGCTGAGTATGGTGATTATGTTTCTGGACCAAGAGTGATTGATCCTTCAGTTAAAGCGCGCATGAAAGAAGTGCTGAGTGATATTCAAGCTGGCACATTTGCTAAGAACTGGATGGAAGAAAACACTAAGCATAATCAGAAAAATTTCTTAGCTACTCGTAAAAGCGAGCAAGGACACCAAATCGAGCAAGTTGGTGGAATGCTTCGTGAGAAGATGGATTTTCAAGGTAAGAAAGCTAAGGCAACTGTTTAATTGCTTGCATGCATAACACCCGGTGACAGGACTGAATTTGTTACATTTCAGCTAATTTTCTTGCTTAAAGCATCAAATTCTTATAAACTGGGCATATTAAACCCAATAGGGTTATGTTGACAGAAGCAAAAACCATAAATAATTCATTGTTTAAAAGAACTCGAGGCAACTTGATAGTTTTTACTGGACCTTCTGGTGTGGGTAAAGGTACTGTTGTTGCTAAAACACGCGAAGATATTCCTGAGCTTCAATTTTCTATTTCAGCTACTACTCGCACAATTAGACCTGGGGAACTAGATGGTGAAAATTATTTTTATAAATCAAAAGAAGAATTTGAAGAAATGATTCGCAAGGATGAGCTTCTTGAGTGGGCTGAATTTGTGGGTAATTTTTATGGAACGCCTAGAGATTTTGTGGAAGAGCAGCTCAATCAAGGTCTAGATGTGCTTTTAGAGATTGAGGTGGTGGGCGCGCTTCAAGTTAAAGAGAAATTTCCTGAAGCAATTATGATTTTCCTTTTGCCGCCTAGTTATGAAGAGCTTGAGAACCGTCTTCGTAGCCGCGGGACTGAAAATGAAGAAACCATCCAAAAGCGCTTAGCTAAAGCGAAAGAAGAAATGGGTAGAACTAAAGATTTTAAATACTATATTGTTAATGACACTGTAGAGAGCGCAACTCGTTTACTAGAATCGATTATTCTTGCTGAGCATGCGCGTGTTGATAAAGTGCAGACAGACTAGTCTTTCATTGACTACTCCTCTAGCATCGTTATACTCACCTTTCAAAACCTTCATTGTCAATTAGTCAACTCAGCTTTCTCATGGCTCGCAAGCCTCGCTATAGAAGCATCCAATAAAAGACGTTTGCTATACAGTAGCTTCAGCGTCTTCTAAAGACTCTACAAAGCCAATAGCCATAGTAGCGGCGATTGAACCATCAGAAGCTGCAGTCACAGCTTGACGAAGTGGTGTGTCACGAACATCACCTGCTACAAAAACACCGGGAACGCTGGTTTCCATCTTGTCACTTTTAGCAATGATCTTACCAGTCTCATCCATCTCTACATGCCCTTTAAGGAAAGCAGTGTTTGGATCAAGACCTACATATATAAAGATTCCTTCAATAGGCATGTCTTTTACTTCGCCAGTCTTTTTATTTTTTACAGTGATAGCATTTGCACCTAAAGCATCACCTTTTACTTCTTCAACTGTTGTATCCCAAATGAAGTCAGTGATTGGGTTATTCTTAAATCTTTCTTGTAGTATTCTTTCAGCTCTAAGCTCATCACGTCTATGAATTAGAGTTACTTTTTTTGCGTAACGAGTTAGGAAGTTACCTTCTTCAACAGCAGAAGAACCCCCACCAACTACAGCAACATCACGATCTTTAAAGAAAGCACCATCACAAACTGCGCAGTATGAAACACCGCGTCCGCTGTATTTATCTTCACCAGGGATACCAAGCTTTCTATGCTCTGAGCCTGTTGCAATAATTACAGTCTTAGCTTTAAAGATTCCTTGAGATGTGGTGATGACTTTAGGCTGTGATTTAAAATCTACATCCGTAACATCACAGTTAGTTATAATTTCACAACCAAATCTACGCGTTTGTTCTTCCATAGCATCAGAAATCTGGGGTCCAGTCATGTGATCCATGCCTGGATAGTTTTCTACTTCTTCTGTGATTTGAAGCTGACCGCCAACTATCCCTTTTTCTAAAACTAATGTTTTTAAGTTTCCACGTGAGCCATAAAGTCCAGCCGATAGCCCGGCTGGTCCAGCACCCAGAATGATCAGATCGTATACTTCTGTCTTTTCAGTCATTAAAATCTATTATAGTTGCTTGTTTTAGAGATGACTCTTATATTCATATAAAACTAAGCTAAGGATTATTTTAAAGAGATCTATAAAAAAGCCCTAATTTTAGGCTTTCTAGGGATTACCTGTAATTACCCTTCTTAACTAAATTTTTATTGAGAATTCTTCTCAATTAGTACTATAATAGCTATGTGGATTAATGAGAATGATTCTCATTAAATAAAAGCCAATTCCCACAGATGGCCCAAAATGTAGTGACGACTAGTGCCGCTAAAATTCAAAGACCACAAGCTTCAACTAAGATGCCTAATCTAAGTCGTGCTGCCTGTGGAATGACAACGGGTAATGGAAATAGAGCTGGTGCAGTCAGAATAACAAGTGCAGCTCCAAGTTCTAATGGAAGTACTAATACAAACCCTTCAAGCTCCTCTAAAGCTTCAAGCACTTCTGCAAGTCAAGCTAGATCAACTAGCGCAGCTATAGCCACTCCTAAAAATGGTCCAGCTCGAGGTCAATCTATGAGAGCAAGAGCACCTTTTAGAAATTCAAGCAAGGCTGTTGCTTTTAATAGAGTTAAGAATTCTACTATAAATTCAAACCCTTCTAAATCATTGTCGTCTCATCAACCCTCACCTAAACACAGTGGACATACTATGCCTTCGTTTTCTAAAGCTAAAGTTGTAAAATCAACAAGTCTTGAAGATCAAAACATGAGAAGACCCATTAGTCTTCCAATGATCACAGACCTTAAGCCACAGCAAAGTTCTTCAGAGCCTAGTCCTCAAGCTTCCATGTCAGTTAAGCCAATTAGTAAAAGCCCAAGTAGTTTTACTAGTCCAAGCTTAAAGAAAGCAGCTAAAGGCACGGTTTCTGCTTCTGAAAATAACTCTAGAGTCGGTGGTAGTTCTATTTCTGCTTTTGGTGGACATAGACAGGCATTGTTTTCAAGTGCTTCTGGCTTTGCTACTCAGAATCTCAAAGAAGTAGACACTAAGAAAGCTACAGAAAAGAAAGCACACGCTCATCATCATCATGAAGATGAAAAAACATTAGGAACACTTAGAAAATTCTCTAATGCAATGGGTAATTTTTCAATGCTTGAAGTAGTAACTGGACTTGCTGCTACTTTGGCAACAAACTTTCACTCTGGCTGGCTTGCATGGACTCTTGATAGTGTAATTGAAACTTTGCATAACAGCATTAATAGCCATAAAGAGATTCCTTGGTATGTACCAAAGTTTCTAATTAAAATTGTTGAATCGATTAGTAATAAAGGTGTTAGTTTTCACCACCATACTCACGACATTGAAGGGCATGAGCATGATGAAGGCTGCATGAGCAATTACACTAGAGAAATGCAAGAGAAGTTAATTTCATTTTTGACTCTTGTGGGCTCTTCTTTGACTTTTGTTTTCTCTTTAGTTAAACCAAGTTTATTTAAAAAATCTCTGGCAGAGAAAGTGAAAGAATCAAGCACTACTGTAAGCAGCTTGGTGGGCAAGACTAAGCCTTTCTTTGAGACACTCTTACCACTTCTAAATAGTGGAGTGATGTTATCTTCTGGTCTTGTTAAATCTAAACTTGGTAATCATGCTGATCATGCGGGCGCTCAAAATAGTAGCCGTGAGGATTATTACTGTGGAATTGGATCTTTACTTCTTGCTATAGAGCCTTATCTAGCTAAAATGAACTCTCCTTTAGGCAGAGTTTCTGAGATGGCATTAGGTGCTGTCATTTCAGCACTTAGCATTATGAATGCCATTAAGGGACTGGGTTACAATATGACAGTTAAAAATGTCTTTAATATAATTCGCACTGGTGATATTAAACATTTATTTAAAGGCGCCCTGCAAGGCGAGCAAAAATATCCACTTAATTTCTTTGAAAAATCAAGTTTTGCTAATGCTGGTTATGGAATGATGAGAAAAATTATGAGCTGGTTTAAAATAGAACTTCCTGCTGCTGACACTCTAAAAACTTCGCAAAATACGACTAAAAATGCGTAACTACCGTCATCGCGAAGCCAGCAGGGCTGTGGCGATCTATGTCATTGCGAGCAAAGCGAAGCAATCCATGGATCACCACGTCGCTTTCAGCTCCTCGTGATGACACACGCTACGCTCCTCGTGATGACACACGCTACGCTCCTCGTGATGACGATGCTAATTAAGCATTTTTAGTCATATTAAGCGCTTCTTGAGCTGCTTTCTTAGCCATCTCAACTATAGTTAAATTTGCTTTGTACTGTCTAACAGCTTGCATCATAGTAAGCATTTCTTTAGTAGTGTCCACGTTTGACATTTCTACCATGCCATTCTCATCAGCCATTGGGTGACCAGGCATATTTACTTTAACGCCTTCAGTTTGATCTTCATACACTTGAGCAACAGTTGATCCAGCTCCCATCTCATCACCAAGAAGAACTGACGCGTCAATTCCATCATCGCTGATCATAGAGCCCATTAGATCTTGAAAACTTCCTTCCCTTCCTTTACCAGCAAGTACTACTGACTTAGATTTGTAGCCAGGAGTCATTGAGTTTGAAACATTTTCAATCGCTACATCCATAGCTTGTCTTTGAGACTGGATGCTGTTTTGTGCTGTTTTAAATAATTGGAAAATACTACTCATTATGCTGCCCTTCCTGCTTGGGTCGCTTCTTCCATATGCTTATAGATATGCCCATTTATTCTTGTTAGTAAAATATATTTAAGTTGGTTATCGTACATTTCTGATAACTCTCTTTCAAAAGTCGGAGGCTGCTGACCATCAGTCATAATCGCCTTTCTAATGCTTTTGTCCATGTCAATCTCACCAGTTCCAGCACTTTTAAGATCTTTCATTACTGTATTAAAATCAATATCTTTTCTAACGTAACCTTTAGTTCTAACGTTAGCTAAATTATTTGCAAGGATTTGCTGTTTATCAGCGACTGCGTTGATAAGACCGTTTAATACTACTTCTTCTGGTGCTCTTAGCATTGTTTTTTCCTTGACTGAAAACCCTTAGTAACTTAGTCTGTCTTCAGCTTTATACCCTTCTGAGATTATGGAGGTGAGGGAGGAATTTCCCCCCTCAACTACAATTAAGGAGTACATGATGAATATAACTGCATAGTATTAAGCTTCGGTTAAGAGCTAAATTAAATTTTAAAAGCCTTTAAAATAGGTAATTTGATGGACTAATTGTCTATAATATATCTATGGCAAATGAAGTTTCTAAAGTCAATAACGAAGCCGGGCTTTTAGCCCAAATAGAGCTGGCTAAAGAGGCATCTTTCCAGATGTCCATGGTCTCAGAATCAGATAAGAACCAGGCTTTAGAGCTTATAGCTAGAGAGCTTTTAGAATCTATAAACTACATTCTAGATGCTAATAAAAAAGATCTTGAAGCCGGCAAAAAAGATGGCTTGGCTGACGCGCTGATGGACAGACTTAAGCTTGATGCAAGGCGCATTGATGCCATGTCAAATGGCCTTAGAAAAATTATAACTATAAAGGATCCTGTTGGGATAGTTGAAGATGGCTGGAATCATCCACGTGGAATGCAAATTTCCAAAGTAAGAGTCCCTCTTGGTGTGATTGGAATTATTTATGAAGCACGCCCTAATGTGACTACTGATGCTATTGGGCTTTGCTTAAAGTCTGGGAATGCCTGTGTGCTAAGAGGCTCGCAGCAAGCTTGGAATACTAACCTTGCTGTTATGGAAGTCGTTTACCGCGCGCTTGAGCAAAGTAAAATTCCAGTATCAGCTGTGCAGTACCTTCAAGATAAATCTAGAGATAGCGCAAAAGTTTTATTAGGCGCTAAAGATTTAGTAGATTTAGTAATCCCAAGAGGTGGTAATCAGCTTAAGGACTTTGTTATGGCAAACACGCTTGTGCCAGTGCTTGGAGCAGGTGGTGGTATTTGTCATGTTTACATAGATAAATTTGCTGACCCGAATAAAGCAATTGATATAACTTTAAATGCTAAAACTCAAAGACCTGGTGTTTGCAACGCTATAGAAACTTTATTGGTGCATAAAGATATTAAAGAAGAAATTTTACCGCCACTTTTTGATGCACTTGCTGGTGCTGGCGTGGAGCTGATTGGTGATCAGCAAGTACGTGCGCTTTTTCCTATAAAAGAAGCAACGGAAGAAGATTGGGAAACAGAATATTTAGATTTAACTTTATCGGTTAAAGTTGTAGATAATGTTGGCGAAGCGATAGAGCATATCAATCACTACTCGACTGGACACTCTGATGCGATCATTACTGAAGATCTTCTTTCATCACAAATGTTTAAGCGCACAGTGAATTCATCATGCGTCTATGTAAATGCAAGCACTCGCTTTACTGATGGCGAGGAGTTTGGCTTTGGCGCTGAAATAGGCATCAGCACGCAAAAGCTCCATGCGCGCGGTCCTATAGGACTTAAAGAACTTTGCACTTACAAGTACATAATAGAAGGTAGCGGGCAGTCTAGATAAGGCTTTGTGTCATCGCGAGCATTTTGGTCATCGCGAGCGAAGCGTGGCGATCCATGGATTGCTTCGTTGCACTCGCAATGACAGCTAAATATGTTATTATTTCCCCCAGTTCAAGATAAGAGACTAAAATACCTCTTTATCCAGATTTTAAAAATATGAACTCAAGAGAAAAGTTTGTAGCAACTAGTGGAAGGGCACTTGCATACGGTGCTTTAGCTTTAACACCTTTAGCATTAGGTGGGGCAGCTCTGCAAGCAGACTATAATGAACGCCTTAAAAAAGCTGATGAGCAAAAAACGAGAACGCAAATTGCTTTAAAAGATATCCATGATAAAAATGGTGGAAAGACTGTAACACTTAAATCAGGAAATAAGGTCCGTAGAAATGAAGATGGGTCTTTTACTTTGATTAAAGCTGCGAAAGCAAAAGAACTTGTTAAGCCTCAGGCAGACGAGGCTCCTAAAAAAACTGATAAAAAATAGTTGATTTTTGTTAGGATTTGACTAGTTTTTGGTATAATAGTAGTAGGATTTGACCATGTCTTCACAGAAGAAACTACAGGTACCAATAACAGATAAGCTAAAGAGCGATCTTAAAAAAAGATCTGAGGCTTTGGGCTTTTCTTCTGTTAATGAGGCAGTGAGAGTGGTGCTGCATAATTTTGCAAGCGGTCAAATAACATTGCAGCTAATGCAATCCAGCGAAATCCCAATGGTCGACAGTAAAACAGATAAAGATATTGAAGAAAGTATAATTGAATTTGATAAAGGCGACTATGAAGTACTCAATCCATTTGACTTTAAATCAGTCAAAAAATTGAAAGAATAGTCATGCCTGAGCTTATTTACTCAAAAGTATTTAAGAAAAAATACAAATCTTTGAGAAATGCTAGATATTCTAAATAGCAGCTCTAATAAAATAGCAATCTTCGGTGGCACCTTTGATCCTATTCACTTAGGGCATTTGCGTGTTGCGATGGCTGCAAAAAAGCAATTTGATTTAAGCGAAGTGCATTTTGTTAGTGCTAAAGAACCACCTGGAAAATCTAAAACTCTTTTTGATGCTGAAGAAAGGTATAAGTTAGTAGAAGCGGCGCTCTCTGATACTGATGAGATCACGCTTGATTATCTTCTGGCTTTTAAGCCATCACGCATAGAGCTAGATAGAGATGGCGTGTCTTATAGTTACCAGACTATTGAAAGTTTCAAAACTAAAAACTCTGATGCTGAGCTTTTTTGGATACTTGGTATAGATGCTTATCTATCGCTTGATAGTTGGAAAAATACTGACTATATAAAAGATCATGTGACTTTTCTAGTTTATCCAAGGCGATCAATTCTTGATTTAGAAAAAACTAAAGAGCTTATAAGCTCCGATTCTAAAAAGAAAGCTTTCTTGATAGAAGGTGAGTTTCAAGACTATTCTTCTGAAGAGCTTAGAGAGAGATTGGCTCAAAATGAAGATATAAGTGATTTCATTCCCGGTAGTATAAATGAGATGATAAGGACGTTTTACTCTAAAAAGCCTAGTATTTAGATTCTTTGAACAGGAAAGATAAATGCATGGCTGAAGAAGAAAAAAATGTAAAAGCAAAAGCTGTTAAAGCTGCAGGACCTAACGTAATATTACTGACAATTTTGGTATTTATTGGCTCATTTGGCGGATCAATACTATCTTTTCAGATATTGCCAAAAACTGTAACTGTGAATCAAACTATTCACGAAGCGGCTGAACCAGATGAACACTCTCAATTGCCAGTTCAAAAAATTGGTGATTTTGTTGTAAATCTTTCTGATGTAAGTGGTAGTAGATTTTTGAAAATGTCACTAACTGCTAAGTTATACTCTGACGATTTTGAAGACTATGCTGGTCTTGAAGAGGAAGCTAAGCATGCTTTCCATGCAAGAATCGAGCAGGATCTTGAACATAATCTTCCAGCGATTAAAGATGCAATTATTACTAACCTTTCTAGGAAAACAGCAGAAGAAGTCGTAGGTTATGAAAACAAGCTAGCACTTAAGATGGAGCTAAAAGAAAAATTAGCTGATGTTATGCACGGTGAGTTTAAAATCTTTGATCTTTACTTCACTGACTTTATAGTCCAGTAATAATCCAGGGGGATTTATGTCAACAAATACTGAAGCAAAATTATTATCACCAGTGCCAGCCTTGGCGCCACTTCCTAGGTCTAAAAACAAGAAGCTTAAGATATATAATTTTAAGAATCCAGATAAATTTAGTAAGGATCACCTGAAGGTTCTCTCTTCTATTCATGAAGCTTTTTGCCGTCAAGCAAATATTAGTTTAAATGCAGCTCTTAGAATGACTACTGAGTTCAGTGTAGCTAATGTACAGCAATTAACTTATGGTGATTTTATTGCTTCAATGCCAGAGGATCTTCTGGTTTTGGCACTTAGCATGTACCCTTTTAACACTCAGTTCTCTCTTGGTATTGAAAAGCATTTAGTAGGTGCGATGATAGACAGGACTTTAGGCGGGGCAGGTAATTCTTGCCTCAAAGAGGAATTAACAGACGTTGAGATAGGAATTTTTAAAGATATTTTTAAGCGAGTTTTGACTCATTTGCCAGAAGGTTGGCAGAATATGATACCTACTGATGATGTTGAAATTATAGGTTTTGAACAAAGCCCTAGTTCTGTCCAAATAGTTTCTTCACAAGATATTGTTGCACTTGTAACTATTAATATTTCAATTGGTAGTTATCTTGGTTTTATGAATATTTGTTTGCCGTATGCTGCTCTAGAGGATGTTATTTCTAGACTTACACGCGAATCAACTTATAAGCATGAGAAAAACAACGACATGGGAGAATCTCAAAATATTATTCTTGGGTCTTTATCTTCAACAAAATTCCCTGTAAAAACTGTTTTAGCAAGAGGGAATCTTTCATTAGATGAAGTTATGAACCTTGCTGTCAATGATGTAATTTGCTTATCAACTAAACCTGAAACAGAAGCTGAAATTTGGATTGCAGAGAAGCTTAAGTTCTTTGGGTCACCTGGAAAAATTAGCAATAAGTTATCAGTTGCTGTGACTAGAGATAATCCTGAAAACTAGTCTTTGTTTTACTCATTTTTAATAACTATAACTTATCGTAACTACTAATTTTTCAAGCTGATTTATTGAAGCTCTCTAACTAGGAGAGGAATAATGCTTTTATGAAAGGTTTAATGCCTAGCGACCTTGTTTGCAAGGTGCATCAATCAGAAGAGCAAGTTAGGAAGCTCTTTGATTTATCTTTAGATTTACTTTGTGTTGCAAGTTTTGATGGTCGTTTCACACTTTTGAATCCCGCTTGGCAAAAGAAGTTTGGCTATAGCTTGGAAGAGCTTTATGAAAGGAAGTTCTTAGATTTTATTCATCCTGATGATCTTGAGACAACAAGAGAAGAGATTCTAAAGTTAAAAAATGATAATGGGCATCAGACTATAGGTTTTGAAAATAGGTATAAATGCAAAGATGGAAGTTATGTTTATCTTCATTGGAATGCAACTTCAAGTCCTGAGCATAAGCTGATCTTTGCTACAGCAAGAGATTTAACTGAAGAAATAAAATCAAAGAAACTTTTAATAGAAAGTGAAAAAAGATTTAGAACACTGTCTGATAAAGCTCCAGTGATGATTTGGGAAGTTGATAAAGATAAAATGTGTACTTATCTAAATAATAGGTGGATGGAGTATACAGGTCTATCACTTGAAAAAAGCCTAAATCTTGGTTGGTTTAAGGCTGTTCACCCTGATGATAGAGCAGCTTACCTTCGTGCTGTAAGTATTAGTTTTGATAAAAGAGAAGAGTTTAGATTAGAGTATAGGATTCGCAATGCTAAGGGCGATTATCGTTGGTTTATGAATACGGGCGCGCCGAAGTTTTTAGCAGATGGTGAGTTTATTGGTTATATAGGTACTCTTGTTGATATTCACGACATTATTACAGTTGAAGAAAAGTTAAAAGAGAAATCGAGAGAGATAGTTAGATCTAATAAAGAGCTAGAGCAGTTCGCTTATGTAGCTTCACATGACTTGCAGGAGCCATTGAGAAAGGTGCTCGCTTTTGGTGATAGATTGATGATCAAATTTGGAGATAGCCTTGGTGATCAAGGCAATGACTATATTAGAAGGATGCATAACGCTGCTTCAAGAATGCAGACTCTATTAAATGACCTTTTGCAATACTCTCGAATCACTACTAAGGCAGGGGATATTCAAACAATAAATCTTGCAAATTTAATTGATGATATTTTAGTTGATCTTGAAGAAAGGATTAATGAAATTGAGCCAGAGATTGAGATAGGGGACTTGCCATATGTGGAAGCCGAGCCAACTCAAATGAGACAGCTTTTTCAAAACCTAATTTCTAATGCAATTAAATTCAGAAAAGATGATCATAGACCTTTAATAAAAATTTTTAGTGAAGAATCGGAAGAGGGCTCTCATTTGATTCATATTGAGGATAATGGTATAGGTTTTGATAATTGTTATAACGAAAGAATCTTTGAACAATTCCAAAGACTCAATGGTAAAGATGACTTTGAAGGTACTGGTATGGGGCTTGCTATTTGTAGAAAGATTGCATTAAGGCATGAAGGTGATATTTTTGCTGAGGCTGAATACGGGAAAGGAAGTAAGTTCACAATTAAACTTCCTAAGTTTACCGATCGTTAATTCTGTATGTCGATTTTAAAGCTCTAATAATTTCCTATTTACTCGTTTTTTAAATTGAGTCTTTATGTACAGCTCAAAGTATATTTCTCAATTTCTGTATCTAGCACTAGAAGCTAGATACAAAGGCTTAGTTAAGTTTCTTCAAAATGTGGATCATATGAAGGAGGATCTTGAGGTAGACGGAGATAAAATATGATAATTCCATTTAAGGCAGATGAGAAGGAAGCCTTTTCAATTAAAAATACATTTAAAGATTTAAAGATCTTAATCGTAGATGATGATACAGACGATCTTTTAATCATCGAAGACTTACTAGGGGAAGGCTTAAATGAAAGCACTAGATTAGATTTCGCCAAATCATTCACTGAAGCTTTAGTGAAGCTACAGTCTAGAAATTATGACCTTTGCTTATTTGACTATCGTCTTGGTAAAGATAATGGCGTAGAGCTGCTTAGAGCATGTCGCTCAGAAGGGATTTTAACTCCAATCATATTTCTTACTGGACAGACCGATGATCTTGTTGCTGTTGAGATGATGAAAGCGGGAGCTGCTGATTATATTTCTAAGCTCTTTTTGAATTCTTCAGATCTTTGCACAGCAATTTACAACTCTTTAAAAAAACAAAAACATTTTGACAGAATTCTAAACATTGTTGAGGAGAGCAAGGAAGGTTAAATAGAGTGGATGAATTAAGCTCAAATTTAAATAAGGATTTGTTAATCGGCGATTACAATGCTAACTTGCCAGCTAAAATGGCAGAGGCTTTATTAGCAGCGAATAAGCTTAAAGAGATAAATGAACCTATTGAAATTCTTCATGTTGAGGATGATGAGGATGATTTTCTTCTAATCTCTGAAGCAATTAAAGATACTGGAATACTTCATAATATTAATTGGGTTAAAGATGGGGTGGAAGCTATGAATTATATGCTTCATGAAGCTGAATATAGAGTCTATAGTGTTGCTCCAAAACCAGATTTGATTTTAATGGATATTAATATGCCAAGGAAAAATGGTTTAGAAACTCTTGAAGAGCTTAGGAAATATTCTCAATTCGATGACACTTTAATTATGGTTCTAAGTAGTTTTGTTTCCACAACAGGTGTAACAAAGACTTATGAAGACTATGGTTTAGATATTTTTGTTGAAAAAACAAGAGACTTAAAGAATTTTGCAAGTAATTTTACTTTATTAACTCGATATTGGTATGAAGTGATGAGGCTATCAGAGTAAAATGCTTATTAGAGATAAATTAAAAGAATTAAAGGTGCTTGTGGTCGATGATGATCACGACGATGCGATCTTGCTAAAAGACTTTCTAGAAGACAATTTAGGCAGCTATGTTCTTAAAGTAGATTTTTCTTTTACATATATGGAGGCTATTTTTAATATCTCAGAAAATGAATATGATCTTTGTCTCTTTGACTACCATCTTGGTAACACTGATGGACTTGAGCTTTTAGAGTCTATTAGATCTCGTGGCTTTACTATGCCAATTATCTTTTTGACAGGAAATCATAACCCAAGTATTCCTCAAAAGGCTATGGAAGCAGGTGCTACGGACTTATTTTATAAAGATCAGCTTAATCAAAGTGATTTTTGCCCTTCAATTTTGCATGCAATAGAAAGTTATAGAGATTCTGGTGAGCATAATGAACTTAAAGAGCTTTATAACAACTCAAATATAGATGTCTCATCAATTATTTGTGAGATAAGTCCAGAGGGCGAGACGCTATTTCTAAATAATGATTCTTGTAAAATAACTGGATATAAGGTGGATGAAATCATTGGTGAAAAATGGTGGGAGATTTTTGATACTAAGGGTCTTGCCTTGAAAGTTAAAGCAAAGGCTAGAGGCAATGAAAAAACTATCAAAACTAGAGATGGGCAGATAAAGGTTTTAGACTGGAAAGAGACCAATAATTATGATGATAATGGTGTGCTTCAAAGCATTATATGCATAGCAACTGATATCACAAAAAAAGTTAATCTAAGAGAAAAGCTGATTGCTATATATGGTGATAATGCTTTTAGTTCGCTAGTTTTCAGCCCTAGAAAGGAGAAGTCAGCCGGAAGCATAATAGGAGGCTATTTGATGTAAGGAAGGAAGTGAATTAAACTTGAGTTAAAAGATTAGAAACAATATTAAAAAACATTTTTATAGAAAATTCAGAATATAAAAAAAATAAATTTAAAGTTGAGGAGCTTATATGAAAACGGGAATAAAAAATAGATTTAAAATAGTAAAAATATTAATTGTTGAAGATGATTTGGATGATTATATCCTAGTCAAAGAGTATCTTGAAGAGGATAATGAAAACTACAGCTTCGATATTCATCATGCTTGTTCTGGAGATATAGCAATTCAAGCGATGCAAGATAACGAGTATGATATGTGCTTGTTTGATTATAGACTTGGAGCTATTGATGGCTTAGAGCTTCTTTCTCATGTGAGACGGGAAGGTTATAAAAGACCAATAGTGTTTTTAACAGGGCAAGCTGATAAAAGTTTATTTTCAAAGGCACTTAGAGCAGGGGCTTCAGAGTATATTTCAAAGACAAATTTAAGCTCGGCTTTGATTAATAAAAGAGTAAATGCAATTATCGCCTCATACTTAGCTAAAACAGAATATAAAAGTGAGTATTTAGGTAAGAATTAAACTAATCTATTTTCCCGTAACTATGCAATCCACCAAAACCAAATTGATTGATGCCATTGTAAGTTAGGTAAACTGCAGCAAGTCCAAGAACAGCAATCCATGATGTGGTCTGACCACTAGCGCCTCTCATCTTAAGATGAATATATGCCGCATAAATAAACCAGGTCATAAGAGCAAGCGTTTCTTTGGGATCCCACTGCCAGATTGCTCCCCAAGCATGGTTTGCCCACAAGCCACCGCAGATAATTCCAAAGCTAAGTAATGGTAAGCCAAAAGTTATACATCTATAACTTAACTCTTCATAGAGATCAAGTTTGGATTTTATCTTATCTACTTGAGCTGTCAATTCAGCATTGCTGCCATCAGCACTGACTGCTTGAATTAAGCTTTGGTTTCTATAGTAAGTAATTAAATGTGCAAGTGCTGGAATAGTTGCGAGTAAAAATAAAGCATAAGAAACTATAAGAGGTGGGACGTGGATTGCTCTCCAATAGCTTTGTAGAGCTGGAATTAATGGAGCCCATTCTTTTTGACTTTCGGGAAGCCAGCTTGCACTTAGAAAAATTCCCATAACTGCAATTGCAGCAATGACACCAAATTGTCTAAATTTATACTTTTGTTCTAAAAAAAGATAGGATCCTAAAATCCCCCAAGCAAGTATAACCAAGCTTTCATAAAGGTTTCTAATAGGTACATGACCAAGACCGATAGCTCTGACTATAAGGCTTCCACTAAGACATATGAAGGCTGTAGCCATAGTGCTAGAACAGATGATTTCATATACTCTGTTTTTCATTTTGAAGGCATAAAGCCATATTGCAACGAAGACTGTAAAGCCAGCAATATTTAGAAGTAATTGTTCACTTGTGGTGCTTAAGATGCTCATTAGCTAGTTTGTCCTTCAAAATCTTTCAGATAAGTTTGGATTTCATCTGCAAACTGTTTTTTGAACTTGTCAGTTTTGCCAAGAATCATGATATCACCTTTGTTTTCGTAAACCCAAAGATCCCTTTTAGATCCAAAAGCAATAAAGACACCAAGCAGCAAAATTGCAAAGCCTAAAAAGAGAACTCCGGCTCCTGGATTGGATTTGTATTGAAGACCAGTAACAAAGCTTTTGCCCAAATATCTAAAATTAACAGGCTGTCCTGGCGGTCCAAGGTCAGCAGTTTCGCCAATTTTAAAGATGCCGATGGGGATCACTTGTTCAATATCTCTGTTTATAATTGCATTTACTTCAACTTCACCATCGCTGATTGGCTTGATTGCAAAAGAAAAATCAGGACTTATCTCTAGCATCGCTACGTTGATATCACCCATTTTTTGTAAACCCAGGTCAAGAGTTTTATTATTGAAGCCGACTGTAATATATTCACCATAAGTATTTTGGTAGATATAAAAATCTTTATGCTTAAGTGGCTGATTAACTTTTAAAAGATGTTTATCGATTAGCTGATTAGTTTTATTATCGTAAAGTTCTAAAATGCTGTAGTACTGCTTTGGTGTTCCATTATCGTATTCAGCTTTCCAGGTCTTTATTACTTTAACTTTTAAATCAGGTACAGTGCCAAGCCAGAAATTATCAATCCGTTTAATCTCTGAATTCTTTAGAACCATAGTTTCTCCTGGGCTCATCACAGCGAAGCCACCAAAGCCTGTAAACATCCCAAAGCAAGCTCCAGTAATAGTTAGAATGATCCCGACATGTGTAACGCTAGCGCCTAATTTATGAACAGCACCTTTGCGAGCAAAAAAACCATTATGCTTTTTGTCAGCGTTGGTTATTTGATAAGATTGTTTTTTAAAGAGCTCTTTTAAGTTTTCTAGTTTTGCTTCTTTAGAATTTAATTTATACTTGACTACAAAATTCTTAGAACTACTGTCTCTAGGTGGGTTTGGATTGAAAATGAAAACCCCTTTTGCTCTAGGGAAGACTTTAGTGAAGCTAGCAAGAATGATTGAAAGATACATAAAAAGCATCAAAGTTAGATACCAGTTTGAAAAGAAGACATTGGTCAGTCCCAGGGACTTCATAAAAATAAATCTATCAGCCCCATTCTGATAACCAAGTATATTTAAAATATCAAAACTAGAGCCAGATAAGTTTTTAATAAGCTCATCTTGTGAAAGAGTAATTTCTTGTGGTAAGACTGAACCTATTAAAGTTGCAATTGCAGCAAGAGCGAGCAAGGTGATAGCCACTCTAACAGATGACCAAAACTTTATAAATTCTTTTGTGAACTCTTTAAATTGACTCATTTTAAAGACAAACTTTAGTGCCAATCCCAATTATAGAGTGGTTAATAGAGGTGGCGTTTTAATAAATAGTAAAAATTAGGCTTTACATGTAAGCCTGGATTGCTTCACTTCGTTCGCAATGACGACTTCGCTTGCAATGACGACTTCGCTTGCAATGACGACTTGTCATCACGAGGAGCCGAAGGCGACGTGGTGATCCATGGATTGCTTCACTATGTTCGCAATGACGTTCTATGTTCGCAATGACGTTCTATGTTCGCAATGACGTTCTATGTTCGCAATGACG
>CAYGPN010000002.1:0-3330 GCA_964352085.1 uncultured Gammaproteobacteria bacterium | reverse complement strand
AAATCAGCCATTTGAAAGCTTGTTACGTAGTTTATAAGTCTTAAGATAATAAAGACCACTGACATTTTCTTATGAAGTGGAATTAAGTGAACTTTGCCTTTGGCAATTTTAGTACCGCTAATTGTTTGGGCTGTGTAAAGCACTAGAACTAAAAGTGAGATTGTTGCATGAAAAATCACAAAAGCACTAGGCTCGTGGATGGCATTATCAACTACAGTTTCAATAGCCTTGCGTTTAATTTCGATAACTAGAACTAATAAAACATCAAGCACAAATGCAGTGAGCATTAAAGGGATGTGTTTCTTTCTATCGCGGCGGTAATAAAGCCCAGCAGCGATAATAATGATGACGACAGTAGATGCCAGTAGGAACATCGTTTTTAATTCTAGTCTATTTAGACGAGGGCGCGCAAAAATAAGCTCAAAATTTTAATCCCTTTAGACTATTGAGCAAACCTTTTAGTCTATTTAGTAGCTAAGAGAGCAAAGGTATAAGACAGAGAGTATAAAGGGGAAACTATGGCGCTAGAAGAAGAAATACAAACAAAGCTAACGGAAGTTCTAAGACTTTCAGCTAATCAAGTAGCAAGAAGATTATCAGAGCTTTTGAATAAAGCTGTGACGATTCAATACACTGAGCAAGGTGATTCTAAATGGCAAGATGCCATTGCTATTGAGGAAGATTCTGTTTTAGTTAAGGTAGATATTACTGAGCCAGCGCTTGGACCAGTCGCTGCAGTTTTAAGCAAGAAAACTGCTTATGCAATTTCTGATTTGATGGCGGGCGGGACTGGAGAGATTCCTGAAGAATTAGATTTTAATGAAGACAAGCAAGCAGCTTTTAAAGAGGCGATTAGTCAGGCTATTAGCGCAGCTAAAGATAAAATTGCTGGTTTAAAAGAAGATGCTGCTTTTGCAGTTTCAGAAACTGAAATTAGAGTTTTAGAAAAAGAAAATGCTGAGAGCTTAGCTCTTCCAGAAGGCTTCGCTGAGCCAATAAATGTCAGTTTGAAACTTTCAATTGAAGGTATTGAGGATTCAACTATTACAGTTGAATTAAATACAGAAGCGGCTACTAATTTAGCTGAAACATATTCTGAGCTTGCAGCTGCAGAAAATGCAGATTCTGATGATGGGGTTAACGCTTCTGGTGTTGATTTCTTAGATCAAAGTGGCTCGGGTCCTGTTTCAGAAGTTGATGAGGAGAAAAACCTTGGGCTTTTGATGGATATAAGTATGGGTCTTACTGTCGAGCTTGGTCGCTCTGAAATGGATCTGAAAGATATTTTGAAGCTCGGCAAGGGTTCAATTATAGAACTAGATAGACTTGCTGGTGAGCCTGTTGATTTGTTTGTAAACAATAAACTTATTGCTCGTGGTGAAGTTGTGGTTATTGATGATAATTTTGGACTTCGAGTAACTCAACTGGCTGGTAGTTTGAATATTGCTGAAGAGATGGGACTTAAAACTCCAGCCGCAGCAGCTTAGGAGTAAATTATGAATAGTCTAAATCCGTTTCTAACTCAAGCAGCATCTGAAAAGTATAAAGATGCAGATAAAATCTATCAGCAAAGCGCTAATTACATGATGAATTTCGTGCCACCACCACAGGGCAAAGATGATTTTGTAATTGATGTTGGTGGAGGAACAGGAATCTCTGCTCAAGCTATGCTTGAGCATGGTGCTAAAAATCTTTGTGTGCTTGAGCCATCTGAAACTATGATTTTTAAAGCTCAGGAAAGACTTGGGGATAAGGCGAGCTACTCGAATTTAGCTGTAGAACACTTAGGCTCACAGTTAAAAGAAAAAGCACAGACTATTTATGCTCTAAACTGTTTTCATCTTTTTCCAGATCCAGGTCTTGCGCTTGCAAATATTAATCAGTGCTTAAATGCTAATGGTATTTTTGCTTTTAATTTATCTAAACCTATGTTTGTTTCTGATATTCAGACTAGTGAAGAAGCTGAAGTTTTAAAAGCTAATTTAGAGTTTTACCAAAAGCTAAATAAGCTTAGTGGTGAAAGCATTCCTATTTTAAAAACCACAGCAACTCTGCTTGAAAGGTTAATTGCTGGTGAAGCAAAGGTTTATTCTAAAGAGAATATTTCTGATTTATGCAAGTCTCTTGAAATGAAACTAGATGATTATCGCGAGGTTGTTCTTGAGCTTGAGTCTGAAGATCAAAGAAGTATTTGGACTATCATTGCTTCTAGTTATTTAAATGATGCTGAGCAAATTTCAGATTTGGTAAATTCTATTAAATTAGCTGAAAATGTCTACATGAGACAAGGGCTTTATAAAATTATCAAAAGCGTTTAACTAGCTTTATAACTGTGATAGAGTTTAGTTATGAAGAAGCTTGGCTTGTTTTTAATGCTCACTTTTGGCTCTATGCCAGCTTTTGCTGAGGACTTAGAAGAATTCGCCGGTGGTGGTTCTGATTTAGAGTTAGGCTCTAGAATAGTTACAATACTTGTTTTTCTTGCAGTAATGGTAGGGATTGCGTATTACATTAAATGCGCTGCTAAGTCAGGAAAGCTGAAATTGCCAGATTTCATTTTAAATAAAGTGCCATTCATTAAAGATGCTAATAATAAGCAAAAGCTTAACCCATATAATATGTCTTTAATTCAGAAAAAAGCTTTTGACGATGGTTCAGAGATGTGGGTAATGGAAGTTAACGATAGACATATTCTGGTAGGCAAGACTTTAAATGGTGGCTTTGACTATCTAACAGAGCTTAAAACTCAAGATGAGAAGACCATCTCGACTACAGTAGAAAATGAGTTTAAAGAACTTGAATTAAATAAATAGTATTACGAAATTAGTTTTTTTGGTTAAGAATATAGATGATGGAATTCTTAGAAAAAAGTTCCCATTAAGGATGTACTTTATAAAGCCTTAAGAGTTAAAATTATATTAAGGATTCAGGTTTAAAGGAGTTTCATTTTTATGCACCGTCATAGTTGGAAACCGACAAGAATAAGAAAATGGCAGGACTTTATGGAGACTGGCTTTCAAGAGTTCTATATTGAGCTTGGTGATAGGCCTAAAGACAATAGCCACCTCTTCTCTTCGGTTCTTCTTATCGCATGCTTCGCAGTAATATGTGTCACAGTAGTTCTGGTTTAAACAGAAGCTTCAGGGCAGCCAAATTATGTCTTAGATTAAGACATAATCTAAACACTTTTTAAAATCTTGAAATTTTTCTAACATCTGCTATGCCTTTTGGTATTATTACTTAGGTTCGTTTTGGACGGACTTCTTAATACCCCGTGCTGGGGTAGCTCAGTTGGTAGAGCATCTGACTTGTAATCAGGCGGTCGAGGGT
>CAYGPN010000001.1:173354-398244 GCA_964352085.1 uncultured Gammaproteobacteria bacterium | reverse complement strand
CTGTTGCACCCGTCGCGCCAGTGTCACCTTTTAAACCTTGGATACCTTGATCACCCTTAAGTCCCTGATCACCTTTGTCACCTTTAGGACCTTGAGCGCCGTCGATACCATCAACACCATTTGTGCCAGCTAAACCAGTACAATCATTTATGTCAACGACACCGTTAGCGTTTTTATCTTCAGTTAAAATATCCTCAACACCATTTTCATTTAGATCCCAGCAAGAGAAACCATCTTTCCCATCAGCACCTTTGCAATCTAAAGTATCTAAGAAACCATCATTATTAATATCTTCTGTAGCAAGCTCACCTGCACCATTAGCATTTAGATCCCAGCAAGAAAGTCCATTAACACCATTAGTACCATCGAGACCAGCAGAACCCTGCGCTCCTGTGTCTCCCTTAAGACCTTGGATGCCTTGAGCTCCTGTTAAACCAATTAAACCTTGAATACCTTGCGCGCCAGTGTCACCTTTATCACCCTTGTCACCTTTAAGTCCCTGAGGACCTTGTGCGCCAGTAGCTCCAGTATCACCTTTAGGACCTTGCAGTCCTTGAGGACCTGCAGGACCTTGTGGTCCAGCGAGACCTGCTCCACCACCACCTGCTGCAGCCGCTGCAGCAACAGCGTTTGCGATACAGTCACTAACGTTCACTAGACCATCAGTATTCAAATCTTCTGTTGCAAGATCAGCAATTCCATTAGCATTTAAATCCCAGCAAGAGATTCCGGCAGGGCCTTGCGCGCCAGCAATTCCAGCAGGACCTTGTGGTCCACCCAGACAATCCAGTGCATTAAAATTACCATCACCGTTTATATCTTCAGCAGCATCTGCAATGCCATCATTGTTAGTATCCCAACATGATCTTCCTGCTTCGCCTCGCGCGCCTTGAGCGCCAGCCGGTCCAGCTGGACCTGATGCGCCAGGAGAGCCAGCCGGTCCCGCAGGACCAGCAGCTCCGCCGCCGCTTGGTGATGAAAAATCTGAGGTTGATAAAGTTGAAGAGTTGTTTCCTAAAAATGGAACAGGGTTTGACCAGCCATCTTTAGTTTTAAAAATTATTGTTCCGTCAAGAGTGTTTAAAATAGTGAAACCTTCTGGCATATCAGAAAGTTCTGTTTTTTTAATTTCAAGCTCTTCAAAAGATTCAGCTACTGAGTTAATGATATCTACATGAAAGCTTTTATCTTTCCCGCCACTCTTTTTAGAATTTGAAGATTTTGAGCTGTTTCCAATTCTAGTTAAAGCTGAAGTCGGGTTTAGAAGATCACCTTTACTGATGTTTACTACAGTACTATTTTTCTTTGTAGGAATTTTGAAAATATAGTTGCCGTTTTGCTTAACAATTTGAGCAACTTTACCATCAGATTCAATAGATATTTTTTCAATCATTGAATCAAATTCACTTTCTGAAAAAGAGCTTAGTGAACTTACAGGGCTACTTATTTCTAGAGACTCTGTTTCAAGGCTTGGTATTAAGTCTCTTGCTGAAATGTTCTCAGTGAATTTATACTGAGGAAAATTGGCGAAGTTGTAAACTACAAACTCAAGAGTCTTAGATTGCTCATCCATTGGAGGAAGATCCATGTCAAAGACAAACTGCTTTTTAAATTGCTTTAATTTATAAGAGAAAACACCTAGCAATTCATTTCTACCAGCTGTTACATCGTAAACATTTATTCTTAAATTGTTATTTTTTGCGTTGATTGAATTTAATGATCTTAAAGAATCTAAATTTGTTGCTTTTAAAGAAATTATTGGATTAGTCGCGCTAACGATCCTATCGTTTTCGCTCATTAAAAGATTCAAGCCACTTGAATCACCTTCGACTAAAGTTGTTTCTAAAAAATTTGTTGCTGCTTTTTTAGCAGAAACCCCTAGACTGAAAAATGGACTTAATAAACTTACGACAATACTGACGCGAGTTAATACCCTAATAAAAATACACATTTGCTACCACCTATTTAACCAAAGACATTCATCCCATCTAAAAGATTTAGCCACTCAACTATTTGGTTGAAGGTGATTAATAAAAGTTAAGCAAATTGAAGGTGTAGATATAGCCTGCTTTCTCTAGACCAGGTTAAGGAGTCCGCTATACATAAGGGTTTCAAGGTTAAGAGTTTTGCTATACGTGTAGCAAGTTCCTAACTCTAAATTTTAGAGATGCTGCACATGTATGAAATTGGAGTCTCATCTTCAAAAGAAACTTTTAAGCCATGTGATGTAAAAATTTCAGTGAGTTGATTTTTTGAAAATTGTTCAAAGACTACATTGCTTTCAGAAAGAATATATCCAGTTTCTTCATCGATGCTTTTTATTTTTAGACCAAGCCTTTCATACTCTTCAGCTCTTACTTTTAAGGCGTTTTCGGAATAAACACTTATAAGTAATTTTCCATCAGGCTTAAGTGTTCTTTTGATCTCTTTAATAATTGCATTTCTCTCAAAGCCAAAGTTACCAAATGTATTATCCATGCATATTACAAAATCAAAAAAATCATCATCAAAGTGAGTGCTTTGGGCGTTTTCGTGAAAAACTCTTATATTTGCGTACTTTTCAGGAGTTTTTATAAAGCCTTCAAAAAAATCTGTTGACTTATCAATCCCGTAAGCCATTTTTGCAATGGGTGCAAGCTCTCTAAGATGTCTGCCAGAACCAAAGCCGACATCAAGTAAAGTACAGCCTTTTTTTACATGCTTAAGCAAGAAATCATCTTCTTTTTTAAACCATTCTTGAATGGGCTCAGAGCCAGAAGAGAGAAAAGAGTCCCATAGTTCAAAAACTACATCCTGCTCCTCTTTTGTTAAGCCGCTTGTACTGTCTTGGGAAGAGTCCATTGAGAACTAAGTATAAGGTAGTTGCGAGTCATTAATCAAGCTTTGCTAGAATATCTCTTATGCTTGATAAAAGATTAGATAAAAAGATCATTGGACTTATCTCAGGAGATGGAATTGGTCCTGAAATCACTAAAGAAACAGTGAAAGTGCTCAATGAGCTATTACCTAATTTTGAATACAAAGATATTGATCTTGGTGGAGTGGCTATTGATAAATCTGGCGATCCTTTCCCAGCTGAATCAAAACAAGCAGTTAAAAAAGTTGATGCTGTTTTGATGGCTGCAATTGGCGGTCCTAAATATGATGATCTTCCTAGAGAGCAAAGACCTGAGACTGGTTTACTTGGACTTCGAAAAGAATTAAAGACTTTTGCAAATCTTAGACCTGCTGTAGTTTTTGACTCGCTTGCTCATCTCTCAACCCTTAAAAAAGAAGTGGTGACTGGCGTGGATATTATGGTTGTGCGTGAACTTACTGGTGGAATTTATTTTGGCGAGCCAACAGCGCATGAGGGTGATAAAGCATATAACACCATGGTCTATAGCAAGGACGAAGTGAAACGCATTGCTAAAGTGGCTTTTGAACTTGCGATGAAACGTGATAAAAGAGTCTGCTCAGTTGATAAAGCAAATGTGCTTAATGTTTCACAACTTTGGAGAGATGCTGTAGAAGAAGCGCATAAAGATTTTCCAGAGATAGAACTTTCACATATGTACGTTGATAATGCTGCAATGCAACTTATTCGTAACCCAAAACAATTCGATGTAATAGTTACAGGTAATTTATTTGGTGATATTTTATCTGATGAAGCATCTATGCTAACAGGTAGCATTGGTTTACTTCCAAGTGCATCACTGGGTGATGGCTCTTTGCCTGGAGTCTATGAGCCTGTTCATGGCTCAGCTCCTGATATTGCTGGTAAAGGCTTAGCAAACCCTATGGCTATGATTTTATCTGCTGCAATGATGCTTAAATATGGCTTAGGAATGATAGAAGAAGCTGATCTCTTAGATGCTGCTGTTAAAAAAGTTCTAGATAAAGAAATTATGACTGCAGATTTAGGTGGCTCTGCTGGAACTTCAGAAATTGGTGATGCTGTTGCTGCTGAAGTGAAGAGTATGCTCGCTGCTAAAGTAGCTGCTTAGAAAAAATTATGAAGATAAACTTAGAAGGAAAAACTGCTTTAGTTTGCGGAGCCTCTGAAGGTATTGGCGCAGCGAGCGCTCATGAATTAGCTCTTTTAGGAGCGAATGTGATTTTGCTTGCAAGATCTAAAGATAAGCTTGATGCTGTTCTTTCAAGTTTGCCTGGTCCTGGCAAGCATTCTGTGATGCTTGTAGATTTATCGGACCGTAATCTTCTTAAAGAGACCGTAGATAAATACTTAAAAGAAAAAGGTCCTATAAATATCCTTGTGAATAATACTGGTGGACCGAAGTCTGGACCTCTTTCAGAAGCGAGTGAAGAAGATTTTTTGAATGCTTTTAAAAACCATGTGCTAGTGAGTAATCTTTTAGCTGAATTGCTTGTTTTTGGTATGAAGCAGTCCGGTTACGGAAGAATAATAAATATAGTTTCTATATCAGTGAAAATGCCTATTCATAATTTAGGTGTTTCAAACACTATTCGTGGCGCGATGGCAAGTTGGTCTAAAACATTATCTTATGAGCTTGGTGAACATGGTATCACTGTCAACAACGTGCTTCCAGGCTACACTAAAACCTCTAGGTTAACTTCTCTTATGTTAAAAAGTGCAGAAGATTCGGGTAAAAATATAGAAGACGTAGAAAATAATCTGAAGACTACGATTCCTATGAATCGCTTTGGGACAGCAGCGGAAGTAGCAAATGCTGTAGCTTTTTTGGCAAGCCCAGCAGCTTCTTATATCAGTGGTGTTAACTTGCCGGTTGATGGTGCTTGGACCAAAGCTCTGTAATTTTTGATTGGGGGACAATGGATAAAGACTTTGACATCCTAAAGAGTTACCAGGATCCAAACTTTTTTAAAAAGTTTTTGGATAATTTCTCTGAATTAATTTTTTGTTTAACTGATGATGGTTATATTCATTATGTTAATGGAAGTGTTTTAGAATTTTTGGGCTTTGAAAAAGATGAAGTCTTAAATATGCATATTCATGAGATCGACCCTACTTATAATGCAAACCAATGGAAAGCTTTTTTGGGATTGATGAAAATTAGAAAAACATTAGCTTATCAATCAAGCTATAGACCTAAGTCTGGTAGACTTTTTCCTGTTGAAGTTTCTATAAAATATATGGACTTCAATGATAATGATTACTATTTTCTATTTGCTAATGATGTTTCTGAAGCTAAGCATGTAGAGACTATATTAGACAATTTTTTTAGTGTTTCAATGGATCTGCAGTGTGTTGCTGATTTTGATGGCTACTTTAAATACTTAAGCCCGACTTGGGAAAAAGTACTTGGTTATACAAAAGAAGAGCTTTTATCTAAACCTTATTTGCATTTTGTGCACCCGGAAGATAAGGAAAGTACTCTGAAAGAGGCGCAGAAACTTACAGAGGGCGAGCAAACTATGGGCTTTGAAAATAGGTATATTTGCAAAGATGGTTCTGTGAAATGGCTTTCTTGGAAAGCTACAGCTTCATTTCCTGAAAAGCTTATTTACGCTGCTGCAAAAGACATCACTGACTGGAAGCAATTTGAGAAAAAGCTTTCTAAAGCTAAAGGTCTGAAGTTTAAGTAAAGAAAAATGCTCTAGAACTTTTCTTTTAGAGGTTAATTTATTAAAATAGCTATATGCCGAAAAAAGATAAAATAACTTTTCTATCTTGGAATGTTAATGGAATAAGAGCTGCTTATAAAAAAGGCTTCGATGAATGGATTGCTTCTTGTGGCGCTGATATTGTTTGCGTGCAAGAAACTAAGATCGATGCTGAAAAGATCACTGAAGAGTTTATAAATCCTGATGGCTTTGTAGAGACGGTTTTTAATTCAGCTGAACGCAAAGGTTATAGTGGTGTTGCTAATTACTTTAAAGATAAAGTAAAACCTGCAGAAGTAAAAAAAGGTTTTGGTGTTGAAAGGTTTGATGTAGAGGGTAGGGTTATTGAAAGCCACCATAATGTAAATGGCTACGAGTTTATTCTTTTTAATATCTACTTCCCTAATGGTGGAGCTAGTGATGAGCGTTTGAAGTATAAGCTTGATTTTTATGATGACTTTTTTGAGTATTTGCTAAAGCTTAAAAAAGCTGGCAAGAATATTATCATCACAGGTGATTACAACACTGCTCATAACGCAATTGACCTTGCTCGCCCTAAAGAGAACGAGAAAGTCTCTGGCTTTATGCAAATTGAACGTGACTGGATGGATAAATTAGTTAGCCATGGTTTTGTAGATAGTTTTAGGCATTTTAATAAAGAGCCTGATCACTATAGTTGGTGGAGTTTTAGAACAGCAGCTCGCAAACGTAATGTAGGGTGGAGAATTGACTACTTCTTTGTCTCTGAAAGCATGATACCTGTGCTTAAAGATGCCTACATCCTTAATGAAGTAATGGGTTCAGATCATTGTCCTGTAGGTTTAGAAATTACTGTTTAAGAAAGTTTACCTAGTATAGTAATTATATTTGCAGTTAGCCATTCTTCAAAATATTGATTTCCCTTATTGAACTCTAGCTTCTTTTCTAAAAGAAAAGACTTCATGTCTTTTTGTTTGCCAACTGGTGGATAAATCTCTTTTAAAAAATCATTTAAGACTTCGCGTCCATGTCTAAGCAGAATATAAATTTCAGCTGCCACATAATCTTCTGCTTTAACTTCATCAAACGTCACAGCTTTAGCATGAGCAAAAAATATCTTTTGCACTTCTTCTTTCTCTAACTTTGTTCCCATGCTTAATTTGACTCCACTTGAATCAGATAGACCATCTACGATATCTTTGTCATCCTGGTCTAAAGTTTTAAATAAAAAATCTCGATGCAGTATCCCTATCTGCCTTTGAGCTCTTTCAAGTTTTTCTGGAATCGGGACCATTGCAGAATTGAAGATTCCAGTGTGACCTGACCTTATGTTTTCTTGTGGGGCAGTTGTCATTGCTTTTGTTCTTGAAAAAGGCACTTCATCAAGAGGACTAGCTAATTTTTTTTGATCAAGCCTTTCGCCATGCCTTATAGACCTACTAAAATTTGTTGCTCTTTGGCTCTGTTCTTCACAATCCTCTAGATTTTTTGCGGCTCTATCCTTGAGTGCTTTAAGATCTGCTTTGATCTTTTCAAAATTACTTTGCCCGCCCGGATTTGTTGTATCTATCCCCATAATTAATATCTCCAGGTATTATTTTAAACCTTCTTTGCCTTTCTGAATATTAATTTTATTTATTAGCTGAATTTAAATTAGAAGCTTACTGTCAGAGCTTTCGACTTGGACATTACAAATTCTTTTCGATGCAGAGTTTACACTTCTAAGTATCTCTAGAACTTCTAAGTTGACTTGATCAAGCTCGTGAGATTTTGATGCGCCGCTATGAATCTTCTCAAAGTATTTTTTTCTAAACTCTGTTTCAAAAGGTTTTAGCATAGAGATTTTATCTCTAATGATTTCAGCTTCACTGACTGAACCATTAATAAAAGCATTGCAAGCTTTAGAGAAATATTTAATAGTCTTTTTAAAATACTCTTCAAGATCATCTATGCTTTGCTGGAATTTAGGTATTTTGTGAGCCATACGCTCAAAAGATATTTCTAGTTTGTAAGCTATATGCTCAATCTCATTTATAACTTCAGATTGCTGCATGATATTTGTACTTTGAGCTAGAGCCATGCGGTAACGGCTTAGCTTGCTTAAGTATTCTAAAAGCTCGTTTCTCAGTTCTTTTTGTTCCTGCCTAAGTTCAACGATCTTGTCTTCTTGCAGTGAAGTCCTTTCTATAAGGTAGCTTCGAGAAACTATAAGCATCTCTTTAACTATATTTTTTAAATGTCTGATACCTTCTTTAGAATGAAGCACCCCAATGTTTGGTGTGTGAGCAGATTCTTTAGCTTTAGGCAGCACGAAAGTTCTTTTCTTTTTAGCCCGATCAGGAATAACTTTTTTAGCTAGCCATTGTAGTTGAGGTACAAAAGCTAGAAGTATTAAAGTAGCTATTAAGTTAAAAGCAGTTTGAGCATTTGCAATTAATCTAGGGATATCATCTGGAGGGCTAAAAGATTTTACAAAACTTATGAAGTTAGGAATCCAGAACATAAACATTAAAATTCCTGCAACATTAAAAATAATATGAGCTGCAGCAACTCTCTTCGCTTCATCTGATGCTCTAAGAGAAGCAAGCACTGCTGTTACGCAAGTCCCTAGATTCGCTCCTAGTATAAGAGGTACGCCAGCTTCTATAGAGATTAAGCCTTGAGTCGCCATCCCGATCATAATACCGATGGTTGCGCTGCTAGATTGGATCATAGCTGTAAAAACGGCTCCTACTAAAATGCCAAGTGGTACGTTTTCTAAATTTTGAACAAGATGAACAAAATGCTCAGAGTGTCTAAGAGGTTTCATGGTATCCGACATGATTGAAAGCCCAAGGAAAATAAAACCAAGACCTATGATGCCAAGACCTATGTTTCTAGTTTTAGTTCTGCTAGCTAAAATCTGAATCATAAAGCCGACAAATATTATAGGTAGAGCCCACTTAGTTACTTTAAAGGCTACGATCTGTCCAGTCACTGTAGTTCCAATGTTTGCGCCCATTATTATCGCAACAGTTCTTTCAAATTGAATTAAACCAGATTGAACAAGTGAAACTAATATAGAAGTAGTTGCGCTGCTACTTTGAATAACAGCTGTAACTAAAGTCCCCACAATCACACCGTATACACGGTGCTCTGTGATATTTTTTAAGATGATTTTAAAACCTTCGCCTGCAATCTTTTTAAGATTGTTGCTCATGGACTCAAGTCCATTTAGAAAGATAGCCAGCCCTCCTAGCAATACTAGTAAGCTGTAGATATTAAAGCTTTCTTGGTGCAAGTTCATGCAATCACAAGGGATTGTATCACGCGAGCTAGCAAAAATATCGAGGATATTAGCCATTTAGCTCATCCTTTTAAAAGTTCCCGTTTTCTAGAAGAAAAATTAGCAAAAATCTTTTAAAAAAGAGGCTTTTGACCACTTTACAAAAGATAAGTTTGCACATATACTACTGAGTATTATGAAAAGAACAATACTTGCAATCATCGCGTTAATAGCTTTCTCAGCTCCAGCTCTTGCGGGTGGCTTTTACAGAAAAGCTCCTCGTCACCACGGTCATAGCCACAATCATGACCACTCAGTTGGGCACAATCTTGCTGACGGTTTAGCTTTCTTAGTTAAACTTCCAGTTAGAGTTGTGACTTCAACTACTACTGGTGTAGCTGGAATGGTAGTAAATCAAAACACTGATGGTTTCGAAAAAGGTTATAACCTTATCTAGGTTTTAATACTTTCGCCGAGTTTTAAATTGGACTGGCCGCTTCGCGGTTGGTCCTTTTTTCGGTTTTTAGGGCTGATATGAGCAAGTTCACCCAGCTTTGACAAAAAATCACGAATCTGTTAATATAGTTTTATGGCAAATCTCCAAGAAAAGAAAAAGTTTAACTTCAAAGCTTTGAAAGAGAAGCTTAAAGAGTACCGCGAATCTTATGTTGATAGGCTTAGTGCGGAAAGCGAAATTTTGAACCAAAAGCTTGAAGATGAAAGAAGTTTATTTTTCCCAGTTGATGTACATAAGGTAGATATTAGAGAAATTGACCTTGTTGAAAAAGTAAAAAGTCTTAAAGAACTCAAGAATTTAGAAAAGAATTAAGAAGCGGTCTTTTCTGGCGCTTCATAAATAGCTTCCCATTTAGGATTTTCTTTAAAAATCCTTACACATTGCATAGATTTTTTTTCAGTAAGCTTAAACCAGTGACGAGTATATGCAGGGATGCTTATTAAATCACCTTTAGAGCAGAGGATTTCTGTTTCCTCACCTTCATTCTTTACAATCCCAAAGATACCTTCGCCATCAATGGTAAACCTGATTTCATCATCTAAATGGTGATGAGTGCTTTTAAAAGGATTCAGAATTTCTTCTGGGGTCGATGGGCTTAGCTTAACTTCATCATTGCTGATATAGTTATTTTCTTTTTTAAAATTTTCAACAAAAAGATTATAGTCTTCAATAAAATTTCCATTCTTGTCCATTTTGATTTGGTCTGCATTGATCTTTAAAGACTTAAGCAAACTCTTAATTTCATTAAAGTCTGAAATCTCTTTTTCTGTTTCATTATTTTTTTTGAGTCTAACTAACATTTATTGATTTTCCATTAAGCCAAGTTCAAAAAGCTTCACATAAGCATTAAATAAATAATCGTAACACTCAGCGTGTGTCTTAGCCTGAGTTACAGAATCTCCCCAAACATAAACACCATGGTTTTCTACTACAACAGCATAAGCTTCAGGATAAGCATCAAGAGCAGCAGCTAGCGCTTCTGCAAGATCTTCTTCTTGTGCCGTATTTTTTATAACTGGCACATAGTGAGTATCAAAATATCCTTGACCTTTTATGCCTTTAAGCATTTCAATTTCTTTTAAAATAATTTCAGCTATTGCAGAATTGTTACATTCGCTAAGGTGATTTTTTAATTTTACGCAATCTACAGAATTACAGTTGAAAAGCTTATATGCAACTTTTGAAGCTAAAAAAGCATTTATCGAATGAGAATGGATGATTGCTCCTGCTTGTCTTTTTTTATAGATTTCTAAAAATAAAGGAGTGCAAGCTGATAGCTTAAGCATTGGGTTCTGTGGAGCTTCGATTATTTTTCCGCAAATATCTGTTGTGAATATATCACTGCTATTAATTTTTTCTTTTTCAACACCACTAGGAGCAATGAGGACGTGCTCATTGTCTTTAATTGAAATACCACCCCCAGTACCACTGACCCAGCCAAGTGTGTAAAGGTGTCTGCTAATTTCGCAGATTAAAGTTTTATAGTCTTCTTTTTCTTTTGTGATGAATGGCATATTGCCTTCCTTTTTTCTTTCTAGTTCTATGATTTTTTAGCTTATGCTGTTAAGATTTCCTTTGAAGGCTTGTATTTTGCGCTAATTAGGAGTTCCAGGCTTATTCTAACGTATTTTGTGCTTACATGTTTAATTTAGCTAAAAAACTTATTATTCTTGAAGATTTTACCCGCTTTGACAAGTCAAAGATATGGAACATTCACACAGATTATTTCCAAAACGTAGGCATAAAAGCCTGGACAAAAGGGGAGATCCCCTACTCTGGAATATCTAATTATAACGAAGCCTATAAAAAAGCCAGGCTCTTCATAGAAAATTTGAAAGTTATTTGGGCTTCTTATTTTGATGATTTAGAAAAGAACCCAAATTCTAAAGAGCCACCAACAAAAATCAAGATTCTTGAGATTGGTGGTGGTTATGGTGAATTTGCCAAGAATTTTTTGGAGGCTTTTAGGGATATTTGCGAGCATGAGGGCTTAGATTATTTTGAAAATTTAGAGTATAGCTTCACTGATTTTTCTGCAAAAACTGTTGAAGAAGTTAAAAAAATAGGGAAGCTGAAAGAATTTGAAACTAAAGTTCGATTTGAAAGGCTTGATGCAATGAAATTGCCAGAGTTTTTGACTGAAGATGAAAAACTGAATGGTTATTATGATTTGGTCATGGCAAACTATCTTCTAGACCAGCTTCCAGCCAGAGTGATAGCAAGAGTAAATAATAATTTTAAAGAAAAATATATTAGACTGGAAGATTTTGAAGATAGAGTTTTAAACCCGAAAAAGCCAAAAGGCTGGGTAAAGAAAATTAAAAAGAAATTAGAGTTTCGTGATATTGACCTTGAGATGGATCCTCATATCTCAACTAAAGAGTTTGAAATATTGAGAACTTGTTTTAGACCAGGAAGGGACTCAACCATTGTTTATTCTTATGGCGCACTAGCAGCGGTGAAGAATTTCATGAAGCTGATTCATAAAAATGGGCTTATAATCTGCTCAGATTTTAATGCAGCGTCAAAACCAGGACTTGATAGCTATGAACCTTGCTATTACGGTAATTCGATAGCTCAAGCTGTTAATTACGATTTTATCTTTAAATATTTTTCAGATACTGAGCAGAAAATAATGCTTTATGAAGACCCTATAAGACCTCTGCACACTCTTGTACTAACCCATAAAGACTTTCCTTTTGCACTTCAACTGGGGCAGAAATATGACCTTGTTTATAAGCAAAACCTTTTGGTCAGAATCATCTATGTCTATCTTGTCGAACTTAAATATGGTCTATGGATTTTTATCATTCTTTTGTTTCTCTATCTTTTTAAGTGGATAATTTTTGATTTGTTTCCATTGAGTCAGATTTAGAAATTATATTTAAAAGCATTAAAACTTGAATCTTAAGCTTCACTTAGCTTAACTTAGCTAGTTTTTAAGTGAATATCCCCCATTGAGGGGAACAGTTTTGTGTATATCTTCCGTGAATAAACAATGAAGGTAATCGTGAGCAATGCAAGCACTAAATTAAGAAAGTTTGTAAAGAGCGAATTGGAATTCTACGCAAATCTGCCAGAAATTCTTGCTCTAAACTTCTTTGCGGCTAGTTTCCTCTTTGTTTTTATAAAGATGGTGCTAAGTGTTGATGCGATGAGCTTCGATCTCTGTGCAAGCCTAGTTAATAGCATATACACCTCTTTGGGATTTGCTTTGCTTGGTTTGATTGCAGGATCACTTCTCTCTGAAAGAATGCAAAGTTCTAAGCTTCAGATGCTTAAAAGAGAACGTAAGAAGCGCAAAGAGAAAGTGAATAAAGAGATCAAAGTGAAACTTCAAATGTTAGAAGGAAACCCTACGGAGTAGCAAAATGAATACACAAGTAAAATATAAAGGCACGAAGGCGGAGAATGCAAAGCTCTGGACTGCTTATAGTAAAGAGAATAAGCCGAAGAAAATTCGTGATGAATTAATTAAAAACTATGCTTACTTGGTAAAGTGGGTTGTTGGTAGAATACCTTACATTGAGAGCCCAGATTTTGATCGTGAAGATTTAGTCGGCTACGGTAGTATTGGTCTGATTGAAGCTGTTGATAGATATAATCACACAAGCAATTGTAGTTTTGAAAGTTTTGCTATTACTAGAGTTAGAGGCGCTATCTTTGACTATCTTAGGCAAAGAGATGTACTAAGCCGTGGCGGCAGACAAAGAGTTAAAAAATATAATAAAGCATACGCAGAGCTTGAAACTAGTTTAGGAAGAGCCCCTGTGGAAGAAGAGGTTCGTGCAAAGCTTGAATTATCTGAAGAAGATTTTAGAAAAGTAAAAAAAGAAGCGGCGCTTATGGTTTTCTCTCTTGATGAACCACAAGAAAAAGATTCTTTTGATGATGCTAAAGCAACAGCTTTAGATTCGGTTCGAAGCAACACTATCTCTCAAGAAGAAGAGATGGAAAAAGAATCTCTAAAAAAAGAGATGGCGAAAGCCATAGACTCTCTTCCTGAACGTGAGAGGCTTATTGTAGCCCTCTATCATTATCAAAGGCTAACCTTTAGAGAGATTGGATCTATTTTAGATATTTCAGAATCTAGAGCAAGCCAAATTCACATGAAATGTCTTCAGAAACTTAGAATTATACTTAAAGATAAAGATCTATAAATCAGAAAGATTTAAAATTCATCATCGTCATCATCATCGTCGTCAGCTTCGAAATTTTCAAGTTCATCAATCTCGCCTGGATCAATGCCAATGTCAGCGAGCTCTTGGTCTAGTCGTTTACCTAGCTCTTGAACTTCTTTTCTAGACATTCTTTTCTTTTCATCATCATCCATCTCATCATCATCCATGTCTTCATCATGATGACTATGCGCTTGAGTTCGGGCTGGTACCATGGCTTTTTCTAGAAGACCAGGGTCGATTTCTGGATTAGAGCTAAGTTTTGCTTGAGGAATATTTCCATCAGCTGATTTGAGATTGATTTTTTTAATTTTTAAGCCGAATTGATTTCCAACAATAACAAGATCACCTTGTGCAATTGCCTTGTTGCCAGGCGCCATAAGTACAAGTTCACTATCAAGAAGTAAACCTAAAGGTAGTACTCCGCCAGCTTCAAGCTCCATTACTTTTTTTAGCGGCATGTGGACACCTTTAAATTGTGCTGTTAGCTCGATTGGTAAATCTGCTAATAAATCATCATGTACGTTTTGTTCTTCTATCATTTCTCCAATCTCCAGATTATTGTATAAGTCCTGCCACTGCCCGTCCTCTTTGTGAGGCAAGGTCAGCCGTATGGGGACCTTGTATAGTTCATTCTTTTCCCAAATAAAGTGACTAATGTCACTTTGCTCAAAGATCACAAGATCTCCAGGCTCAAGATGTTTTACTTCGTTAATAGATAGACGTGTTTTACCTACAGTTAGATCCAAGGGAGCTGCAACATTTAATTCGCAAGCTAATTCCCTTATGTTTATTGATCCAATTGCTTCAATCGCACCTTTAGGTAATAAGCCTGTCGGCACACCAACAGCAATTAAACCTAGTTCTTGATTATCAAGCTCAACTGCCCAGACTAGGAAGTTTAGATTACCCTGAGATTTTGTTTCAGCAACTCTCCAGTAATCACGCCAAAAATTTTCTACTTCAACAAAAAAGTTTTCAAATAAATTTATTTCAAGAGCACTCATCTTTTTAAGATCAAAATTTAAAATACCTTTCCCCAAAGAAAGATCTAAAATATTTTTGATTAGGTTTTGACTTAGTCTAAATTGCCCAGGCTGCCCTCCAAAACTATTCCATTCAGAAACAAGTCCGCGCCAAATTTTATTATCTAGTTCTTGAGTGACTGCAATTAACCTACTTTTGGATTTGATTCCCCAAAATTCATTAATGAGTTCATCAATTTTATAACTGACAGTTAACCAAGGCGTTAAATCTTTTCCAGAAATAAATCTGGATTTATTTAGCTCCAAGCCAAATGCTTTTGATATTGGGTTTGCTTTCTCTACCATCTTTGTCAATTCGAATTACAGATTGTGCTTTACACTTATTATTTACCCTGTAATACAATTGTTAATAACAGTTTAAGAAAAAAATTACTAGGGAATATTTCATATATAACGTGATACTTCACTACTACGAGAAAGGAAATAAAAATGATCCAACTGTGGTATTTATCCACGGTAGTGCTAGTGATGCAACCGTGTGGCTCAAAGAGATAAACATAGTTGCAGCTAAAGGTTTTCACTGCATAGCCCTTGATTTACGGGGCCACGGAGAAACTAGAGGTAAAATTCAACCCCTTGAACATGTAAAGCTGGATTTTGAGACTCATTTGCAAGATATAAAGGATACTCTGAGGTTTTTAAAGATACTACCTTCAAGTAAGGTTGCTCCTGATGCTCATGAATTTGCAAAATTTTCAATAGTTACTCATAGTTTTGGTGGGATTTTGGCTGTGCATTTAACTAAGCAGTATCCATTTTTAATTGATCGTTTGATACTTGCTTGTATGCCACCAAAATTGAGTGGCACTTTTAAACTTGTGATGAATTTCTTTTTAGGTAAGCCGCTGGATATTATTCAGAAAAATTTGGATTTCTTTGCAGATATGCCTTTAAGAAAAAGATATAAATCTTCGATTACTACAAACGCGCATGTTCTTCAAGAGATTTTTAAGCATGTTAAGCAGTGGAGTTTTTATGACTATATAAATGACATAACTTGCCCTGTTTATTTTGCTGGTGGTAGGTTCGATTTTGTCGCAAGACCAAAAGATATAAGAAAATTACATGAACTTTTGCCAAATTCGCATTTTGAACTTTTCAAATGGTCTAGCCATGCAATTATGGAAGATGAGCCACATAAGTTTGAAGAGTGGCTTTTAGAGTCTTTGAATTGACTCATAAGAGATACAGTCTAAGAATAGAGAAGAGGGGTAAGGATGCCATCTAGGATGATGATACCAATCATAACGATTGCTGTAGCTTTGTTGGTAGCTTCTCCAACTTCTTTAGCGCCGCCTAAAGTACCAAGCCCCATAGTTACATTTATAAGAACGCTATAAACCATGAAGATTTCTAATTTTATAAGCGGTGACCAATATTCTTTCATGGTGACATATTTCCATGCTGTGCTTAGAAATTCATTAAACTCTAAATCACCAACTATATTTGTGACAAGCATACCTGCATAAATGCTTACAACAGCAGCAATGCCTAATAAAAGTGGTGAAATTAAAATTCCTGCTAAAAGTCGAGGCACTAATAAAAAATACACTGGGCTTGTTTTAAATAATCTAAGTACGTCGATTTGTTCAGTTACAACCATAGATGAGATTTCTGCAGTCATAGAGGTTCCAGTACGCGCGCCAATAGCAAAAGCAATAAAGATAGGCAAGAGCTCTCTAAGATTTGCATTAGTTACAAGTGGACCGAGCAAATCTCGACCACCCCAGTTTTGAAGCTCAATGGTTATATTTAGAGCAAGAATCATCGACCCAAGTGAAGTTAGAGCAAGAATCATAGGCAGATTATCAAAGCTCATTGAGACCATTTGATGCCTTAGTTGTTGCCATTCAATTTGACCTTTAAAGATATATTTAAATGCTTCGATTAGATTTTGGGCGGCGCTACCAAAAATCACAGTGACATTAGATTTAGCAATTGATTTTGCCATCTAGCTATATTATGACTCAAATCTAGTTTTAAGCTAAATTTACATGTTTCAAATATGCTAAAAGCAATCTAAAATGTTTACTATGTCTGGATTTGAATCAATCTTAGAAGAAAATAGAGTTTATAAGTGCCCTCAAAACTTTGCTTCTCAAGCAAATATTACTAAAGATTCTTATGAGAAGTTAAAAGACGATTTTAAAACTAATCCAGAAAAATTTTGGGCAGATTTAGCTAAAGAAGAGCTTATCTGGATGACTAAAAGTGATAATTCTATTTTTGAAAATAACTATCCTTTTAAAACTGTACTTAATAAATCAAAGCTACCATATTACAAATGGTTTGAAGGTGGCAAAATAAATATTTCAGCTAACTGCATTGATAGGCATTTAGAAAAGCGAGGAGATAAAGCAGCTTTAGTTTGGGAAGGGGAGCCTGGCGACAGGCAGAGCCTGAGCTATAAGGAATTGTCAGCTGAAGTTAATAAACTCGCAAACGCGCTGAAGAGTCTAGGGGTTAAAAAAGCTGATGTGGTGACTATCTACATGCCTCTTTGTCCTCAAGCTGTGATTGCAATGCATGCCTGCAATAGAATAGGCGCTGTTCATAGTGTGGTTTTTGGTGGTTTTTCTGCTGAAGCTCTTAAAGATAGGATTATAGATTGTAATTCTAAGCTTGTTATCACCGCTGATGGCTTATTTAGAAAAGGTAATGTAGTGCCTTTGATTAAAGCAGTTGATGAAGCTATAAAAGACATTGATCATTTGGAAAATGTGATTTGCTATGAGCGTGTTAAAAATATTGACCTTAATTCATATAAAACTAAGTCTGGAAAAACTTATTTGGCTTGGACTGAATTGCTGTCTAAGCAAAGTAAAGACTGCGCGCCTGAAGCACTTGATGCTGAAGATATTAGTTTTATTCTTTACACTAGTGGTAGCACGGGGAAACCAAAAGGCGTGCAGCATAGAACAGCTGGTTATCTGCTATGGACTCACCTCACATCCAAATGGGTTTTTGATTTAAAAGAAGATGATATTTACTGGTGCACAGCTGATGTTGGATGGATTACAGGACATAGTTATGTGGCTTATGGACCATTATCTAATGGCGCGACTTGTTTTATGTATGAAGGCGCTCCAAATTTTCCAGAGGCTAATAGGTTTTGGGATTTGATTGAGAGATATAAAGTAAGTATTTTTTATACAGCACCAACTGCAATTCGTGCTTTTAATGCTTGGGGCGTAGATCATATTAACAAACATGATTTATCTAGCTTGCGTCTTTTAGGAACAGTGGGTGAACCGATTAACCCTGATATTTGGGTTTGGTATTACGAAAATATTGGTAAATCAAAATGCCCTGTGGTGGATACTTGGTGGCAAACGGAGACTGGCGGACTGATGATTACTACATTGCCTGGCGTGCATGATATGGTGCCAGGACGTGCTGGTCTTCCTCTTCCTGGAATAGATGCTGATATTTCTGATGAAGGTTTACTGGTTATTAAATCTCCTTGGGTATCAATGCTTCAAACAGTATTTGGTGATGATCAGAGATTTAAAGATACTTACTGGCGAAGTGTGGAGAGTTTAGAAAAGCTCACTGACTTAAAAGCATTTGATGAAAAGAAAACTAATGTCTACCTTGCTGGTGATGGCGCGCATAGAGACCCGAGTGGTTTTATAGAAATTATGGGGCGTGTTGATGATGTGATTAATGTTTCTGGTCATAGACTAGGAACAGCTGAGATAGAATCCTCACTTGTTTCTGAAACTAGAATTTCAGAAGCAGCAGTAGTAGCTATTCCTCATAAGATAAAAGGCGAAGGGATAATAGCTTATGTGGTTTTAAATCAAGAGTCAGCAAAGGCTATGGCTGATGCAAACGGCTCTAAAGATAAAATGCTAGAAGATTTTAAAGCGCATGTGGTTAAACAAATAGGCGCTATAGCAAGACCTGAAAAAATCATTATTTGTAGTGGCTTGCCTAAAACGCGTTCAGGTAAAATCATGCGTAGGCTCTTAAGAGACCTTGCTCAAGGTAAAAAACCAAGTGGTGATATTAGTACTATTGAAAATTCAGCTGTATTAGATGAGCTTATGAAAGCCTAAGCTTATGATTGTTTGTGTGATTTCTTTGGATTATGAGTGTCCTTGTTATCAATTAATGTAAGAACAATACCTGTAATTAAAAACATTAATCCGCCTAGTATTAACATGTCCATGCCCATATTATACCTTCCTCTTTGGTGATATTAACCATGCCCAGAAAAATAAAGCTATTGAAATCACAAAGCTAATCAAAGCTTGTGATAAACCAACTTTATCTGGATAGATGAAATGACCTACAGCTATGCTAGCAAAGATAATCTTTGCTAAGTCAAGAAAAATATCAACAGTCACTTCTTTCCTCGTTTTCACCTTAGCTTTAACTGTAAATAAGTTTTAATTGAAAATCAATTAGGGAAAGCCCTAGACTTTAAAGACAAAACCTTAGGGATTTCCCTGATATAAATGTAAATCAAAAAACTGTCTCTTAAACTCTTGCTGTTTTAAGCTCTTCGCGCACTTTCTCTATAGCCTCAGTAACTTTAGAAGCATCCCTACCGCCAGCTTGAGCAAAGTTAGGTCGCCCGCCGCCGCCGCCGCCACAAAGCTGCGCAGCTTGCTTAGCTAGATCACCAGCTTTAATTGTTTTAGTTAAATCATCAGAAACTGCTGCTATAAAAATAGGCTTATCGTTATTTACAGTTGCTAAAAATAAAACTAAGCTTCCATGCTTAGCTTCTGCTTTACCTTTAACAGCTTCAGCTAATGCTTTAAGTGAATCACCATCCAGGTCAGGCACTTCTTTAATTATAGTTTTATTCCCGCCAATATCTTCTATAGAAGCAATTAGCTCATCAACTTTTTCTAAAGCCTTTTTAGCCATTTCTTTTTTCAGAGCCTTAGCTTCTGCTTTTGCTTTTTCTGCGGCAGCAGTTTTTTCTGCTTCTATTTTTTCTTTTTCTTCTTGCTCGCGTATAAACTCTCTAGCCACATCACTAACCACTAGCTTGATACGGCGTATGCCTGCAGCAACAGAGCCTTCAGAAACTACTTTTGTGAGTTCTATGTCTTTAGTGTTAGCTACGTGAGTTCCACCACAAAGCTCAGTAGATGCTTTTATAGTTTCATTTCCCATAAAGAGCACACGCACTTTATCACCGTACTTTTCTTCAAAGAAAGCGAGCGCGCCAGCTCTAGTCGCTTCATCCATGCTCATTTCTTTAGCGATAACAGGAAGCTCAGCTTTAATCCATTCGTTGATTTGATTTTCAACTGCTTTTAGCTCATCTTTAGTCATCCCTCGATCAAAGTTGAAATCAAAACGTGTGTAGTCAGGTCCTACCTGCGAGCCTGCTTGCTGCACCTGATCGCCTAATATTTTTTTAAGTGCTGCTTGAAGAAGGTGGCAGTTACTGTGATGAGCAATTGATAAACGTCTTTTCTCCTTATCTAGATCAGCTTGCAAGTCTTCATTGAGACTAATCTTGGCTTCACTAGTGTCTTTGCTTTCTGTGCCATCAAAGACAGCTGCGTGAATAAAAAGACCTTCCACTTTTTTAGTGTCGGTGATTTTAATCTTAGTGCCATCATTAAGGCTAAGTGATCCAGTGTCACCAAGCTGACCTCCTGATTCAGCATAGAAAGGAGTTTCGTTTAGGATGATTTGAAAAGGCTGAATAGCAGACTCTGTCTCATCACTTAAAGTGTTTGAAGCATCCGCTTTTAGGCTTTCTACTTTCTTGCCTTCGCTATCAAGTAGAGCGATAACTTTAGATTTAGAGCTTAAGTCTGTGTAACCTATAAACTTAGTTTCACCATGCTCCTTGATGATTTCAGGGATTGCTTTATTAGCTAAAACAGAAACTTTAAAGGCACCTACGTTTGATGCGGCTGAGTGTTTCTCTTGAGCTTTTTTGTAAGTCTCAATATCAATTGACATGCCATGCTCTTCAGCGATCTCTTGAGTTAGCTCTAAAGGAAAACCGTATGTAGAGTAGATGTCAAAAGCAAAGTCGCCACATAGAACTAGCGTATCTTTTACTTCTTTTAAGCGAGGGTTTTTAGATTTAAGTTCTTCCTTTGTGTTTTCAAAGACTTCATTTAAAATAGAAAGCCCGTTTTCAATTGTTTTATCAAACTGCTCTTCCTCTTTTTTGCAAACATCTTCTATAATTTGAGCGTTTTCTTTAAGCTCAGGATAAAAGTCTGCGTATTCTTTTACAACAGATTTCGTGACTCTGTAGAGGAAAGGGGTACTTTCAAGTGTTAGTAAATAAACAAATCTTGCCGCACGCCTGATAATCATGCGAAGCACATAACCTCTTCCTAAGTTGCTAGGACGCACCCCATCAGCTATTAGAAAACAAAGACATCTAAGGTGGTCGGTAATGATTTTTAAATAAAGGTTATTCTCTTCTTCAATTTTGTCTAGTGCTTTGTCTGAATTATATTGGATTTTCCCTGGAGGAGTGCTTCTGTGCTTGTTGATTTCAGCTTCTACAGCTTTTAAAACACTAAATAACTCATCAGTTTCAAAGGTATTTTCTTTTCCTTGAAGTATCATCGCTAGTCTTTCAAGACCAGCACCGGTATCTATATTCTTTTTAGCTAATGGACTAAATTTACCTTCATCATCTTTATCAGATTCCATGAAAACCAAATTCCAAATCTCTAGATGTCTTTCGTCCTCGTCTGTAAAAGCTTCGCCTCTATCATAGTGAATCTCTGAGCAAGGCCCGCATGGTCCAGTAGGTCCAGGTGGTCCCCAGAAATTATCAGCGCGACCTTTTTTAACGATCATTTTCTCTGGGTCTTTAACGCCACTATCTTTTAAAACTTTTAACCAAAGATCATAAGCTTCTTGGTCCATTGGATAAGCATCATCACCAGCAAAGATAGAGATAGTTAACTTTTCTTTTTCTAAGCCTAGCTCTTCAGTAACAAAGTGCCATGCCCAAGGAATCACTTCTGCTTTAAAATAATCACCAAAAGAAAAATTACCAAGCATCTCAAAAAAACTATGGTGACGCGAAGTTCTTCCTATGTTTTCTAAATCACTATCTTTCCCGCCAACGCGCGCACATTTTTGTATGGTAATTGTGCGTGGTGGATTAGGCACTTCTTGAGTGCCAATAAAGTAAGGCACAAAAGGAACCATACCAGCTGAATTTAAAAGCAAAGTAGGGTTATCTGGAACGAGCGACGCGCTTTTTGTATGTGAATGTTTGCGCTCACATTTCTTTGTGAAAAACTCTATCCATTTATTTCGTATTTCTTTTGCTGTTAATGGCTTCATAGAACAGTTAACTATTATACAAGGCTTTTAATTGGTTAATACTGGGGTTTTCCCTAGACTTTGAGCGGATTTTGGCTAGTCTGATAGAATTTAGCTAATCATTTCAAAAATGTAAAAAAGGAGATTATTATGATAAAAAAATTACTCTGTCTATCCATTATGCTTTCTAGTTGCACTTCTGCATTTGCTGTGAGCAAAGAGGATAAGCTAGAGAGTTTAAATGCAAAGTTAAATGCAGGGACTACTAGTCTTAATGAAAGAATAGTTAAGGCCGATTCCAGAAAAGCCATATCACTTGGCAAAGCACAAAAACAACTACTAGGTATTTGGAATATTCTTGATGAGAATGGTGAGCTCGAGAGTACTATTAATATAAAATCTGTAGAGCAAAGTGATAGAAGTATTAACTTTAATTACGATGAGCTTTTTGATGATGGTTCTGTAAGCACTAGTGGGCTTATTGGAAGGTTTGAAGCTAAGCGCATGATTTTTAACGTGCCTCTTCTTTCTTTTGATAATACTTTTGTAGTTAAAATTAAAAAGAACTCTGGTAAAGGCGTGCAGATAGTTTCTAGAGATGGCGATTGCTCTGCAAAAGATGCAAGTGATTTATCTTTAGGTTTTGATTGTAGTTTTATCTTTGAAGGAAATAGCTTTGTTTCTGATGTAACTATGCAAAAGATCTAATTAAATTTATTAATTTGCCACAAAAAAGGAGGGTCTTAAGCCCTCCTTTTTCTTTAACTAGATGCTTTAAATATTAAGCCTGAAAATCACCAAACTTAGGACCGTCATCATCATCGCCATTTTCTTTAGCTAGGCGCTCTTTCTCTTCTTTCTCTTTCTTGCGGTATTCTTCGCGTGACTTTTTAAATTTATCTTCGACAGCCTTCATTTTAGCTTTGACTTTTTCTTCAGTTCTAGTTGCTGCAATCTTTTCAAACTCTTCAAAAGGCAAGAATTTAACTTTGCCTTCTTTAATATCATCTAAAGTTTTAATCACTTCATCTCTATCGAGAGTCTCTTTCTCTAAAAGCTTTTGAGATAAGCCTACTAGCTCACCTTTATGTTCTTTTAGAACTCTCATGGTTTCTTGATACATGGTCTCAATAAGCACTTGAACTTCTTGATCTATCTTTTCAGCATAACCTTCACTATAGTTTTTAGAAACATACTCTTGTCCTAGAAATTGATTGCCTTGACGCTCACCGTAAGTAATTATTCCTAGTGCTTGATTCATGCCGTACTGAGTGATCATCGCACGAGCAACTGCAGTGCATCTTTCCATATCATTTGACGCGCCAGTTGTTACATTTTCTCTACCAAAGATTAACTCTTCAGCCACACGACCACCAAGAAGAGTCATCATCTCAGAACGTAGTTGTTTCTCTGATGTTGAAACCTTGTGTTCTTCAGGTGTTGACCAGGTTAGACCTAGAGCCATTCCTCGAGGAATGATGGTTACTTTATGAAACTCATCTGTATTTTGAGTGTAAAGATTCATCAAAGTGTGACCAATCTCATGAACTGCTGTGGTGATTTGATCTTTTGCTTTGATGATCTTACTTTGTTTTTCCGGACCGACAGCTACTTTATCAATAGCGCCTTCTAAAATATCCATTTCAATTTCTTTTTTATCTTCACGCGCTGAAATAATAGCTGCTTCATTTATTAAGTTTGCTAAATCCGCGCCACTGAATCCAGGAGTGCGTTTTGCTAGAACTCTCATGTCAGCTGACTTGCCAACAGGCTTGCCACGCGAATGTACTTTTAAAATTTCTTCACGCCCAGCAAGGTCAGGAGCGTCAATGATAATTCGACGATCAAAACGCCCAGGTCTTAAAAGTGCTTTATCTAAGACATCAGGTCTGTTTGTTGCTGCTAAAACAATAATGCCTTGATTTGGCTCGAAGCCATCCATCTCAACAAGAAGTTGGTTTAAGGTTTGCTCGCGTTCATCATTCCCGCCACCTGACATGCCGCTTCTTGCTCTACCAACAGCGTCTATCTCATCTATGAAAACAATACAAGGAGCATTTTTCTTAGCTTGATCAAATAAATCACGAACACGGCTAGCACCAACACCAACAAACATCTCAACAAAATCAGAACCACTTATAGTAAAGAATGGAACACCGGCTTCGCCAGCCACTGCTTTAGCAAGTAAAGTTTTACCACAACCAGGAGGACCCACTAGCATTACACCACGTGGAATCTTTGCTCCAAGTGATGTGTACTTATCTGAGTTTTTTAAAAAGTCTACGACTTCTTCAAGTTCTTGTTTACTTTCATCAATTCCAGCAACATCATCAAAGGTTACATTTAAATCTTTATCCATCATCTTGGCTTTGCTTTTACCAAATGACATCGCTCCACCAGCACCACCACCAGCGCTTCTGAGCATAAATATAAAAAAGCCAAATAAAAGAAGAGGCATTAAGAAGTTAGAAAATAAAGAACCCCAAAAACCTGAAGTGCTTTGTGGTTTAACATCTACTTCTATATTCTTTTCTACGAGCTTGTCAGCAAGATCAGGATTACCACCAAGCAAGTTTGCTGGAATTCTTGCGTAATACACTTCGCCTGATTTATCTTCGACTCTTGCAACATCCTCACCGTTAGTTAGGATTACCTTATATGCAGTACTTGCACCTTCCGCTGGCAAAACCCTTTTTATGAATTCACTATAAGAAAGGATTTGTCTTTGTTTTTCCTGACCCATGAGGCTAATTGTGAAAATACTCATGAATACAATCAGAATAATTAAAGGTAATGTGCCTGGTAATTTCTTCATATTAGTTGAGATAAATGATATCACGCGGGTAGATTAACTTATCCGTCATGAACTCTGGTCCTTTTAGCCAGTCTCTATATTTCACTTACTAGATATATATACCAAAGAAAATAAGAATTTCAAACTAAATTCATGGATTTTACTAGCAAAATACATTAAAGTTCCTAGTAAAACAGCCGATACCTGCATAAATGAGCATTTTTTAAGAAAAGCGTTAGGGTTATCCCTAACGCTTTCTCCTGTTTCATGTCTATATCAAGAGTACGAAGTTTTAATGGTTTAGTCGATAAGGATTAGGTAAGAACAGGAGAATAGTTATGACAACAGCAACACAGATGAGAGAAGCAGTAATTGCATTGAGCCCAGTGCAATCAACTGTACAGGTTACTAAAGAGTTAAATATGGCAGGCTACAACAAGATTGAGCGTGTAGATTTTCAAGAAGCTCTAATGCAAACAATAGAGAGTGATAAGCCACAAATCGTTATCATGTCTAGCGAATTGCCGGGAAGACAAAACATCGCTGATGTTTTACAAAAAGTAAGAGAAGTTTCACCAGATACAAAAGTTATTTACATCGCTAAATCACTTGAGCAAGACTCAATCCTAGACTTGTATCTAGCTAAAAACTTAAATGCTCTTCTTCTAAGTGAAAGAGCAGATAGAACTTTATCTTTAGCAATTGAAGCGGCTGAAGCTAGTCAAATGTTTATGGACATTACTGCTAACAGCATGCTTAAAGAGCTAATTAGTGAAAAACAGTCACTTCTTTCTAGCGGAAGCAGTGATTACGCGTACCTTGAGCTACTTACTGAAAGAGAAGCTGAGGTTCTTAAGTACTTAACAGAAGGCTTAAACTATAAGTCAATTGCAAGTACTCTGTTCATTTCTGAGTCTACAGTTAAGACTCACATAAACAATATCTTCACTAAATTACAAGTGAACGATAGAACACAAGCTGTACTTTACGCTCTAAGACACGATTTAGAGTCTCTTATGAGAGAAACTATGGCTTCACACCGATAATACGCATTTCCTGTTATAAATTGGCAGGTATGGGTATATATATATCGGAATACAATTAAGGAGTATGAGAGCGCTGTCATTTTGACGGCGCTTTTTTTTGCCAAAACTCTTAAAAGACAGTCATTGCGAGGAGCCAGCGACGTGGCAATCCAGAATATGAGCTAATCTAGCCGGACTGCTTTCTAAGCTCTAGTGCTAGAGGTCTAAAATAGGGGCTTTTCAGCTATTTTATATGCTTGAAGTGTATCATCAGATTGTTAATTAAATCCAAAAAACAGGCTCTGAGAGCCCTTAGCGTGCTTTAATATGTCTTTGTATATTCTTATTATATAAGGGGATTTTAAAATGGCAGGCGAAGTACAAAATACACCAAAAAGCTTTACACCAAAACAGGTTTACACAAGATTAGAAAAATTGACTAAAGGGCATAAAACTTTGTCTGAAGGTCAAGAAGCAAATGCAAATGCTTTATCAAAGCTTGCTGAAACACAAAAGACTTTATTAGAAAAACTATCTGCTGGGTCTGCTGAATCAAAAGAACTTGCGGCAAAACTTCTTGCGAATACAGAAGCGATTACTGCAATCGGAGAATTAATCCGTTCGACCAATCAGCTTGTAGTTGAAAATGGTAAACAAGGTTTAGCGATTTTTGATTTGCTATTAAATAGAGACCAGAAGCTTGATGGAATTGTTGCACAACAAAGAACAAATAATAAAAAGTTTGCTGATATTCAAGAAGCATTAAAACCCCTTCCTGCTTTAATAGAAAATTTAAAAAATTCTGCTCAATCTAAGCTCCCTGACTTGGATCTAAATAAGCTTGTGACTGAAGCACTTGCAAAAGCTCTATCAGATCCTAACTTAGCTAGAAATGTGGCTTTGGCATCAGATAAGTCAACTAAAAACTTTCAATTTAGTGACACTGATCCAGCAATAGAAATTCCTATAATACCTGGTGTGACATCACCATCAAAAAACTGGATGTCTGAATATTTTGGTGAGCCTGGTGAAAAAGATCTAATTGAAGAAGAAAAGGGTAATTCAGAAACATTTAAAATGTTTGAAGCATTACCTGAAGACGGCTTGAAAATTCTAGGACTTTTTGATCAAGAGCCTGCTGGGGCAGGCAAATTTGTTGTTGATGTTCAAGTACCTAGTGCTGTAAAAGAAAGTAATTCTTCTGATTCTAATTCTGAAATGAGTGTTGCTGGACCTGTTAAAACAGAAGGCGATGATGCGCAAGTTCTTAATGATAATGCAAATTTGCTAGCTGAAACTACAGAGGATGCTTCTGAAGGAGATGATCTTGATGCTGTTCCTGACAAAGACGCAATGAAGGAACTTGAAGCACTTGCGGCTTATAACAATACAAAGCCCGTAAGATCTAAAGCTTCTCCACCTAAGATACCATCAGTTGCAAACCCTTTTGCAAATCCAGTGCCTGAGCCTCCTCCAATTTCAAATGCTGATACTGCAAGTGAGACTGTAGTGCCAGTAACAGCACCTAATGCAGAATCATTTTCAACTCAAACAGTCCCTCCAAAAGCAAAACCAGCTACAACTAAAGCTGCAAAATCTTTTTGGGCTAAGAATAAACCTACTCCAAAAACTCCAGTAGCTGAACCAGAAACTAAGCCAGTAGTAGCAAAGCAAATCATTACTCCTGCAGCGGAAAATAGTTCTCTAGACTTAGATGCACTGATGGCAAGTGTTTATGGTAAGACTGATAAGAAAGCAGCAACTCCAACTGAGCCAGAAGTGAAGCAGCCACAATTTAGTTTTGCGCCACCACCTGAAGCACTTGCTCCTGTAAAAACTGAAGCTGAGAATAATCCTGCTCCTGTTAGCTTTAACTTCGACCCACCACCTGAAGCACTTAAGCCAGTAACAGGTTTTGGAACAGAAGTTGCTACAGATTTAGAAGAAGCTGCTCAGTCAAAAGCTCAAGAGGAAGAAAAGCCTTGGTGGCAAGGCTAGATCTTTAAATCAATAGCCCCAAAAGACATAATACGCATTATCTTTTGCTAGAATACATCTATTGCTATGGGCGCAGAATTACAAGAAGACTTCAGTAAAAAATACAAAGACACGATTGATTTACCTCAAACGGAATTTCCTATGCGCGGAAATGGCGCGGTGCGCGAACCTGAGTTTCAAGCTAAATGGAACGAGCAAAATATCTATCATAAAAATTTAGAAGAGCGCAAAAAATCAGGAGCAGCTCCTTTTATTCTTCATGATGGTCCTCCATATTTAAGTTCAGATAAAATTCATATCGGAACTGCTTTAAATAAAATTTTAAAAGATATTATCACTAAGTATAAAGCGCAGCAGGGTTTCTATACTCCATACATCCCTGGCTATGACAGTCATGGACTTCCGATAGAAAATGCTGTAGTTAAGAAAATCAAAGGCGGGAGAGCAGCTGTGTCTGTGCCTGAACTTAGAAAAAAATGTGCTGAATTTGCGCTTAGTAATGTAACTGGTCAAGAGGCGCAGTTTAAAAGATTAGGTGTTTGGGGTGATTGGGATAAACCATATATAACTTTGCAACCTAAATACGAAGCTGAGCAAATTAGACTTTTTGGTGAGATGGCTCAGAAAGGATATATCTACCGTGGCTTAAAGCCTGTCTACTGGAGTTATGGCTGTGAGACAGCTTTAGCTGATGCTGAAGTTGAGTATAACGATCAGCATGTTTCTAATTCTATTTATGTAGGTTTTAAAACTAATCCAGAAAGCGTTGATTCTTTAAAGCCAGAATTAAAAGAGCATTTTGATTTACTTAAAGACACTAGAGTAGTTATTTGGACAACGACTCCTTGGACTCTTCCTGGTAACCTTGCGATTTGTTTGCATAAGAATTTTGATTACGTGATTGTAGAAGCAAAAACTAAACCTGCTGAAGATTCTGATGAAGTAGTTAGAGATTTAGGAAAACTCTTATTAGCTAAGGATCTAGTCGATGCTTTTGCTAAAGAAGCAAAACTTGAGATAAAAGCTCTTACTGAGCCTTTTAAAGGTGCTTTGCTTGAAGGTCTTACTACTGCTCACCCACTTTATGAAAGACCTTCACCAATTATCTTTGGTGAGCATGTAACCACTGAAGCTGGTACTGGCTGCGTGCACACAGCGCCTGGACACGGGCAGGATGACTTTATAGTTGGTAAAGAGTTTGGTCTGGATATTCTTTGTCCTGTTAATGGTAAAGGGGTTTATACTGCTGAAGCTGAAAACGGAAAGCGTAAAGAAGTAGAAATTCAGTTTGAAGGCATGCATGTAATTAAAGACGGTAACGATAAAGTCATTGAAGCTTTAACTGAGCTTGGCGCCTTGATAAATAGATCAAAAATTACTCACAGTTACCCATACTGTTGGAGATCTAAAACACCTCTTTTATACCGCGCTACTAATCAGTGGTTTGCTAGTGTTGATGGTTTTAGAAAAGAAGCTTTGGCTGCTGTTGATAATGTGAGTTGGATACCTCAGCGCGGGCGTAATAGAATCTTCTCTATGATTGAAGAACGCGGTGATTGGTGTATCTCTCGTCAAAGAGTTTGGGGAGTTCCAATTCCTGCTTTTTACGATAAAACTAAATTAGATGAATACGGAAACCCAGAACCAATTCTTGATTTGGATGTGATGGAGCATGTTGCAGCTATGTTTGCTGAGCAAGGTTCTGATATTTGGTATGAAAAAGAAATTAAAGATCTTTTACCTGAGGGAGCAAAATATAATCCAGAAGATTTAATTAAAGAAACAGATACTATGGATGTTTGGTTTGATTCTGGTTCTAGTCATAGATCTGTAGTCGCTCAAAGAGCTGATGAGTATCTTTCTGGTGATCTTAAAGAAGTTTTACCAGTAGATCTTTACTTAGAAGGATCAGATCAGCATAGAGGTTGGTTCCAGTCTAGTCTTCTTACTTCTGTGGCAACATCAGGAAAAGCTCCTTATAAATCTGTGCTCACGCATGGTTTTGTGATGGATGAGAAGGGACGTAAGATGTCTAAGTCTCTTGGTAATGTTGTTGATCCAGATAAAGTAATGAAACAATACGGCGCTGATATTCTTCGTCTTTGGGTTGCTAGCGTGGATTATTCTGTTGATATTAAAGTTGGGGATGCAATGTTTAAGCAGCTAGCTGATATTTACCGTAACCTTCGCAACACTAGCCGTTATATGCTTGGTAATTTGCACGACTTTAATCCAGAGACAGATACTGTTGCTTACGATGATCTTTGGGATGTGGATAGATATATGCTTCACTCTTTGCAAAGTCTTATAAAAGAACTGACTGAAGATTTTGATAAATATGAGTTCTTTAAGTATTATCAAATGCTTCAAAATTTCTGTGCAGTTGATCTTTCCGCTTTCTATTTTGATCTTTTGAAAGATAGGCTTTACACTCATGGCACAAATTCACCTTCTCGTAGATCAGCTCAGACAGTGCTTTTTGAGATGCTTTCTGCTCTTAATCGTTTGTTCGTTCCAGTTTTGCCTCACCTTGCTGAAGATGTTTATCAGCATGCTCCAGAGAAAGTAAAAGCAAAACTTAGATCTTCTAAAGAATTTGGCAATCTTCATGAAGGCGCTGACAGTATTTTGTTATCAAACTGGCCGAAAGTAAATAAATCTTTTGTGGATAAAGCATTAGCTGATAAATGGGAGCAGATTCTAGAAATTAGAGACGTGGTTAATAAAGAGCTTGAAGAAAAACGTAACGCAAAAGTTTTTGGTAAGTCTTTAGAAGCAACTGTCACACTCGGTGTCAGGGCTGAAATTGTGACGTTATTAAAATCAGTAGAAAATGAACTGAAAGCGATCTTTATCATTTCAGATTTGAAATTAGAAGAAGCAGGAGAGACTTCTGCTTTAGCTAGCAAGTTTGAAGCTGAAAAATGTGTCCGTTGCTGGAAATTCTTCCCTGAAAATGATATTAAAGAGGGTATTTGCCCAGCTTGTACTGAGGCTATTACTAAGTACTCGCTAGCTTAATTGACCGAACTTATTAGCGTTGTTAGTATGGATATGTATGCATTTAAAGCGTTATTTATCTATATTCTTAGCCCTAACGCTATTTTTGATTAACTTTAATTCTAAAGTTGAGGCTGCTGCAGAGCATTCAATTAAAAAATTAACTTTTGCAACTAAACCTAAAAAAGTAAAAGCTACTTTGCCTTTTGATATTTCAGTTAGTTTTACTTTAAACACCGAAACAGGTATCCAAACAAATAGATTGAGAGCTTCTATAAATGGAAACAATGTGGGCTCGCCCTCAGATTTTGAAATAGAAGTTATTAGTCCAACAAAAGCTAAGGTGACTTTTACTAGAGAAGCTCAGACTATTTCTGATGTTTCAGCGACTAATAAATTTAAAGTTAGTTATTTCCTAACTTCTGATTCAAATAGTAAATTATTAGCGACTAGCACTACTAGCTTCCTATCTCTTGCAGCACCAGCAGTATCTAACCCGAATCCAGACCCAACGACGCCAGACCCTACGACACCAGACCCTACGACACCAGATCCTATAGATGTTGTTGTTGATACTAGAAGATTTATAGTTCAATTAAGCGTAGAAGAGATTAATGAAGAAGTTGTTGTTGAGGAGCCAGTTATAGAAGAGCCGTCTGAAGAAGAGCCTGCTGCACCAGAAGAAGACACTGCGACTACAGCAGTTATAGCAGAAACAGAATTTGTTTCTCTAGAGCCAAAGCAATTTAGGCTTACTATTGATCATGACAAAGAGTTTATACCTGGCGAGCAGCTTGATTTCTTTGATACAAGTAGTTCAGTGCTTTTAAATGCTTTAAAGATTACTAGAATTAATAGAGAAGGGATTGAAGAAGATGCAAGTACCGAATTTATATTTGATCTAGAAAATTCAAGCCAGACTTCACCTGACGATAACAGCCTTTTTAGGACAAAGTTTTTAAGTCAAGAGTTAGTTCTAAAAGAAATCCAGAAACTAAGATTCAAAATTAACCTTAAAAAGTTTTTAAATAATGTGAATGTAAGTATCCTAGATAATTTTGTATTTAAAGATAAGGACTCTATAAGCATTGATGCTGTTGAATTAACTGTTACTAATAGTTCACTTGAAAGCGGCGATCTTCTTTATGAGCCTCTTGGTGACACTAATCTTAAAAAGCTTAACTTATTAACTGCACCTTTAAATTTGGGTGGAAGCTTCGTTGCTGCTGCTGCGCCATCTAATGATTTTCAAGTGATTAACTTCTTTAGAGAACTTGATACAAAGACTGATAAAGCAAATCTGAAATTTGGGCAAGGCTCTAAAGCTAAACTACTTACAAGTGGTGTTGGTTCAAGTCTGCAGATAGCTCCAGGCGCTGGCACAAATTTTAGTTTTACTCTGCCAGTTCAGTTTAGATTAGACCAATCACGCTCTGCCATTCTAAAAAAACGTGGCATTCTGGATCTCGGTGCTAAGACCGTTAACCTTCCTTTTGAAATTATTACTAAAGATGTTAATGACTTGGATGTCAAGCTCACAGGTAAAGTCAGCTCATCGCGTAATGTGACAGTTTTGGATGACCCTAAATTCACAACTAAAAATCAGAAAGCTAAAAGATTAGCTGATGCTTTAAAGCTTCAATTTCAGTACTCAAATATAGTTGCTGCTGATACTGATCCTTTGGATTTAGAGATTGTTCTTTTAGACTCTTCTGGTACAGCAATTAACGGGAATTCTTTTATAGTTCCAGCAATTTCAAAAATCAAATCACGCACTTTAAAATCCAAGAAAAAAGTGAGCCATAAAAAACTATTTAAGCTGAAAGCTAATGACTCAACTCTTGGTGCTGGCTTTAATGCTCTTCTCGGGCAAGCATCGAGTGTGCTTTTAAGGCTGAGACGAACTGATACTTACCTTGCTAGCTTTGGGCTTTCTTATGTTAATGATGGTGCAAGACCATCACTAATCTTTGCTGATGGCGTAAATCAAATCACTTTAGCGATAAATTAGGCTTTAGTAGTATGCGTAATACGAGATAAGGCTAAAAAATAATAAAAGTATGTAAAGATAAGCTAGTCTATGTGCTAAAAATGTAGATTGCAAGGCTAATTAGGAGAATTTAGCCTCGAATTTTGTAAAAAAGTAGATTAAAGAATTGGACAACGAAAAAGGGACCAGAAATATGCCGCCTCTAACTGCGACACTCAAAAACGAGTTTAAATTAGATAAATTTCAAGAAGAAGCTATAGAAAAAATCAGAGCCGGCAAAAGCGTTATAGTTTGCGCGCCAACTGGAGCCGGTAAAACGGTTATTGCTGAGCAAGCAATCGCTGATGCTTTGGCAAAAGGTAAAAAAGTTTTTTACACAACACCACTTAAGGCATTGAGTAACCAAAAATTTCAAGAATTTTCTGATCGTTTCGGTGCTGAGAATGTTGGCATTTTAACTGGCGATACTGCTAAGAACCGCGAAGCAAAAGTAGTTGTGATGACTACTGAAATATACAGAAACATGCTTTACGGCACAAGTTTTGGTTCAGTTGATCCTTATCTAAACGAACTTCTTTATGTGATTTTAGATGAATGCCATTACATGAACGATGAGTTCCGTGGAACTGTATGGGAAGAAAGTATTATTTATGCTCCTAAATCAGTTCAGGTAGTTGGTTTGTCAGCAACAGTCAATAACCCTGAAGACTTAATTTCGTGGATTTCTGATATTCATGGAGAATGTGATTTAGTGAAAACTGATTTTAGACCAGTTCCTTTGAATCATTTGTTTTTTAAAGATCAGCAGTTAATGCCTTTATTAACCACTAATGGTAAATTAAACCCTCAGCTTAAAGAAAGAAAAGATAACCGTTTTGGTAAAAGAAAAGGTGGCTTTAATAGATTTAATAGTGGCGAGAAAGCTGCTACTGCTGACCAAGTAGTTCAAGAGCTTTATAACAAAGATCTTTTGCCAGCTATCTACTTCGTTTTTAGTCGCCGTGGTTGTGATGAGGGAGCTAGTAGTTGTGAAAACCTAAAACTTCTTTCAAAAGATGAGCAAGTTAAGCTTAATCATCTTATTGAAGAAGGCGTTAAAGGTAACCCTAGACTTGAAAATCATCCTCAGTTGGCATTGCTTCGTAAAGGTATTGCTACTCACCATGCTGGTTTATTACCAAACTGGAAAATTTTAGTTGAAAAACTTTTTAATGAAGGTTTAGTGAAAGTGGTTTTCTCTACAGAGACTTTAGCTGCTGGTATCAACATGCCTGCAAGAACGACAGTGATTAGTTCTATTAGTAAGAGAAGCGATTCTGGTCATAGAGTTTTGAAACCATCTGAGTTCCTTCAAATGTCTGGGCGCGCTGGACGTCGTGGGATGGATGAGAAAGGTTTTGTGGTAACTATTAAAAACAATTACCAAACAGCATCTGAAATCGCATTTTTAGCTTGTGCTAAAGCAGAAGATTTGGAAAGTAGTTTTAAATCTAGTTACGAAATGGTGCTTAACCTTCTTCAAAACCATAGCTTGGAGCAAGCTCAAGAGCTTATCTATAGAAGCTTTGGTCAAGCGCAGGTAAATAAAGATCTTAACCCACTTAAAGACAAGAAGAAAAAGCTTGAAGATAAAATTATGGATCTTCAGCATCCTCTTTGTCCTGGTGAGATTGGTGATCTTAAGTACTATAACGACCTTCAAGAAAGAATTGATAAAACTCGCCGCCAGAAAAAAGATCTAGAACAAAAAATGGCTCCTGGTGTTGAAGAAAAAGAACAGACTCTTCAAATGCTCACTCTTGAAGCTCAAGGATTTCCATGTAATGGTTGCCCTAAACAAAAACCATGTTCTCAGCAAATGTCTCAAACTAAAAGATTTAAAAAACAAGTTAGAGAAATTAATGAGCAGCTTGGTTTTGCTAAAGATACTTACTGGAAGGAATTCCAGAAGATCGTAGATCTTTTAAGAGATAAAGCTTACGTTGATGCTGATAACAAGCCTACTGAAACTGGTAAGTTATGTGCTTCACTTAGATCTGAAAACTCACTTTTAGTTAGTGAAGTGCTTAGAGCTGATATCTTTGGGAAGCTTTCATATAGTGAGTTTGCTGCGGCTATCTCATCTTTAGTTACTTCAGAAAGTAGAGGAAGAGATAAAATTTATGCTCACCCATCTCCAAATCTTTATGATGCTATTGAAGATATGAGAGTGGTTGCTAGAAATGTTCTACAATCGCAAAGAAGACATAAAACAGATAAACCAGTTCACATTAATGGTGATATGGCTCCACTAGTTGAAGCTTGGACTAAAGGCGAGGATTGGGAGCAAGTAAGCTCTCTATCTAATCTTGATGATGGTGATATTATTCGTGGTTTAAGAAGAACTCTAGATTTGGTTAAACAGGTTTATCATGCACCTAACTTAAACCCTGCAGTGCAGAAGTTAGCGCAAGAGACCATCCCTCTCATGGAACGTGAACCAGTCCTAGAAACAGTTTAAAATTGCCACTAACTTCGTTACGCTCACTCCTTCTCGGATCATTGACACGTAGTCAACTCACCTCGTCGTCATTTCGCAAGCCTCGTTATTGGCAATTTTCAAGACATTTTTATTTCAGTGCTTTAGCATTGCGTCTCTTTGTCTCAAGCGCAATAGATAAAATACTAAGATCACTAGGCGTAATGCCACCAACGCGACTAGCCTGCCCTAGTGTTTTAGGCTTAATGCGATTTAGCTTTTCACGAGCTTCAAGGCGTATATGCTCGAAGGCTATAAAATCAAAATTATCAGGAATTTCAATATGCTCATATTTTTCCATGCTTTTGATTTGAGCTGTTTGTCTATCGATGTAGCCTGAATACTTAATAGCTGTTTCTAATTCAAAAGGATAAAGCACTTTATCTATAAAAAGATCTTTTTCTTTTAAGCGAGTGATTTCTTTTTCTTTAAGACCGCTATGAATATGATCTTTTACGTCATTAATTGTAAAGTCAGGGCGCTTCACTAAATCTGATAGAAAACAAGTCTTAGAGTGTCTTTTAGACTTGAAATCTAAATCTTTATTCTCTTCAACTCTTACTGTATTAAAATAATTAAACTCTTTATTGATGCGCTCTTGTTTTTCATTAAAAATCTTCCAGCGATAATCATCAACTAGCCCTATCTTTCTACCAATAGGCGTCATACGCTGATCAGCATTATCTTGTCTTAAAAGTAAACGATACTCAGATCTAGAAGTTAAAAGACGGTAAGGCTCCTGCATTTCTTTAGTAACCAAATCATCTATCAGTGTGCCGATATAACTTTCTGATCTTTCAAAAATAATTGCTTCTTTCTCTAATGCAGACATAGAAGCGTTAATTCCAGCCACCATGCCCTGGGCTGCTGCCTCCTCATAACCACTGGTACCTAAAACTTGACCAGCTACATAAAGCCCGTAAATGTCTTTAGACTCGAGGCTGTGATTAAACTGCGTGCCTGGGAAATAATCATACTCAACAGCATAGGCTGGTCTCATGATCTCTGCATGCTCGCATCCAGGAAGCGAACGTACAATTTCCCACTGCACTTCAACAGGCAGACTTGTGCTGCAACCTTGAAGGTAAAGTTCTTTAGTAGTTTTCCCCTCAGGTTCTAAGAAAAAATGATGGCTTGGGTTATGCGGAAACTTAACTACTTTATCTTCTATTGACGGGCAGTATCTAGGACCTACAGCATCAATCTCACCAGAGTACATAGGAGAGAGATGCAAATTTTTCATGATGATCTCATGAGTTTTTTCGTTTGTGCGAGTGATGTGACAAAGATGTTGTCTAAGTTTTGGTCTGTTTGGCAAGAAAGAAAAGAACTCTGGATTCTTGTCACCAGGCGCTTCATCAAGAACAGAATAATTGATAGTATCTTTATCTAGTCTTGCTGGTGTGCCTGTTTTAAGCCTGCCTGTGCGAAGACCTAAATTACGCATGTCACCAGAAAGTCCTATGGATGCCTGCTCGCCTGCTCTTCCGGCGCTAGAGAATTTATCACCACTAAAAATACGACCTTCTAAAAAAGTCCCTGCTGTTAAAATTATTTTTTTTGCAAAAATCTTTTCATCTAGATTTGTTTGCACTCCAATGACCTTTAGATCCTGACTAGTGCCTGTGGACTTTTCAAATATAAGTGATTTTGCAGCCGATTGATAAATTACTAAATTTTCTAGATTCTCTAAATATTGACGCACCCAATTTGAATATTCTTTTTTATCTGACTGCGCTCTAAGCGCCCTAACAGCTGGACCCTTGCTTGAGTTTAAAGTTTTGAGCTGCATGTAAGTCGCGTCAGCTGCAAGTGCCATCAAACCACCAAGAGCATCAATCTCTTTTACTAAATGAGATTTTGCTGGTCCGCCAATAGCTGGGTTGCAAGGCATGCTTGCAATTTGATCTATATTTAGTGTTAGTAGAAGTGTTTTTAGCCCAAGCTTTGCGCAAGTATGAGCCGCCTCAGAACCTGCATGACCTCCACCAACAACAATAATGTCAAAGTATCTTTCCATTACGTCATTAAGTCATTAACAGGTATATATAATACCAAACTATTTGGCTATAATAACAAAAACAAAACTAAGAGCTGTAATTGCAAAAGTAAGCCATATAGGGCTGATTTTTTGGACTTTAATCTTCATAGATATAATAAACGGTTAAGAAATGCAATTACAGAGTTAATACTCACTCTTTATTCCACTTTTTGGATAAAAAACTAACCCGTAATGCTAAAATAAATCCTGAGCAATCCAAACGATCGCTGGCTTAGGCCAGAGGAAAGTCCGGACACCGTAGAGCTGGTTGCTGGTTAACTCCCAGTGCGCGTGAGCGTGAGGACAGTGCCACAGAAATATACCGCCTTCATTAATTGGATTTCAATAGATAGAAATACCTAGTGAAATCCAGTTACTGAGGGTAAGGGTGCAAAGGTGAGGTAAGAGCTCACCAGCTATACCGTGAGGTATAGGCTAGGTAAACCCCGCTGAAGGTGCAAGGAAAGGCTTAGGATAAAGTCATGGCTGCTCGTCATTTTATCCGTGCTGAACCGCTTGAGTCTTTGAGTAATTAAAGACCTAGAAAGATGATCGTTTTAAAAACAGAATCCGGCTTATGGGTTGCTCAGTTTTATTGAATTGCTAGTTCCTAAATGGGATAGCCTTCCGCCAGCAGCCTCAATAATTTTTTCAGCACTTGCTTTATCTTTAATTCCACCAGCAGCTTTAATCGAAATGCTTTTTTCTGGATCAAAAAAGTTTAAGTGCGTCGCAATTTTAGAAATTAATTCTGGAGTCGCTTGGCAAGCTTGAGGGTGAGCATCTTTATCACCAGCTTCCTGTTTGATATCATCTAATCCTTTTATAAAACCAGTTGAATTTTTATATGCAAATCTAATTTTAGATTCTGGGTTTTCAGTTTTAAATTCTAAAACTGCTTCAGCAAAGATGCTAACTGAAAGCTCTAGCTCTTCATCATTTAAACACTCACATGAAAAGATGGGTTTGATAAATAAAGTGAAATCATCATCAGGATTTATAGCTTTATTCTTTGCTAGTAATTTTTCAGAATCTTTTATCTCATATTCTCTAGCAATTCTAAAATACTCATCTAGCTCTTCTTTAAGTTTGTCTTGTTCTTGAATATCTTCTATTTCTAGCTTAGCTACAGGCATTACGGGATCAAGCTCTAAAGCACCAGCTTCAATAGCCTTTCTAAACTCAAGCATTTTAATATCAAAATCTTCTTCACCTATAATTTCCATGGCTTTTACTAAATCTCTTTCTGAATTACATTGGATGAAATCATCAGGAAAAGCAATGACAGCTGAGCATCTATATTGAGAAGCTACCTCTTTTACCCACTCAGGTCTTACACAAACAGAATGAAAACCATATTCTTTTGCTTCCTTCGTGACTTTGATAATCTCATCAAGCTGCGCTTCTTCTTTAAGAAGAGTGTGGTCAATAAGAGAGTTTAGTTTTATGGTTTTAGACATTAGTCTTAATTATAGTTGTTTTGATTTAGATTTTTTGCTTTGCTCTATTTCTTTGAGATCTCCAGTCTGCTCATCTGTTTTGAGTGTTTGTAATGCTTTGTTTATCTCTTCTTGAGGCTTTTGCTTTAGCATTGAAAAAAGCAAGTCTGAAATGTCTCTAATAGTTGTGGCATAAAGATAGCCATATTCATTGAAAACTTTTCTCATCTTTTCTGCAAAAGCTAAAAGTAGTTTGATGTCTATCTCTCTTTTTCTAACTCTAATTCCTGCAGCCTCTATGACCAAGCCTTTATCTAGTTCTTGATTGCCTTTCTCCTCTATGAGAGAAAAAAGGCCATCAACTATTTTGTTTATCCTTCTGTGTTTTTCATTATACTTAACTCTTTCGTTGCTCTGTATTGGAGTTCTTGATCTTAAGTAGACTTTGATTCTTTCTTTTAAATTTTCAGGTCTAAATGTATCTAGAGTATCGGCTAGTTTCAAGCCTGCTTGCTTAAGAAAGTCAGCATCAATTTTTCTATCACTCTTTCCTGAGCCAAGTACTTGATGATTGAAAAGCTTCCCTCTAAGATTCAAAAGCTTTTTTTTAAAAGAACCCTTTGTGTCTTCTTGAAGTAAATCTTTACAGCTTAATTGAATTTTCTCTAATGAGTTACAAGCATTATCAACTAGGCGCCATAAAAACTCTCTATGGCTTAGTTGTAAACTCTTGGCTTTTAAAACTTTTCCGTTGTCAAAAGAAGCGTCGGTGTCTTCTTGCTTGTAAATTGTAGTGTCGATAGTTTGATCTAGTCGATTAATGCCAGCGCTAGATGAAGTGAAAGTTATAAATATTTTTGCAAGTATTTGTGGAAGCTCTGTGTATAGATCAGCGTGATTTTTCTTTTTAATATTAGCCACATTTGTCTTAAGCATTTTGCGATTAAGGTTTCTAAAATGTGAGTTGTAATTGCTGCGAACCCTTTCCGGGCTAAGAGAGAAATTCTCAGCTTTGCTGGCTTTTTCAAGTACAGTCTTGAAAGCTTCTAATGAACTTGTTATTTTATCTTTAATCACAAGTAAAGCATTATGACACAACCGATAAGCCTAAAGCTAGGCTTTGGCTTAAAAAAATATTTAAAATAAAACCAATAAAGAAAGCTCCAAAGACCTAAAATTAGATTAATGGCTTCAGGCTTTGTACCACTTCATGTACATACTCAATACTCGCTTCTAGATGGGGCGAGCAGAATATCTGATCTTTGCAAAAAGGCCGCTGACTCTGGTATGCCTGGTCTTGCTGTAACAGATCACGGAACTATGTACGGCACATTTGAGCTTGTTCAAGAAGCTAAGAAGAATGGGATTAAGCCTATTATTGGTTGTGAAGTTTATGTCATTAATGCTGATCACACTGAGCGTAAAAAATGTAGGCTTTATCACCTTGTGCTTCTTGCTAAAAATGATGTCGGTTATAAAAACCTTATAAAGATAGTCTCTGAAGCTTGCCTTAAGGGTTTTTATTACAAACCTCGTATCTCTAAAGCTTTTATAAAAGAACATTCAGAAGGTATCATTGCTTTGTCTGCTTGTCTTGGTGGTGAAGTTAATAATAACTGCATAAATCAAGTTAAAGAAGTTGAAAGAGAAGTTAATAAAGAAGCTGAAGATGCTGCTGCTGAATATAAAGAAATTTTTGGTGAAGATTTCTATTTAGAGATTCAAGATCATAATTATCCTGAAGATAGAGTGGTTAATAGAAAGGTCGTGAAGCTCGCTGATAGACTGGGTTGTAAGATTGTTGCGACGAATGATAATCACTACACAAATTCTGAAGATGCTAAAGCTCACGATGCTCTTTTATGTTTGCAGATGCAAAAGTATGTAGCTGATTATCCTCGTATGAGATTCTCAGGAACCGAATATTTAAAGACTCAAGATGAGATGCTTAAAATGTTTCAAGATCATTTGGATCCTGAAGTGATCAGAAAAGCTGTAACAGAAACTCCGATGGAGATTTTTAATAAAATCACTGATAATTATAAGGCTTTTGATGAAAGCACAATGCATATGCCTAAGGTAGATTTACCTAAAGGACATAGTTATGAGACTTACTTAAAAGAACTTTCTTTTAACTATGCTAAAGAAAAGTTTGTAGAAATCACGCCTGAAATTGAAGAAAGACTGAACTATGAACTTAAGATCATGAATGATTCTGGTTTTGCTTCTTATTTTATAGTTGTTTGGGATTTTATAAAATGGGCAAGAGAAAAAGGCATACCAGTAGGTCCTGGGAGGGGGTCAGCAGCTGGATCTTTAGTCGCTTTTGTTTTGGGGATTACTAATATCGATCCGCTTAAGTATGACCTACTTTTTGAAAGATTCCTAAACCCTGAGCGTAAGGCGATGCCCGATATTGATACGGATTTCTGTATCGATAGGCGTGAAGAAGTTATAGAGTACGTTAAAGAAAAATATGGTGAAGATAATGTTTGCCAGATTATTACCTTTAATAAAATGACATCAAGAGCTGTAATAAAAGACATGGCTCGTGTTCTTGAATATCCTTACGGTAAAGCTGAGCAACTGGCGAAGATGATTCCTGTAGTTCGTGGTAAGCCACGTAAGATTTCGTGGATGCTAGAGAACCATTCTGAGTTTGCACGTGAGTATAAAAATGACCCTGAAGCTAGGCAGGTGATTGATCTTGCGCTTACTAATGAAGGCATTAATAAAAGTTATGGCGTTCACGCTGCTGGCGTGATTATCTCGGATGTTTCTGTTAATGAAGTGATCCCAATTGCTAAAAGTAAGGATGGTTCAGCCCTCACTCAGTTTGCGATGGAAGAATGCGCGAGTATGGGTCTAATTAAGATGGATTTCTTGGGTCTTCGTAACCTTACGATGATTAAAAGAGCCGTAGATATCATTGATGCCTATAAAGCTAAGCAGCTTGATCTTGATGTCGATAGTGCTGAGTTTAAAGATAAAAAATTAGATATAGATCAGATACCTTTAGATGATAAAGATACTTTTGATACTGTATCTTCTGGCAATCTTTCTGGTATTTTTCAGTTAGAGACTTCTGGTGGGATGAGACAGGTAGCTAGAGACCTTTCCCCTAATAACTTAGAGGATATTTCAGCACTTATTGCTCTTTATCGTCCTGGTCCTCTTGATACTGGGATGATTGATGATTTTATTAACCGTAAATCTGGTAAAGAGAAAATTAAATACGACCATCCTCTTCTTGAGCCAATTTTAAGAAATACTTATGGGACCATTGTCTACCAAGAGCAGATTATGCAAATTGTGCAATCACTTGGTGGTTTCTCTCTTGGAGAAGCAGACTTGTTAAGGCGTGCAATGGGTAAGAAAAAACCAGAAGTACTTCTTCCTTATAAAGATAAATTTTTAGAAGGTTGTAAGGTCAATGCCCAGCCTGTTTCTGTAGAGCTTGGTGAGAAGCTTTTTGATCAGATGCTCGCGTTTGCTGAGTACTGCTTTAATAAATCTCACTCTACAGCTTATGGGATGGTAACTTACCAGACTGCATATTTAAAAACTCATTACCCTGTTGAGTATTTGACTTCACTATTCATTGCTACTAGTGGTGATACTGACAAAATTAGATTTTATTTAAACGAGGCTGAGAGATTAGATATTAAAGTTGACCCGCCTGATGTAAATAAATCAGAGCTTGATTTTAAAGCTGATGTGGCTGGGCGCAGAATTGTTTTTGGTTTAAGCGCTATTAAGGGCGTGGGTGCTGGAGCTGTTGAAGAGTTGGTGCGCACTAGAGAAAGTGGAGGTGATTTTAAAGACTTTTTTGATTTTTGTAAGCGTGTTGATCAAAAGATTATAACTAAAAGAACTACTGAAGGTCTTATAAAATGCGGGGCTATGGACTCTTTAGGAGTAGGACGTAAAGCAATGCTAGATAATCTAGAGAGCTTTATGGAAAAAGCTAAGCGAAAAAAAGAAGAAGAGGATAAGGGGCAGACTAACCTTTTTGCATTAATGGGCTCCGGTGATTCAGATGATTCCGCTAACTTTGATATCGTGCCTAAGTTTATAAATGGACCTGATGATGAGTTCCCTGAAAGAGAAACTCAAGCTATGGAGTATGATCTTCTTGGTCTTTATGTAAATAATCACCCAATGGCAGCAATGAAGCAGCTTACAAAAATCATTGCTAAAAATTCTATAAGCCAGTGTGAAAAACTTCCTGATGGTGCGAAGGTTACTTTCACAGCGCTTATGAGCGGCATCACTAAAAAACTTACGAAAGCTAATAAGCTTATAGCAATTTTAAATTTAGAAGATACAGAAGCTAGAATTGAAGGTGTCGTTTTTAGTTCTAAATTAGAGCAATTCGAATCACTTCTAGAAAAAGGTAATAGACTTTTGATTGAAGGCACCGTCTCTAAACGTTCAGAGGGTGAAGTGAGCGTCATGGTTAATAGTGTTGAGAGCCTTGAAGAGTTAACAACAGTTGAGATTGATATAGATATCTCTCATGTTAATGATAGTTTTCAGCTTTTGCATAGTCTAAGATCTTTTATTATCCAGCCACAAAATAAAGGCAAGCATGCCGTCTTAGTGAATTTTAGAGATAGAGATAAAGTAACTAAAGTAGCCTTAGGTAAAAACTTTATGATCGAAGATAATGAATTTATCCGTGAAGGGATAAACAAAATCATAAAAGAATTTACACAGTCAGAAGCTGCTCAGGCAATAGCTTGAAAATAAGGTCATTGCGAGCAAAGCGTGGCAATCTCAAATTTAATTACAAAGGTATCTAAGTTCAACAAAATCATTTGTGAATTTGCAAATTTTATTAAAATAAGTACTCTCTAAACTCTTAGCGTCAGTCATTCTATAGTTGCTAGAAATTTCATGAAAAAATGATTCTAAATTATCTTGCGGGATGTTCATTTCTGGGAAAAAGAATTTTAGAACTTTTACTTTAACATCATAAGGCTCCAAACCATCCATCTCACCGCAATCCTCAAGGAAATAGCTAATTGAATTGTGGATAGAAAAGTCTAGTGCCTTTTGCGGCTCGTTTAAACAATGATTAGCAACTTGGTATATTTCAGCAAGTGTTCCGACTTCTACTAAAGTCTCTTTATCAAATTTGTTATTAAAGTATTTTTTACTTTCTGGCAATATGCCTTTTAAAGTGTCTACTAAATAGTTAATCTCATCATCAGAATCACTATCAAGCAAATCTTCGCAGCAATCCTCAAAGTCTCTTACAATCTGTCTTAATAGACAGAAAGCTAATATAGATCTGCAATTTTTTACAGTCCAGGTTTTCTCGGTATCAATAGTCATAGGCATCTTAAGTCTTATATGCCCAGCACTTAGAGAAATAAGATGATTTTCTAGGTAGTTTTATCTAGTCTTTAGAATTGAGTATTTGCTTTTTGTCATTGGATCACCACGTCACTTCGTTCCTCGTGATGACGAGTGTCATTGTGAGCGTAGCGAAGCAATCCATATACTGGATCACCACGTCACTTCGTTCCTCGTGATGACACCATTGACTCCTCGTGATGACTTAAAAATGCTTAAAGAATGCAAGATATAAATAGACCACATATAAAATCCCAGCAAGCATCATCGCATTAGCTTTAATCTTTTTGTGAAAAATAACTGGATAAAGAAGCGCTACTACTGAAGTCAAAGCAAGAAAAGCACATGTGTAAGTGAGGCTATCAAAGTGCCAAGGCGTAAAAAGTATCCCTATAGTTCCTGGGATGGTGGATTGAAAAACCATAGCACCAGTTATATTTCCCATTGCAAGTGTGTCTTTGTTTTGGCTAGACCAAATGCAACTATTCACTTTCTCTGGAAGCTCCGTTGCGATCGGAGTAATAATTAAACTAAGAACTAGAGGACTAACACCCCAAACAAAAGCGACTGTTTCTATAGTGTGAACAAAGAACTTAGCGAAGAAAATAATTGCTAAAAGACTTATAACCGTCTGCCCTATGATGCTTGTAAAATTTTCTGGTAATTTAAAAAACTTTTTAGCATAAAGCTCAGGTAAATCCACGTCTTCTACTTCGCGATGTTTTTTGGCTGCTCTGATTGTTTGAAGGACATAGAATGCATAAAGTAGTGCTAAACAGACAACTACAAAGACTTTCATCATTGGTCCAAGGAAAGATGCGCCTATTAATAATGCAAAGGCAACAAGGAAATAATAAAGATCTCTTTTTAAATGATCAACATTTATTTTTAAAGTGGTTTTAGTTTTTCTGGTTTTTCTATGAAGGAAAACAGTTAAGCCCATTAAAAAGAAAGCTAAGGTGCTAAGCATAAAAGGCGCACCTACTATAGCGCCAACTGCTATTTCGTGAGCAGCTGTTGTGCCGTTTATAGCCATGGATCCACCTTGCGCTGCAATAACTATTGCAACTAAAGGTATTAAAGTTTCTGGTAAGGCTGTACCAACAGCAGCAAGAATACTTCCGGTTACTTGGTCTCCAAGTTTTAAATGCTCACCAAGATGCTCAATTGCATTTGCAAAAGTTAAACAAGATAATAAAATCCCGAAAAGTAAGCCTAGTATTTCAACAGCGTAGATTAGATTTTCCATCTATAGCTATCTTATTCTGTTTAAGTAAATTAGACAATTAACGTCTGAAAAGGAACTTTACCCAATCACCATTACGGTTAGGAGATTTAGTTTTCTTAAACCTTGCTAAATTACTAAGCAAGTCTTTAATCTTAGTTTTATCAGTAATAGTTGTGATTCGTTTTCCTTCTGGGTTTAAAACTAGTCTTGTTATTCCTGATCTTGGATGAGTAGAAAGTTCTGCAATGGTCTTTCTTTCAGCTGTTTTTGCTTCAGCTTGCTTGTTTTCCACTATGCTAGTCGTTTTAGCTGCGCAAGATGCAAAATCTTTAGACTCTGTTTCTTCAATTTTAGTGGCACCTAAAGGTGCTTTAATATCTTTAAATAATGAAACTATTGGTGTTGTTGACATATAAATCCCCTCGATTTAATAGCTTTTTGCTATGTTTTTAACTATAAAACAGAGAAAGCGCTATTACGCATTTGTTAATGGATTCTTTCTAATTTAGGCTTTCTTAAGAATCTGTATAGCCCAAAATCTTATTTAGAGGGCTTTTCTAAGGGATGCTAAAGTAAAAGATTCTTAATCACAGGGTTTTAGCTCTGAAGATTGAAAGGAAAGAGAAAATGAGCTTAGCAGAACTATCAAAGAATAAAAGAGATAAAGTCAGAGCGGGCTCTGATGCCGAGCTAGAGAAGCTTGTAGTGGATGCTGAAATTAAGCTTGAACCCGTCTTTAAAAGAATAGATCAGATTAAAAATAATAACCAAATAAGAGTGCTTGAAGCCTTTAAAGACTGCGGGATTCAGGCGAGCCACTTTAGCTGGGTGACTGGTTATGGTCATGATGATCTTGGCAAAGAAAAATTAGATCAGCTTTTTGCAGCTTATTTTAAAACAGAATCTGCTTTAGTTAGACCTCAAATAGTTTCTGGTACTCATGCTATCAGCTCAGCGATTCTTGGGAATTTAAATGCTGGTGATGAACTGGTTGCGCTCTGCACTCCTTATGACACTTTGCAAACTGTTTTTAAAAAATTTGAGGAGAAATATGCAATTGTCTATAAATCATTAAAAGCGGAGGCGGCTTTGGGTGATAGTCAGGGACAAGAGACTAACGATAAATTTTTAAATGATAGTAAAAAAGCCTTAGAGCTAGTAACTGAAAAAACTAAAATGGTTTTTATACAAAGATCACGCGGTTATGAGTGGCGAGATAGCTTGACTCTGGATCAAATTAAAAATTTAATTTTAGAAGCTCGTAGCCGTAATCCTAAAATCATTGTCTTTGTGGATAACTGTTACGGTGAATTCACTCAAGAAAAAGAGCCTACTAGTATTGGTGGCGAACTAGAGAATGCTGATCTCATAGCAGGTTCTTTGATTAAGAATCCTGGCGGAGGGATTGCTCCAGCAGGCGGTTACATCGCTGGAAAGAAAGATCTAGTTTATAAGGCAGCGGAGCAATTGACAGCACCAGGCATTGGTCCAGAAGGCGGATGTATGTTTGATCAGACACGCTTGTTTTTCCAAGGTTTTTTTATGGCTCCTTTAATAGTTAGTGAAGCGCTGAAAGGAATGTCACTCGCTGCTAAGCTCTTTGCTGATGAAGGTCTAGAGACTATTCCATCATTTGACGCTAGTCGCAATGATGTGATTCAAGCTATTAAGTTTAAAGACAAAGCTAAGCTTTTAAATTTTTGCAAAATAGTTCAAAACAATAGTCCTGTTAATAGTATGTTCACTCCGATTGCTGATGATATTCCTGGCTATGATGATCAAGTGGTGATGGGTTCTGGTACTTTTATAGAAGGATCTACTATAGAACTTTCTGCTGATGGTCCTTTGCGTGAACCGTACATAGGATATATTCAAGGCGGCTTAAGCTACGCGCATAGTCGCTATGTTCTAAAAGAAATTTTAAAAAGTATTTAGGCTGCGCCCTCACCAGAAAGCTTTCTTGTAGTTTTAAAATTCGGGAAGCTGATTCCTTTTTCTTTCATTCGATTTCGAAACTTTTGGATATTTGCTTCTCTTCTCTTTGCCCTTGCAGTGGCTTCACGTTCTGATTGTTCAATTGCTGCAGCTATAGCTTTTTTTCTATGTTCAATTTTTTCAGGCTGAGCCAATTCTTCAGCAACTACTCTAAATCTTCCACTTTCTTCTTCTTGCTTTGCTTTTTTCCTGATCTCCTGGACTACTCGAGATTCAGGGTTAAATGGACGACCAATAGCCTGCCATGCAAGAAAGTTTGGATCGTGATTTTGTGCTCTTGTTACCTGGACTCCAGGTATATTTAGTTTTGCTAATGAATCTGTCATGGACAGCCCTTTATATGTTCTTATTAAATGGTTTTATTATCATATTGTCAAACATTATATTAATACTTATATCACGTATTACGCAGTTTGTCTAGGATTATCTTGATTTCACCATAAATTTTTAATGATGAAGCTCTATCTCTCAAGGGGTTTCACCTAATTGCTTATTAAATCATGTCAATAAAAAAGCCCGCCTCTCTTAAGAGACGGACCTTTTAAGGGGAATTGTGAAATTCTCTATGCTGCTTTATTGCCGCTCATAGGGCTAAGAGCAAGAGTAGCTCTCTTAGCTTCTCTTCTTTCTTTTGCATCATGAAGAGCTCTGTGAAAAACTTCTTTACTAGTCTTCAAATCACCTTTTGCATAGATATCGTTTCTTTCATTGAAACCAGACTTAGCTACATCTGGCTCATGGACAGTTACTGCAGTCCCAGGCTTAACTTTAAAATCAATACCTTTATGTGTAAAATTCTTATCGAATGTTTCCATTTTTATATACTCCCTTTTAAAATACTTGATACTAAGACGCAGATTTACAGAAGCATAGTTCCGTACATTAGAGCTAATTAACTTATAGACAGGCTTTCACTATATCTAGTGTTTAGGTTCTTGAAAAGCATACTAAGCCTACGCTAGAGTTTTTTGAAAAATTAGTTTTTGAAAATAGCAAAGGGACTAAAGTCAGTATCTTTATCATAATAATCTTCATGCTCTAGTGCTTTGAGCTTACGTACAATAATTTTAGTACCAGGATAAGCAAAGACTTCCCAAAGTACTTTTATAATGTAGTTGGTAATCATTACTTTTATAAGCAAGTCTGTTGGGAAACCTGCAATTCCAGCGAATGCTAGAGGATAGAAAATGAGAGTGTCCACAAACTCACCAGCAATAGTAGATCCAATCAATCTATAAAAAAGATTTTTACCATTAGTCAGCACTTTTAACTTTGCAACTACATAACTGTTAACAAACTCACCACAAAAATAAGCAGTGAAACTTGCAAGCGCAACTCTAAGACTTAAACCAAAAACTTTTTCATAAGCGTCTTGTAATCCCCAGTTAGGGTCTGCTGGCATCTGCACAAAAATATTAGTCAAAATTACAGAAACAAGGACAGTAATAAAGCCAGTCCATATTACTCTTCTACTTCTTGCATATCCATAGACCTCTGTGAGGATGTCTCCAAGTAGGTAGGAAACAGGAAATATCAGTAAGCCAGCTGCAAAAACTATGTCTTTACCAAATAATTCAAGCCGAACTACTTTGATTCCAGCCACCAATATGCTTAAAAGTAGCGTTGTTACGAAGATAACAGTGATGATGTCGAGGTATTTATAGTTCTGAATGCTAGTATTTACAGGGCTTTTGCTCATGTTCATTAATTTTTAACTTCTATACTCTAACATCTAATTATTTTTTCACACAATTCATGTATATAATTGTTACAATTATCGCTTGCATGGCAGTAGAAAGAACATTTTTAGCAGTTAAACCACTTGCATTTGGCAGGGGTGATTCAGTTGGTATCGTAAAGATGCTAGTTGAGAAATTGGGCGCAAAATGTGTTTCGATGAAAGTCTATACTGCATCAAAAGAACTTGCTGAAGAACATTACTCTGAGCACAAAGAAAAACCTTTCTTTGGAAGTTTAGTTGAGTCTTTTACATCTGGTCCTTTACTAGGAATGATTTGGGAAGGCGAAGGCGTGGTTGCTAAAGCTAGAGAAGTTATGGGTGCTACTAACCCTGCTGATTCTGCTGAAGGAACTATCAGAAATGTTTTTGGTAAAAGTCTAGATGATAATGCAATTCACGGTAGTGATACTGAGCCAGGCTCAGCAGATAGAGAAGTAGGATTACATTTCTCTGAAGGAAACTTCAGCGAGATTGCTGATCCAGTAGCGAAAGCAGGAGAGTTAACAGCTGCAGCTGTTTAAGTTAAAGGTTTTAGAAAGATGTTAAGAATTAGATTACAAAGATTTGGAAAGAAGAAAGCCCCTATGTACAGAATATCTGTAATGGAGAAGGCTACAAAGAGAGATGGCAAACCTGTTGAAGTTATTGGTTTGTATAATCCAAAAACTAAAGATCTTCACTTAAACTCTGAAAGACTTAAGTACTGGCTTGGTGTTGGCGCGCAGCCATCAGACACTGCTAAAGGTATTATCAAAAAAGAAATTACTCATGATCTAGCTAACGGTCCGGCTGTTTATAAAGCTAAGACTAGAAAAGAGAAAGAAGAAATTAAAGCAACTCTTAAAACCAAGCCTTCTAAGAAGAAGCGCGAGAAAGAGAAGTCTGCTGCTGAAGCTAAGAAAGCAGAAGCTCAAAAAGCTAAAGAAGAAGCAGAAGCTCCTAAAGAAGAAGCTAAAGCTGAAGAAGCGCCTGCAGCAGAAGCTAAAGCAGAAGCGTAGTTAATTTTTTAAAACCCGGGAACATTCACTTAAGATAAGCAGTCTTTTGATAAGATGGCGATAGACGATCTTGGGGCGAGTAGTACTAATATTAAAAATAAAGCAAAGTCGCGTGCTGAAAATCAAATCACGAACTGGAAAAAACGACTTATAGATTTTAGTCGCCGTAACCAACTACTTTACTATAAACCTCGCACAAATTTATCTGTAGAAATCTCTGATCCTGCAGTTGATATTTTTAAGACTTTAATTTTAGATGAAGAAACTGTACTTTTAAAACCATCTATTGAGGTGGTTGACACAGCATCTTTCGGTGATGATGACCCAATGTCTTTAGATGATCTTCCTCCTGGTGAAGATTTTGACTCTATGAGTCCTGTTGACGATTTAATGGCAACAGCTGAATTCCCAACTGACACACCTTTTTTGCAAACTAGCCGTGATGATAAAGGTTTGACAAATGCATTAAACACACTTCGTACTAGATCAAAAGCAAGCTTAAATGAACACGGGATAAACATTCTTTACTTAGGCATGTACTTTATAAAATGGTACGACGTGGTTCATAAAGAAACTGCATCATCACCTCTTATTATGATCCCAGTTTCTCTTTCTAAGAAAGGGATTAATGCACCATGTGAGATGAGTGTTATTGATGATGAGATGACTATCAACCCGACACTTGCTTACAAGCTTCAGCATGAGTATGGTATCAAGCTTCCTGATCTTCAAGACATTGAGCTTGAGGCAGTGGAAGATTTAGAAAAATTAAAAACAAAAATAGAAACTATTATAAAAGCTCAAAGTAACTGGGAGCTTGTGGATGAAACCACTGTTAGTCTTTTTTCTTTTGCTAAGCTTTCAATGTATAAAGATCTTGAAGAGAATAAAGCTAAGATCTTAAATCACCCAGTTATCAGATCTTTTTCTGGTGAGCAAGTTGATAATAGTGAGATTGATAAAAATGTTTTTAAGGCTAAAGAGCTAGACGATAAAGTTAATGCTAACCAATCCTTCCAGATCTTAGATGCTGATAGCTCTCAGCAAGAAGCAGTTTATGCTGCCAAAGCTGGTCAGAGCTTTGTGCTTCAAGGTCCTCCAGGGACAGGGAAATCTCAAACAATATCTAATATCATTGCTGAAAGCTTAGCTCAAAACAAAAAGATACTTTTTGTTAGTGAAAAGAAAGCTGCTCTTGAAGTAGTTACTAATAGGCTTAAAGCTAGTGGCTTAGATAAATACTGCCTTGAGCTTCATGGCTCTCGCCGTAAAAAATCAGATGTTATTAGCAATCTAAAAATTTCAGTTGATGAAATAAAAGAGCTGGCTGTTAACACTCAGCGTTACCCGTTTATAGATAATATTAATGAGGTTAAGCAAGAGATGCATGCTGGCATCGCTGAATTGCATAAACTTCGTCACCCGATAAATAAATCTCTATATGAAATTTATGGTGAGCTTGCTGAGCTTAGTGATGTTGAAGATAATAATTTTAATATAAGTAGTATTGAAAGGCTTACAGAAAAAGAGCTTTCTGACTTGGACTATCTTTTTACTCAAATAGAGAAGAAAGAAGAAATCCTAAATGATTTCCCTAATTACATTTGGAAAAATGCATCTCCTTCTAAATTAAGTTTTGAACTCGAAAATGAGATTAAAGGTAATTTCCTTGAATTCCAAAATGTTCTTACTAAGCTTCAATCTTTTGCAAACCCAATAGCAAAAGACTACTTCAATCGTGAAGTTACTAATATGCGCCAATTTAAATGGCTATCTGATGCTTGTAAGCTTGCTATAGAGTCGCCTTTCCCTAAACAGGAGTGGTTTGCCGGAAATAAACTAGATCAAGTTAAAAACTTAGCTGTCCAAGCGCAGAATGAGCACGGGCAAGTAGAAACTAAGAAAGATACTTTGCTTGCTAAATATAGTGAGAGCTTTATGATGCTAAATCATAACGAGCTTCTTACTAAATTTACTACTGAATATGTAGGTGTCTTTAAGTTCTTGAATATCGGCTACTGGAAGACAATGGCTCAGGTTAAAAAGACTACTTTATACAATGATATTGATAATTTAAGTTCATTAGTGAATGATTTGGAGCAAGCAGTTAAACTTACTGAGAAAAAAGAAGAGCTTGAAGGTCATCAATCTGAATATTCATTAGCACTTGGTGATTTTTATAAAAAATATGATACTGACTGGCAAGAAACACTTACAGCTATTCAATGGGTGCAGAAAATTTTAAATAAAGTAGGTCATAGTCAAATGTCCACTGAGCTTCTGCAGGTTGTTTCAGACTCTGCCGATAATGATGATTTTGAGCAATTTAAATCAAAAGCTGAGCAGTTAATATTAGCTTCTGATCTTGTTAAGTTTCACCTTGAATTCTATAGATCAATTTTCCCTCAGGATAATATAGATATAGAAAATTTAAGTTTCGAAGAGCTAAATAATAAGCTTCAAGACTTTATAGACAATATAAGTAAAATTGAAGATTGGATAGAGTTTAAAAAACTTAGATCGGAGATTGATAAGGCTGGCTTAAAGCAGTTTATAGACTCACTTCTGCATAACCCATCAGAGAACAATGCGGGTGATCTTAAGCGTAAATTTCGTAAAAAATTCTATCAATTATGGATAGATAAAATTGAGCTTGAAAGCTCGTGTATGCGTAGCTTTTCTGGTGAACAGCAGCAATTATTAATTGATAGGTTTAATGACCTTGATCTTAAGCAACTTTCTAAAGTTAATATCGAACTAGCTAAGCGCCTGGCTCTTAACTGGATTGAGTTTGCATCAAGTTCGGTGCATCAAGATTCTATGCAGATTCTTAATGCTGAACTTAATAAAAAACGCCGTCATAAGCCAATTCGCATGCTCGTTAAAGAAATCCCTGATCTTTTGCAAACACTTAAGCCTTGCTGGATGATGAGTCCTTTAACAGTGAGTCAGTTGATTGATCAAAATTCTATTGATTTCGATATAGTTATTTTTGATGAGGCATCACAAATCCGTACTGAAGATGCTATACCTTCTATTTACCGTGGTAAACAGTTGGTGCTTGCAGGTGATACTCACCAGCTTCCACCTACTAACTTTTTTAACTTAAGTCTTGATGATGATGAAGAGTACGATGAAGATGCTGTTCAGTTTGATAGCGTGCTTGATGAAGCTGCTGTATTTTTAGAGAACCGTACTCTTAACTGGCATTATCGTAGTCGCCATGAAAGTCTTATAACTTTTTCTAACAGATATATTTATGAAAATAGTCTTATAACCTTCCCGTCGCCAGTTTCTACAGACGCGAAGTATGGTGTGCATTTTGAATTAGTTGAAAATGGTTATTATGAGCGTGGTTCTAGATTTAACCGTAATGAATCTAAGCATGTAGCTCAAGCAATCATAGATCATTACCAGGCTAACCCCGATCAATCATTAGGTGTAATAGCATTCTCTGAAGCGCAGCAAGGAGCTATTGAACGTGAACTTGAAAAGCTTCTTAGAAAGAACGAGGGCTTAGAAAAGCATTTTATGGAAGATCAAGTTGATGCTTGTTTCATTAAAAACTTAGAGAATGTTCAAGGTGATGAGCGTGATGTAATTTTCTTTAGTATTGGATATGCAAGAGATAAAAAAGGTGTGCTCTCACATAATTTTGGTCCACTTAATAAAGATGGCGGACATAGAAGACTAAACGTTGCTGTTACTCGTGCTAGAAATAAACTAAAAGTGTTTAGTTCAATCACTGCTGGTGACATTGATCTGTCAAGAACTAGTGCTAAAGGCGCATCTTTATTAAAACAGTACTTAGCCTATACTCAAGCTGGCGGCAACATAGGAATTGATGATTCTTATGTGGTTGAAGATATGTGCTCTCAGCAAACTTTAACAAGTATTGAAGATAATATAGCTAAGGCTATTGAAGAGCATGGTTATAAAGTTCAAAAATATCTTGGTACTTCTAGCTATAGAATCGATCTTGCTGTTTATACAGAAGAGGAAGACACTGAAATTCGCAAATATCTTTTAGCAATTGAGACTGATGGTTATATGTACCAGTCCGCTTCAACAGCTCGTGACCGTGAGAGGTTAAGAAAGCAAGTGCTTGAATCTCTTGGATGGAAAGTTCATAGAATCTATGCTCGAGATTGGATTAAAGATCCTCAAGCTGAATTAGACAATATCCTTTTTCACGTTAAACGTAACGCCCGCTAGACTTGATTTGCTAGAATGGTTGTTGTGAGTGATTTAAGAACTCAATATGATGCAATTATTATTGGAGCTGGCTTAGCCGGTTTAACTGCTGCCTATGAGCTTAAAAAGCAGGGTCTCAGTGTTTTAGTCATAGAAAAATCAAATCACCTTGGCGGCTCTATAAATACAAGAGAATATACTGCTAAAGATGGCAAAAAGATCCTCTATGAATTTGGTCCCAATAGTTTTTTAAGTAAAGCTAAAAATATGAGCTTGCTAATTAAGGAACTAGGCTTAGAAGATAAGCTTATTAAAACTAGTTTTAAAAATTCTAAAAGATTTATCCATTTTAAAAATAAGTTAGAGGAAGTTCCTATTGGCTTTCTTCCTTTCTTAACTACGAGTCTCCTTTCTTTAAAAGGTAAACTTAGAATTTTAATGGAGCCATTTGTTAGGATTGACAAGGCGCCTGATGATGAGACTGTCTCTGACTTTGTTTCAAGGAAATTTGGGAAAGAGCTTTTGGATAATATGGTTTCTACTTTTCTTCAAGGTATATGGGCTGGTGATGTAGAGTTGCTTTCTGCGAAATCGATTTTCACGCCACTTGTTGAAGCTGAGAAGAAAGATGGAAGTGTTTTTTTCGGTTTGATTAAAAAAGTATTTGCTGGTAAATCTAAAAAGTCAAAAGAAGAGCTTTCTATATGCTCTTTTGATAATGGAATGCAGGTGCTTATAGAAGCACTTAGTAAAGAAATTGGTCTTGAAAACATAATTGTTGACGTTGAAGGAAAGCTTAAATCTTCTGATGATAATGGCTATGAAATTGAGATTGGGACTCGTGAAAACCATGCTGATAGTTTGGTCGTTTCTAGGACTGTAAGTGGAGCGAAATTAATCATTGCCACAAAAGCCTTTCAGGCAGCTAGTCTTCTTCATCATGATAAATATGGTTTTTTAAAGAACCTTTTAGGACGTATATATTACGCGCCTGTGGTCTTAGCTGCAATGACTATAGATAAGCCTTTAGAAGGTTTTGGCTATTTGGTTCATAAAGCTAAAGGTACTAATACTATTGGTACTTTATTTTTAAGCTCGATGTTTAAAGAAAGAGAGCTGAGTGATGAAAACCTTATAGTAAGCATAATGGGCGGAGCAACTAAGTCTCAAGTCATCAAAGAGAAAAATCTTGAGAAGCTTGCTCTCAAAGAGCAAAAAGAACTTTTAAATTTAAAAAATGAATCACTTAAAGTAATAGACACCATGATTTTAGAAAAAGCAATTCCTCAATATAACTTAGGGCATAGCTATAGAATTAAACAACTTAAAAATGAGCTTGAAAAATTCCCTGGTCTTTACCTCGCTGGAAATTATATAAATGGAGTGTCTCTTGAAGATACTATTAGCCTCTCTAAGGATATAGCATCTGATATTGCTTTAGAGTCTGGTAATGCTCTTATAAAACAGCCCGCATTTACACTAAGCTAAGTGTCTTTGCGATCACCACGTCGCCTTCGGCTCCTCGTGATGACAAGCTGTCATTGCGAGTCTAACGAAGCAACCCATTCTTTGCTAGAATTATGCTTATGTATTTTGAAGGCATGTGGAAAGGTGTAGCATTAGGTTTTTCAGCCCTGGCTTTTGTTTTCATTATGTTCTTAAAAGTTTTCTCTAAGATTATGCCAGGAGATTCTGATGAAGGTGAGGAGATCACACCCCAGGACATGTAGTTCTAAACTATGTTACCAACATATAGGTGAGTCCCATTGACCCAATCTTTCCCCGTCATTTCTTTTTTACCAGCAGGCTTAACTTTTAAAATTTCTAAAACTCCATCATGAGTATTCACAAAAAGTGAATTATCTTTTGTTCCTAGATAATGACCAGCACTTAGATTCTTTGATTTTTCTTTTGCTGCTTCTAAAATTTCCTTGGATAAATTAGCATCGCAGACACGTGTTTCTAAGAGCTTGATGTTTTGCTCATTATGAATAAAGCTTGCTCCTGGCCAAGGATAGGTGCCTCGTACTAAATTGTGAATATTTTGTGCATTGTTCTTTTTAACTATTTTAAAATCTGACTGACGAGGATTTGCTGAGCCTAGAACTAATTCTTCTTGAGTGAAATCAATCAGCCCAAGCTTCTTATCCATGAAAGGAGCTAGCTTTTTATGCTCCGGGTAATTTGCCCCATATTTTTGTTTTATAGGTTTGATTTTCTTAAAATCATGAAGAGTTTTAACTAATAAATCAGCGCCAATTTTAGAAAGCCTTTTAGCTAGTTCTTCAGTGTTCTCGTTTTCACCGAGTTCAGTTTCAGCTTGCATTAAAATATCACCAGTATCTACAGTCAGCTCTGTGTCCATGCTTGTCACACCAACTGTCTTTTCTCCATTAATAATCATCCAATTCATTGGGGCAGGTCCCCTGTAATCTGGAAGTAAACTTGAGTGTAAATTCACTACTCCATTAGGCGCAAGAGTGAGTACGTTTTCTTTTAATATTTGTCCGTAGGCAACAGTGACTAAAATATCAGGCTTAATACTTTTTAATGTTGTGAGGGCAATTTTATCTTTTGAAATATTCTCTGGTTGAAGAACAAGTATATGATGCTTTTCAGCACAGACTTTTACAGCTGGCGGACTTAAAACCTGTTTTCGTCCAACAGGTTTATCAGGTTGGCTGACAACAGCTAAAACCTGAATAGACTGATCTTTAATTAAAGCTTCAAGGCATGGCACCGCAAATTCGGGCGTACCTAGAAATACGACTTTCACCTAGCTCATTATATACTGTTGTTTAGATGCCTACAAACCGGCAAAACCAAATATTTTTAGCAATTATATTGGCAATAATTCTTGCACAGCCTTTATTCGCTCAAGAAATAGAGAATATTAAGCTGCAGCCTTATAAAGAAGAGCAAAAGCCTCTAATTACTAAAGAGCCTTATCTATTGAATATGAGCGCTAATACTGAAATTGATGATGAAATTATTCGAACTGTTCAGGATAATAAGGTAGATCTTCAAGCTATTTTCTATGCTGCCCCTGAAGAGACTAATTACCCGCCAATTAAATTAGAAGCCTCTTTAACTGAAGCAGTTGATTTAAGCCTGGCAGACGCGCTTGCTACTGCAATTGAAAGAAATATAAATCTAAACATTGCCAAGCAAGATTCACTTGTTGCTAAGTGGGATTTTTGGCAACAATTTTCTACAATGCTTCCTGATCTCGAATATAACTTAAAAAGAACTAGTTTTGATGGAGCAATTTTTATTACACCAGATCTTCAAAGAGCTGTTGATCAAAGCTTGGTGAATAGTAATTTTAGAATTAACTATAGAGCTTTTAGTGGCGGCACTAATGCCTTTCTTACTTGGGCGCAAAAACATTATAAAAATGCAGTGAAAGAGAACGAAGTAGACCAGTTCAATAAAACTATCTATGAGACTGTAGTTTTTTATAATGATCTTTTAAGACAACAAGTTAGTTTAAACAATAGACAAAAGTCTGTGCAAGAAGCTCATCTTGATTTTGATCAAGCCCAAAAATTTCTAAAAGGGAGTATTGGCACTAAGTATGATGTTTATCAGGCTGAAGCTCGTTTTGCTCGTTCTCAGCAAGAGTTTATTAACCAGCAAGCAGGTTTTAGAGAATCTGAGATTAACCTTGCTGAGCACTTGAATATGGATTTAACAAGCCCGCTTAAAGTAAATGAAGCTGAGTTTGAAAAATTAAATTTGGTTGATAACGATATATCAATGAAAGAATTTTTAAATACAGCTAAAGAAAATAACCCTAGAATAAAAAGCGCGCTTTTAAATAAAAAAGGTGCAGTTAAAGAGGCGCTCTCCAAGATTGGAAACTTTTTACCAAACTTTGATCTCTTTGCTGATATTGGTGGTACGGGAGCAGAAGCTTCTGATTTGACTGGCTTAAATACTTATGGTTTTCAGCTTAGTTTTGATATGGGTAAAGGGGCTGGCCTTAGTCCTGTTTCTGATGCAATGAGATCTAAAGCAGCTGCTAAAAAAGCAAAGCTTGAATATCAGAAAGCTGAAATTTCAATTGAAAAAGAATTGAGACTTGCATTTTTAAATTTTGAAAAAGCAAAATCACTTATTATTGCAGCAGCTCAAGAAGTGAAAGCTAGTAAAGAAGGCTTAAGACTTGCAAGACTAAGATATGAAAACGGAATAGGCGTGATGAATGAAGTAGTGACTCGTCAAAAAGAGCTGAGTGATTCGCAAATTAATCTTATAGATAGCATCGCGCAGTATAACGACGCCCAAGCTCAGATGGCTTATGAGATGGGGACTATTTCTATTGATAATGTGCTTAAGCTATAGCGTGTTATTATTTTTCTAGATCGATTTAAGAGGGGTATTTAAATGAACAAAGGCGTTCCAAGATCAGCAAATTTTATAAAAACTTTACCGTTAATGTTTTTAGCGGCTTGTGCAAGTCCAGAAAAACCTAAAGGCTTTGAGCTTAAAAATAAAAAAGGTGAGGTGCTTGAATCACTTGAGCACAAGAAAAATGATGATGGGTCTTTTCGAGCAATTTATAAAATAAGGTTGCCTGATGGTAGTTATCAAGAGTTTGCAGATGAAGCTACTAAAGAGGCTTTTAAAGCAGGTTTTAGGAAAGGCAGTGACTACGGTACTCGAAGCTTGAAAGAAGAAATGCTAAAAGCTGAAGATGGTTTTGTTAGAAGAGTTATAGGTTTGCAGACTATACTTGAAGCAAAAAACACTGCTGATAAATCCAATGATAATCTTAATCAAAAAGGGCAACTTCGTTTCACTGTTAGGTTTGCGTTGAATGATAATTTTAAAAAGCAAGATGGCTCTGTGATTATTTTCCCGACTTTTCTTGATGCGAAGAAACCTGGTTTTAACACTATGTTTGCTCTTGTTATGATGAAGATTGGAGAATCTTATAAAAATAAAGTAAATTTAGAACCTTTTCTTTCATTTAGAAATATTGGTAATAATGGCTTTAGAGCAAGTTTGCTTATTAGGGTTGTTGAAAGCGAGGGAGTAAAAAAAGTGGACTTGCTTAAATTCCCGATAGCTGATTTTGAAGATAAACTTAACCCTCGTTGTGATGAAGTTCATTTGCCATTTAGTAATTTACCTTCTTCTCTTAAAGGGCATCTTTCAGAGGAGCTTGCTGATATCTTCTCAAGATCTCAAGTTTACTAAAAATAAGCCTCTAAAACGCGCCCTGCTAAGGGTATTTACATTTATGCTATAATTCTTAACCTGTAAGCCCAAGAAAGGCTTTCAAGAAATCATGACTACAGCCAATCCAAGTAAAGAAAAAACAGCTAAAAAGCTTCCAACTATTGGAGTAACTACCTTAGGTTGTCCTAAAAATTTGGTGGATACTGAAAATATAATTGGTATTTTGCATGCTGCGGGCTACCCAATTACTGGCGATCAAAGCAAAGCTGATCTATCTTTAGTTAACACTTGTACTTTTATAGAAGATAGTACTCAAGAAAGCATAGATGTTCTTTCTGACCTTGCTGATGAGGGTAAAAAATTAATTGTTACTGGCTGCATGGCTCAAAGGTATAAAGCTGATATTTTTGAAGAGCTTCCTGAAGCGCAAGCTGTGGTGGGCACAGGAAACATTGCTGATATTTTAGATGTTGTTAAAGAAGTCACTAAAAACATAAACGCTGGTAAAGATTCTAAGATAGTTAAAGTAGATGCTATACCTACAGCAGTTGCTAGCACGGCTACTCCTAGAGTTAAAACACAAATTAGCCCAAGCACTTATTTGAAAATTGCTGAAGGTTGTAATCATAGATGTGCGTTTTGTATTATTCCTCATTTGCGTGGAGACATGCGCTCAAGAGCGATTGAAGATGTTGTAGAAGAAGCGAAACTTTTAGTAAAAGGTGGAGCGCAAGAATTAGTTTTAGTCTCTCAAGATAGTACAGACTATGGTACAGATCTTTATAAAAGAAGAGCTTTAGGCGAGCTTCTAGAGGCAGTTGCTAAAGAGTCTGGAGCGAAATGGGTGCGCATTATGTACGCTTACCCAACTGAACTTGATGAAGGCATGTTAGATGTGATGGTTAAAAATTCTAATATTGTTAATTACATAGATATTCCTTTGCAGCATGCAAGCCCTAATGTGCTTAAAGCAATGCGCAGACCTTCAACAGTTAGAGATACTGTAAAACTTATTAGAGATAAAATGCCTGAAGGGACTTTACGCACTACTTTTGTAGTTGGTTTTCCTGGTGAAACAGATGAAGATTTTAAAGAGCTTTATGATTTTGTAAAAGAGACTCGTTTTGATAGAGTTGGTGTTTTTACTTACTCGTCTGAGCCTGGCACACCTGCTAATGACTTTGAAGAGCAAGTTCCTGAGGAGATTAAAGAGGAACGCAAGGATGCTCTTATGAAACTTCAACAGCAAATTTCTTTAGAGAAAAATGAAGAGTTTCTTGGTAAGGAAATTGAGATGCTTGTTGAGTACTATGAGCATGAAGTTAAATATGAAGAAGAAGCTCTTGAATCAGTTCAAGCAAAGAATGGGGCTGCAGTTCCAAACACTTCTGACGCTAACGCTCAGGCTAATTTAGATCCTAATAAAATAGACATGCAGTTTCTAGATGATGAGAAACCTATAGAGGTCTCTCGCATAGTTGGTAGATCTTTTAGAGACGCGCCTGAGATTGACGGTCTTTTATTTATTGAAAATGTGCCAGCTACTAAGCGCCCGCTGCCTGGTGAAATTATTAAAGTGAAAGTTACTGAGTGTGATGAATATGATCTTTTTGTAGAGCTAGTTTAAGCTTTTAAGGCTTATGCTATATTTTTATTGAGGAGACGGGGGAATGATTAATAATAGTAGTTTTTTAGGAAGACTTGGAAGAGCAGCAGCTTTAACTGGAGTGCTTGCTTTACCAGGATGCACGAATCCAGCTAAACAAAGAGACAATGATAAGAAATGGGTCATGGATGAGATGGCTAAGCTTATTAAAGATCAAAGACCTTCGATTTCTGAAATCATTCTTGAACCTGATGGAAAGCCTGGTTTTAAGAGCGTAATTTTATCTAAAGAAGGCATAAAGGGCATCTCCGAAAAATTTATAGCGCAGGTCTTAAAAGTAGAAAATTCTAAAATTAATCCTAAAGATTGCTCTGTTGAATTAGAGTTTGCAATTGCAAATGATCAAGTGATTCCAGGAATTAAAAATTATGTAATTAGCATGCGCATCACTCCTAATGACCCGAGAAACCCAGGTCCTATAGTTAACGCAGGATTGCTTAGTTTAAATGCTGATGACTTAGCAAAACTTAAAATCAATGGAGCTATTTCTCGTAAAGATGGCGTGGAGGTTTATAGCCCCAAAGATCTAGTTGTGATTAAAGCTGTTAAAAAAATGGCGTGGCTAGTAGCTGCTGCTCAAGCTTTGTATGAATTGCAAGAATCTCAGAGGCTTGCTCAGGCTCCTGAAGTGAAAGTTCTCAAATCTTCTAGATAGTTATTTTTTAACAGCGTAAGCTAAGCCATCTTGAATGGTTACTATGGTTGATTCGTAATCATAAGAAGCTGAGAGCTTGTCGTTAAAGGCTTGTATGGCTTGAGTGGATTTTTCTGGCGCGCCAGGGTTAACTACAGCACCATTCCAAATACAATTATCTACTAGCAGCAAACCGCCACTTCTTAAAAGTTTAGTAGAAAGATCCATGTAGTTTGAATAATTAGATTTATCAGCATCTATAAAAACTATGTCGTAAGCTCTCTTTTCTTTAATAAACTTCTCCATGATATCTATGCCAGAACCCTCAAAAACTTCAGTATCATTTTCTAGACCAGCTTGAATAAAATGTTCACGAATTATATCAGCTTGCTGCGCTGAGACTTCTACGCAGTCTAGTTTGTGTCCACCGCCATTAACTGCATTTAAGTCATGAATCGCTCTAGCCATCCAGACTGAGCTGTAGCCATAATAACTACCGATCTCTAAAACATTTTTAGCTTTGTGAGACTTTATCAATAGGTTTAGGAATTTGCCCTGGTCTGGACCCACGTTCATCATTGGACCGCCACCTTCTTCTTGGCGGCTAAGAATATTATTTAAAATAAAATCTTCTTGCGCAAAGCGCTCACAGATATATTCAACTACTTGATCACGGTTATCACTCATTAGATAAGTTTACTTTTTCTTACCTTGAATCTCTTTGATTTTATCTAAAACTTGCCTAGGATTTAAATGTGGAGATCTTTCTACCATATGTTTAATATCATCAGGCAGGTTGCGCACAAGTTGCTCTAATTGCTTCTCTTTTTTAAGAGAGATAGACCATAAATTTGCGATCTCTTCTTCTGCAAATCTCTCTGCTTCTAGTAAAAAATCCTTTAGCTTGCCTGCTCTGCTTCCTGAGCTTACTTCTTTAAGTTGGCTAACCACACTTGATTTGCGCTCAATCTCATCAAGATGGGCTTCTTGTTCTCTATCATGCTCGATTTGATCATCTTCTTCAGTTCTTGTTGGCTTAGCTTGCTTAAGCTTCATCATGTTTGCAACAAAGGCAGAAATTGCATTAAAGAAAACAGGATTATTACTAACATTTGGATTAGTCATAGTAAGTATGAATGGCAATGCAACTGGGTTTGATTTAAGTAAAATAAAAGTAGCTTTATTGTTTACAAGAAGTGAGGCGAATTGTCTTGGGCTTGTTACGTTACCACTTAAAAGCGAAGCAAACCTTTGGTTATCTGCTTTCACTTGTCCTGGTAAAGGGGATCTTGCAGCGTTAAAGAGTTGAGTTTTTTGTTGTTGAATATCGTTTTTGATATTAAAAATTTGATGAAGTAGTAAGTCCACATCTCCAGTGTTTGATTTTGCTGGAGCAGCTTGAGGAGTCAGCACTTGTTGTTGAACAGGTTTAGCTTCGCCTTGTTTTAAAAGCAAAGACCTAATAATGTTCAAAGTTTTAAGATCACCACTTTGAAAAGCCTTGTTTCTAAGAAAACTTCTAACTGTAACTAGATCGTAGCCAGTTAAATCAGAAATCTCTTGTGCAAGTTTATTTACTTCCGCTTTACTGTATTGACCGCGCGAACCTATACCCTTAGATAAAAGGGATTCGACTTTAGCTGTTTGTGGTGCTTCTACGCCCATTGCTCTCTTTCTTTTGGATCTTTGCTTATTAAGACGACCCAACATCAATAGCAGTTCCTAGTAATCCTAGGAGCGCCTTTGCTCGGGTTATGAGTGATATATATTATAACCTTTCACTCTTTCCCCTTGGGCTAAAATATAGCTTTCTATAAGCATTAAGCATTATTTAAAGCCAAGCCCGTATATACATTATAACAGTAAAAACTAGTTTTTTTTGACTTTTTTTGCAAAATAAACCTGTTATACCTTGTAAAAAAAGCGTTTTCATAGTACTTTCACTAATAAGGCTATAAATAAAGGGTTTCCGATGTTTGTAGCTTAAGGCAAAGCCTTAAAATATAGGTTCAGATTGATATATTAGGAGAAATTTGATGAATAAGGGTGAATTAATTTCGAAGATCGCTGAAGAAACTGGTATAACTCAAAGACAAGTTGACCAAGTTGTAACAGCAATCCTAGACACTATTACTAGTGAAGTTGCAGGTGGCGGAAAAGTTACTTTAGCTGGATTTGGTACGTTTGAAAGACGTCACAGAAAAGCTAGAGTGGGCCGTAATCCACAGACTGGTGCAGAGATACAGATTGGTGCTTCTAACGTTCCAGCATTCTCAGCAGGTAAGCAGTTCAAAGAAACTGTTAAAAAAAGCCTCTAGTAATTAAAGCTTAATTAAAGGGCTTGGGTTGAATAAACTCAAGCCCTTTTTTTTGTATAAAAATAGAGAAAATTCCTGAAAACCCTTAACTAGACTGAGATTTGTAGTAAAATAATTTAAGTATGGCAATTGAACAAGAGAAACTTTTTAAAGACGGCGGAAACATAAATGACATAAATATTCGAGAAGAAATGAAACGTAGTTTCATTGATTACGCTATGTCAGTAATTGTTAGTCGTGCGCTTCCAGATGTTAGAGATGGCCTAAAACCAGTACATAGAAGGATACTCTTTGCTATGCACGATATGGGCATGACACCTGATAAGCCATTTAAGAAATGTGCTCGTATTGTTGGTGAAGTGCTTGGTAAGTACCACCCCCATGGTGATACTGCTGTTTATGATTCTTTGGTGCGTCTAGCGCAACCTTTTAGTTCTAGATACACTCTAATTAATGGTCACGGTAACTTTGGTAGTTTGGATGACGGTCCTGCTGCGATGAGATACACTGAGTCAAAATTAGAAAAGATCTCTACTTCTGTCCTTGCTGATATTGAAGCAGAGACAGTTGATTTCCAAGATAATTTTGATGGTTCGCTTAGAGAACCTATAGTTCTTCCAACTCGCGTCCCTACTTTATTACTTAATGGAAGTACTGGTATCGCTGTTGGTATGGCAACTAATATTCCACCACATAACTTAACTGAGGTGTTGGATGGTGTGATTGCGATGATTGATGATCCGGAAATTCCATTTGAAAAAATGAATAAGATTATCAAGGGTCCAGATTTTCCTTCAGGTTCTACTATCATAGGAACTCAAGGTATTAAAGATGCTTACACGAAAGGTAAGGGATCTGTTTCTGTTAAAGGAACTTATACTATTGATGAAGTCGGAACTGGCAGATCAAAAGCAACAGCAATTATTATTACTGAGCTTCCTTACTTAGTAGGTCCAGAACAATTCATTACCAAAGTCGCTGATTTAGTTCGTAACGAAAAAATTAATGGTATCGCTGATGCTAATGATGAGTCTGGTCGTCAGGGAATGCGTATCGTGGTTAAGCTTAAGCGTGATGCTAGACCTGAAGTGGTTGCAAATAACTTGCTTAAACAAACACCGCTACAACAAAACTTCTCGATCAATACAGTTGCTCTTGTAAAAGGGAAGCCTAAGCAACTTGGTTTGCTGGAAATTCTTAGAGAGTTTATCGAACATAGAGTCGAGGTTGTTACTAGAAGATCTCAATTCGAATTAGATAAAGCTGAAAAGAAAGATCATATTTTACAAGGTTTACTTCTTGCTTTAGATGATATTGATAAAGTAATTGATCTAATTAGAAAAGCTAAAGATACAGAGACTGCTCGTGAAGGTTTGGTGAAGAAATTTAAGCTTACTGAGATCCAAGCTTCTGCGATCTTGGATATGCAGCTTCGTCGCCTAACAGGACTGGAGCGCGAGAAGATTGAAAAAGAACATAAAGAGCTTCTTAAGAAAATCAAAGCTTTGCAAAAACTTTTAGCTAGTAGAGGACTTATTCTTGAGGTAATTAAAGAAGAGACTTTAGAAGTAAAAGAAAAATTCAAAGACGAACGTAAGACTAAAATACTTGCAGTTGGTGGTGATGATGGTGCTTTCTCCGCAGAAGATCTAATCGCTAATGAAGAGATGGTAGTTTTCTTAACAACACAAGATTACATTAAGAGAATTCCTCTTAAAACTTTCGAAAGACAAAGACGCGCGACGCGTGGTAAGGGTGGAATGAAGACAAGAGAAGAAGATGATCTTCAGGACTTCTTTATTGCTTCAATGCATAACGCTCTTTTATTCTTTACAAATGAAGGTAGAGTTTACTGCTCTAAAGTTTATGATCTTCCAGAAGGAACTCGTCAGAGTAAAGGTCAGGCGTTAGTTAACCTTATAGCTCTTAAGCCTAGCGAGACTATTACTGCTGTTGTTCCAGTTAAAGAATTCCGTGAGGATTCCTTCCTTAATATGCTTACCTTAAAAGGTACAGTTAAGAAAATTAGACTCAGTGAATTTTCTAATGTGCGTAAAACGGGAATCATTGCAATGGCTCTTGACAAGGAAGATTCACTTGCGTGGGTAAGAATGTCAGATGGTTCCAAGACTTTAGTTTTGGGTACTGCTCGAGGCATGGTAATTAGATATAGTGAGGAAGAGCTTAGACCTTTAGGCAGAACTGCTAGAGGCGTTAAAGCTATGAGTCTTCGTGATGATGATACTTTAGTTGGTTTTGATGTTATTGATGCTGATGATGCTAATTTGCTGATGATCACTACTGATGGTTTTGGTAAGAGAGTTAAAGTTAGTGAGTTTAGAGTTCAAGGTCGTGGTGGCTTAGGTTTAATTGGTATTAAATTTAAATCAGCGCAAAGCAGGTTAGCTGCTCTTACAGCGGTGAAAACAGATGATGAATTTATTATTTGCTCATCAAACGGTGTAATAGTGCGTCAAACTGCTGGGCAAATCACTCAGCAAAGCCGTATGGCAACTGGTGTTAGAGTTCAAAAGCTTGATGATGGAGATGAAGTAGTTACGGTAAGTCCTATTGTTGCTCCTGATGAAGAGATTGAGAAAAAACTTCTAACAGAAGAAGATCCGGGCTTAAATTTTGCTGCTGCAGCTGTTGCTGCAGAGCTTGACGAAGAGCTTCCTGATGATCCTATTGAAGAACTTGAAGATTAAGCCACAAAAATAATAATGGATAAGATTTCTATATCTTTTGATGCAATGGGGGGAGATCACGCGCCTGACGAGATTGTCAAAGGTGCCGTATTAGCCTCTCGTGAACTTAAGATCAAGTCTCATATTGTTGGAAAGATTTCTGAAATTAAGCGTGTCCTTATTGCTTTAGGTGTTTCTAAGGCGTCTGAGCTTTCAGCTAGTACTGAATCTTTTGTGATTCAAGATTCCAGTGGCTTGGATTTAGAGATTCACGAAGCTAATGATGAAATTGATATGGGAGAAAAAAACCCTGCCCGCGCTGTAAAAAAAGCAGTTAATAGTAGTATTGTTGTTTCAAACAGATTAGTTGCTGAAGGCAAGGCTGATGCTGTTGTTGCAGCTGGAAATACTGGCGCTGCTACAGCCGCTGCTCTCTTTGGGCTTAAGCGCATTCCTGGTTTTGAAAGACCTTGTATAGTTTGTTTTCTTCCAACTATTAAAGGTTTGATGCTTTTAATTGATGCAGGATCTAATATCGAAAGTACAGCTAATCATATTTATCAAAACGCTTTAATTGGAGACATTCTTGCAAAATCTCTTTTAGGAAGTTCTAGTCCGAGGGTGGGGCTTTTAAATGTTGGCGGCGAGCCTGGTAAAGGGAATGCTCTGTACAAAGAAGCTTATGAATTGATTGAGCAGAATAAAGATTTAAATTTTGTTGGGAACGTAGAGGGGAAAACAATTATTCATGATAACTGCGAAGTAGCTGTTTGTGATGGCTTCGTTGGAAATATTCATCTTAAAGCTTTAGAGGGTGGAGTGAAGATGTTTGAGCAAATTTTAAAAAATAAAGTGAAAACTAATCCAATTGCAACACTTGCTGCCATGACTTTAAAAGCTGTTGGTGTCTTTGATCATATTAAAAATAAACTGCACCCATCATCTTATGGCGGCGCGATGCTTGGTGGAGTTAATGGCATTATGATGATTGCTCATGGCAGCTCAGATGCTGAAGCTATTAAAAATGCTGCGCGTCAGGCTAAAAAAGCTGTTGAGGCAGATGTGATTAATCAGTTAAAGAATAGTCTTGGTTCTTAATTTGTCTTTGCGAGCGAAGCGTCTGTCATTGCGATTGCAGCGTCGCTTTGCTCCTCGCAATGACAAGCGTGGCAATCCATTCAACTAGAAAACCTAGTTCCAGAATTAAGATATAGGTGATTTTACCTAGTAATAAATAAACTATAAGCAAGTCCGTGAGGGAATATTGAAGTTAAGGGATTTATGCTATCAAGGCATTTAGTGTCCTACGGCGGGTGGGGATTTGTCAGTCAAGGAAGTGTTAATAAACATTTTAAGCGAAGTCTCAAAAAAGATTTCGCTTTTTCTTTTAAATAATTGAAGTTTATTTAGACTTGATTCAGAAAGCCTTATTACTTTGAAATGACGTTTCAGTTTCAATTGATTTTCACATCATTCGCTCATGCTAAATCTAGTCTCGGTCCAGAAAGAACCGCTGGGCTTAATATAGATCTTCTAGTTGGCTATTATTGGACCTCGAATGATTTAGCTAGTTTTCGATTCGTGAAAATCTAATTTCAACTACTTTAGTCATTTCAAAGCAACAAGCCTTTCTGAATCAAATTAAAATCAATTATATCTAAAAAATTTAAAACTAAAGCAGTAAATGCCAAGATAAACTTCAATTATTTATAAAACTGATTGAGATAGTGTCACAGCCACATCTTCGATCTCAGGAATATTTGTCCCATGAAAAACGCTCTTAGTTGCAGTAGTGATCATTATGTTGCAGTAAGGACATGAAGTACTAATCTTGTTAGGGTTGTGTTCATTTAGTTCTTCAAAACGCATAGAATTTATACCAGTTCCAGGCATCTCATACCAGATTTGAGCTCCACCACCACCACAGCAAGTACTCTTAGTTTTTTCTTGATCGACTTTCTCTATTTCTAGCCCTGGAATGCTCTCTAGAATATATCTAGGAGGGTCGTAGACATCATTGTATCTTCCAAGGTAACAAGGGTCGTGATAAGTGACTTTAGTGGTTACTTTATTTTTTGGCACAAGCTTACCTTCACTTAAAAGCTTCGCAAGAATTTCAGAGTGATGGAAAACCTCTACGCCTTCTAGTCCAAGCTCTGGGTATTCGTTTTTAAGAGTGTTGTAAGCATGAGGGCATTGCGTGATAATTTTTTTAACACCATAGCGCATTAATATTTCTATATTTTCTAGAGCTAATTCCTGGAAAAGACCTTCGTCACCAGCACGGCGAGCAATATCACCTGTGGTTTTTTCTTCATTTCCAAGCACTGCAAAGTTTAGTCCAGCTTTTTTAAACATCTTAGCGTTAGCTTTAGTTACCGTAATATTTTTAGCATCATAAGCTCCAGGGCTGCCAACCCAGTATAGATATTCAAAGCCAGGATTTTCTTTTGCTGTTTGAACTTCAACACCTTCAGCTTTAATCTCATGAATCCATTTATCTCTTTCATTTGGTGCAAGACCCCAAGGGTTAGATTTGGTTCTTAAGTTTTTGAGAGTTGCCTGTAGTGATGCTGGAGCTTTGTTTTGAGCAAGCAAGCCGCGGCGCATATCAACAATAGTATCAACGTGCTCGATTAGTACAGGGCACTCTTCCATGCATGCTCTGCATGTTGTGCATGACCAAAGTACATCTTGAGAAATTTCAGAGAAGACATCTTCTTTAGCTTTAGTTTCGCCTTTAGCTAATGCTCTAATATCAAGCATTAAAAATTTAGGTGATAAAGGTTTTTCCGTGCTGGTTGCTGGGCATGCAATATGACATCTACCACAGCTCGTGCAAGCATCACTATCCATTAGTGATTTCCAAGAAAAATCTGAAAAACTGCTTACGCCAATATCTAAAACTGACTCATCAAATTCTTTGCCTTCAGCCTCAGCTTCCATAATGTCCATTAATTTAAATGGGGTGCTTAATTGTCCTTTCTTTCTTTCAGTGAAAAGAAAAATGCTTAGAGGCGAAGTGAAAATATGAATAAGCTTGGTAAAAGGAATACTCGCTATGAAAACAAAAGTTAGGATAGCGTGCAACCACCAAAGGCTCATATGTTTAATGGCAAGATCATCAACAGTCATAAACTGCACAAAGTTTGCAACAAAAGCACCAACAGGAGCAAAGGGTTCAATTTGCTGAGTTGCCGCCATGCGCATAGCTTCTAAGAGAAAACCGCTAAGTACCAAAGAGTACAAAAGAACTATAGGAATCCAATCTTGCTGGGTATTATCAAGGCTTTTATCAATAAAAACATATCTTCTGAGCGTAAAGATACTTAGACCAATCAGTAAAAGCAGACCACCAATATCAGCAAACATGCTAATTCCCTTATAGAAAGTCCCTTGGAAAAAATAAACACCTAAGTGTCCATGCTCTTGAACAGCAATGACATCAGTTGTAATCCACAATGCAAGAAAGCCAAAGAATACTAATGCATGCGCAAAGCCAGGTACTGGTTTATCTTTAATTCTTTTATGAGCTAAACCAAAGGTCAGAAGAGACTTAATACGTTCCTTTATATTGTTATTAAAACGAGAGTCGTGAGAAAGGCTTTTTCCAGACATCCATGTCTGAATCTTTAAATACATGCCATAGGCGAAAACAACTATAGAAATAGCTGCAAGCACATAGAAAATAACCTTACTAAAAGGAGTATCTATGTTCCACCATAATTCACGAGTCATCAAAGAGACTCCAGGGACAGGAGCGATTGTAGTATCCATCACCTTTTAATATAACAGCAGTTTTAAAGTTCTCATAGCCCCAAAATGCTTGTATTTAAAGTATTTTCAAGATTTTATGCATGAATTCACCTAATCTTTAGGCTTTAGTGCACTGTGCTCATTTTTTAGTTATTTTGCTGTATTTTGGCTTTAATGTATCAACAATATGTCAGCTATAGCTTTTTATCTAAGAAGAGAGAGAAAGAAGGGAGAAAGGACATGAGAAAGCTAGGGGGAGAATTTAGAACTAATAAACTTTTAGAAAGTTTTGCAAAGTTCTCATCAAGAGAAACTAAGGCCGTTGATATTGCTAGTTCTAAAACATCAGGTGATTTAAGATCATCAGAAGATATTTTTATTTCAAAATTTCACGCAGGTACTAAAAATTTAGGACTTGACCACGAAATTCCAAAGAATGTTTCAAGAACTGTAAAAAGAGGACTTAACTCTAATGTAGTTTATGAGCACAGTTTAAGTGATCCAGAATTGGACACTATAGAGAAAGAATTAGATGCTTTTTCTAAGCAGTTTGCAGCACCTAAAGCTAAAGTTAAGAACACGGAAGTTAAAAAAGCTAAGGCAGTTAAAGAAACTAAGATGGCTGGACTTCTTATGAAAGCTTTTTATACTAGAGTTGAAAATAGTCTTTCTGATGCGGCTCTAAATGCTGTGAGAGACTTTAGAACTACTGGTGATAATTTTGATTCTATTGCTTAATTATTAAGAACTTACAATTATATCTAGTCAGAAAATACGGTCGTCGCTTATCGTTTCACTCGAAACTTTCTTCATCTCATAAAGCGCTAGAATGCATTTTCTGACTAGATATAATTGACTTCCTAAACTAACTAAGTAATCAAAGTGTTAAAATTATTCACCATGGTTCAAAGTCAAATGGAAGCAGATAATCAAAAAACAATAATTAAAGACGGTTGGTTTTATGAAGTGCACCAAGGCAAGCAAGCCTTAGGCATCAAGATTAAAGAAGTTCTTTATCATAAAAAAAGCAAATACCAAGACATTTTAATTTTTGAAAGTGAAGCTTATGGAACAGTTATGGTTCTTGATGGAGCGCTTATGCTTAGCGATGTTGATGAGCATATGTACCATAAAGCTTTAACTGGCTATGGGATGCAAAACCTTAAGGGGCAAAAAAATTTAAATGTTTTAGTCATAGGAGCCGGTGATGGAGGGATAGTCCGTGACCTAGTTAGAAACTATAATGATCAGATCTCTAAAATTACTATGGTAGAAATTGATGAAGAAGTTATTAATGTCTCTAAAGAATTTTTCCCTGAAGTCTCTTGTGAGTTTACTAACCCAAAGGCTGAGATACTTTGTGAGGATGCTATCGAGTTTGTGAAAAATGCTATAGATGACACTTATGATTTAGTGCTTTGTGATTCTACTGATCCAGAGGGCTTCGCTGCTGGTCTTATAGAAGAAGGTTTTTATAAAACTATAAAAAGAATCCTTAAGCCTGATGGTCTTTATGTGGCTCAAAGTGGCTCACCAGTTTTTCAAGCTCTTGAGCATGCTAAAACGCGTGAAAATCTCTCTAAAGTCTTTAGCCATATTTTTAGCTACTTAGCACCAATGACCGTTTATCCAGGCGGGACCTGGTCATATACAGCAGCCTCTGAAAAACCTTTATTAGAAGCTAATATGGACATTTCTGATTTTATTAAATAAGCTGAATTGTTAAGAAAAAGCAAGTAGTGACTAACTTTTGCTTATAGGTCTTGACGTTAGTCTTTCGATTATTATAATATAAAGACCAGTTGACCCAAAGGGGGGCTCAATTTTATGTCAACATCAGGATTTAGTTCAAAGGTATTTTCACAATTAGCAAATTACAGGTATTCTGCAGCGAAGCTGAAAGAATTAACTGCCGAAATTGATAATGGTCATGATGATGAAGAGCTTTTAAGAGACGAGCTTGCTAAATGGCTAGATAAAATTATTGGTAGCTCTCCAGCTGAAACAGTTTTTATTTCAAGAAATGAGCTAGTTAAAAATGCTGAAGAAATTGCAGATATGGGCATGTATTCTGGTGATGTAGATGGTGAAGGCTCAGAAAGTCCTAAGCTTTTAAAATGGTTAGATAAATTATTTGCTTATATCCCTAGAACAGAAGAAGAAAGAAAACTTCCTATTTTAAGTTCCGAAAAAATAGTTGAGGGGCTTAAAGAAATTGAAGAATTAGTTAATGCTGAAAAAGAAACTAAGAGTGGAGAAAAAACTCCTAGTAATCTTCACGAACTAAGACACAGATCACCACCGAACCCTAATAGAGGTGTTCCAGATATTGCTGCTCTTGCTGCTTATGAAAGACCTTTATTAGCTGAATATTTATATAGAAGATTTGGTGAACTGCCTCAAGATCGTTCTAATACTGATATTGCTGAAGCTATTAATAATAGTTTGGGTGCTTATCCTCAATCTATCTATAGAAGATTGATTCATGAAAAAGGTTTAGGGATAAAAGAAGTTAGTGCTTTAGGAGCGGCTAGTGGAATGTACATTAACTACAGTCCACCGGATGCCAATCTTAATATTGGTGATATTGAGTTTCAAGCTGATCAGTTTGTTTTACGTAGACTTGCTGAAAGAAGTAGAGCTTCGTTTTCTTCTACTACTCTAGACCAATACATACTTGGATTAATGTACCGCGGATATTCTTTATTTAGTGGCGGGAAGGATTTTATTATTAGTGATGAGACAAAGAATTCTTATTCTTTTAGAGAATTTGCAAAGAAATTAAATCTTTCTAGAAACTCTTTATTTGAGTATATGAGAGCACTGTCTGGTGATTTACAAGAATTCTCTCTAAATGTAGTGAAACCTAGAAATGCTTATTATGCTGAAGAAGTAAAATTAGCTGATTCTACAATTCCTGATTCTCAAAAAAGAAGATTGCTTACAAATGCTGTTGGAAGAAGAGTGGCGAGTCTTATCAATGAAGATTTTGATGAAGAGCAAATTACTAAATCTGAGCCAATTAACTATGCTGCAATTTTAGGGGCTCATAATGAGCCTCGTGGTGCGATCCAAACTGCTGAGGAAGAAAGAGATGCTATAGACTATGTTCACAGTGCTGCAGCTAGAAAAGGTAATCTTGCTCCTGGTTATAAAGTAATTCAGCAGTACTATAGAGAAATTATTTTAAGGGTTTACGTTAGAGAAATGAAAAGAAGACCTCTTTTCTCAACCGGGTCTGATGCAAGAGTTAGAAAAATGTTCACTTTAGAAAATGGGCAAGCTGCATTTAAAGGGCATGGTGATTTTATAAGACGTTTACTTAACCAGGGTGAAATAATTAGAGAAGAACAAGCTAAAGCTGCAGCAAGAGCTTTAGGTGTAAATTTTGTTGAGCAAAAACCTGAGCTGACTAATTTAGAAAATAGGGCTATAGAGCAAGAGATTCATAGGCTAAGTTCTATAGCTAGGCATAATTCAAATAAAGAAGAAACTTTCTTAAATACAAATGCGCAGCTTGCTGCAAGAATTAGAGTTGCTAATGCCGTCATTAGAAAAGTTGCTCTTGCTGGCGGGATTACTAGAGATATGCTTTTAAATGGTGAGCTCCTTACTGAAAACCCATCTAATATCACCAATGATATAGCTAAAGAATTTGGAGTGAGTTCTGGAAAAGAGCTATATAAACGAATAACAAATCAAGACGGAAAAAGATTAGACACGAGGCATGGTGACCCTGGAAAAATAGGAGTTAGAGCCACTAATATTTTAAATACTGAATTTGGTCAAAATTACCCTACTTTTTATGCGCCAGAAGAGAGATTTGAAGTTCCTATTGATATTAGAAAAAGATGGGTTAATGATTTTGAATTTGAGCATGTCGAAAATAATCCTAATTCTGATATAGCATCTCACCCTAATCCAGAAATAATAAACACTCCTAATCAAAAATACTTTAGGACTATTATTCTTGAGGCGATGATTAAGCTTTTAGCTAGGATTGATTTTGGAAGAGGCACTGCAATTGCTGGAGCTGTGATATCAAAATTAAGACCACTTGGAGTTAAGAACCTTGCTGACCTTAAGGATTTAAAAGAGAGACTTTGCTTGGAGAATGGAAAGAGGATTTCTATTGAGCTTGCAAATTTTGCTGCTTTCGAGATTACAGGTCAAGCTTTTATCCCTTATATAGATAGTAAAAATGCAGATCGCATTAACGCACTTGCAGAACATCATACAGCAGGTCACGCAAATTGGGCAGATAGTATAGGCTCTTATGCAGATTGGCTTCTTGCGCCTATTAATCACGCAAACCCTGAGCGGGGTGGTGCGGGCTGGTCTTCGGTACATATCAATTCCGCCGCTAAAATGAAAAGAAGTCCTTATACTCTTCAAGGGAAAGAACCAGTTTTGGTTGATCTTGTTAATGAAGAAACTGGCGAACTTTTAACTGATGATGAAGGTAAAGCTATTCAAGGTATTAGAGATTTAGATAGGTATGTTTTAGTTAGAACTAAATATAAACCTGTTCTTGATGCTCAAAGACCGTACCTTGGAGACAGTTTCCAGATCAATCCATCTCAAGCTAAATTCATGGGCTTAGTACACAACCCCCTTGCTCCAGATACTGGATGCTTTGTTTCTGATGGCACGGATCTTTCAACGGTTGATAGTCATTTTATTGCAAGAATTGCAGGTTTCTCAAGAACTAGTAAGGCTCAGAATGTAGTAAATTACTATCCTGAAGCTTTGGCAACTTTGCCAGAGAGAGTTGATATTGTTAAATACCTCTTTACTTTCAAAAAGCCAGGTGAGGACAATTCAAATCTCCATGACATAAATAGAGGAATTAATGGCGGCTCTAATATGTACGAGAAAATTAGATGTATTGAATCTTTCAATAAACTTTTTGGAGAGAAAAGTAAGATGGAGCTTCTCGTAAGGCTTGTAAAGCATTGCCGTGAAAATGATGTCTTAGAAAAAGCTTTTTTCCCGGGCAATGAAAATCAATATCGTAGATGGATATCTAGAAGTGGTCATAAGGCTGAAGCGGATCAATACTTAAATATGTTTTTAAGTCTTTATCATAAAATTCTTCAATTCCATGAAATGAAAAATGATAATAAAGCAGTTACAGAGGAAGATGGCGCTCTGCTTAACTGGATAGAAGTTGCATATGGGACAGATAAAGATTTTAAAAATGCAGCAGATTCATTAAGAGCACAAAAGACAAATAGTGAAGCTGCGGTATTGAGAATTATTGATCAAATGACTAATCATATTATGCCTCTCTTGCTAAAAGAGAATGCTTATGAGATTGGTGGAAAGAATAAAGATTTAGTGGGGATGCTTAGAACCGTTGATTATTTAGATGTCTTGAAAGAAAGCAATCTCAGAACGGATTATATGCACAGATACCTTTATAACTTCTGGTTGTTTGAAGAAGCGAAAGAGCTTGCGAAATTAGAGCTGGAAACTAGATACCCAGGTTGCGTTATAAACGAGAGAGATAAAAAATCATATGACCTTAAAGCTACTTATCAAGATGATAATGGCGAAGCGAAGATTGTAAAAGTGAAAGTTAGAAGTACGACTCAAGGCTCTAAGCTTTTAGATCCAGAAAATGATGATATAGAGGTTACTGCTAGGCAACTTCAAGAAGCAAGAAATTGTGAAGAGAATGAAAAATATGTGATTATGCGTGTTGGTTTTAATGCTAAATCTAGTAAGCCACAGCTTAGAACACAAGCAAGAGTAAACACCTATGATATTACAGGAGGAGTTACTGAGCATAGTCCAAATGTAAACACCAGAGAAAATGCTAAATACTTGGTGGTCTTCCCTGAAAATAAAGGGCTTAATGGCACTGCAATTGAAGGTGTTGAAGAAAGATTGGCTGATGGTGATGATCTAAAAGAAGATGGTAAGACTTCAAGCGAAGAAGTTCTAGAATTTGGTCAAAATCTTGCACTTGCTACTAATGTAGAGAGAAGTGATTCTAGTTCAATAGCTACTGAAGGGGGAAGAAGTATTGAAGATATAAAGTACTATCCAGAAAACCCTAGTGAATTTAGAAGCTCAGTAGCTTTTGATCGTTGTATTGGTGATCAAATCTTTGGAGTTGAAGATCTTAAGAGTAAAGATCGCAAGCTTAATCGTTTAGCTTCATATTTAATTCTTGCTTTGTATGGTGGAAAAACTAGAGATGCAAGTGAGCTTGGTGAGCTGCCAGCAGCGAGTAGTAGAGAAATGCAGCTAGTGAGAAATTATCTAATGGCAAATGATATTTCAATTGGCGAAACTCAAGTCACTGAGCTGGATGAAACTACTAGTGTGCTTGATTGCTTGAATGCAGCTTTAAACCTTACTAGGAAGCAGAATTTCAATGCAAAATATCTGCACTCTAAGTGGGAAATTTTAATGTCAACGATTAAAATGCATATGTCATTTAATAATATTATGTTTGAAGAAGGACCAGAAGCTTTCTAGTCTAGGTAAATAATTCAGGGGACTAATTTGTCAGTAAACTTTGTATCAGGAATAAAAACACCGTTAGCTAAAAAGCTAGAGGCTCCTGCTGAACTGGCAAAGACTTTAAATCTTGACCCGACTTCATCTGGACTTGCTTTTTTGGACGCATTTATAAGAGAAGGGCGGACTGGTGGACAGGATCTTACGCTCTTAGAGATTAAAGGCTATTTAGCTGATTTTGCCTTGGCTAGACCTGCTGATGAAATGCTTTCTGAAAGTCTAGAAACAGAAGAAAAAGATCTAAGAATTAATGATTTAAATAATCTTGGTTTTCCTGGCATCTTCTTAAATGGTTTTTTAGCTGAGTATGATGGATTAATTCATGATCTTAAAGATGAGGCTGTTGATGTGGATAAAAAAGCTGAGGAAGCTGAGATTCTTTTTGAAAAGAAAGAGGCTTTAAAGAATCTACAGCTACTATCTAGAGAAAATCTAGAGAAATGTAGAAAGTTTATAGACAATAATTCTAAACTTGAAGGGACTAGTGAAGTTAAAGCGAAGCTAGAAGCATTTTCTTTAATGCTAGATAAATCTGCTGAACTCTTTGATTCTTTTGAAAAATTGGCTGAAGAAAAAGATATAGATTCTGAAGGGACTCATTGGCTATATGATCTTAAAGAAAGAAAAGAAATAGCAAATGAATTAATTGAGCTTAAAAGAGATGCTTTAGGCAGCGTAGATAGTGCTGAAGTCTTAGAGAATATAGATAAGACTTTAGCGAATTTTTTAAATGAACTTCAAGTCTTTGCTGCGCAAGCTAGCTATAATGATGAACCTTTAACTTTCAAGGCAAGTCCAGAGCAAGAGAAGCTATTAATAGTTTCAGCTCATTATAAGACCTTAGTTTCAAATATTGATTCTGCTAAAGCAAAGCTAAAAATAGCTTTTTCTGCTTTGAAGGCTGCTGAAAGTACTGAAGTTTCTTTAAAGCTCTTTGCAAGAACATATAAAAGATTGCTTGATGCTTTGGAGCTTGCTGCAAACTATAGTAATGTCTTGAGCAAAACTGATGAAGCTCCAGCTCTGAAGCTAGCTTTAAATGAAGCTTCAAGAACAGTTACTGGGATGACTCAAGCTTTATATTCTATACCTGAAAAGTACTCAGATTATTCTGAATTAGAAAAGTTTATAAACGAAGCTACAAAAGCAGATCTTTCTAGAAACATTGATGATTTGAAGAAGGCATTAGATAAAACTAAGGCGGATTTTAAAGTCGAATCTGAAAAAATAGCTGAAGCTAAAAAAGCTCCTCTTAGAACTGAAAAGCTTGAAGGTAAACTTAAAGTCTCAAGCCAAAGTTTTTCAGAGGAAGTCGACCTTCAGAAATTTGCTAAAAAAGAAGTTTTTTTTCAATATGATTCTATTTTGCAAGCGAGCTTCCCAAAGATTCTTTCAAGTTTCAATGAATTGAAAAATGCTTTAAAAGATTCAAGTTTTACTCATGCTGATCTGAGAAGCTTTTTTACTTTAGGTGCTTCTGTTACTTGGGAAGAAGGTCTATCTAAGCAGCTTGAATTAAGTCTAAATGCTGAAGAAAAGCCAGTTTCTGCTCTTGAAATAGATTTAGTTAATAATGATTTCTCGCACTTTAGCCCTTTTCTTGAGCAGTCGGAGGATTTAGTAAATGCTTTAAAGGCAGAGTCTTACACAAAGCCAAGCTATCTTGGTTATAAAAATGAATATAAATCAGCTCGCTACAGAGTGCTTCCTGCCTTGCAAGAAGCTGAACTTAGAGTTCGGAAAATTGTAGCTGCTCTTAAAATAAGACATGAAAATGGACTAAAGTCCCCTCAGACTTTGTTGGACCTTGCTGAATCAGTTAGATCAAATTTAGAAAAATATCAAAAATCTCTTCTTGAAATAAATTTCGGTGAACTTAAGTCTGTTAATAGCGCTAGTAGCCTTAAGGATAGAGAAGCAACGGCTGAAAAATTGGCTACTCTTTATCAAGGGATTGATATTGCTGCTTTAAAATCAAATATTAATGAATTGAATAAAAGCTATTTAGCCTTTGTAAGTAATGTAGATTGTTTATCTGAATTTTTTCCTGCAGGAACTAATGCTAGTAAGAGTTTTGATACTGCCTTGTCGTCACTTCTATCCCTTCCTGAAAAATATAAAGCGGCTTCAAGCTTATTTTATAAGGCTGACGCTTTAAGGAAAATTGATTCAGATACCCTTGATAATAAAGTTTATTCAAGAGCATCTTTGAGGGATTATGTTTATAGGGCATATGCAAGACTTGAAGATATCTCTAAAACAATTGATAACTTTTTAAAAGAGCTTGAAAATGAAAGTGCCAGCATTAAAGCTAGGTTTACTAGTTCAGTTGAAGTTCTTCAGCAGATTAGATCTTCTTTGGCTGAAAATTTCTCTTCTTTTGAAGATTTGCAAGAGCTTCTAGGAGACCATAACCTCACTTTATTTGATAATGCGATAAATGATTTGATTAATAAAGAAGGTTTGAGCTTTGTGCAAATGAGTGATGATATCAATATTGAGCTTTTAGCTGCACTTAGAAAAGAGCCTGAAGAAGTGAAAGCTAAACTTAAGATTGAAGCACCAAAAATAAAAAACGGTGTCCAGTTAAAAGCAAAAAACTTTGTTGAGACTAAATTATTCAAAGCATTAGAAGGCTTGGAACTTAAGCCAGAGACTAAGCCAGAGACTAAGCCAGAACCAAAGCCAGAACCAGAGCCAGAACCAAAGCCAGAACCAAAGCCAGAGACTAAGCCAGATCCGAAACCAGATGCAAAGCTTGAAGACAGGCTTCCAATCTTTAAAGCTGCTAAGCCAAAATCTTTAATTCCTGTTGCAATTGGCTTTAGTAAAAACATAAAAATTGTGAATGAAGAACAGCAACCTGGTGCTCAGGCTAAAACTAAAAATCCTGGAAACCTTAATCCAGAAAAACTTGAGTCTATGAGTTGGTATAAAGCTAGTGATATTGGCTTGTTTGATGAAATGCCTGCTCTTGATATGGCTCCAAATCATGAGATATGGTTTAACGCTAATAACTTAAGTGAATCTAAACTTGCACACCAAAATATCTTAAGAATTCTTGATCATTTGGACGGTGTTGACTATGCAGCTCTTGATCCAAGAGATAAAGAAATTTTTAGAGATGATGTTAATCATATTCTTCATTATGAATCTGCATATCTAATAAACAGGCGCGGTCACCCTCAAGTTGAAGCTCGCTTGAATAATTTCTATATAAATTTAGCTAAATTGCATTTTATTAAATTAGATAAATCTCAGCTAGCTATTGCTGAAGCTACTTTGCCTCCAGAGTCTAGAAATCCAAGCTTTAGAGATTTGGAAAAAAATCTTGATCTTTTCACTAGAAAGTATGTTGGTTATAGAACTAATGAAGTGAGCGAGTTGCAAGCTAGCATCGCTTCTGAAGTTTATGGTATTTGTAAAAAAATTAAAAACAAAGGCGAGCAAAGAAGAGCTGTGTTTGCTGAATATAATTCTCAAATTGAAGCTGAAAATCTAAAACTTAAAATTGAAAATGAAGGCGTTTCTCATACTTTGCTTTTAGACAATAAATCTAATGGTGAGCTTTTAGCTATTCTAGGGAAAGCCTTGATGATAACTACAGCACTTGAAAATGACAGTCCTTTATCTAAAAAAGATACTTTTGAAAATCTTGGAAAGTCTGTAAATGCAATGAGAGGCTTTAGAGCAGTTTTGGCTTACCGCTTAGCTAGAGCGATTGAAAAAGCACCTTCTCTTAAAGTTGATAGCTATGTAAACTCTTTAATTAATGCTAATCTTATTGATGTAAATGACAAAGCCTAAGGTCTCAGTTGTAATCCCTAGCTATAACCGTGCTGATTATATTCCAGCCACATTAGATAGCGTTTTGGCTCAAACTTTTAGTGATTTTGAGCTTGTTTTTATTGATGATGGAAGTACAGATAATACCGAAGAGATTTTAAAAAAGTACATAGAAAAAGACAAGAGAGTTAAGTACTTTAAACAAGAAAATTCTGAGCGCGCAGTTGCTAGAAGTTTTGGTATTAAGCAATCTGAAGCAGATCTTGTTTGCTTAGTTGATTCAGATGATCTTTGGTACGCTAATAAGCTTGAAAAGCAAGTGAAAGTCATGGATGAAAATCCTAATGTAGTTCTAGTCTACGCAGCTGTTAATAGAATTGATTTTGATAGTAATCCAGTGAAGGCTGCTGCGCGCCAGCTTGAGGGCTTCTCTGGTGATGTTTTTCCTAAACTTTTAACTAGAAATTTCATCCCTTCTGTTACTCCTATGATTAGGCGTGATGTTTTAGAGAAGGTAGGAGCGCAAGTTACAGAGTTTATTCCTTACGAGGATTGGGATTTCTGGATGAGGATTTCAAGACATGGTGATTTCTATCATATCGAAGAGCCGCTTGGTGATTATAGGCTGCATCCTGGTCAATCAGTTAAAAATGTTAATGCTGAGAAGATTGAAGAAGTTACATTAAAAGTTTTAGATGCTAACACTGCTGATGCTGATATAAAGCAAGCTTTAATTGATGAAGCTTATAGCCTTGCTTATCTTCGTATAGCTTATTGGTATATTTTGGCTGGTAAATCTAAGAAAGCTCAAGCTAGATTAGCTGATTCAATTAATAAGTCTGCTAAAAGAAGGCTGGATTACAGGTGGCATGCTTTGAATTTAGCTTCTTATTCCGGAAATATCTTTAATGATGTGCTTGCTGCATTTCACTAGATCTAAAGCCTTTTTAAAGAAGAGTTCCATTTATAGCAAATACTAGTTAGAATAGAAATGTGTCAGGCATTTTAGATCGATCAGTCTTTTTAATAATTAGATATTTTACATATCTAGGAAATATGTTTCCGCAAGGAATGATACTTCTTTATTTAGCTTTTATTGATTTTCGTAAGGCATATTTTGTGGCTGGAATTTGGGGCTGGTCTTATGTACTAAATATGCTTATAAAAAACTTTGTTAAAAGAGAGAGACCGAATCCTGCAAAACATAAAGTAAAAGTTTCAGGTTATTCTTTCCCTTCGGGGCATTCACTTACCTCAATGGTTCTCTACTTAGCTATTGCAGAGTACTTTTCACCAAGTGAAAATATGTTTTATGTTCTTTGTGCTTTGCCAATACTTCTTGGTTTTAGCAGACTCTATTTGAATGTTCATAGAGGAATAGATGTTATTTGTGGATGGTGGTTTGGCTACCTCTTTTTATATTTTTCGAAAGACTTTTTAAATTACGCTCATAGCTATTTCTATGATGAAATCTACAGTGTTTTTAAAATAATTAAAGGCGGCATTATGGCAATTGCTCATGCTGTGGGATTTTAAATGGAAACTGTAACTGAAAAGAAAGTGGAAAAAGCAATAATTTTAGGCTCAGGCTTAACAGCTTTTGATGGAATTAAACCTGAGGAGTCAGTAAAATACTCTGATATTCCTGGCTGGCCTTTAGGCACTGTTAAAGGACATAAGGGTGTTTTAGATAAGTATAAAGATGTATGGGTGCTTCGTGGTAGAGCTCATCTTTATGAAGGTTTTACTTGGGAGGAAGTCTGCTTTCCCACTAAGTTTTTAGCTGATAACGGAATTAAAGAACTAATTATCACCAATGCTGCTGGTGGTATAAATCCTAGTTTTGAAGTTGGTGATCTGATGCAAATCACTGGCTATTTAAATTTCATGGAGCCTTATAAAGAGCGCGGAAATATAGAACAGATATTAACTGAGCCTAAGAAGATCCAGGTCCCAGCACTGCTTGAGGGAGTTCATCATGGTACTTATGTTGGGGTGCATGGTCCCAATTATGAGTCAAATGCTGAAGTTGCGATGTTTAGAAAGATGGGGGGAGATGCAGTGGGGATGTCTACGATTCCTGAACTTGAAACAGCAGAGAAACATGGTATGGCTATTACAGCGGTTAGCATAATCACTAATGTTTACGGAAAGACTGATGATTTAGGGCATGATGGGGTGGTTAAAGCTGCGAAAGAGGCTAGCAGTAAGCTATTTGAGCTTCTTGATATCGGGTAAGCTATACTAATTGTTATGGTAACTTTGACAAAAAACTTCAAATTCTTTGAGAGAAAGTCCAAGACACCTTTAAAAAAGCTTAGCGTTTTAACAGCTTATGACTTTAATACAGCTTATGCTCTTGAGCAAGCTGGAGTGGATCTTATCCTAGTGGGTGATAGCCTTGCTATGGTAGCGCTTGGTTATGAAGATACTACTCAGGTAACAGCCGGCGAGATGCTTACTTTTACAAAAGCAGTTTTAAGAGGCGCTCCTAATACTACAGTTGTGGCTGATATCCCACTTCTATCAATTAAAAAAGAACTTAGTAAGACTATTGAAGACTGCAAAAAGTTTATAGAAGCTGGTGCTGATCTTGTGAAAATAGAAAATGCTGAGCCAGAAACTCTTGAACTTTTGTTAGAGTTAAAAAAATTAGACATTCCTTTTATGGGACATATTGGCTATACACCGCAAAGACCAGAAAAATTCACTGGCTCGAAAATGATAACTGACGAAGAGCTTTTATTAAGTGAAGCAAAAGCTTTAGAGAATGCTGGTGCGCTAGCGATAGTTCTAGAAGTGATTCCTGATCAAATTGCTAAAAAAATTACGGAGACTCTAAGCATTCCTACCGTAGGTATAGGTGCTGGCAAAGACTGTGATGGTCAGGTTTTAGTGACTGATGATTTGCTTGGACGCTATCCACTTTTTAAACCTAAGTTTGTTAAAAGATATGATGAGCAGCATGAAAGTACTGTTAATGCTTTTAAAAATTATATTAATGATGTTAAATCTGAAAGCTTCCCTCTTTAAGGTTTTTTAGCTCTTGTAAAGGTAAAGTTGAATAGATTCTGAACTTGACTTTTTCTTTGAGGTGCTTTGAAGTAATTTGAGCTTGCTGTTTTATTTACACTAACTTTTTGAGTATTTAAATTTGCCGACGCTTTAATTGCATTAGTTAAACCATTTGTTTGAGCTGGTGATTGACTAGTATTCACTTTAGGTTTAATTTGAGCTCTTAGCTGCTGAATTTTATTTTGACTAGCACTGGCATTTGTGTTCGGGGTTAAAGATTTAACAGTCCCTTGAATTGTTTGAGCTGGCCCGCCCTTTAGTATTCCTCTTTGAAAATGATTGTTTAAAGCATTAGATGTGCTGCTAGGCATTTGGCCGCCATTGCGCCATTTTTGTATTGCTCCTAATATTCCGAAATTTCCTGACATAATTCTCTCCTTCAGCTCCTAGGCTCAATATACATATTTAAAGTAACGATTTAGTTAAATCTAAAAAGGCTTTTCTACTAGGGGTTTTGCCCTAGAAATAAAGGGCATATAATAGAGACTATGAGTACTATAACTGAAAACCCTTTATTAAGTGAATCCGAATTCACTCCCTATAGCCAAATTAAGGCTGAGCATATATTGCCTGCAATGAAAGAGGCTGTTAAGCAAGCTGAAGAGATACTTGAAAAAACTGTTAAAAATTTAGATTCTAAGGAAGAGCTTTTATTCTCGAATACTTTAATGCCATTTATAGAGATGGAAGAAATTTTAGATAAAGTCTGGTCTCCTGTAGAAAATTTACTTTCTTTAATGGGTACTAAAGATATTCGTGAGGCTGCTGAAGAAGCTCGCCCTCTGATGATTGATTTTTATAACCGTTATGCGATGGATGAAAGAGTTTATAAGCTAGTTAAAAAATATGCTCAAACTGATGAAGCTAAGAGCCTGGATTATGAGCGTAAAAGATACTTAGAGATTACAATTCGCGATTTTATTTTAAGTGGTGCTGAATTGGATGAAAAACAAAAAACTAGATTTAAAGAGCTTAATTTAGAAGGCGCTGAGCTGTCTCAAAAATTCTCTAATAACGTTACTGATTCTAAGTTTGAATTAATTATCACGGATGAAAAAGATCTTTCTGGTTTGCCTGATGATTTCATTGAAGCGGCAAAACTTAAGGCTGATGAAATTAGAAAAGAGTTGGCTAATGGCGGTGTGAGTGTGGCTCATGATACTAAAGGCGAGAAATTAAAAGAGATTCCAGAGAAAGCATGGGCTGTAAATCTAGATTATCCTTCTTTTGGTCCTTTTATGAAATTTGCTGATAATGGTGCTTTGCGCAAACAGATTTACTTTCAGTATCTAAATAGAGCAACAGCAAAAGGGAAAGATAATAAGGATCTAATCAAAAAAATCTTTGATATAAAAACAGAAAAATCTAAAACTCTTGGCTATAAAAATTATGCTGAAGTTTCGCTTGCTACGAAGATGGCAGAGAAACCAGAAAAGGTAAAAGGCTTTTTAGAAAAACTTGCTACTAAAGTTCAAGCACTTGCGAAAACAGAATATGCTGCGCTTGTTAAATTCCAAAAAGAGATCGGCTATAAAAATATGGAGAATAATCCTGATAAAGTCTGTCTTTGGGATAAGGACTATCTTTCGGAGAAATTGCGTAAACAAGAATACGCTTTTGACACCAACCTTCTTAAGCAATACTTCGAGCTTGAAAATTGCATACAGGGTATGTTTGATATTGCAAATAAAGTTTTGCATGTAAATTTTGAAAAAGCAAAAAACTCTGAGCTTTGGCATGAAGATGTAAGGTTCTATGAAATTAAAGATAATACTGGTCATAAAATTGGTAATTTTTATTTAGACCTTCACCCAAGAGATATTAAAAGACAAGGTGCGTGGATGATGCCTTTAATTCAAGGTGCAGAGAAAATTGATGGAGGCTACAGGCACCCACAAGCTATTTGCTCATGTAATCTTACTAAAGCTAGTCCTGGAAACGCAACTCTGCTTAATCACATAGAGCTTGTGACTCTTTTTCATGAGTTTGGGCATGCTCTTCATCACCTTTTAACAGAAGCTAAACTCGCTCCAATGGCAGGCACAAATGTAGAGTGGGATTTTGTGGAGCTTCCTAGTCAGCTTTATGAAAACTGGGCTTGGGAAAAAGACTCATTGCAAAAATTTGCGAAGCATTACGAAACTGGTGAAGTCATTCCGGATGATTTAGTTGATAAGCTAAATCGTTCTAGAGTTTTTAATGAAGGACTTGCTTGTGTGAGGCAATTAGAATTCTCTCTTTTTGATTTAACTATCTATATGAAAGAAGAACTTAAAGATTATGCTGAAGTTCTAAATACCTTTAAAGAAATAACAGATAAGCATGGAATCTTTGAGCTTTTAGAGGGCACAAACTTCCCTACATCTTTCGAGCATATTTTTGCTGGTGGTTATTCTGCTGGTTACTATAGCTATAAGTGGGCTGAAGTTTTAGAAGCCGATGTCTTTAGTCGCTTTAAAGAAGAGGGCATACTTGATCCGAAAGTTGGACGAGAGTATAGAGATAAAATATTAGCTAAAGGTGATACAGAGCCTCCAGCTAAGCTTTTTGAAGATTTTATGGGGCGCGCGCCTTCAGAGCAAGCCTTATTAGAAAGAATGGGTTTGCCAGCTTAAGCACTACAATATTTGTCATATAATGAAGTCATGGCAGAATTAAAAGTCAAAATTTCAAAAAGCAAAGCCGCTAAAAAAGAAAAAGACATTCAGTATTTTTTAAATAACAGAACACTTAAAGTCTTTGTGGGTTCTGATAATCCAGATGATATTAGATCTAAAATTTCTGAAGCAAATTGGAAAGAGTATTCTGAAGATAAAATTTCTATAGAAGCGCCAGGCTTTGATGCTAAGGCTCAGGAGCTTATCTACGACATCGTAAGACTTAAAAATATTAAATTTGGGGATTATAAAACTGTAAAAAATGGCAAAGGACGCAAGCTGCGCGATGTGAAAAGTCCTAAGTTAAGTCTGAAAACTTCTAAAAAAGATCTGGCTAAAGCTCTTAAAGAGCGTGAGCAAATCTGCTCGGCAGTTGAGTTCTGTAGAGAGCTTGTAGAATCAAACGCATCAGACGTTAATCCTGGCGAGATGGAAGCGCAGGCTCGTGACATAGCAAAAAGCTTTTCGAAAATCTCAGTAAAAGTTATAAATGCAAAGGAAGCAAAAAAACTTGGTATGGGCTGCCTTAGTGCTGTTGGTGCTGAAAGTATAGTGAATAATCCTGTAGATTTTCATCCACGCTTAGTTGTTCTTGAATATAATCCCGGCACTACAAAGAAAAGAACGAAGAATGTCGCGCTTGTAGGTAAAGGTATAACTTTTGATACTGGTGGTCTTTGTCTTAAACCTACAGAATATATGCTTGATATGAAATCAGACATGGCTGGCTCGGCTGCTGTGCTTTCTGTTTTTAAAGCAATAGCTGATATGAAATTAAATCTTAACTGTAAGGTAACTGGAGTCTTGGCGCTTGCTGAAAACGGCTTTGGTGGAGCTGCTTACAAGCCTGGTGATGTTCTTAGCGCATATAATAAAAAAACAGTACAGGTGGTAGATACTGATGCAGAAGGACGTTTAGTCTTAGCTGACGCGCTTGCTTATGTGAGTGATAAATATAATCCTGATATGATTTTAGATTTTGCAACTCTTACAGGATCTATAGTAGCTACTCTAGGCGAGACGGCAGCTGGAGTGATGACTAATGATCATGTTCTTTTAAACGAAGTGAAAAAATCTTTTGAAGCTGAAGGCGAGAGGATTTGGGAGATGCCGCTTTATGATGAATATAAAGTTAATTTGAAATCACCAATTGCTGACCTGGCACACTGTAAAGGAAGACCTGATGCGATAGTCGCTGGACTCTTTCTAAGAGAGTTTGTGGGTGCTGGCATTTCTTGGATTCATTTTGATATAGCTGGAATGGGCTACTTTGAGAAGGATGGTTTATTTTCATACAAAGGCGCTACAGGCTATCCTGTTAAAAGTTTAATTAGATATTTAAGAACTTTATAGCAATGACAGCTCGTCATCACTAGCAAAGCGTGTTGTCATCACTAGCGAAGCGTGTTGTCATCACGAGGAGCTTTTGCGACGAAGTGATCCATCTCAATCAAAAAATTATTATTAACAAAATTTAATCCCGAACATTTTCCGCTTAAAGCCAGCCTAAGATTTGCTTTGATACGAATTTTACAATTTTGCAATACAATATAGGCTTGAAACCTTGTTTTTATCAGCGAATGCTCTGCTGTGTTTGTTTTCTTAAGACTTCTTAATAGACTTTAGATACTTTATAGCTCCTTGATGACCAGGATCTAGCTCGATAGCTTTTTCTAATGCCTGGACAGCTTTCTCTGCCATTTGCTTGTCTCTAGATTTAAAAGCTCTTCTGTAAGAACTAACACCTAAACCATAAAAAGCATTTGCTCTAGTTGGGTCATACTGAGTTGAAAGTAAAAAATATTTGTCTGAGTCTTTGTGGTCTTTCTCTTCCCATTCGAGTTGCTTAGCTTTTAGGTAGTAAGCTTCACCTAATTTATATCTGCCCATAGAAAAATCCATGAGCTTAATTGCTGCTTCACATTGATTTATAGCTCCATCATAGTCTTTCATTCTGTCCATTAGAAAAGAACAATAGTTAACTCTAACCCATGGTGAATGTGGTTTGAGTTTTAATATCTTTTGATTGAAATTATCTGCTAAATCATAGTGTCCTTGAAAGGCATATATGCTTGAGAGAGTGGAGTAGGCATCGTGTAGAGTCTTGACTTTAGGTTTTTTTGATATTGCTAAAGTCGCGTATTTAATTGCATCCTCATAATTTTCCTCTTCTTTGCTGATATATGATTTGATGATAAAAACTTCTGCAGATTCAGGGTTAATTTTACTTGCAGCTTGAATAATCTTTTTTGCCATTCTTAAATCTTTAGTTACAAAATGTGCGTATGCATCATAAATATAGCCATCAATAAAATTAGGATTTATTACTATCGCTTTGAGAAAAAGCATTTTAGCTTTTTCGAGTGAAGGCTTAGTGTAATTTGTGTAATTGATATAACCTTTCTTGTAAGTTAGCCTGCCTAAACCAACAAAGTAATATTCGCTTTGTTGGTCTCTTTCTGCAATTCGTTCAAGTAACTCTTCTGCACTCTTCAATTCTTCTCTATCACCAGTATAGTTATCCATTAAATATTGAGCTCTTTTGTAGAGTGATTCATTACTGTTAAAAGAGTACTGTGTGCACGAAGTGAAACTTACTGCAATGGCAATTACTAAGGCTGTTTGAATAAAGGTACGGTCCATAGTAATAATTTTAATTTAAGTAGACTGTTATCTGCTTTGGTCTTAGGGGAATCCCTAGTCTTTTATTTGAGCTTGGAAATCTCTGTAATAATTCTTTCTATGAATGTAGAAAATAATGTTACACAGAAAAAATTTAGAAAAATGTTTTTAAGGGTGCTGTGTGCAGTCTTATGGTTTTTTCCTCTAGTTATTTTGATAAATATGTTTATAGGTGGGGTGCTGGGTGGATTATTTGTTCAGGAGCATGGCGCTGAAGGGTTCCAGGCAGGAATGCAACTATCAAAAGACTTCTTTAAAGAAAATGGTCAAATTGTGTTTGTTTTTGAACTAATACTATGGTTCTTTCTATCAATATTTGGGATTCTGCCTGGGACGTCAAAGTAAATTAGTTTTTATTGGATGATTTTGAAATATTATAATTCAGAAGGACTTTAGATATTACAAAAAGTATTTAGAACCGTGTTGAAGATTAGAATAGCTATCGTAGTTATTGCTAATACCATTATGATCATTGCTTGAGGTGTAATTTCTTTCTTGGGTTTGATTAAAGATAGAAATAGCAAAATTAATATTATGTAGAGGTCTAAATTAAATTGGCTTACATAGCTGTTACTAGATTCCAAGAATGATTTTAAAGGCTTTAAAGTGGATTTTAGAAAGTAGCAAGCGTTTGATATTAAGGCTATTGTAAGTAAGAACAATAGCCTTTTTTTGTAAGAATCAAAATTCATATTATTAGAATGAATTTTTAAATTACTGTATAAAAATTTAGAAAATGCAAAATTCTTTATACAAAGAGTTATAAGTAAAACTAATATTGTTGCTTTGATGATTGAAAATATTGATAGTGTTTCTAGCATAAAGTGTTAGGACTTGATGATGATGTTACTACCTCAAACATCTTTTGCTCCTCTCTTTACTTCTTGCAAGCATCTCTTTTTAATTTTTAAACCAATACCCTGAACTGAAACCTGAATCATTAGCTAATAGTGTCTTTTTGCTTTCAAATGAATATACGTAAGTGGCGAAACTCAGCCATGAACGCTTCGAGTAAATTATGGAATCTAATTCTTCTATATATGTAGCACCTTTGTTGCCAGGCAAGTCTACTTGACTAGTAACTTCACCATTCAACTTAACAAGAGAGAAGCTTGGATTAGCTTTGTTGTAGCAAAACAATTCATCAACTTTTGATCTCCAGAAGACTGGCTCAAGACCTCTTGTGCTTGGGATTATAGTTACTTTGTTCTCAGTTAGATCAATAATTTTAATATCAGCACCTTCTTCTAAGTAAGCTAATTTGTTGCCAGGTAATAAAACAGGACGTTCACGAGGATAGATGTTTAATTCTGAAATTAAAGTACTTTTAGCATTTGAGATTTCATAAAAGTATAAAAAAGCTCTTTTCTTATCTTTAGTCCTTTTTAAGTAGTAAATTCTATCTTTTGCTTCTGAAAGTAAAGGGCTGTATCCACCAGTAAATAATTCATCACACTGATTATTAGAAATAGAGCATTTTTTTACAGAGAAAGTACCTAGGACAGAATTTTCTACAAAAAGAATTTCATCTTTACCAAAAGGTTGAATATTATAGAATTGACTTACGTCATCATCATTTTTATAAATAGATCTTTTTTTATTTTTTTTCAAATCAAAAAAATATACTCCACTTGAACCACTGGAATAAATTAGGTTTCCTTGATAGAAAGGATCTTGCCTTAGTAAATGGCAACTGCTAAGTGCTAGCAATGCTGCTGATATTAACAGTAATCTGGCTTGGTTGATTAAGGACATGTACCTCCTCCATTGTTTCCATTATTACTATTATCAACATTACCATTCTTAATACGGTTATATTCATGTCTGACTTTATCAGCCCAGTTCTGACAGTTTGACCCTATCAAGCAATAGCGTCCTTCTCCAACATTTTTAACAGCTTGCTTAATTATCTCGTCGTCATAATGAGGACCGTATCTATTATAAGGTGCAGGATCAATATTTCTCTCCTCTAACGAGCTTACATCACCTGGACCGATAAAAGAACCACGATTTTCTGGGAAGAATCCTACATTTGTGTCATCATCATAAAATAACTGTTCGTGAGCTATTTCTGTATTCAATATATTATCAAGAGGGTTCGTATTGAAGATATCAAAATTACCAGGTAAATTAATTAATGGACCTTTCCCAAATCTTGCTAAGCCTGTAATATCAACTGCATTTAAAGGGTCGTTATTTAAGTATTCGTAGAGATTGCTCTGCCCACCTTTAAACAATATCGGATCCTTAGCGGTCCATCTTCCTATTTCTGCATCATAATCACGAGCACCAAATCTAACTAACTTAGTGTCATTATCATAAAGACCACCAGCGAAGCCAAATGGTTGGAAGCCTGGGTTGGTGTCTTGAGTGATATTTCCAAACTCGTCATAGTCTATGCGCTGAGCTATAGAACCAGTGGAAGAGTTCAGCACTAATCTTACGGAACCGACATTATCTGAGATGATTCTATACTTCGTGCCAGCTTTAATCATGTAGTCAGGTACATGTGGCTTGACTCCGTAAATAAATCTGGAGACGAGGTTTCCTGCTGTATCTAGCTCTGCTATTGGGTTAAGTTGATCCTTGTAAACGAAGCCTTGAGTTAAAACGCCATCTATCTTTTTACCGATTCGTCTGTTTTTGCCATCGATTACATAGTCAAGCTGTCTACCATCAGGTAAAGTTACGTTTACTAAATTGCCAAGAGCATCGTAGTTATACTGAGTATTTAGATTGCCATCAAACTTATTAGTTAAATCACCCGCATCGTTATAACTGTAATTATTAGCCCCATAATTCAGCAATCTATCTTGAGCATCATAGCTAGCTGCAGTGCTATTTAGTGAAAGTCTATTACCGTTAGTATCATAAGTGTAAGTTCTAGCTACTAGCCCATTTACTTTTACTTCGCTTAATCTTCTATCAGCATCATAACTGTAGTCATAAGTGGTCGTAGTGCCTGAGATAGTTTCAACTTTCTGTGTGACTCTTCCTAGCTTATCTCTGCTGTAGCTGACATTGTAAATATCAGCGCCAGAGTTTTTAGCAATGTAGCTAGTTGGTTCAGCAAATTCATTATATGAAATAGCTGTAGAGATATTATCTAAGCTAGTTCCTTGTATAAGAGAGTTCTGATTGCTGATGTTTATATTTAAATCACCAGCACTAGTGATAAATCCATCAGCATCATAAGTAAAATTAATTTGATTAGCGTCATTAACGTCTCTTGAACTGACAAAGAAATTATTATCATAAATTACATCAACATCGGCATCGATGCTACCGTCCCAGTCTTCTTGGGTCTGCAAGAAACCATCGTATTTAAACTTCACTACTTCGCTATTAGGAGCTGTAATGCTTTTTAGCTGCTGAGATATATCTTTATACTCATAAGTGTAAGAACCTCTAGGAATAGTGAGAGTAGTTAATTGACCTTTATTGTTATAACTTAGATCTATATTTTTACCATCTGGTCTGCTTACTTGAGTTAAGTCTTTATCAAGGTTATAGCTAAAGTTAGTATTAGCGTTACTAAGTCCACTAGCAGTAGGTGGTCCATAAACTGACACTTGGTCAACAGGAGTGAAGCTAAAGTTGTGATCAGTTTTTCCTGGAGGGGTGATGCTAGTTAAATTATCATTAGCATCAAAAACAAAATCAACAATATTAGTAGCACTCTGCTCTTCGCGAGTCACTCTCCCTACAGGATCTCTAGTAAAGTTAGTGGTGTTTCCTTCTGGATCAATGATTTGATTTAAAAAGCCATTAGGTCCATATGATAGAGTGCTAACTCTTTCATTAGCCCCGTTTCCTCTAGTGATAGTTTCTAACCTTCCTCTTGCATCGTAGCTAAATGCGGTGTCAGCTAAGCCTGGAGTGGATCTGCTAACAATTCTTCCTTGATCATTTATCACTTCAGTGATAGTTCTACCAAGAGCTGAAGTGTTGGTGAAGGTTTTAGAATTAGCATTAAAGGCTTTAGTGAATGTTCTAGTGTTAGTGGTGGTAGTTTCAGTGAAGCGAGTTAATGATAATGGATCAATAGGATCATTTAAATTAACTGATCTTGATACTGATGATTGATTCTTAAGACCGCTTGGCAACTCGATTTCTAAGTTTTTAGTAATAGGAGCAAGCATAAAGAATCTAGGGTCTCCTGTGATCTCACGTGTGATAGTAGTGCCATCAGCTTTGGTGGTCGTGTCTATGCCGTTTTCACCATCATTAGAGTTATTAGTTCTGCCATCTTTGCCAATGTTTATTTGCTCTAAATCACCATTGCTTTTTCTTTTGACTTTGTGCTTAATCTCTCTACCTTCAGCAGATGTCATAGTTACATCGTAACCTTTGTCTTTTTTAGTTCTAGCTAATGTCCAAGAACCACCAGCAGCGTTTTCGTCTTTTGTTAAGCGCCCTTTATCGTCATAATTAAGTGTAGAAAGGTTACCTTTAGGATCAGCAAAGGATGTCATTAAGCCATCGTTGGTATAAGAAATGTTATGTGCTTCTCCAGCAGGATTGCTAAGAGATGCTATATATCCATTAGCATCTAATGTAACTTCAGTGCGTAAGCTGTCAGGTGAAATAATGGCTGTGATATTTTGACCATTACGTTCTATCAAAGTTTCATTTCCATCTCCATCTTTAACTTTAGTTAGATAACCATCAGTACCATATTCAAATTCATAAACAATTGCGTTGGTAAGAGCATGGTGAGTGGAAAGGTGCTTGCCATTTTTATCAAACTTGTAATAGAGCTCTCCCGAATCACTTGGGATTATACTTTCGCTGCCTGTAAAACCTCCAAGACTAGAGTCAATCTTTCTTATGTATCCTCCAACAAATTGTCCGACAATAATTCCTCCATCTTGTGATAATGCAATACCATAGGGTGCATTAATATCTGCTCGAAGAGCAGGTCCTCCATCTCCGCCAGCGCTTGTATTAGAAGTATCGCCAGTTCCGCCGATTGTATGAATAAAACCATCGTTGGTAACTACTCTAATAAGGTCATCACGTGCTGTAGCAAAGTAAACGTTATTATTTGAATCAACTTCTAAATCGAATACACCAACTACATTCGCGTCTGTAGCAAGCCCTCCTTCATTTAAACTTCCTTGATTGACCCCATTGCCAGCAATAGTAAAGACGGTACCATTTGGAGTAATTCTTTGTATTCTAAAATTCAAACCACTGTAGATATATACGCTTCCATCGTCTCCTACAGCTAAAGCTTCAGCGTAGTAGAAAGCTGTATCTAAAGCGTTACGCCCTTCGCCGTTATAAAATATATTTCCATTCCCTGCAAATGTAGTTATGATACCTTGAGAATCAATCTTTCTTATTCGGCGGTTTAACCTGTCTGCGATGTATAGACTTCCGTCTGGTCCAAAAGCAATATCCTCTGGTTGACTTAGTTGTGCTTGAGTTGCTGGACCACCATCGCCACTAAAACCATTAGTTCCTGTTCCAGCTATTGTGGTGATAATTCCACTTGTGTCAATTTTGTGAACTTTGTGTCCTAAAATAGTTGTGAAGTATATATTACCTTCATTATCTATAGCTAATCCGGAAGGAAGAGCGAGCCTTGCATCTATAGCTGGTATGCCATCTAAGTTGCTACCGTTTCTGTCTCCAGCAATTCTAGTTACAACACCGTCCGTGCCTAGTTTGAAAATTTTGCCAGCAGTACTTGTGAAGTAGATATTTCCTTTGTTATCAACCTCGACATCATCAATATTATCAAAAGGAAAGTTTGAATTTCTTAAACTCCCTCCTGGAACAGTGTTAATGAAATTTCCAGAGGTTTGACCACTTCTGATTTCACCTGTTCCTAAGAATAAGGTTTTAGAAGTTCTGTCGTATGTGTGATGCTCCGAAAGTGACCATCCACCTAAACCTAGTTTTTTCTCTAAGGCATTATTTGTTAGGGCTTTTTTGTATATTTTCTCTAGTCTAATTTGATTGGTAACTCTATTACCTATAACTCGTACGTTATTAGCAATTATTTCACCAAACTCTGCAAATGCTCTTTGGAAGTTAGCAGCTCCTACGTAGAAAGGATTATAAAGATATGAAATAGTTATTGTTGCAGGCATGCTACCAATAACTTCCCTACCAAAAGCATCCATTCCATCCCATTCATAGATGAATTCAAGATCTGGTGCTGGTGCAAATTCTTTTACTATCTTTCTACCGGCAACTATAATCTCTAAATCAATTCTTTGAAGTGATGCTGGTATAGTAGCTTCAGAAAGAGGTATTCTAACTCTTCTGCCAGTTTTTCTTCCTTTAACTCTATTACTTCTGTATTCAAGAGTAAAAGGTGTTCCTGCTATTTCCAGGCTCTCACCTAAAGTTTGAGTTTGGCATTCTATTATTGAGCCACTTTGAATACATGGATTTGGTGGATTGTTTTCGTCATCGATATCAGGAGGATTAGGTGGAGGTGGTGCAGAGTCAGGGGGAGGAGTATACGGCCAATTGCAGTCATAAGGAGTAAAGTGAGTTACAGGAACGCGCCAGATACTTTTACCGACTGTATAAAGATCAGCTAGCTTTGTTTGCTCCATAGCATCTACACCTAACGCTAAAAGATCAGCATCAGAAGCTGCTGTGCCGCTCCCATCTATATCTATTTCAGCTTTTCCATTTACTATATTTAAAATTTGGATAATACGTCCATTATCAGATGCTACCCATGCAGCTTTCTCTCTATCGTAGTAGCCTGTTGGAACAGCCTCACCCACTGGAAAGTTTAGATAATTATCTACATAAAAAGGCACAGCTTTATTAAAGTTAACTGTAGTAGCTCCAGCTGCCATAGCCTCATCTACACTTAGCTCAACAGCGTATGTGTAAGCGCTAGTAGCTGGAAGTGTTCCTGGCATAGCCATAGGACCATCAGCGCCTACTGTAAATTCTGTTGCTCGAACACTTAAATTAGTGAGTGGCTGTTTAGTTCCATCTGGCATCACCATTTCAGCTTGCGTGCCTGGAGTGAAAAGCATCTTCACTTGTCTTTCACCGTCAGCATCATTTGACATAGAAGACTCTACTACTTTAGGTCCTGTAGCATTTAAATTAACAGCAGTCATTTGATTATCTAAAGGAGTAAGCACAATTGTGTCCATCACTAGAAAATCTCTGACAGGAACTTGAACAGTGCGTTGTATAGGCAAAAAACCTGCAGCACTTACATTTACTGTGATGCCACCGCCACCATTAACAACGAAGTTATACTCACCATTTGCCATAGTAAGCGTTTGACCAAATTCATTATGCTTATGGACTTTTACTACAGCATTAGATACTGGATTATTGCTGGTATCAAAAATCTTACCTCTAACTATAGTTGCTCTAGTTTCATCAATTGTGCCTGGAGTAATTCCTGTTTGGATAGGATTGGCGCCACCAGTAATAAAATCTAAATCATCTAGTGGTGAGCTATTGCCAGGAGAAATTACAGGTGCAGTAATTGCAGAATCTGGCATAGAAAGATCTCTAGGATCTAATGGAGGTGAAGTATTTCCGCCACCGCTTGACCCGCCGCCAGTATTTCCGCCACCACCTGCTGGAGCTCCGCCACCACCGCTAGTTCCACCACCACCAGTGTTTCCACCAGTATTGTTTCCAGGATTTTCTTCTTCCTCTTCTTCAGGCTCTTCAATTGGAGGGGTGCTTGGTGGTTCTTGGATAATTGGGTCGTTATTTACATTTAATGAGTTTGAGAGTTCTAGCTTTGCAAGTTGTTTAGGACTAAGAGTAGTTTTGTTTCCTTTGCTGTCAATTAACTTTAAGCTTAAAAGCCAGTCACCTAATTTTTTGCTGATATCAAAAGGTATTTTGATTAAAAATTCGCTTACGTTATTTTCTCTATTTAGAGTCACGTTAGTTTGCTGGCTTTGAGTTTTGCCTGAACTCTTTTTTCTTAGTTTTTTATTCTTGTGCAGGAATCTAGCTGAAACACTTTGCACGTCAGTGAAATCTGCAGCTTTTATACTAAGTGCTAGTTCTGCAGAGCCTTCAGAAAGTGAGATTGAATTATCAAAACTTAATTCTTGTATTTCTGGAGCTAGAGTGTCTTTATTAGAAATAATCTCTATCTTTGAGTTTATATTTAATGTTTTTAGAGCTTCTTTATCTAAGACTTTTTTGGTACCAGCTCTATTTACAAGCTTTAGCTTTAAATCCCAGATTCCTTTTTCTGCTTTCTTTGGGATTTTAAAATCAAAATCATAAGTTTCTATATCATCAATTCTAGAGCTAGCTTTTTTGCGAACTTTCTTTATTAGTCGCACGCTTTTTTTCTTTTTAATCTTCTTAAAATTTTGGTGGGTGAGGATTAGCTCTACTCTTTTAAGCCCTGTATCCTTGTCACTTGCCTTTATTGCTAGTTTTAAGGAGCTGTTATCATTAAGAGTATTAATAGAAGCTGGTAGCACTACGCTAATAAGCTCTGGCGGGCTAGAGTCTTTTAGCTTTGCAGACGCAAAACCGTTTGATAGTAAAAGAACACTAGATACAATACAAATAAATTTTTTCATGACAATTAACTACGCATATAAGCTAGATAAATAAAAATTCTTACGTGCTATCCCCAGGCGCAGTCGACTCCTCTTTTTTAAGCTAATAGTTATCATCCAGCGATAAAATCACTGTCTTTCTATATTGGGAATCATACAATTCCATAATCAGGGATTGCCATTAATTCTATTTAATCTTTAAATACCTAGCTGAAAGCCACTCTTATTACTGGGACTAAGCTTTCTAAGCTAATTGGTTTTTCTAAAGACCACCAGAAGCAATAATCTCTAAACCTGCTTCACGAAGATGATTCACAGTAGAAACTGATACTGCTGTTAGTGCGATGAAAGTTACTAAAGCCACGTAAGACATTATTGTTTGAGATTTTTTACCAACAGTAATTCCCCAAGTGATGCAGAAACTCCACATACCATTAGCAAAGTGGTAAACCAGTGAAACCACACCAATGATATATAGCCAGTAGATGCTAAATGGGTTTAAAAGAGGAAGCTCTGGTAACCAAGAAATAGTACCGTTGCCAGCTAGAGAAACAGCGATGTAGTTATAGTCTAAATCTTCTACGTTTCTAAACTGGAACATGTGATAGATAAGATAAAAGAAACCAAGCATGCCAGTTATTCTCTGAAGGATATATCTCCAGTTTTCAAGACCTGAATACTGCATCTGGTTTGGCTTAGAGGTTTTGCAAATAATAATTCCGTAAATTGCGTGGAAGGCAATTGGACCATAGATAAACATGATTTCGATTGGAAGTAAGAATGGCATTGCTCTTAGTAAATCAATAATTGTGTTGTAGTTTTCCGGTTCAAACATCGCGATGCTATTAACCATGATGTGGAAAACCATAAAGCCACCAATTGGAATGATGCCAGTTAAAGATTGAAGCCTTCTTAAGAAGAAGTCGCTTTCAAGATTCGCTACTAAAGTTTTTGCCATACCTATGCAATTCTACTATCTTTGAGTGCGTATCGATAAGTCCTTAATAGGATATTTAGATAATTCCTTATAAACAAGTACAGCATTATCAAATTCCTTGTAAGCAGGACCAATTTGTACAGTGTAATAATCTTTTAGAAATTTAAGTCTTAACGAAGTTCCAGCAATTTTAGCAAGCTCATTTTTAGCGCTTTTAGCTTCTTCTCTAGTTTTATATGAGCCACTAGAAATTATATAAGGTCTGTCGTTTACACTTATAACTTGAACCATGTTTTTGCGCTTAACTGGCTTGGCGTAAGTCACTTCTTCTTTTAGCTCTTCTGTTTTAAAAAGGCTTTCTCGTAATTCAGAGCTAATTATAAAAATAATTCCAGCAAGAATCAGCACTGGTAAAACGAATCGTTTAACTAAAACAAATCTTGGAGCTTCGTCTTCCTGAGAGCCTTCTATTTCATAGTCATCAATGACTTCATTTACTAGAGCCTCGTCAAGTAATAGACTTTCGATTTCATTAGCTTCTTCTTGAGGGATATTATGAAAATCTGGGTGAATATCATCAATGACATAATCATCGTTTAAAAATTCATCCAAAGGCGCCTGGTCAGGATTTGGCAAAGGGAAATCAAGGGGCTTAAGCCCGAGATCCGAGTATCTCTCGTTGAGAATTTTATTAGCGTCTTGCAGCTTTTTTAGTTCTTCTTCTTGCAATAAAATCAACTCCTGGACAAGTTCTTTGCAGAAATATCTTAGCACTGATACTTATAATTAGTAAATCTATACTAAATTCTTATAAGAAATGAAGATAATCTATATAAGTAGGATTTAAACTTTTGGTATCATGTAGTTAACTATGAATAGATTTAAAATCTTAATTCCAATAATGTCTGTATTAGCTATTTCTCTTTCAAGTGGAGAAAGCACTCAGGCTCTTTCGAAAGCTGAATTTTGTGATTCAAAGACTTTTGTCAAATTATATGACTTGGTTTCTAAACCAAAAAAGTACTTAAAGAAAGAAGTAAATATTACTGGAGAATTTAGCTCTTTTACAAACCTTCCTTTAGATTATGGGGAAGAAGATAAAGCTGAAGACAAAGATAAGGAAAAAGCATTTAGAAGTTCTAAGGATTACATAGGGATTCTTTTATCAAGACCTGATTTAAAAGAGATTCCTTTAGTTGAACTTAAGCTTGTACTTCCTTTAAAAGTATTTAAAAAGAATGATGACTTGTCTCAAATCGAACATGGAGATGTTTTAGAGATAGAAGGCAAGGTCTTCTCAAACGCTCTTGGTGAGCCTTGGGTAGACATTAAGACTATTCGCAGAAAAGAAAAACAGGAATGTGACACTTAATGGAAACTTTAAGTACAATCAATGAATCTCTGCAAAATTTAGAAGGTCTTGATGGCTATATTGTTTTTGATGAAGATCTAAGAATTCTTGATAAAAATATTGATGATAGTTTGGTTAATGAAAATACAGGCTTCACTCTGAAAAATGTAATAAATACTAATTCGCAAGTTCTTGAGGCTAGCGAAAGTACTATTCTTATGACAGAAAAAGGTGCTTGGTATATGAGTAAAATAGAAGAAAAATATCTGCTTATTATGGCTGGGTCAAGGAAGCCAGTGGATATCCCTGAATTGATCAAGCTTGGGGGCAAAATACGGGATGAGATGTTAAGGTTTTAATCAAATGATAATCTAGATCTTTTATCATTTGGAAAGGAATAGGAAAGAGGGTAATAAATGAAATCGCTTAAAAAAATTCTAAAAGGTTCAGTGGCACTAAGTTTAGCTTTGGCTATGACGATCTCTTCGTCAACGGCTGAAGGATACTTTGATTCACAATCTTTAAATATCACTAATGGTAGTCAATCAATTAATATTGATAATGGCTATGGCGCGGACTCGTCAAATTCAGTTGGCGGCGGCTTTTACGGTTCTTCTGCTGATAGTAGAGGCGGTTTTTTTGGTGGTGGAAATAGTGGAGGCTATAACGCTCCTCCTCTTCAAGGTAGAGTAGTTTATGCACCAGCAGGCACGCCAGTTCCCGTGAGAATTCAAAGCACTCTTAGTTCAGAATTTTCAAGAGTTGGTGAAACTTTCACGGCTGCATTAGATGCTCCAATTTACGCTGGTGGTGAGATGGTTGCTCCTCCAGGATCAACTCTTCAAGGACAAGTAGTTTCAGTTATTCCAGCAGGTAGAGGTGGTAAAGCTGGCGCTTTAGATTTGCGTTTAACTTCTATTGTTACTCCTGATGGAAAAAGATATCCATTATCTGCAAGTGTTGATAGAGCGAGATTTCAATTAAGCGCATCTGGCGGTAGAGCTGGGCACTTTGTTAAGTCAACTGCTGTTGGTGCTGGTGGTGGTGCTCTTGCTGGTTTGATCGGTTCAGCAATTTCTGGTGGTAAGAAAGGAAAAGCTTCAGCAATTGGTACTGGTATCGGTGGTGGTATTGGTCTTTTAGGTGGCGCAGTTAAAAAAGGTCAAGAGTTTGTAATTCAATCTGGTTTTTCTATTCCTTTCTTGTTAGACTCACCTCTTCAAGTTAATGTAGCTCCAAGACGTAATGCTCCTTCTCCAGGTAGAGATTTTGCTGCTCCTTCACAGTATGGTGGCGGTGGTTTCCAAGATCCTGGTGGATATAATTATAGATAATTGAAGTTTATTTAGATTTCTTAAATTTTCAGGAAAGCACATTTCCCTAAAACAACTGTTTCAGATGATATTAGTTTCCAAGCTCACTCACAAGCGGCAAATCACTGCTTGGCACAGAAGATTTGGCGCCAGTTACAGTTAAAATATTCTAGACTACAAATAATTGCGCCTCACAGGATTTGCCTGCTTGCTCATTCACTTAGAAACTAATGTCATCTACTGGAGTTGTTTTAGCAAAATATCCTTTCCTGAAAATTAGCAAACAAAAAAGCTTCAACCATAATTAGTTGCAGTATTTATTTGCAGATTATTTTTTTAGCGTGGAATTAGGCTTCCATTAAAATGACTTCTCTAGATGACTTTAGCTTCTGGCAAAGATGCTAGCTGCCAAATCATTTGAAGCGCAACCTTAGAGCCAACTAGAGTTTCAACAGACAACCAACACTCTAACCTCTGTGCTGAAAATAGATTTGGCGCTAGCAGATGAAGAAAGAGGCAAAGGAATCTGAAACAGTCATTTTAATGGAAGCCTAATTCCTAAGCAAAAATAGATCTAAAAATAAACTTCAATTATTAAGCAGAAGCTTGCTGCTGCTCTCTTTTGCGCAGCCAATCTTTTATTAATTTGCTTAATAAAAGTATTATCATAATACCTATCCTAGCATTTTGTGTTTATAAAAAGCAATAAGTCTAAAATCCTTTAAATTAAGGCATTTGCAGCTTCTTGACGATTATGTAATATACTAAGTAATCGTGAGCACAGAAACTAAGGAAAAAGCAATAGCAGATCAAATCACAATTAAACTACCTGACGGCAGCGAAAAAAGCCTCAGCGCTGGTTCAACCGGCTTAGATTTGGCTAAATCTATATCATCAAGTTTGGCTAAAAAAGCCATTGGAATTGAAGCGATTGTTTCTGGCGAGTCAGAGCTTAGAGACTTAACAGCACCTCTTGAAAATGGTGATGAAGTAAAGATCGTTTGTGTTGGTGATAAAAAGAGCTATGAGTACCTAAGGCACACGACAAGTCATGTAATGGCAGCTGTGATTCAAAAGATTTTTCCACATGCAAAAGTTGGTGTGGGACCAGCTACAGAAAATGGTTTTTTCTATGATTTTGAAACTGGTGATAAGCCAATCACTGATGCTGATTTAGTGAAGATTGAAAAAGAAATTTTAAAGTTTGCTTCTGGAGCTTATACTTTAATGCGCGAAGAAATAGCTAATCCAGATAAAAGAATCGCTGAATACAAGTCAGAGGGTGAGATTTATAAAGCTGAGCTGGCTACGGAACATAAAGATCATAATCCTAGTGAGTATTATTTCGTTGATAATAATGGTGAGAAAGTTTGGTCTGATTTTTGTGCAGGACCGCATATACCAAACACAAAATTTATTAAACACATAAAAGTTTTAAATGTTGCTGGCACAAACTGGCGCGGGGATGTAGAAAAAGATCCTATGCAAAGAGTCTACGGAACTGTTTGGTGGACTGAAGATGAGCTTAAACAGTATCTTCAAAGAAAAGAAGAAGCTGAGAAACGTGATCACCGTAAGCTTGCTAAAAAACAAGACCTTTTCTCTATACACCAAGAGGAAGCTGGTGCAGGTTTGGTTATGTGGCATGGTAATTTAGCTACTGTCAGAATGGAGCTTGAAGATTACTGGAAAAAACTTCATAGAAAGAATGGTTATGAATTTGTGGTTACTCCTCATATAGCTAAATCAGAGCTTTGGGATAAATCAGGTCACAATTCTTTTTATAGAGATAGCATGTACTCTTTAAACGTTGATGAGCAAGAGTATATTCTTAAGCCCATGAATTGTCCTCTTCATGTACTTATTTACAAGGACACGAAACATAGTTATAGAGAGCTTCCTGTGCGTATGGCAGAAATGGGTACGGTTTACAGAAACGAGGCTAGTGGTTCTGTGCATGGCTTGGCTCGTGTTAGAGGTTTTACTCAAGATGACGCGCATATTTTCTGTCGCCGCGATCAGTATGTCGAAGAAGTTAAAAATGTTTTTAAATTAGCTGATGAAATTTATAAAACTCTTGGCTTTGAATACTACATAGAACTTTCTACTAAACCAGAAAAAGCTATCGGTGGAGATGAACTTTGGGATTTTGCTGAAGAAGGTCTTAAACAAGCGCTTAAAGAACTTGGTCTTAGTTATGAGCTCAATCCTGGTGATGGTGCTTTCTATGGTCCTAAGATTGATTTTCAGCTTAAGGATGCTATTGGTAGAGAATGGCAGGGAGCTACTATCCAGCTTGACTTCAATCTTCCAGATAGATTTGATCTTAGTTACACTAACGCAAAGAATGAAGAAGAGCAGCCTGTGATGATTCATAGAGCATTGTATGGTTCTTTGGAACGCACTACTATGGTTTTAATTGAGCATTACGCAGGAGCATTTCCTACTTGGCTATCTCCAGTTCAAGTGATGGTTATTCCAATTGCTGACAGGCATAATGATTACGCTGAGAAAATTAAAGCAGAGCTTATGCAAAATGAAGTTCGAGTGAAAACGGATACAAGATCAGAAAGAATGAACGCTAAAATTCGTGATGCTCAAGAACAGCAAATACCTTATATGTTAATTGTGGGTGATAAAGAAGAAGAAGCGAATGAAGTAAATGTTCGTCACCGTCGAAGCGAAGAGCAAACTACCATGAGCACTTCTGATTTTATTAAATCAATTAAAAAAGAAATAGCTGATAAAGAAATTAAATAGTCATTGCGAGCACGCGGGGCTTACACAAACTAGCATATATGAGAGACCTTAGATCCTCGACCGCACCGAAGGTGCCCGAAGCAATCCATGGATCACCACGTCACTTCGTTCCTCGTGATGACTAAAAAAACAGCCTGACAGGGGGTGCCAGGCTGGTATTCGATCAATTCTTTACTCAAGCTCCTCTAAAGCAATTTTCAATCTTTTGACCAAAAGCTTTCTCCAACCTAATCAAGTCGGATTAATGAGAATCTTAGCGAACTGTCAAGGATTTGTCCACTTAAACTTCTACATGTCAGATTAGGTGATGATCCTCTGCAGTCAAGAACTCTTGAAACCACACCTAGACCAAGTTCTCCCTTAGCTTTTTTATCAAGTGGAATGCTGTATGTCGCACTGAAGCCGCCGATTGGAACTTCAAAACTCATAATTGCTGACTTTTTAACAATTGTAGCTGTTCCAGTCATATTCTCATAAAGTAAAATGCCTTCACTCGTCTGACTATTTACTACAAAGACGTCATAACCAAATGAGAGTAAGCCAGGCACAAAAGTCTCCATATCAAAGATATCTATAAGTAATTGAAAACCACTTTCTTCTGTTAGTAAGTATGTACCCAATAGTTTTTTCTCAGCTTTAGAAATAAACTTAGTTGAAAGATCTCTCACTCTTTCTTTTCGAGCTCTTGTTCTTAAAGGCTCCCCAATAGCTAATTTCTCTGCTACTTCACTTTCAATCGCTGCTGTGTAATCTGAAAGTACACTTTGATTTACTCTTAATTCTCTTGCCAACGCTGGCGCAAACGTAATTAGTACTAAACTAAGTACAAGTATTATTTTTTTCATAATTTATCCCCTCTTCTCCTTAAAATCTGTATTGCATTCAAGCTCGGCTTAACTATCCAATCTTTTGCTAATACGTAACTGAACATTATTCTATACGAGACTTAATTTTTTATTAATTAATTTTATTTAAGCTATCTTTTCTAGGACAGGGTTTCCCCTCGTGATACGAATTGGAAATCCTTTGTGCATGCAGCTTTTCAAGATGTTAGAATATGGGTTTATACATAATCAATTATGGAAGCGATCTTGAGCACAACTAGGGAAAGCACTGAGACAAAAGAAAGGGATATGGCGAGTACACAAGAAAAATACAAACTAAGTCACCTAGAGCAACTCGAGGCTGAAAGCATTCACATTATTCGTGAAGTTGCTGCTGAATTTAAAAACCCTGTGATGCTTTATTCTGTTGGAAAAGATTCTAGTGTGATGGTGCGTCTTGCACAAAAAGCTTTTTATCCTGGTCCGATTCCTTTCCCACTTTTGCATGTGGATACTGGATACAAGTTTCAGGAGATGTACGACTTTAGAGATGAGTTTGTAAAATCAATCGGCGCGCGTTTGATTATTCATAGAAATGAAGATGCGATTGCCTCAGACATGAATCCATTTAAATACGGCACTGATAAATGTTGTGCTGCTTTAAAAACAGGTGGCTTGTTAAGGGCTCTAGAAAAGGGTGCTTACGATGCTGCTTTTGGTGGAGCAAGGCGTGAAGAAGAAAAGTCACGAGCGAAAGAAAGAGTTTATTCCTTTAGAGATGAGTTTGGTCAATGGGATCCTAAAAACCAAAGACCTGAGCTTTGGAATCTTTACAACTCAGAGCTTAATGAAGGTGAGTCCATCAGAGTCTTCCCTCTTTCTAATTGGACTGAGATGGATATTTGGCATTATATAAAATCTGAAGAGATTCCTATGGTTCCTATCTACTTTGCTCAAGAAAGAGAAGTGGTGAATCGTAATGGTGTATTGATTCCTGTTAATGAAAATACTAGAGTGCAAGAAGGTGAGAAGATTGAGAAAGTGATGTCTAGATTTAGATCATTAGGCTGTTCTCCTTGTACTGGAGCTATTCCTTCAACAGCAACGACTATTGACGAAATTATTCAAGAGGCGACTCTTTACAGAAAGTCGGAGCGAGAAAATAGAGTCATAGACCTTGGTTCAGATAGCTCTATGGAAGATAAGAAAAAAGAAGGCTATTTCTAGCGCCAGGGGCGCTTTTGTAAAGCCATAGAGAGTTACTAAGGGAAATTTATTTTAGAAGATGCAAGAAACAGAAACTAAAAAATCAATAAGCGAAATAATAGAAGAGGATTTAAAAAAAGATCTTCTCAGGTTGTCTACGGCTGGAAGTGTTGATGATGGTAAATCTACTTTAATTGGGCGCCTACTCTATGACTCAAAGTCAATTTATGAAGATCAACTAGCGGCCATTGAAAAGACTAGTCAAAAAAGAGGAAAGGATGAAGTAGATCTTGCTCTTCTTACTGATGGTTTAGCTGCTGAGCGCGAGCAAGGAATTACCATCGATGTTGCTTACAGATATTTCTCAACACCTAAGCGTAAGTTCATTATTGCTGACACTCCTGGTCATGAGCAATACACACGTAACATGGTTACAGGCGCATCTACTGCGAATTTGGCTGTGGTGATGGTGGATGCTCGTAAAGGTTTTATTGCTCAATCTCGCAGGCATTTATCAATCTCTGCGATGCTTGGGATTCCACATATTGTTATTGCTGTAAATAAAATGGATCTTGTAGATTTTTCTGAAGATGTTTTTAATAAGATAGTTAAAGAGTTTGAAGAATTTTCTAAGGATCTTGCTATTAAAGATATTAGAATCGTGCCAATCTCAGCTTTGCTCGGTCAGAATGTGGTTAAGCATAATCCTGGTGAAGGACAGAATCCTATGCCATGGTACAAGGGCGAAACTTTATTAGATATTTTGGAAACTGTTAATGTGGTTGATGATAGGAATCTTAGTGATTTTAGATTGCCAGTGCAATATGTTTTAAGACCTGATGAAAGCTTTCGTGGCTTTGCTGGGCAGATTGCTAGTGGCGTTATTAAGAAAGGTGATGAGATTTGTTCTTTACCCTCAGGTAAAACATCTAAGGTTAAATCTATAGTTAGTTATGGTGGAGACTTAGATGAAGCTTTTGCACCGATGTCAGTGACTCTTACTTTTGAAGATGAGATAGATACTAGTCGTGGTGATATTTTAGTTAAGCTCCCAGAATCTTTAGCTAAAAATGGTGATGGATCATCTGCAGCTAAGATGTCTAAAGATTTTTCAGCGAATATTTGCTGGATGGTTGATGAGCCGATGCAGATCAAAAAGAAATATCTAATTAAAAGTACTTCTAATAAAGTTAAAGCAATGATAACTGCAATTGATTACAAAACTAATATTAATGACCATTCTAAAGAAGAGGCTAGTGAGCTTAAGCTTAATGAGATAGCTAGAGTACAAATTAAGCTTTTGAAACCGATTTTGGTTGATGAGTACTCACGAAACAGGCAGACTGGCAGCTTTATTATCATTGATGAGCTTACTAATAATACTGTAGCTGCAGGAATGATTGTTTCACCCAATTAAGCTAGAATGGTAAGCAAAGGCAAAAGCATGTCTAGTAATATGGCAAAAGCAGAAAAGAAGAATATATTAGAGCAAATTGTCGCGACTAAACTGAAAGAAGTAGAGGCTTTGCCTGATTTTGAGTTTTATATAAATGAAGTTGATGATTTGCCTGACTGTAAACATTTTCTAGATGGTTTAGATCTAGTTAAAGGTCCTGCTTTAATTGCTGAAGTTAAAAAAGCTAGTCCTAGTAAAGGAATCATGAGGTCTAAATTTGATCATATGCAGATTGCTAAAGACTATGAAGCTGCTGGAGCTAATTGCCTTTCAGTTTTAACTGATAAAGAATATTTCCAGGGTGATATTGAATTTCTAAAAGAGATTTCTGAGAAAGTGAAGATCCCATGTCTGCGTAAGGATTTCATCATAGATAAAAGACAAATAATAGAAGCGAGACTCGCTGGCGCTGATGCGATTCTTCTTATTGCTGCAATTCTTGATGATCATAATCTAAAAAGATTTCAGGACATAGCTCATGATCTTGGTATGGGTGTTTTAGTTGAAGTGCATAACGAAGAAGAGATGGAAAGAGCTTTAAGTCTTTCTACAAAACTTATTGGAATAAATAATAGAAACCTTGAAACTTTTGAAGTGGATAAGCAGGTGACTTTTGATTTGATGAATAAATTTAAAACAGCACTTGAAAGCAGGTTAGTTATTTCAGAATCTGGGATCTATAATAATCAAGATATCTCGGATCTTTATGCTGCTGGCGCAAAAGCTTTTTTAGTGGGTGAGTCTTTAGTTATTCAAGAAGACATAAAAGAGGCTGTTAAAAAGCTTATGGCTTAGTAGTTTCTGTATCCAGAGTAATTGCATTTAGTATAATTAGCTTATGCAAAGAAAATTTTTATCGATAGTATTAGCTGCTTTATTTTTATTTATGGGAATGACAAGCGTTAGTGCTAAGAAAATTGAAGTTGGTGATAAAGCACCTGACTTTGAGCTTTTAAGCCAAGACGGCAAAGCTGTGAAGCTTAGTGATTATGCTGGCAAGAATGTAGTCCTTTATTTTTACCCTAAAGATGATACTGGTTTTTGTAAAAAACAAGCCTGTGCTTTTCGTGATAGCTATGATGTTTTTACTGACGCTGGTGCTGAGGTACTTGGAGTTAGTGGTGATTCTGTGGAATCACATAAAGAATTTGCGACTAAAAGAAAATTACCTTTCACGCTTTTAAGTGATGAAAAGAACAAAGTAGCTAAAAGTTATGGTGTTAAAAAAATGTTTGGTGTGATTATGCTTGGAAGAGTTACTTTTGTAATTGATAAAGAAGGGACTGTTAGATACCGCTTTTCTAAACTTCTTGAGCACCAAGGGCATGTTGATAAGGCCTTAGAAGTCTTGAAAACCTTGAAATAGGCTGATTTGGCAGCTTCTTTGTAAATACGCTATAATCATATGCGATATGTCAAGAAAGTTCGAGTTATTAATGCCTGGTGGCAGTCTTGAGAAGATTAAATATGCAATTGCTTACGGAGCAGATGCTGTTTATGCTGGCGTGCCTAAATATAGTTTAAGAGCTCGCGAGAATGAGTTTTTTGATATTGAAAAAGTGAAAGAGGCAGTTAATTACGTGCACTCTAAAGGTAAGAAGATTTATCTTACTACAAATATCTATGCACACAATAATAAGATAAATGGTTTTATAGATGCAATGAAGCAAATGGTAGATTGCGCTCCTGATGCTTTTATTATGACTGACCCCGGACTTATTATGCTAACGCGTGAATTATTTCCAGATGTTGAGATTCATTTATCTACTCAAGCAAATAACACTAACTGGGCGCAAGCAAAATTCTGGCACCAACATGGAGTGACTCGTGTAATTCTTGCACGTGAGCTTAAAGTAAAAGAAATTAAAGAAATTCATGAGCATAATCCTGGACTTGAACTTGAAGCTTTTGTTCACGGTTCTATATGCATGGCGTACTCTGGTCGTTGTCTGCTTTCTAACTATTTAAACTATCGTGACGCGAATCAAGGGACTTGCTCTCATACTTGCCGCTGGGGTTTTAACGTTAAAGTTAATGATATTGAAGCTGCTAAAACGGAGTCTCTTAATTATGATATAAATGCACCGAAACCTAGAGCTGTTTTAGAAGATGATGTTATTGCTAACTATGTGCCTATTGAAGGCGAGTTTTTCTTAGAAGAAAAAGAAAGACCTGGCGATATGATGCCAGTTGATGAAGATGAGTTTGGAACTTACATCATGAACTCTAAAGATCTTTGTGCTGTTGATTACACTAAAGATTTGATTGATGCTGGAATTATAAGTTTTAAAGTAGAAGGTAGAAATAAAACTGAATACTACGCTGGGATTGTTGCTAGAGCTTACCGCAAGGCTTTAGATATTTTAGAATCAGGCAGAGATATAAGTGAAGATGAGCGCCGCTGGATACTTGACGAGCTAGGAAGTACTGCTAACCGTGGTTTCATTCCTGGTTTTTACGCTCAAAGTGCTGCTGCTGCTGCTCAAGAATTTGAAAAAGATAGTGCTTTTCAAACACACCTTTATGCTGCTCGCATAGTTAACTTTAATCCAGAAACGAAAATTGCAGAGTTTGAAGTTAAAAATAGATTAGATCGCGGTGATAAAATTGAGTTTATTACACCTACTGAAACATTAGAGTATGAGTTGGGTGATATCTTTTATGAAAACTATCCACCAGAAGAGTTCTTTGTTAGACGTGATGAGGTCATTGCGAGCGAAGCGAAGCAACCCATTGACGATGATGATATTGCGATGTCTTTAGTTGACATCCTTAATGAGCTTAATGTTCGCCCTATGCCTAAGTTCACTGAGCATGCTCATGGTGGTGGAAAGAATGTTTTTGTAAAACTTCCTGATGAGATTGCTAATGCACTAAATAAAAATGTGGATTATGGTGAAGCTCATTTTGATGGTGATAATAAGCTTTCTAGTGATGAGACTAAAGCTTGGGAAATCGCAATCACGCGAGTACTTTTCAAAGAGCCAGTTTCACTTAAGAATCGCACGCCAGTAGCAGCTTAGTTTGAAATTACTTATTTTGTGCGACATGAACTATAAGCTCAGCTAAATTTCTTGCAGCAGTCGGCTTGGAAAAATTTTGAAGATTAGTTTTTAGTTCGTCAAGCTTATCTTCATCAGTTATTAATTCGTAAATTCTATTTTTTAAAACTTCAGGACTTAGGTCTTTTTCTTCTATCATAATTGCAGCATCAGCATTCGCTAGAGATTCAGCATTTTTTACTTGGTGATTATGCGCTGCCCATGGAAGTGGAATAAAAAGAGGGACCGTGTTTGACGCTGCCATTTCAGCAATTGTCATAGCCCCAGAGCGGCAAATAGCTATATCAGCCTCTTTGCAAAGTTGTGGCATGGTGTGAGTGTAAGGAAGCACAGTGTAGTTTGAGTATCTTCCAGGATCTCCGTTCATATATTTCATAAGATATTCATCGTAAAGCTTAGCTCCAGTTATGTGTGTAACTGTAACTTTAGTTTTGCTAATAAGATTTGGAATTATTTCACCAACAGTATCGTTAAGGTTTTTAGATCCCTGGCTACCACCAGTAATTAGAATATTCACTTCATCATTTTTATTTATAATACTTGCAAATTGACTGTCAGAAACAGGTCTGGAACTGTTGTTTGATGGTCTTGAGAAAAATTCTTTTGATACTGGGTTGCCGGCTACTAAAACATTGCCGTTTTTAGGCTTTATATGTTTAACAGGAAAAGCTAAAGTCGCTGCTTGGGCATCCTTGATGAAAACCTTGTTAGCTAAGCCGATAGAAGCATCTAGGTTATGAATAATATAAGGTGTTTTAGTGAGGATCGCTGCAGCAAAAGCAGGACCTGAAGCGTAGCCACCTGTGCCAAATAAAACTTCTATATTATTATTCCTTATGTAATCTTTGCAAGCTTGAGTTGCCATTGTAAATTCCCAAAGCCAGCTAAGCATATTAAAAGGATTCCAGCCAGCTTTAGAAGGGGATGATGTTTTGATAGGCAGAAACTTTATATAAGGATGTCTGTTGATGACAAGATCGCCTTCCAATTTATCGGGCTGCCCAATATAAAAAAGCTCGACTTTATTTTTGATAGTCGCCCCAAGTTCACCTTTAATTGAATCTTCTAATCTTTCACTCAGGTTGTTTTCTAAATTAATATCGTGAAAATACTCAGCAATAGCGAGGCAAGGGTAGATATGCCCTCCTGTTCCGCCACCTGTTAATGCTATTTTCATCACCATTCAGTATAACATCAGCATCTTGAGAATCACTAGCGGGCTATGCTCTGTGGAACTCATTCTATTTAGTCTAAAATATGGGAAAATTATATTTAGTGCCTCAAATACGCTCAATTTCAAAAAGTATAATCTTTTCAAGCGCTAGAAGATACTTGCGTTTTGGTAGTCCTGTTTTTAGAAAATATGCAGCAGCAGATTGGACCTTTAAAAAGACTGGTCATAAAGACTTAAAGCATCATGGTGCTGATCTTCAGAAAATTTGGCAAGAGTCTTTAGCTATTGATGAGCCAAATGTTATTGATGGAATAATCACTCTTTATTTCGCTTATTTAGATATCACAAATTATAATGCTGATAAATTAATAGAAAAGCTTTTTGAATTTAATATCATTTCTGACCAAAGGCCAGTTAAGCGTAATTTTGATGATGAGAATTATTTGAGAACTTTACTTAAGGACAATGCCTATGATGATAAGTTTTTAGTAGACGATAGATTGGCTCACTTTACTTTTGCTGAAAAATTCTATATCTCTTTAATGATGAGCTTTCCTTTGCCTTGGGCTTGCCTGGCTAATGAGCTTAAAGTCTCTGATAATTTTCAAACAAAGCCAAATCGTTTTTTAAGACTTATAAAACTAGTGGATTATCTTTGTTTGAATATAGAAGAAAGCAGAAGTCTATTTGATATGGGACAAGCTAGGCTGGATTTAAAGTCTAAGAATATAAAAGCAACAAGCCAAATTAAAGTTAGTCTAGATGATCTTAAAGATATGGACTCTCTTTTTCTAGAATTGAGTGAAATTTCTAGCCAATCTAGAATTGAATTACAGACGCCTTTGCCTGAAAAAATGGTTTTGCTTGTTGAGGGCAATACTGAGCAAATAGCTTTGCCGCATCTAGCTAAATGCATGGGTATAGATTTTAATAAGCATGGTCTAGCAATTATCTGTGTTGGTGGTAAAAACCAAATGCTTAAACAGTTTATGGATTGGGTTGCAGCTTCTAAGCTTCCTCTTAGGGTCATTCTAGATTCAGATGCTGAAGAGCAGATAGAAGCTATTCAGGCACATCTTAGGGAGCAAGATAAACTTTTTGTGATTAAAGAAGGTGAGTTTGAAGATAGTTTTGAACTGGATTCACTAATAGACCTTGCTAATCAAATCTTAGTTGCTGGGCAGCCTTTAGTAGAGCCAGGTGAATTTGAACCAGGCGCTCGCCGTACTGTAGAGCTTGATAAGATTTGGCGCCGGCGTGGTTTGGGTAACTTTGATAAAGTTGCTTTTGCTAATGCGGTGGTGGATTATGTTGAGAATGAATCTCAAGTTCCAGCTAGTCTTAAAAGAATTATTGAAGAAATGATTTAGATTGCTTCGCTATGCTCGCAATGACGGCTTCGCTCGCAATGACGGCTTCGCTCGCAATGACGGCTCTGTTCTACTCATATTTAGGACCAGCAATAACTACATTAAACATATCTGGTTTAATATACTTTCTCATTACTCTATCCACTTCTTTCTTCGTGATTTTTTCTATGATCTCAGAATAATTCTCTATATATTCCTTCCCAAGCTTATAAAGCATCAGATGAGAAAGAGTCTCAGAAGTTTCTTCATTGCTTTGAAGGTTGCGTGCTGCAAAAGAGCCACCTATGTATGCTTTAGTTGCTTCAAGCTCGGTTTCTGCTATGCCTTCTTCTAAAAAGTCCTTTACAGCTTTTTTAGTTATTCTAATAGCTTTAGTTACGTTTTTAGGATTACAGCCAAGTGAGATATAAAAACTACCAGCACCTAAGCTTGCATTAAAGCCAGAGTGGATATCATAAACCAGACCATTTTCATCGCGTACCACAGTCCCAAGTCTAGAAGATAGAGCGCTACCACCTAGAGCGTAGTTAGCAAGAAGCATTGGGTAGAAATCATCATCTAGTCTGGTGATGTCTCCAGCATGCCCCATTGCGATTTCTACTTGTTGTTTCTCTTCAACGATTATAGATTTCTCTACAGGCTGTTTAGCTTTAACTTTTTCTATAGAAGGAAGTCCTTTGTCATTAAACTTAAACGATTTACCCACTCCTTTGCCAGCATTCCAGTATTCTAGCGTTGGCACAATCTCTTTTTTAACTTTATCTATGCTGATGTCACCAACCACAGAAACCTTCATGTGATCGGCGTTATAGTAAGTTGCATAGAACTTTTTAATATCATCAATTGTTATTGATGATATTTGCTTGATCTTTTCTTCAGGACTATAAGAATAGTATGGGTGAGTTGCTGGGTAGATAATGCGATTAAGTTCTCTGGCTATTATTTTTCTAGGATACTCATTTTCTTGCTCTATTTGACCAATAAGCTCTTTTTTTAATTTCTCTAATTCTGCAGGATCAAAAGCTGGCATTGTGATGCTCTCTTTGAAAAGCTCAAAGACTTTATCGAAATTTTTGGACAAAGTAGTAATTTCAAAAGTTGCAGCTTCCTTTTTACTTTTAAAGCTGATCTCAGCTCCATAAAGATCGAGTAATTCAGAAAGCTCAAATTTATCATGCTCAGTGGTCCCACGCTCAAGCATTTCAGCTGTGATGCCAGCTAAACCATTTTTGCCTTCTGGGTTTGCAAGTTTTCCTGCAAACATAATTCCGTTAACAAAAACCAGAGGAGGGTCTTGTTCAAACTTATAGTCAATCTCTAATTTTTCGTTGTTGACGATTTTTTCTATATTTAAATCAAGTTTGTGGTTTTTGATTTTCTTTTTTGAAAGTTTTGGCTCGGTAAGCTTTAGTAATTTCTTCAATTTTTTAGGGTCAAGCTTTTCTACTGTTCCAGCACCATAACCCTGCACTTGTTTTTTAGTTGCATTCTCTAAGAAATCAGCACTTGCTATTAAACTCTCTTTAGCTTTAGTAGGCAAAAGATGAACTGTTGTTCTGTTCGATGGTACTAAGTATTTTTTGGTAACTCTTTTAATATCATCATTTGTTATTTTGTTAACGATATCTACCCAGTCGATGTAAGTCTCCCAAGTTGCCATATTATGGAAATAGCCTATTTGAATTCCTTGGTGGTAAACGCCATCTCTGTCATAGACAGCTGAAGCTTCTACTCTAGCTTTTGCTTTTTCTAGCTCTTCAGGGCTAACACCATTTTTGACAGCTTCTAATTCTTTGTTTAAAATTTGCTCTACTTCTTCAATGCTTGAATTGGCTGGGATATTAACTATGATTCTTAATAAGCCAGGATCTATACCACTTTCGGCGTAACCAGAAACGTCAATTGCTTTATTAGAGTCAATTAAAGATTTGTAAGTACGGCTGCTAGTTCCACCAAATAAAATATCAGACACAATATTTAAAGCTGCGTAATCTTCATGAGTGAATTTAGGGATATGAAAAGCTTGAGCAAGGTAAGTAATTAAACCTTCTTGTTCTATTACAGCTTTGCGCTCGCCTCTTTGTTCAGGCTCTTCGCTTACTGGAGGGTAAGGAAGTTCGCCAGCTTTGAAATCACCAAAATATGCATCGATAAGCTCTAGTGCTAGCTCTGTATCGAAGTTACCAGCAAGAATAGCAGTTGCGTTATTTGGTTGATAGTAAGTGTCATAAAATTCACGCATTGTTTTTGCGTTGATATTATTTAAGTCTTGAGGCCATCCTATTATAGGGTTTTTATAAGGATGTACATTGTAAGCAGTTGCTTTTAATGTTTTGTATAAAGTTTGCATCGGATTGTTTTCGCCTCCCTCAAGCTCAGAAACAATTACAGATCTTTCTAAATTAAGCTCTTCTTCATTTAAGCGAGAATTTCTCATACGATCAGCTTCAAGTTTTATTGCAAGCTCTAAGTTTTCTGGTGCAAAGTTTTCAAAATATGCTGTGTAGTCATCACCAGTAAAGGCATTAAAGATGCCACCACGCAATTGAATAGACTGTGATATTTCGCCTTTGTCAAATTGATCAGTACCTTTAAACATCATGTGCTCAAGGTAGTGAGCGATTCCTGTGTAACTAGTGTTTTCGTTTCTGCTGCCAACTTTGTACCAAACTTGCCAAGAAATTAAAGGCGAGTTTAAATCAGGTTTTGTTAAGACGGTAAGTCCGTTCTTTAATTTGTATTCCGAAATCCCGCCATAAGTTTTGATATGTTCAATACTTTTTGGGGTTTTCACCTTTGCTTCAATAGTGTTGGTACTCATTTGGCTTAAATAGCTAGTCGCTAATAGTGAGATTAACAGAAATTTTCTTAAATAACACAGCGAAATCCGTTTACTTTTAGTCATTTTGCTATCATTATACTCCTGATATGAGCACAAGTACTATAGAAGATAAAACAACTGCTAAAGGTTCTAAAACTTTCAAATTTGAGCTAATCACACCGGGCGAGGTATTGATAAGTTTTGATGTTGATAGGATCGTAGCTAAGTCAGTTAGTGGTGAGTTTGGAATTTTGCCAAAGCATGCTGATATGACTGCTCAGTTAGACTTTGCGCCAATTAGATATTGGTATCGCGGTCAAGAAGAGTTTGTTGCAGTTATGGGCGGCGTGCTTGAAATAAAGGATAGTAAGGTAACAGTTATCTCTGATTATGCTAAACGTGGTGAAGATATTGATGAAGCTATTGCTAAGAAAGAAGCTGATAAAGCTAAGTCTGAGTTAGACATGCTTCAAGGAAAAGATACTAATCAAAAAGAATTAGTGATTGCTGAGCATAAACTTCAAAGAGAACTGATGCTTCTTACGACTTCTCAGATGCGCCGTAACAAATAGTTATGAGTAATTAATTTCTAATATAACTTTACTCAGTTAATTAGCTGAAGAATTTTTTTTATTTACCGATTATATATATGACTAAGAGTTTTCTTTGTGAAAAACCCTATATACTGGGCAAATTAGTTATAATGGTTATTGCCGTAGGTTGGTGGGAGCCTATGAACCTGGTCAGGTGAGAAATCAAGCAGCCATAATTAGCCGCTTTCAGGTAATCTACGGCTTCTAAAAAAATAGGATATAGTAAACAAGATGGCAGAAGAAAAAACAAAAAAAAGATACAAGCTAGGTGAAATCCTTATTCAATTAGGGGTCCTGGAAGAAGATCAACTTCTGCGCGCGTTAGACATTCAGTCTAAACAATCAGCAGATGAGAAATATCCAATTGGCAGAATCCTTTTAGAAGAAGGCTATATTGAGCCTAATGACTTGATTGAAGCAATCAAAATTCAATCACAGCAATCATAATTTTCAAAATTTAATTACTTAGAAAAGCTACCAAAGAAAACATTAGCTTTATCTTTGAATATCATGGTGTAAATCACACCATCTTCAAGCTCACTCTTTAATTTAAAACTCACAGTATCATTATTGCTATTTGCTTTCCCTTTAAGTCGAATAGCTTTTTTTATACTAGTTCCTTCACCTGCTTTAAGCAGAAAGCCTTTTGTCTTTTTGCCTATAAGGCTTGCTGTCATATCAATCTTTCCTGTTTCAGTATTAAAATTCACATTTTTTTGCGAAGCAATTAAAGAGGGCTCTATGCTGTTGCTTAAAACTTGATCTTTAATCGTTGCTGTAACTATCAAAGAACCAGATGTAATTGAAGGGTCAACAATTATAGGAATTGTAATTTTCTTGCCTTTGATTTTCACTTTCTTTGCGAGATAAAGATCATTGTCAGCTGAAATACTCAGATTTTTTTTCTTTACTTTTTTGCTGGCAGTAATGATGACTTTTGTGATCAACTCTGTTTGTGCTACAGCAGTCTCTAGACTTGCAGTAGCTGGCGGATTAATTGTTAAACTGGCGCCTAGCAGAAAAGTAAAAATTGCTAAAGCGTTTTGACTTTTTTTCATGAAAACATCTCTATTTAAGTGATATACCACTATTCTAAGCTGGCGTCACTTTTGTGATGAAGTTTCACCACCTAGTCTATTAGCTTTAGGTCTCTTAATTTCTGATAATTGTCCCTGAGCCAATATCAGTAAAGGTTTCAAGTAGAAGGCAATGTTTATCTAAACCATTTAAAATTACTGCTTGACCGACACCATTATTTATAGCTTCTATGCAGCATTCAGCTTTAGGAATCATCCCGCCTTGTATCGTGCCATCTTTAATTAGTTCTTTTGTGTCATCAGTACTGATCTCGGTAATTAAAGATTCCGCTTTATCTTTGTCTTTTAAAATTCCAGGAGTGTCTGTCATCAAAAGCATTTTATGTGCTTTCATGCTGATTGCTATTTCGGCAGTCATAGTATCAGCGTTAATGTTATAAGGTTTGCCACTCTCGTCAGGCGCTATAGAGCTGATAATCGGTATCATGCCAAGATCCATCATATTATGAATAAGCTCCATGTTAGAAGTCTTTACTTCCCCGACATGATGATGTTCATCAACATCAGGGTGTTTTTTAGCGACTATAATTCTGCCATCTCTACCAGAAATCCCAATCGCTTTTCCACCTGCGCAATTTACAGCAGTAACTAAACGGCGTTGTACTTTCCCATGTAAAACCATCTCGACGATTTCCATCGTCTCAGCATCAGTAGTGCGAAGACCTTTCTCAAATTTTGGTTCCAAGCCAACTCTACCAAGCATCTCGTTAATTTCCGGACCACCGCCATGCACAAGTATGACTTTGATTCCAACACTATTTAGTAAAACTAAATCTTTGATGGTACTTTCCATCATCTCTTTATTGGTAAGAGCTGAGCCGCCATATTTAATTACAAAAACCTTACCTGCGTGTTTCTGTATATAAGGCAAAGCCTCTGAAATTGTTTTTACTCTGTTTTTTCCGTTACTATCTGGCATCTTTTTTTTCTATTAAATTTAATGCATCTTTCGCAGCCATTTGGCTAGCGTCTTTCTTGCTGATACCTTTACCAGAACCTAAAAGCTCCTCTTTAAAATATACCCCGACGGTAAATTCTTTATCATGATCGGGTCCATGCTCTTCTAAAACTCCATAGTGAGGTGCCATACTATGTTCTTTTTGAATTAATTCTTGCAGTCTTGCTTTATAGTTTTCAGTCTCAGCTTCCTCTATGCAGTTATCTATATGTTTGTCCCAACTATCTAGAATGAATTTTTCGGCAGCTTCATAGCCTCTATCTAAATAAAGAGCACCGATGTGAGCTTCAACTGCATCTCCAACTATAGATTTAGGTTTTTTTTTATTTGCTAAAGATGAGCCAACTAAAACTTTTTTATCAAATTCTAGGTCATATCCAATCATTGATAATACTTGGTCCGAGATTAGCCTAGAGCGGTATTTGGTTAAAGTACCTTCTCCTGAATTTTTAAATCTATCAAATAGATATTTGCTGAAAACTAGTTTTAAAACAGCATCTCCAAAGAATTCTAAGCGCTCGTTATCAGACTCAGTAGGATTGTCTTTAGAGACAGAACTATGTGTGAGTGCTTGTTTGTAAAGGTCCATGTTTAAGATTAAGCTGGGCTAATATCTATTCCAGCGTTATGTATGCAATAGCTAAGCTTTTTTGATGCGCATTATTACTTGCCCGAAAGAGATAGCCTCTCCATCACTAACGCAAATTTCTTTCACTTCACCTTTCACTTCTGAAGGTAGTTCGTTCATTAATTTCATCGCTTCAACAATGCAGAGTGTGTCTCCAGAATTAACTGATGAGCCAACTTTAACAAAAGGATCAGCATCAGGAGATCCGGCTTGATAAAAAGTACCAACCATTGGTGACTTAACTTCAAAAAGGCTTGGGTCTGCTGCAGGTGCTGCGCTCGCTGCTACCGGTGCTGCTGCTACTGGCGCCGGCGCGTGTCCATTACTGTGAACATGGCTCACTGCTTCCTTGCGAACTCTGATTTTAAAGCCTTCAGATTCTAGTTCGATTTCAGTTAGTCCTTGCTCTTTAAGAAGCTCTGAAAGTTTTTTAATTTTATCTACTGGAAGTTTATCTGACATTATTTCACCCTATCCTGATATTTTTTCTCAATTGGATTAACTCTTACTGTTTCACCCGTCTCTACAAAGAAAGGTACGTTAATCGTTGCACCTGTTTCTAAAATTGCTGGTTTTGTGCCGCCTGATGAAGTGTTGCCTTTTTCGTTTGGCGCAGTCTCTGTTATTACTAACTCAAGAGAGTTAGGAAGATCTACTTTTAAAATTTTGCCATCATGGGTCATTACGCTACACAAGGTTTCTTCTTTTAAGAAAAGTAGTGTGTCAGCACCAATCTGTTCTTTATTAAGCTCAACTTGCTCATAGGATTTCATATCCATGAAAGTATAATGATCACCAGAATTAAATAAGTACTGCATCTCTTTCTTTTCAATGTGAGCTGGCTCAAACTGTTCGTTCATTCTGAATGTATCTTCAAGAGTACTTCCAGTTAAGAGGTTTCTCAATTTTGTTCTGACAAAAGCAGAGCCTTTACCAGGTTTAACATGCAGGAATTCGGTGACTTGATATAAGCCGTTTTTCCACTTGAATGTTAGTCCGTTTTTAAAATCTGTAGGTGTTAACATGTTTTTTGCCTATCTAATTCTATCAGAACTCTTGAATGCTAAGTATTTCCAGTGCAAGAAAGCAGTAGAATCTCATCAAAGATTAGTGATTTCTTAATAGCTTTTTGAGCTTCATAAAGTGTAATGCCAGTTGTCGTGATGTCATCAATGATAATTAGTCTTTTGTATTTATCATTTGGCTCGATTTCCCTTAGCTTTCCTCTATTAATTAGAAAAGCATCTTTCATGATGGCTTCTCTTTCACTTTTGCTTTTGTCAAAAAGGCTAAGGGTTTCCTTTTTCCTCTTCAATAAATTTTCAATATGTATAAAATTTTGCTTTCTAGAGAAATCTTTAGCTATTAGTTTTGATTGATTGTAGCCGCGACTAAATTCTCTAATAAAATGAAGAGGAATTTCTGTCACATAAGTTTGAGAGTCTTGGTGGCTTTGAATTAAGCTATCGAAATCATCAGCTTCTAGGATGCGGTCTCTGTACTTCTTCCAGTATTTAGTTAAAAGTCTTGCCCAAATCTTTTTTAATCTAGGGCTTTCATATTTAAATTGTTTCATTAAGTCCTGATGTAAATTAGAATACTTACTTGCAAAGTGAATATTAACCCCATTAATGTTTTTAGTTTTGCTATTTGTTTGGTAAAAAAGAGGTTCACATTTTCTGCAAAGATAATCTTGCTCTGTCTTTAGCTTGATCTTGCATTTGAAGCACCTCTGGTAGGCAAGTTCCTTAAGCAAAAAACGACCTAGTATGCTTAGTGGCTTAGTAAAAGCTTTAATATAGATTCTGGGGCTCATGATTTGAATCATAAGCATAGGAAAACTAGGGGCATGGTATTCCCTAGCTTGTGTCACACCGGTGCCAGGGCTAATTTTGTGACATTTTTCTGGTTTGGGAGCTGTAATATTCTAAGTTTTGTAAGTAAAAGCTTTCTCTACTTTAGTTAAAGCTATATTGCTAATTAATGCGAGTGCTGCGGCTGGCAAAGCACCAAGACATATAAGGTAGTTGCTATTAAGATCTATACCAGCTTTAATCAGATCACCAAGCCCGCCGCCACCTACAAAAGTGGCTAGAGTTGCAGTGCCAATGCAAATAACCAAACTCGTTTTAACACCAGCGATTACCACACTTGCAGCCATAGGCATTTTGATTTTAAACAATAATTCCTTTTCGCTAAGCGCCAGTGATTTCCCTAGTTCTATATATTTATTATCAATGCCTTTAATTCCGGTGTAAGTGTTTTGAATAACTGGAAGTAGTGCATAAACAAAGAGCGCAACTAAAGCTGGGTAAAACCCTAAACCAACTATTGGAATTAAAAGTGCAAGTAAAGCGAGACTAGGTATCGTTTGAGTCACTGCACTTATACCAAGTACTATCTTTGCGAGTTTTTCTTTATAAGTTATAAGAACGCCTAAACTTATGCCAAATAATGCTGCAAGGAATGCCGCCAAGAAAGATAAACAAAGATGCTCTAAAAGCGCCTTTTTAACTAGAGGCAAATCTTGACTGAGCCTAGCTTCGATGCCACTTTTCTTTTCTTTAGAGCTTCTTTGATTATTAGGTAGCAGCCTTTTCTTGCTAAAAGTGTTGGTGCTAGCCTCCAGCTCTTTTAAAAAGTCAGCAGCTACCTCTTTATAAGTCTCACCTTTTTCTATGCGCTCGTTAAGTTTAAGCATCTTATCGTTTGTAAGTGATGAGCTAAGCGAATTTAGTATCGTCTCGATCTCTGGATATTTTGCTAGGATTTTATTCCTTGAAAGATAGATAGATGAGTAAGCTAGAAGTGCTTTTCTATCATCTCTAAGTGTCAGAAGCTTAGGGTTTTTTATTCTTGAGTCCGTTGAAAATGAGTCTATGACATCGATGCGCCCGGCTAATAATTGCTGTAATGCAATGTTGTATTCCATAGCTCTCAAATTTTTGAAATCGTAGCCATATACTTTTTTGATTTGCTCATAACCATCTGGTCTTTTAATAAAAGAATGCTTAAAAGAGACTCTTAAGTTTTCGGGGTTTATTTTTGAAAGATCAGATATCTTTTCTAATTTATGCTTTTTTGCAAAGTCTTTTCTGACAGCTAAAACGAAACTATTGTCAAAACCAAGTGGTTCAGACATGCTCAGCTCATATTTATTTTTAAGCGTTTCTTTTAGGTAATTACTTAAATATTCTTTTTCGCTATGCTCACCAAGTAAGTTGTGAAGCAGTGAGCCAGTGTAATCTGGGTAAATATCTAGGTTGTTGCTTTGCATTGCTGCCATATTGATGCGCACACCACCAAGATTGAAGTTTCTATCTACTTTAAGATCACTATATTTTTCTATAGCACTGCTTAGAATTTCAGCACTTAGTACAGACTCAGGAAAATCTCTGGAGCCGACTCTGATTGTTTTTGCTTTAACCGAAGTGAAAGCAAAAATAAATAAAAGAAGAGCACAAATACCTAAAGTTTTTAGTAGTGGTATGGAGCTTTTCAATGGGCACCACCCTTGATTTCTAAAACTTCGTCAGCTAGGAATTTAGCTTCTTCTTCATTGTGAGTTACAAGAATGATAGTTTTTTTAAGCTCGTCTTTGATCTCAAGTATTTTTTCCATGAGGCTAAATTTAGTCTTGGTATCTAAACCGCTAAAAGGCTCGTCTAGTAAAAGTACGCTTGGGTGCGCTGCTATAGATTGAGCTAGGCTGATTCTCTGTGATTGACCACCGGAGAGCTCGTGAGGATACCTGCTTAGGAAAAGTTTTGGGTCCATTTCCATTAAATTCATAAGATCAAGAGCGCAAACATGTGCCTGCTTTTTATTTCTTCCAGCTGCTAAAAGTGGAAGGCTTATATTTTCTTCGACAGTTAGATGAGGGAAAAGCAAGCCTTTTTGAAAATAATAAGCTACTTTTCTTTTTAAATCTTGGTCTTTGTACTCATTAATATCTTTTGAGTCTACTTTAATAATGCCTGAGTCAGGTTTTATTAAGCCATTAATCATTTTAAGAATAGTTGTTTTGCCAGAGCCGCTTTCTCCTAGCAAAGCCAAACACTTAGCTTTTTCAAGGCTAAAAGAAAGATTTTCTACTACAGGGCTAATTGCACCGTCATATTTTTTAGAAATATTTTTTAGTTCAATCACTTAGTTTTTGAATTAATCTGTTTTAGTATACTTGGGTAACTGTTTCAACCATATCTGGAAGCTCAGCAGTTAATGCTCTTTCTACTCCCATTTTCATGGTCATCATAGCGCTTGGGCAAGTCCCGCACGCGCCAACCATGCGAAGCCTAACATCAGTGTCTACAATATCTACAAGCTCGATATTACCGCCATCAGCAACAAGAGCTGGGCGAATTTTATCAAGAACCGCTTCAATTTTTGCGCGTTTCTCATCGTCTTCACCATGACTTTCTTTAAGAGCTGGGGCATTTTCTTCAGCCCATTTGTGAAGATTCTCTAATTCTTCTTTTATAATTTCTTTTATTTCAAGGTGAATGTCTTTCCAGTTGATATCGTCATTTTTATCAACTGTTGTGAAGTTTGCCATTATAAAAACTTTAGTCACTCCTGTAACTTCAAAAAGTCTTTTTGCCATAGGGTTAACTTGAGCCTCTTCTTGGCTTGCGTAAGTTAGCGTACCTGCTGGATACAATTTCTCACTACAAACAAATTTAATGCTGTTTGGATTCGGGGTGTATTCTGCTTTAACTGTTGTTTCGAGCATTGTCATGCTCCTTATTGTATCAATTAATTGATATCTTTTGGAAGTATCTCATCGCCTGGCACATAATCATCATATGCTTCTTTAAAATGACCATCCTCAGGAGGCTCTTCGTCTTCCTCGTGATGTTGCCTGAAATGACCTGGATCAAATTCATTATCGTCTTCATCAAAGCCAGTACCTTCGTAATCTTTATATGTTCTGGTTTTGTAATCATCGAGAGTGTCATCATAGTCAAAATCAACTACTCTGTCTTCATCATGTTTAATGATTTTCTCTTCTTTTGATATAGGGATGCCGTACTCATCTAGATCTTCAGGACTCTCTGGGACTACTTCAGCTTGGACTGCTGTGGCTACAGTCGGGATATCTGCATCTTTAGTTATCTTCTCTATTTCTGAGTCATCATCGTCTGTAAATAATTTTGCGAGTTCTGCAGGGTCAGTTTCATCTTCGGGCATATCAAAAGCTTCAAGTAAAGCTTCTAATTCATCATCCAAGACTTCATTTTCTATTTGGTCTTTTTTTTTAGTGGCAGCGCTGCCTTTACTTGTAGTTTTCTTCGCAGTAGATTTTGTCGAAGAGGTTTTCATGGTCGCAACTACTTTGTTTTTTGAGCTTGAAGCTTTACTAGTCTTTTTACTAGTTGTAGTTTTTTTTGCTGTTGTGCTTTTGTTCTTTTTTGCAGGCATTTTTTCTTCCTCTCTTTCTTTATTCCCCTTTAACTCCTCTTGGGGTAAATCTTCTACTTGATAATTTAAATAATTTGAAAAAGCAGTTTGGATAGTTTTAAGTTGCGTACTAAAGTTCGCATCAAACTTTCCTCCCTTTGTTTCTATTATGCAACTTCCAGGGATAATTCTTTCATCCTCTGAAAAGACTAGTTTTATTGCAGGGTCTAAAGTCTTCATTAGTTTGGGCTCTAAATCCCTTGCTGAAGCTAGATCTAACGGGCTTACGTGAATTTGGACTTTACCTTTGCCTCGAACTACTTTCTTAATTGCATCATTTATCTGATCTTTTAATATGCTTGAACCTTTAGCGACTTCCTTTTTTATAAGTTGTTTTGTAACATCAATTGCAATAGCTGCAATTTCATTTTTAGCTTCGTGCATGATATCAGCTTTAGTGTTTTGGAAAGTTGCGAGTATTGCTTTAAATTCACTCGTTAGCTCCTCACCTTCCTTAAAGCCTTCTTCGTAGCCTTTTTGTTTTTCACTATTTATATGAGCTTTTAAGGTCTCCGTCTCAGCTTCTAATTTAGCCTTAGCTTCTTCAATAGATTTTTCACTTTCTGCTTTTTGGACTTCAGCTTCTTGGATAATTTTATTAGCTTCTGCTTGAGCTTCTTGAATCTTTGCAGCGATTTCTCTTTCTGCTCGTTCTTCTTTTTGGACTAATCTTTCTTCTTGTTCTTTTACTAAAACTTCAATTCGTTCTTGAACTAAATTTTGAGGAATTTCAAGATCTTGCATGTGGTTAATATCAGAGCTAAGCTGATCTACATCAATGCGGATCTCGGGCTCGGCGAAGCCGCTTGTTTTCAGTTTTGCTTTTTTGATTAGCATGCTTTAATCACCGTTTGATCAACTATTTTACAAATTGAGCTGGGTAAATTGGGTCTTTCTTCAGATTTTCCTGTTCTGTAAGCTATATAATCCCGTATTTTCGGTCTTTCTGTAATCATTAAGTTTTTTACTTCTTCAGATTTTGCTTCTTGCTTGACATTACCTAGCATCGAAGCCAGCTCAGGCCATGACTCGTAAAAGCTCTCCCAGTCCTCTTCAGTAAGCTCTTCTTCGATAGAAAGCTCTAGGGTAGCTAGTTTCTCAACAACTTGCGCAGGTAGTTTCTGCACTATCATTGTTTGTAGCATCGGTGGCAGTGAGCGAAGTATTAAAGTTAATGTTTTTAGCTTTTGCTCCATCTATTGTCTATATTCCCCCATTTGACCTAGACCTAATCATTATTTATTTTTTATATACTTTCTTTTTATGCCCGTTAATTCGAGAAACTTTTATTCTTCGTCTTCATCAAGCCACATTTCAATCTTTTTAGCTAGAATGTCTGGTTGATTTTGTGCTGCATTTTGAAAATTATTTAATAAACCTTCAAACTCTACTTTTTGGTCATCAGCACTTGCCTCTGTTTTAGTTTTAGGCTTTTCTTTAACAGCTGTTGCTGTAGCTGGCTCTGCTCTTTGCTGAGCATTTAACATCTCTTGTAAAAGAGCTTCTTGTTGTTTAAGAGCCTTTTTTTCGCCAAAATCTTCACCCATGTCCTCTTCCTCATGCAAGAGGTCATCGAATTCGCTTCCAAGATTTGCATCAACAGTAGTTTTGCTTTCTTGGTTAGCTGCAGCGTTTAAGAAATTCAAGCCAATGATTCCAATTATAAGTAAACCAAAGATTGTACCAATTACAGAAAAGATTTTAAAGAAGGCATCCTTGAATCCATCGAATTGGAAAAAGCCTACGATACCACCGCTAGCTTCTTTTTGAAGTAATGGGGGAGCGCCTTCACCACCAGGATTAACCAGGTCAGTAACTACGATCTTAATATGCTCTGGAAGAGCATTTGGTCCAACTATTGCAGCTACGCTTTCTTGAAGCTGCTTAAGTGACATTAAAGCTGGAACTGATTTATCTACAGCTAAAGCAACAGTAACATTCGTTACTCTACCTGGAAGTAAAGTTACGCTTTGTTGCTCAAAGCTTGGATATAAAGTTTCTGATGTTGAGCTTTGATTATAGTTTTTACCACTTGCTACAGCAGGTCCAGCAGCACCAGAGCCACCTGAAGCTAGAGTCTCTTGACCAAGCTGTCTTTGACCAACAGCACCTTCTGAATAAATAGTCTGTTGTTTTTGAACTCTTTCACGACTTAAAGAAGCGCTCACGCTCACTTTAAATTTCTCGTTTCCAATTACATCATCTAAGTATCTAGCAATTCTTTTTTTAATTGTTTTATTGATTCTTTCGATCTCATCGATGTAATCATCTGTTGAACTTTCATCTTCATCTTTAAAAGTGCTGTAATTGTTGCCTTGCGTGTCAACAATTGAAATTCTTTCTTTGTCTAGGTTTGGTACATAACCACGAAGCATATTCACTATACTTTTAACTTCAGTTTTAGCAAGTTCGTCAGCTTCATTTTGTAATTCAACTTGAACACTTGCTGTAGTTGCTGCTTGAAACTCTGTGAAAAGTTGTTGTTCTGGAATGTTTACTCTAACAATTGCGCCGCGCACACCATCCATGCGACTTATGATTCTAGAAAGATCACCATTAATAGCTCTAGTAAGTTTGATACGTTTATCGTAGTCACTAGCTGCCCAGTCGGATTGGTCAAATAGACCGTAGCCTTCATCTAATAAAAGATTGGTTCTAGAAAGATTTAAGTAAGCAGTTTCAACAGCGTTTTCGTAAACTTGCACAACATACTCGCCAGGCTTTTCACTTGGTACTACTTTTGCTTCGATGTTAACAACTTTTAACTTTGCAATAATTTCAAAGGCTCTTGCTTGATCAAGTTCTTGAACTAAGCTCACTAACTTGCCTCTGTTCTCGCTTCGCTGCCCGCCACCCATTGTGATTATTAAAACTAAGGCAAGTACTAAAACTCCAGCACCAACCATTGCAAACAATCTTTTTTGTGGATCTTGCATTATCTCTTCAAAGAAATTTCCTGCAGGTGCCTGCATCTGGGCCAAGCCAGTTTCTTCATCTATTTCTGCTAGTGCGTCGTCAGCCATTTATGAGTCCTGTTTAATGGATCCTCCCTCAAGTTATTGACAAAATGCTTAAAAACTAAACTGTGTAAAGACCTCTTACACCTGCATATTGGTCAACTTATCGAATCCACTAATTCCTTTTTGTGCAACAGCAGTAAGTAATTTAAATGCCACTTCAGATTTTCCCATTGCGATCATTACTTCGTGGATATCAACTTCACCAGTTGTTACAGCTTTAATTGTCAGCTTTTCTGGTTCTGCCATAACATTATTAACTTTGTTTAGCATCGAACCAACTGTCTGACCAAAAGTCTTTCCATCTGCTTCATTGATAGCAGCATAACCCTTAAGTTGGCTTGGGTTTGGGGCCATTGGAACTTGTCCATACTTTTGCATTTCCATGGCTTGCATAATATTTTGTGCTGAATATGACATGTAAATCTCCTTGTGATTACATGCTTATAGAAGCGTACTTAGTTTATGGAGAGGTTAAGTAAATCCCGTAAATATAGGTGGAATCAGCTATTCTTTTAGATTTTTCTTTAAAAAGCCAAAAATAAGGTTTATATAAACAGTCAGGATATACAGATTTGCCAGATCAGCCTATTTGCTATAATTTTCGACGGTTTCAGGGAAGAGCCCGTATTTGAGGCATAATTCCCAAAGTCAAAAAAAAGGATATTAATCACATGGCAGAAATGGAAGTAATGGGTTTAGCAATTGGTGCAGGTTTAGCAGCTATGGGAGTAGCTGGTCCAGCAATCGGAGTAGGACTTACAGCAAGTAAGATGCTAGAAGGTGCGGCTAGACAACCTGAGCACACTGGTTCACTTTTCACTAACGCAATTATCTTTGCAGGTATGGCTGAGGCACTTGGAATTCTTGCTTGGTTAGTATCATTCTTGATGTTCAGCAAAATCGGCGCGTAGTAAAAACTCACCTGACCTAGGTCAGGGATTAGTTAAAGAGAGGCTTTAATTGGATCCAATTGATTTCACGACATTAGCTTTTATACCTAGCTTTATTGTGTTCATTATATTAATGAACATGGTTTTCTTTAAGCCGGTTAAAAAAGTGCTTGCAGAGCGAGATACTGTTCTTGATTCTGATAAAAATAGAACTAAAGATGCTATTTTGCAAGCAGAATCTAAGGTGGAGCATTACGAAGAAGCTCTTGCTGAGGCAAGACATAAGGCTTCTGAAATTTTGTCGAAATCTAACGAGGAAGCGCATCGCAAAAAACAGGAGCTAGTAATGGCTAATTCTGATGAGCTTCGCGCGAAGAAGCATTCAGCTAGTGAAACTCTTGAATCTGAAAAAGATAAAGCTATCTCGAACTTAAGTTCAACTATTAGAGAGATAACAGCTCTTATGGTTGGAAAGATCTTGCATCAAGAAATTGATATTAATCTTTCTGATGAGAAAATAAAAGATGCTTTTGCAAAAAAGTCACAAAATAAAGTGGAGGTTGGAGTTTAATGCACGGAACTGGTCATGAAACAGATTTGATGGGATTAATCCTTGAAAGCAACCTCCTAAACTTTGTGGTTGTTGCAGCTGCTTTGGTATTCCTTATATTAAAGATTTTGCCAAAGTCAGCTAAAGAGCATAAAGAAAAATTAGAAGCAGAATTAAAGGAAGCAAAAGAGGCTCGCCTTTCTGCTGAAAAGAAACTAGATGAATTGTCTAAGAAATTATCAGGTAGTGATGATGAGCTTAAAAAGATAGTTGCTCAAGCAGAGGAAATGGCTGCAAAGATTAAAGATGAGACTTTAGTTGAAACTAAAGATCAGATTGAGCGCATGAAAGATCAAGCTGAAAAAGATATTCAAGCTAAACAAAATTCAGCTATCCAAGTTATTAAAAATATGGCTACTAAAGCTGCTATCGCTTTGACTGAAGAAAGTGTTCGTCAATCAACAAAAGACGAGAAAGTTCTTCGTAATATTCAAGATAAATTTGTTAACGATTTAGAAAAACAAGGGGCTTCGATAAACTAATGAGCAAAACAATTGGATTAGAGAAAATTTCTAAAAGATACGCTGAAGCTCTCTTTGCTATTGCTGATAAAAATGGTAGTGAAGCAAAGGTTCAAGTGGATCTAACTGTAATTAAAGAAGTCTTTGAACAAAACGAGCAATTTCGCATGTTTATGGATCACCCAAGCGTTGATCCAGTTGACAAGAAAAAAGCTCTAGAGAAACTTTTTAAAACTAATATTTGTGAAGAAACTAATAAGCTTCTTATGCTTCTTCTTGAGAAAGGAAGACTTAATGTGGCTCCTACTCTTCATTCTTATTTTAAAGAACTGGTTTTTAAAAAACAAAACATTGATGTTGCTAAATTAAGCTCTGCTAAAGAACTTACAAGCGCGCAAGTAGAAGAGATCAAGACTAGACTTGAAAAAATCTTTGCTAAGAAACTAGAGCTAGAAACTCACATCGATGAATCTTTAATCGCTGGTATTAAAGTTAATGTCGGTGATAAGGTTTTAGACTCTTCAGTTAAATCTAAACTTAAGCAGATGCGTCAGCTTCTTTCAGCTTAACTATAAACTTATGCCTCAAATATCTATAGGATCAGATCATGCAGGATATGAGATGAAGGAATTCATCAAATCTTATCTTGAGTCACTCAAATTTGATGTGAAAGATCATGGTTGTGATAGCACGGAATCTGTGCATTACCCTATCTATGCCAAATCTTTAGCTAATGAAGTAGCATCAAATGGCTCTAGAGGTATTCTTACTTGTGGCTCTGGTATTGGCGTTAGTATTACAGCGAATAAAGTAAAAGGTATCAGAGCAGCTCTTGCTTGGAATGCTGAGATAGCAAAACTTAGCCGCCAGCATAACGACTCAAACATTCTATGCTTGCCAGCTAGATTCATTTCTAATGATGATGCTATAAAAATTATTGATGCTTGGCTTAATACTGATTTTGAAGCTGGAAGACATCAAAGCAGAATAGATTTAATTGAATAGTTAATTGTAAATTAGCAGTCTTAATTATGTAAATGCTATTATAGGTTCGAGCCGTTTTATTAATTCAGCAGAAGGGCACAATAAATTAAGTACTAATTGCAATGTCTAAACAGAACGTACTATCAGTATTAGTAGAGAATGAATCAGGAGTTTTGGCTAGAATCTCTGGTTTATTTAGTCGTCGTGGTTATAACATTGAAAGTTTAACAGTGGGCGCTTCAGAAACTGAAGGTCTTAGTCGTATGACTATTGTTACCAATGTTGAGCATGTTGAGCAAATTCAAAAACAACTCCATAAACTTATAAATGTAATTAAAATCACTAACCTTACAACTACTGAAGGCTTTGTAGGTAGGGAGCTAGCTTTAGTTAAAGTTTCTACTAAAACACACCGCGCAGAGATTATAGAAATTGCTGAACTTTTTAGAGGACGCATAGTAGATGTTTCTGATGAGTCTGTGACTATAGAATCTACTGGTGATTCTGAGAAGGTAAATGCGATGCTGCAGCTTATCTCTCCATACGGTATTCGTGAGATAGCACGTACTGGAACCCTTGCTCTGACTAGGGGTGCTAAGGTTCTTAAACCTAAAAAACTTTAATTTTGCTAGACTGATCTCATGGGGATCTGGGATCGAATGGCTAGTCTTGGCAATAGTGCTTGGAACTATGCTTTTAATAAAGAAGTAAAACCAGTAATTAGCTTCTCAGGTGAGCCAAGTGCAGATTATTTTTTAGAGTTTAGAAATAGATTAGCTTCAGGGAAAGACTCTTTTAGAAGTCGTTTTGATCGTGTTAAGAATAATAGAGATCTTTTTGAAGTGGAGTTCAAGAATTTAGATCTACTTATGGCAAGTGCTAGAGCCTATGCTAAAGCTAGTGGCCATAGCATCTCCAGTTTTAGAGAACTTAGAGAAGCTCTAGAATCTAAATATTTTTGTGAACCAGCTCAAACCAGAGAAAGGCTAAAGTCAGTGATGAAAGACTTGCCACCATTTACTTTGGATTTAAGTGAAAAGATCTTTGGACAAGAAGGTGCTGAATTTCTAAACAGGAATATTTCAAATTTAATTGAAAATGGTAGAGAACCTACATTTATTTCATTAAGCTTTCCTCATGAAAGGAAAGCTCAGGAATATTTAGAGCAACTTTTAGCAGTTGATGATTTTGTTATTTGGTATGGGCTCGATTTTAAGAAAGCTGTAGAACCTTTTTGTCGAGAACAGTTATCACATAAATTTGAACTTAATCATCTGCTTGGAATGCAGGAAATTTTTTCGTGTATAGAAAATTCATTTATGTTTTCTATTGAAAAACTAAAAGATGAGATCAAAGAAAGACCTCAAGACTTAAATAAAGAACTATCATTAGAACTTGCTTGTCATTTCAATCAAATGCAAGGACTTACTAATCCTTCTATGTTAGGGGCGCAAACTGCAATTGCCATGCGTCTTGGAATGCAAAGATCAGGGAATGATAGTTTTGACTTGTATGCAGGTTTGCCAGATTACACCATAAGAACAATAGAAGATGCTCTTAATTTTATAATGAACATTATTAATGAACTTAATTCTGGCAGAGCAAGGCGCCAGGTCTTGCTATTAGATAGGCTTGGCTATATAAATGAATACCGTCATATTAAGACTAGAGATGATTTGATGGATGAGATTTGGGCTAAAGAACCTGATTATTCTAGGTTTATGAGTATTTTTGGTGAGCAAATGGAGCTTCATCACCTTAGAGATCCTGAATCTTAAAAACTTGGGCTAAGACTATAGATAAATACATCCTTAACAAGGTCTTAACCAATGCGTGATTAACTCAAAATGCGCATAAATACGCGGGAGGACTAAATGAAAGACACAGTAGCAAAGGCTATTCCAGCCGTTCTTAATAAGAAGCTAGATAATTCGCGTCTTCAGGACCAAAGCAGCACAAAGGATAAGGACGAAGTTAGTGTTCTTAAAACTAGACGTACTGGGCTGATTGAAGATATTGGCAAAGACACTAAGCAGATGGTTGACGTTAATAGTCAGTCCCAAGGCTATAAATTTATGGCAAGAGAGCTTTATCAGCAAGCTCAAAAAATGAAAAACGCTGAAGCTGAGGCAAAAGCTAATCCTCAGGACATTAAAAAATCTAAGAAAAACGAGAAGTTAAGTGTAAAACTCGTAGAAAAATATAGATTTCCGCAGGCTGAAGCTGAATCAATTGCTGTAGCAGTTGGCGCTGTAATGTCAGCTGGACCTGAAGCAATGCTAATGGCAGCGCAGGTTATGAAGCATGAGGCTGAAAAGAAGGATCTAGAGGCAGTTTCACTGTCTAAAAATATTTCTACAGCTAAAGAAAGAGTTGTGAAGATTAATGATTACCTGTCAGCAGGTAAGGGTCGTGAGATGAGAATGGACCAGGTGACTAAATATCTTAAGTCTATGGATGATTCTCTTGTTCGGGAGATGATGGTAAGACACCTTGATGATGTCCTCCATAACTCCGAAAAGAAAAAGGCAGAAGAAGGCTTAACCTAGATTTAACCTAGGACACCTATACTCTCTGTAGTACAAGTTAGAGGAAACCAATGGCAAATCCAATGGAAATGTTAGCTAGGGCCGAAACCTTTGTAGAGGTTTATCAGGACCTGATGACTCAATTAGAAATTGAGATGGATGAGCTTATACAGGGTGGAGACGATACTCAAGAAGAAGCAGCAGCTCTTCGTGTTGAGGTAAATAAAGTTCGCGCATTGATCGGTTTCTGGAGATCAGAAGTTTCTTTCTGGAGAGACCAACAAAGTCAATCACTTACACAAAACAAAGAGTCTAATAAATTAGCCAATGCCTCATAAAAATTTTAATTAATTATGGCAATCACATCAGTAAATCCAACAACAGAGTTAGCAAACGCAGAGTTTCAGATCTATGATTATACTCAGATCATGACCGATCTTGAGTTAACTTATAATGATGCGATTTCTGAAGGTGATGCTAGTGATTTAAACATCAATGAAATTTTAGTAAACATTAATTCAGTAAAAGCACTAATAACCCATTTTAGAAACGTAGCGCAATTTTGGCGTGGTGAGATCCAAAACTCAGCAAATGCAAATAGAGACACTAATAAGCTTGATGATGCTTAAGCAGTTCTTAGATTTTTTTGATTTTAAATTATCCATATAGTATGATTTAGCTCTATGAGTGCTATTGAAACTCTTATTGTCACAGGCGCAACTGGTTATTTGGGATCCCAAATAATCAATGGTCTTGATTTATCTAAATACGAGAAGCTCTATTTTATTGATAGAACTTTGAAAGAAGATCGCCTAAATAAAGACGTTTTAAAAAATGCAAAGATAGAGTTTGTGCCAGCAGATCTTTCTGCCCCTGAGGTTCAGAAAATCCTTGCTAAGAAGTTTAAAGATCTTGAAAATGTGACTTTCTTGCATGCTAGTTATTTGGGTGATGCAGAGAAAAGCTTCCTGGGTTCTTTGAGCCAAGATCTTTTTATGATTTATCTTTCTAGTGCTGCTGTTTATGGGGAAGCTAATGAAGGGAAAGCTTTGGTGGAGACTGATGAGCCTGAGCCTCTTAATGATTATGGACGAATAAAGCTTGAGTCCGAAAAAATCATACAAGATAAATTTAAAAAGTCTTTGATTTTAAGAATTTCAAATCCTTTTGCTAATGAGCCTGATAAAAGAGGCGTTGTGAGAATTTTTGGTGATGATCTCTTTCATGATAAAAAGATATCGATAAATCAAGATGATGAAAGCTCTGAAATTCTTAGAGATTTTATCTATATCGAAGATTTGGTCGCAGGAATTAGGTCTTTAATGAATAATAACTGTGATGGACTTTTTAATCTTTCATCTGGTAAAAGCACTTCCTTGACTGAGCTTATTAAAGTTATAGCGACTAGGTTTTCTAAAGAGCCTGAAATTGAATATTTGGGTACTAAAGCTGATGAAATTCAGAAATCTTGTTTGAGTGCCGAAAAATTGCTCAAAGAAACTGAGCTAAATGAAATTAGATCTATAAAAGATTTTTCAGAAAAATTAAAGATAGAATCTTAAGCAGCTTTGTGTGGCTTGCTTTCGTGGTAACCACTTGAAGACATTTTTACAAAGTGAGGTTTTGCTTGAAGTTCTTTAAGGTTATGAGAACCGCAGTAGCTAAGTCCACTTTTAAGTCCTCGAGTAAGTTTGTTTAAAATATGTTTGATATTACCTTTGTACTTAACAGTAAGAGATATACCTTCTTCGTTGATATCCTCAATACCAAAATCTGATTGTGCTTGAGTAGATGCCATGCCACGATATGTCTTAATCATGTTCTCATTCTCATCTCTCCAAACAGGTCCAGGAGTTTGCTTGCAGCCAGCAAAAATAGATCCCATCATGATCGCATCTGCGCCTGCAGCTAATGCTTTAGTTGCATCACCGTAAGTTTTAATGCCGCCATCACCGATAATATATTTTTTGCAGTTGTATTTTGCTTCAAAGTCTTTCTTTGCTTTAGCAGCGTTAGCGATTGCTGAAAGTTGTGGGTAACCGCAACCAGTTTTAATTCTTGTAGAACAAACTGAGCCAGGACCAACTCCTACTTTAACGCAATCTGCGCCCCATTCAAGAAGATCATAAGCACCTTCGTAAGTACAAACATTACCACCAATGATATTTATCTCATTACCAAATTCTTTTCTTAAATACTCAAGAGTACGTTTCACTAAAATATGGTGACCGTGAGCCACATCGATACAAAAATTTCTAATTCCATGCTCGTAAGCTATTTTAATTCTTTCTTTATCGTGAACACCAATAGCAATTACAAATGGCTTTCCAGTTTTTTCTTCTTTCTCTAATTCGTTATAAAGTTCAATTTGCTTAAGCATATCTGGAATGCTCATAAATCTATGAAGAATACCAAGACCGCCTTCAATAGCCATCGCATGGCACATGCCGTGCTCAGTTACGGTGTCCATATTTGCTGAAATAAAAGGGATTTCTAATTTAACGCCAGGTAAAATCTCGGTATTCACATCAACATCAGCTCTGTGCTCAATCTCTGAATAACGAGGCACTAAAAGAACATCATCAAATGTAACTCCATCATCAACGGTGTAATGATCAGGAAGTTCAGAATTCTTAACTTCTTTAAGGTTTTTGCCAGCTGCTTCTAAAAATTTGCTCATTTCCAGGAATATATTATAGCAGGTTATTTGATATTAAATATTTTTTTGAAAAGCTTGTATTTAGAGGCATATGGGGCATATTTGATTGGAATATCAAAGAGGAAGCTGCGCTTTGTGACTCCACGGGCATTAGAAAAGGCTCTAAAAGAATTTTGCCCATGATACTTGCCCATTCCACTTTCGCCTACCCCACCAAAAGGTAAGTAAAGAGAACCGCTATGAATAAGGGTATCGTTTATGGTGACCCCTCCAGAAGATGTTTTATTTAAAATATAGTTCTGTTTATATTTGTCTTCACTAAAGATATAAAGAGCAAGGGGCTTTGATTTAGCGTTAATAATATTAAGCGCTTCGTTAAGATCTGAATATTGAATTATAGGAAGTACCGGACCAAAAATTTCTTCGCCCATTATTGCGTCATCAGCATTTACTCCTTCAATCACTGTTGGTGAGATGTAGAGCTCTTTTGAGTTTATTTCTCCACCAGCAATAATTTTTGAATTATGGTCTACGTGCTCTCCTTGATTTTTCTTTAAGCCAATATCAATAAGATCACCATAAGGATCTATGAGCTCTTTAATTCTTTTAAAATGATTTTTATTAATTATTCTTGCGTAGTCTTCACTTTTGGAAGGGTCCTGACCCCAGAAATCTTTAATAGCTTTTTTGACTGCAAAGATAAATGGCTTATAGATCTTTTTATGAACTAATAGATAATCAGGTGCTGTGCAGGTTTGACCTGCATTAAAAAATTTACCCCAAACAATTCTTTTAGCAGCAATATCTACCTTTATATCTTTATCAACTATGCAAGGAGATTTCCCGCCAAGCTCTAGAGTTACTGGCGTTAAAGTTTTAGCTGCCTCTTGCATTATGATCTTGCCGACAGCAGTGCTGCCAGTAAAAACTATATGATCAAACTTCTCTTGGCTTAAAGCTTTGCTGACTTTAGCATCACCCTCAAAAACTTTTACGTAATTCTCATCAAAAGTCTTTGAGATAATTTCATTTAAAATTTTAGAAGTGTTTTCAGGAAATTCTGATGGTTTCAATATTGCACAGTTCCCTGCAGCTAGTGCACCCACAAGAGGAGCTAAAGCACAGTAAACAGGATAGTTCCACGGCGCTATGATAAGAAGTACACCTAAAGGTTCGTGAATAATAAAATTAGAAGAAGGGAAATGAAGAAGAGATCCTTTAACTTTTTCTGGACGAGACCATTTTTTTAAATTTTTGCGGGCAAGATCAATTTCTTCAAGCACAGCTTTAAGTTCACTAAAATATGCTTCAAAAGATGGTTTATTTAAATCAGCTTTAAGTGCTGCTAAAATTTGGATCTGATTTTCAATTAGAGCTTTTTTGAGTTTAGTTAACTGCCAGATTCTAAAAGAGATATCTTTTGTTTTATGACTATTAAAAAAGGCTCTTTGTTTTTTTAAAGTTGCTTCAATTTCTTTTGACATAATATGGACTTAAGCTTAAAGCAGTCCTTAATATTATTCTAGACTTTTGCTGACCCTTTTTGGCTAGTCCCCAGTTCTAGGGGTGATTAAGTGTAAATATCAAATACTGAAAGCTAATTTGTCAGTAAATTTTAAGAATATGGAGCCTCTTTAAACCTTATGGTTAACTATAGGGTTTGATGGAAAAAAGTCTTCTATTTAGAATTTTATTGGCGAATTTCTTAGTCGCGCTTATTTTTAGTAGTCCCGCGCGCGCTCACCATGGAGCTGAAGCATCTATTTCAGGAGCCAGGCTTGCAGGTCCGATTATTACTCTTCCAGCTTTAACTCTTCCTAAAAAGAGATTTTATATAGGAGCGGGGATGGGCTACACAAATTTTGATCGTTTTGATTTTAATCAGCGCCGCGCTTTTAATAGAAAGCGCATTCACTCTCATAATAATGGTGATATTTTAAGTCCTTTTATTTCTGGTGGTTACGGTATAACAGATGACTTATCACTTATTCTTACTATGCCTTATGTGATCAAGTTAAATGTTCAAAGTACTATTAATGGAATTACTTTAAATCAGGGTGATGCAATTGGTTTTGGTGATTTGACTGCTATAGCTCAATATCGTTTTTATAAAAATAAAAAACACGGTTTGCATATGGCAGCAATTGCAGGAATTAAAATACCTACAGGCGATACCAATGATAAAGATGGTTTTGGTGTGAAAATTGCTGCTGATGATCAGGCTGGGACTGGTTCTTGGGACCCTATTATGGGACTAGCAGTATCAAAGGAATTTAAACATTTGTCAGCTCATGCTAGTGGTGTTTATAAGCTTGCTACTGAAGGCTCTCAAAATACTGTTTCTGGTGATTTAGTAAGTTATGGTTTTGCACTTGCTCATAGAGTTGAAAAAAATAATGATTACTTTTTGTCAAAAGTTTTCCCACAACATTTATTGGGCAGTGATTTAGATTGGGATCTTGTGATGGAAATGAACGGGCAATGGTCAGAAAATGTTCAAGTGAATGGTAGTCGTGATAACAATCATGGTGGAAATCTTCTATATCTCACACCTGGTTTAAGAATGATATTAAATGAAAAATGGGTTGCAAATGTGGCACCAAGTATTCAAGTCTTGAGTGACTTGAGTGGAAAGCAGTCTGATCCAGAGTTTCAGCTGACTTTTAGTATTTCCAGAGTTTTCTAAGATAATTTTATTTGGCTGTGGAATAATATGGCTATGGCTGAGCGCGGCAAACATAAGACTGTACCTAAAGAGCTCAAAAAGAACATAGCTTGGATTGAGGCTAATGGCGGCAAGATTATCCTGGGCTTAAATGAAAATGCGCGTCATAAATTTCCTCCTGGTCATATTAAGATTCAAAATGAAACAGATGCTGGTTTAAGAGCTAATGGCTATAGCGGTAATGGAGTTATAAGATTCTTTATACGATGCAAAGATGAAGCTCGAGAGAAAATACTAAAGAAATTCTCATGATGTCATCACGAGGAGCCGAAGGCGACGTAGCAATCGCAATGACTAATATATTTTTATCGGATATTTATTAAGCTCTTTATCTAGAGTCTTTGCATCTATTTCAGTAAAGGCATCTAATGTGCGCCAAAATTGCTTGCTATGGTTTTTTTCTATGGTGTGGGCAAGCTCATGCAATAAAACATAATCTATCAAGTGATCAGGGAGCCTCATTAGATGAATGGAAAGGTTTATATTGTTCTCTGCAGAGCATGATCCCCACTGTGTTTTAGTGTTTTTTATAAAAACTCTATTGAAAGCCAGTTGGTGTTCATAAGAAAGCTCACATAATCTTTTGGGTAAAAATTCCTTAGCTTCTCTTCTTAATGCAGTTTCTATGGCTTCTCTAATAGCTTCTTGAATATCTTGATCTTTAATCTTTCTTTCTTCAGGGTAGTGAAATTTGATTTTCCCATTTGAAATTCTTGAATTGATTTTTGAAGAATGGCTTGGGATAAGAATAAGCTCATGATTTCTAGTTTTGAAATGGGTCTTTTCGTCAAAAATAGTTAATCTGTTTTCTAGATTTTCTATTTTTCTGCGGCTTTTTTTTATCCACTCAATTCTTTCGTTTACAAATTTTATAGCTTCATCATAACTTACCCAATTAGGCATAGAAACTCTGATTGCTTCAAAAGGCTTTATAGTTAGTCGAATATTTCTAGCCTTAGCTGTTTTAAAAAGCTTGACTTCGCCGATATCTTCAATTTCTAAGCACTTTGTGCCCATGAGCTTCACTTAAGCTTATTATAAGGGATCTAGATTTTGCAGGCTTGTTTTGGTGGCTGAGGCACGATTTCATCCATGCTAACGATCTTATGATGATCAATGACCTGCATGATATCGTTACGCTGGAATTCGCTTGGATGAGAGTATCCGCAAGCATGAAGTAAACTGCAGAATTCATATAGAACAGCGTTATGATAATGAGCTACGCGAGGAATCTTCTCTTTAACCACTAATCCGCGCTCAAGCCATGGATCGTGAGTTGCTACGCCAGATGGGCAGTGATTAGTGTTGCATTTAAGTGCATGGATGCAACCTATAGCTAGCATGAAGCCTCTTGCGCTATTGCAAAGATCAGCGCCAAGTGCTGTCATAATTGCTAGCTCAGCGCCAGTAAAGACCTTTGCTGAAGCTATGATTTTAATTTCATCTCTAAGCCCTGCTTCTCTTAATTTATTATCGAGAAGCATAAGCGCGTCTTTAAGTGGGTAGCCTAAAAAGTCAGTGTGCGCAAGTGGAGCAGCTCCAGTAGCACCCTCGGCTCCATCTATAGTAATGAAGTCAGGCATGATTTTAGTTTCTAGCATTGCTTTTACTAAATCATCTATGAAGTTTGGTTTACCTAAGCAAAACTTGATGCCAATTGGTTTCCCACTGATATTTTGAAGATTGTCAATAAACTCTAACATCCCGTACTCATCTTTCCATTCGCTATGAGCTGGTGGAGAAATCACATCTTTGCCAAAAGGAATTCCTCTAGCGCTTGCAATCTCATCAGTGATTTTTTCTTTTGGAAGTACGCCGCCCTTCCCGGGTTTGGCTCCCTGAGAGAGTTTAATCTCAAACATTTTCACTTGATCTTCTCTAGCTAGCTTTAAAAATTTTTCTTCTGAAAAACTTCCATCATCATTCCTCACCCCAAACTTTCCAGTTCCGATTTGCGCGCAGAGATCAGCGCCTCCTTCCCGATGATACTTAGATACGCCACCCTCGCCAGTGTTGTGATAAAAATTACCCATTTTTGCTCCATGACTCAAAGCTAAAATTGCATTTTTGCCAAGCGAGCCATAGGACATGGCAGAGATATTAAAGATAGAAGCATCATATGGATGCTTGCGTCTGTGCCCAATTTTTACTCTAAAATCATAATTTAAATCGTCAGAGACAGTGTTTATAGGAAAAGCACTATGCCTTATAAGTAAGGTGCCTGGATTATCAATATCTCTTAAAGTACCAAAGGCAACTGTCGCTAGCTCCTTTTTGCAATGAGCGTAGATCCAAGTCCTGATGTATCTAGGGATTGGTCTGTCTGATTTTTCATCGTGGAAAAGGTACTGTCTAAGCTCAGGTCCTATTAATTCTAAAAAATACCTAGCTAAACCAAGAACAGGGAAGTTTCTGCGAATTGTATGCTTAGTTTGAGTGATATCTTTTATAAAGAACACAGCGAGCACTAACAATGGCGTTAAAATCATTAAACCAGCAGCATGCTCATTTATAAATAAGAAGCTATTTTTACAAAGTCCGAAAAAACTACTGAAAACTGAAGTGAATAATGCTTTAAAATCCATTATAGGTGCATATTATCACGGCTTTTTAAAGCAAGCAAGCAAAAGCCGATAAGCTTAGCTTGAAATTCTAAATAAACTCATCTTTTGCTAAATAATTCCAAAATAACTTAAGTCCAGTTCTTCTTTCTGCTGAAAAGACTATAAAATCTCTAGCTTGACCAAAAGCTTCTTTTAAAGCTTTTGTGTTTTTGCTTTTGTCTTTTTGTTTTACCTTATCTGCTTTAGTTGCAATGATCATATAAGGAATTTCTAAATGTTCTAACCACTCTTTGGCTTCCAGATCTTTATCTTGAGGAGCATGTCTAAGATCTACTACTAAAACTATTAATTCTAGGTTTTCTCTTTTTTCAATATATTCAGCAAGCTCTTTTGCCCAAAACCTTCTTTTTGCTTTATTTACTTTTGAAAAACCATAGCCAGGTAAATCTGCTACATAAAGCTTTTTAGCACTAGAGCTTCCTGGCTTAGTTACGTCAGCTTCAAAATAATTTATAAGTTGTGTTCTTCCTGGTGTAGAGCTGGTTCTAGCTAGTCCTTTCTTTTTAAAAGCTGTGTTGATAAAACTAGATTTTCCAACATTACTTCTGCCGATTATTGCGATCTCACCCTGCCCTAATTCCGGGCATTCTTTTAGAGATGGCGCGCTTTTTATAAATTTGGTGATGATTTGGTATTCTGACATTTTTTATTACTACACTAATTATAAACTTACTGGTGCTGAACTGTTGTTTTTGGTGATTCTCCTATTTCATAAAGCTGTGAGATTCTTAGGAAATTACGCGCGATTACATCTGTAGCAAAGCCAAGAGGCACTAGTATAGATTTTTGTTGTGGTAGAAGTTTTGATAAATAGTCGCAAATAGTACCAAAGATATAAGTAGACCCTGCAGCGAAATAGAAAGGCTTACCTTCTTTTATATTACTTGGTTTAGCTTGCTCGAAATCTATTAAGAGTCCACCAAAGTCTCTAATGCCGGCTCCTAACTTTTCACTTCCCGTAATTTTCCAAGCAGTGGTCCCGATTAAAGAAAGGAAGCCACCAACTGTACCAAGCAAACCCGTGCTTGAAGATTTTAAATGCTTAATTGGATCAGTAGTTAGCATCTTGTAACTTTTCTTTAATCCATCAACTATATGATTAAAGTGATCACCAAAACTTTTAAAAGATTTTCTGTTATTTAAGATGCCGAGTGAGTTTGCAATAGTATAAAAACCTAATGAAATTCCTCTAGCCAAGTAAGTCTGCTCCTGCTTTACAAAAGCAGCGACTATGTTATCAAAGAAATTTCCGAATGCTGAAGTGTAGTTTCTAAAAATAAGCTGCTCTAAAAAATTAATGGTACCGTTTGTTATAAAAAATATTTTTGTACCAATACTTCCAAGCTTGCTGGCGAGTTCCTTGAATTGAGTATCTTTGCTAAAAGCATTTGAGTAAGCAGATATTGCATTGAAGATTAAAGAGGCGCTATTTCCGATAAGAGGTAAACCAACTTTAACTGTTACAGTATCAAGTATTTTTCTTAAACCGTCATAAAGATTATTAGCTTCCTCTCTTCGATGATTCTTACTAGATTCCATTTTTGCAAATTCTTGAGGCTTTGCATTTAATTTTTCTTTTGTATTTTTTAAATCCTTATCTTTGACTTCCGTTTGAATTGTGTTTTCTCTAGCAAGATTTCTCTTATCTTGATTCTGCGCGATCTTATTTTGAGGTCTGATTAGACCTTCTTTTTTTTCTGCGATTTCTAGCAAGTTTTTCCTTGGGCTAGTTATATGTATTTGTCCATTCAAGATATTTTGAATACGACATTATCTATTTTATAAAATTTGTTATGTCTAATGCTAAGCTAATTTAGATTTTAATGTAATACGCTTTCTAGGAGACCTATCTCTTGTAAGGACTTAACATCTATTTCACTATTCTGCAGTGCTTCTATAGCCATTATGGTTGCTTTTGCCCCAGTAATAGTTGTAATTATGGGTATTTTTAGAGAAATTGCAGTCTGCCCAATTTTAATATGATCTTGAATTGGATTTCGCCCTTCTGGAATATTTATCACAATATGTACATCGTTATTTTTCATCGCATCAATAACTGTGCCTGCTGATTGCTCTGAGATTTTCCCTACTGTTGAACTTTTAATGCCAATATCGTTTAGAAGTTTTGCTGTTCCTTCAGTCGCACTAATCTTAAAACCTAATTTTTCTAAATTCTTGGCTATAGGTTTTATAAATTCTTTTTCCTTGTCACCAACACTTAAAAAGGCAGTGCCGCTTTCTGGCATATTAAAAGACGCACCTATTTGAGCTTTGGCAAAAGCACTAGCAAAATTATCGCTGCTACCCATAACTTCTCCAGTACTCTTCATTTCTGGACCTAAGAAAATATTAGTTTCAATAAATTTATTAAATGAAAAAACTGCTTCTTTTACTGATATTTGTTTTGGAATTTTAGTTTCAGTAATTCCAAGTTCTTTTAGAGTTTTGCCTGCAATGACTAAGCTTGCAATTTTTGCCCATGGGATTCCTGTGGCTTTACTCACGAAAGGCACTGTGCGACTACCTCGAGGATTGACTTCTAGAATGTAGAGCTTTTCGTCTTTTACGGCAAATTGGATATTCATAAGTCCATGAACATTAAGAGCTTTAGCTAATTCTTTAGTCGCATCTTCGATTTTACTAATGGTTGTTTTAGATAAGCTTTGAGCAGGTAGCACGCAAGCAGAGTCTCCGCTATGTATGCCAGCGTATTCTATATGCTCCATAATTCCAGCAATGATAGTTTCTTTTTTGTCACAGATAGCATCAACATCTATTTCTATTGCATTCTCTAAAAACTTATCGATCAGTATTGGATTTTTTGATCTAGCTTCATTTGATTTTAGTGAGCTAATTAAATCTCTAGAATTATCTAAGGCTTCGTTTCTAATAATCTCATCCACCCAAGGCTTTAGCTCATCATCGTTATAAACAATCTCCATGCCGCGTCCACCGAGTACATAGCTAGGTCTTACTACAACAGGGTATTTGATTTCATTTGCTACCTTTATAGCTTCATTAGTTGTAAACGCGATTCCGCTTGGGCTTTGTTGTAAATTTAGTTTATTTATCAATGCACCAAATCTTTCTCTATCTTCAGCAAGGTCAATAGCCTCTGGGCTAGTTCCTAGAATCTTAACTCCATTCTCTTCTAAGTCTTTAGCAATGTTTAAAGGAGTTTGACCACCAAGTTGAATAATTACTCCCAATGGGGCTTTGCCATTTTGAGATTCTCTTCTCCAAATACTAAGGACATCTTCTCTTGTGATTGGTTCGAAATAAAGTCTTGAGCTAGTGTCATAGTCTGTAGAAACCGTTTCTGGATTATTGTTTATCATTATGCTTTCAAAACCCGCTTCTTTTAAAGCGAGTGCTGCATGCACGCAACAGTAATCAAATTCTATACCTTGACCAATTCTATTTGGTCCGCCACCTATGATAATGATCTTTTCTTTTTCTGAATCTTCAACTTCATCTTCTTCGTCATATGAAGAGTAGTGATAAGGAGTATAAGATGCAAATTCACCAGCACAGGTGTCTATTGTTTTATAGATAGCTCTTAGTCCAATCTTAGTGCGGGCATTTCTGATTTTTTCTTCGCTACTATCAAGAATTAAAGAGAGTTGCTTATCACCAAAGCCCATCTTTTTAAGTTCTCTAAAATCTTCATTAGCAAGATCATCAATGTTTAGATTGCGCTTTCTTAGCTCCATAAGCTCTAGACTTCTTTCTGTGATTTGCTTTAAGTGAGTTAAGAACCAAGGATCAATTTTGGAAAGTTCAAAAGCTTTATCAACAGAAACACCAAAATAAAAAGCATCAAAAAGTTGCATTAATCTTTTTGGGTTCGGTCTTTTAAGTTCACTTTTAATTTTATTTAAAAGCTCATCCTTTTTAGTAAATTTTATATCTTCAACTGTTTTGTTGTGAAGAAAGCCAGTGTAGCCCGTCTCCAAACTGCGCATGGCTTTCTGGAAGGACTCTTTAAAAGTTCTACCAATAGCCATAGTCTCACCCACTGATTTCATTTGTGTGTTTAAAGTATCATCGGCTCCAGGAAATTTCTCAAAGGCAAATCTTGGGATTTTTGTGACCACATAATCAATTGACGGCTCAAAGCTTGCCATAGTGCTCTTAGTGATGTCATTTGGCACTTCATCAAGTGTGTATCCCACCGCTAGCTTTGCTGCAATTTTAGCTATAGGAAAACCAGTGGCTTTAGAAGCGAGTGCACTTGATCTTGAAACTCTAGGGTTCATTTCAATTACTATTAACTTTCCAGTTTCTGGGCAACTTGCAAATTGGATGTTGCAACCACCACTCTCTACGCCAACGGCTCTAATAATTCTTATAGAGGCGTCTCTTAATGCTTGGTACTCTTTGTCAGTTAAAGTTTGGATGGGAGCGACTGTAATGCTATCTCCTGTGTGCACGCCCATTGGATCAAAATTTTCTATTGAGCAAATAATAACTACATTATCACTAAGATCACGCATCACTTCCATCTCAAATTCTTTCCAGCCTGAAACAGATTTTTCGATTAAAACTTGACTGCTTGGGCTAGCTTGAAGACCACGCTCTAGAATTTCTTCAAATTCTTTTTGGCTAGTCGCTACTCCGCCTCCAGTTCCACCCATAGTGAAAGCTGGTCTGAGTATTAGTGGCAAACCTATCTCAGTACCTATCTTAAGACCTTGTTCTTTATTGTTTGCAATACCTGAAGGAGGGGTGCTTAAATCAAGCTCGGCAATTAGATTTTTAAATTTTTCTCTATCTTCAGCAAGCTCGATGGCATCTAGTTTTGCGCCGATTAGCTCTACCTTATTTTTCTTAAGTGTTCCATCTTTAGATAAGGCTACAGCTATGTTTAAACTAGTCTGCCCTCCCATAGTTGGAAGCAGCGCGTCTGGTTTTTCTTTTTCGATAATTTTACGTACGTAGTCTGGTGTGATTGGTTCTATATAAGTCTTGTCTGCAAAACCTGGATCAGTCATGATCGTTGCAGGGTTGCTGTTTACTAAGATTACTTCGTAGCCTTCTTCTTTTAAAGCTTTGCATGCCTGCGTGCCAGAGTAATCAAACTCACATGCCTGACCGATGATAATAGGACCAGCGCCTACGATTAATATTTTTTTGATGTCTGTTCTTTTTGGCATTATGATTTTAGTGGTTCTAGAAATTTTTTGTGAATATGTTGATTTCTCTTTGTTTTTTCAATATCTAATTCTTAGGCTCATATCTTATGATCTCACCTTTCGGACCAAAAACATAATCACCGTAGATTAAATCATTCTGATCTATAAGCTTATAGTTGATTTCAAGTACAGTGTAGATATTCTCAATAGCAGGATTTCCATAGGGATCCACGCCGCCGCCATTTCTTTGAACATTAGCAACTTTAAGTTCAGAAGGATCGAAAGGAAAGTTCATCCAACCACAACCCTCAACGCAAGGAAAAGCTCCACCTAAATCTAGAATTTCTTCTTTGCTTGATCCATTTGCTGGGTACTTGCGTAGTCTTTTAACTTTACCAATAACAAAAGCTATTTGACCATCAGGTGGGTCCATTATCTTTAGCTTAGTTTCTGCAAGCTCGTTTTTATCTTTTCCAAGCTCGCTATTTTTTATTTTCTGAGCTTTCTTGCAGCTAGTTAAAGATAGAGCAATCACAAAAATAGAAATTAAGAGTTTAATGCTTTTCATTAGTAATTAATTCTATCAAATAAAAAAGCCCACTCTTGCGAGCGGGCTTTTTAAACGTTGTGATTAGCTATCTAGTTCAATTAGTTGTTGATTGATCTAGAAATTTCTACTCCGCTTGTAGCACCTGTTGTAAGAATTACAAGTGTGCCAGGACCGGCGAAATCATCAGCTGCATCAGCTGCTGCATTGTTGTCATTGTTAACATCATTCAGGTTTAAACCTGCTGTTCCACCATCAGCAAGCGTAGCTGTACTAGTGAAGTTCATTATGATGATTTGACCTGCAACTGCATTACTTATTCCAGTAAGAGCAGCGGTTCCACCAATCTCCAATGTGACTAGGCGAGATGCAGAGATTGCTCCGCCATTAGTTACATCAAGTGCTCCTGCAGCAGGTGTAAATGTAGAACTATTGTCAACCGTTATATTGCCGGCAGTAGTTGGCACTTGAAGAGTAACTGTAGCGTTACCGTTTAGTGTCAAGTTGTTTGCAGTTCCACTATTGGTTAATAATAGAGAATCCATACCATTATTTACCGTAGCTGCTTGATTAGCTCTACCGTTGATTGTGTTAGTAACAGTCAAGTCTGTAGCAGTAATTGTAGGAACAGTTCCTGTAATAGTAGGACTAGTAAGAGACTTATTAGTAAGAGTCTCAGCACCAGCTAATGTCGCTAAAGTTCCAGTAGTTGGAAGAGTAACGTTAGTAGCACCTGTAGCAGTTAAAGTTACAGCATTGTTACCACCAGCAAGAGCTAAGCTTGCACCAGTAGCATCTAGCAAGCTAGTAGCAGTAGTAGCACTTGTAGCGTTACCGTTTAAGTTACCTGTTACATTACCAGTCAAGCTCGCAGTGATAGTACCAGCTGCAAAGTTACCAGAACCATCTCTAGCCACGATTGCACTTGCAGTGTTTGCATTAGTAGCTGTAGTTCTTGCATTAGCAATAGTACCAGTAGTGATACTTCCACCATCGATTACTAAGTTGTTATTTGCATCATCGATAGTTTTATTAATCAGTGTTTCACTACCAGCTAATGTAGCTAAAGTTCCAGTAGTTGGAAGTGTAATAGCAGTATTTCCTGTTGTAGTTAAGTCAGCAGTGTGAACACCAGTTCTAGTAAGTGTTGCGCCACCATTGTTTAAGCTAACAGCAGTAGTAGCTGTTCCAGCATTTCCAGTTACGCTACCAGCGATTGGAGAATTGAATGTCTTAGTGCCATCAATTGTTTGGTTACCTGTTAGCTTAACGCTTGCAGCATCGTTACCAGCAAGTTTGTTGAAACCTTGAAGGATAGTATCAGTAGCAGCAAGAGTCTCACCACCAGCACCTTGAAGGAAGCCAGTTAAAGCTTTACCAGTAACAGTAGCAGGAGCTATAGTAGTTGCTCTGTTAACAGAAGTTACATCACCAGTTAAGTTACCAATGCTTGTTACAGTACCAGCGTTACCAGAAATATCACCTACAACACCACCGTTAGCAGTAAGTGCGCCAGTGAAAGTAGAAGTTCCTGTTACAGCGAGTGTAGTCCCAACAGTAGCAGCACCGGTAACTCCTAAAGAGTTAAGAGTTGCAGCGCCAGATGAAGCCAATGTTGTGAATGCACCAGTTCCAGGTGTAGCAGCACCAATATTGGTAGTATCTATTGCACCACCATTAATATCTACATTACTAAAAGTATTTAGTGCAGTGAAAGTATTAGCAGTTGAATCTAGTACTAGATTTCCTGTTGCATCAGGAACAGTGATCATTCTGTCAGCACTAGGATCAGTAATAGCTAAAGTAGTTTCGAAACCATTTGCGCCAGTACCACCATCAAAGCTTACATTGCCTTGAATAGCAGCGTTAATTGTTAGATCGTCTGTAATAGCATCACCAAGGATATTGTTACCGTTGAAAGTACCATTGCCAGAAGATGTGAAAGTAGTAGCACTTACGCCGCCATTCGCAGTTAATGTTTCAGCGAAGCTTGCAGTACCAGTAGCAGTGATAGTGTCAGCAGCTAAGTCACCAAGAACGATATTACCGTTTAAAGTAGTTGTTCCATTTACTGTTAAGTTGTCAGCGAAAGTCGCAACAGAATTAACAGTTAAAGTGTCAGAATTTGCATTACCTAAAGTAACATCACCCCTTGCTGTAAATGAAGTTCCATCAGCAATAGTAGTAGCTGCATTAACAGTTAAAGTATCTGTGTTTGCATCACCGATTACAGTGTTACCATTTCCAGTTAAATTACCAGAGAAAGTAGCTGAGCTACCAGTTAAAGCACCAGTTACTCCTAAAGTACCACCGACAGTTGTGTTGCTAGTAACACCAAGTGTACCGCCAACAGTTGTGTTGCTAGTAACACCAAGAGTACCGCCAACAGTAGCGTTGTTAGTAACCGCAGCGCTGTTAAGAGTAGCTAAACCAGATGAACTTAAAGTAGTAACGCTAGTGTTAGCGCCAGTAACAGTTAAACCATTGTTACCAGTGATTAAACCAGTTGAAGTGAAAGTACCACCAACAGTAGCGTTGTTAGTAACAGCAGCACTGTTAAGAGTAGCTAAACCTGATGAAGTTAAAGTACCAGTAACATCAACACCAGCAGTTGTGAAGTTAGCAACTGTAGAACCAGCAGTAGTAACAGCCATATCATCGTTACCATTTCTGAAGATTCCAGTATCTTGATCAGCTGTGAAGCCAATTGAAGGATCAGCAGCAGTTCCGTCACCAGCGTTTAAGTCAGTAAGGTTAATAGTTGTAAAAGTACCAGCAGCTGGAGTAGTTGCACCGATAACAGTGTTATCGATGTTTCCGCCGTTGATATCAACAGTAGCTAAAGTCGCAAGACCTGCAACGTTTGCAGTGCTGTTGAAAGTAGCTGGACCAGCAACTAAAGTTGTGTCAGTGATTTGATCACCAAGAACAGTGTTACCACTTACTGTGTTGTTAGCGTTGAAAGTAGCGTTGCTAGTAACTGTAAATGTTCCAGTTACACTACCGTTTCCACTAACACTTAAGTTAGAAAGAACAGTTGCGTTTCCACCAACTGATAAATCTTTACCAGCCGCTAATGTTAAGTTTTGATTTGACTGAATAGCACCGTTAAAAGTGCTAGCTCCAGTTGCAGTGAAAGGACCTGAAACCATAGTTGTGTCAGTGATTGCATCACCTAATGTAGTGTTGCCAGAAACAGTTAAGTTGTTTCCACCAAGAACATCAAGAGATCCACCAGTTACATCAGCGCCACCGTTAGCAGTAACTAAACCAGTAAAAGTACTAGTTCCTGTTACGGCAGAAGTCCCAGAAACTACTAAGTTGTTTCCACCATTAACGTTTAGAGTTCCGCCAGTTACATTCAAACCACCATTAGCTAAAGTTAAGCCAGTTGTAGTTGTAGTGCCAGAAACAGCTAAGTTATTTCCGCCGTTAACATTTAAAGTTCCACCAGTAACATTAAGACCACCATTAGCTGAACTTAAGCCAGCAACACTTAGAGTGTTACCGAACATGCCAGAACCAGTAGAGTTGAAAGTACCAGACCAAGTAGTGTTAGCACCATTCAATGTTCCAGTGATAACTGGGTTATTTAATGTTGGAGTAGTTAGTGTTTTATTTGTGAAAGTTTCAGCTCCAGCAAGAGTAGCTAAAGTACCAGTTGTTGGAAGCGTTAGATTTGAATCAGCAGTAGTTGTAAGAACTATATCGTCATTAGCGTTACCACCAAGACTTAGAGTTCTTGTGTTTGCGTCGCTTAAAGTGAAAGCAGAACCGTCGATACTACCAGTAATTCTGTTGTCGAAAGTTGGAGCTAAGTGTCTAACTCTAAAACTGTTTACCCTTGGATCATTAGGGTTGAAATCAACAGCATTTGTGTTTAATAAAATGCCTGGATCTCCGGGAGCTCCTTGAGCACCTTGAGGGCCAGTTCCACCAGCAGCGCCAGTTCCACCAGCAGCGCCAGCAGCACCGTCAGCACCAGGATCACCTTTCTCACCTTTAGCGCCAAGAGTTTTAGCTACACTTGCAATTGAAATTGGAGAAGCTTCGTCTGCGGGGTCAACAGCAGGGTCAGCACCAACAGTGTTGAAGATAACTATGTCTGCAGTTTCATTTGTAAATGAACCACCTGAAAAAGAAAGTGTCGCTTGCAAAGCAGGTTGATCAACACTTAGTACTGGAAGTGCAAACTTTACAAGACCTTTAGTCTTGTCAGTTTTTGTTATTGGAAGAACAGCAGTCGTTTGTGTGCCGTCTACATTGTCATAAGTAATAGAAACCGTAGCAGGGTTTTTTTTGTTAGTGATTTTTTCGCCAGCAGTTGTTGAAAGTTTTACAGTATCTCTTTCGTTAGCAATGCTAGGAAAACCAGTTAATTTTGCAAAAGCAACAGAATTGCTTAAGAAAATAACTGCAAGAGCAGCACTAAGTGCTCTTTTCCAATTAATATTCATTCGATTTTTATCTCCCTTGTTATTCATAAAAATATAAGCTCCAAACATAAGATCTTACGCCTGGCAATTTGTATTTATAACACTTTGAGAAGAGCGATGTCAATTGAGCTTTCTAAATAGTTCCAGAAAAGGCAGAAAGATGAATTAAGTTTAATTTTACTCAAGGGCTTATCTTGAGAACTGTTTTTGTATAAATTAGTTAAAGGGCTATTCTGATATTACGTATTCTGCAAAGATATTTATTTTCCCTGCAGTTAAAGCTTCACCAATTATTGAAAGTTGAATGTTTCTTTCGTCAGTAGTTTTGTTTGCAAAATTTGCTGCTTGACCATCGACAATACTGCTATGGAAGCCCTGGTCCCAAATATTCCCACCTGCACTGATTGCAGTTGGTGCAATTATGCCATTAATATCGTTAACTTGAATGCCAAGTGCTATTTGAGAAGCGTCAGTAGCCGATTGAAGACTAGTTAAAACGTCGTACCAAACATTTGTAAGAATTGCATTATCTGGAATATTTCCATTTCTTAGATTTACAGTCCCAGCGGTTCCGCCGTCTGTAGCAAAATTATATTCAGCTCTTATCAAACCTTTAATCAGTCCTGCTGGCGGTAGCTTCAGGCTTATTGAATCTGCTCCATCAGTGTCTAGGGTGATCGGACCTGTGCCAGTTATAGCAAGTGTAGTCGCTGTATCTTCACCGTTATCTAAAGTATTAGAAATAGTTACTCCATCTGGTCCTATGACTGAATGCCCGTTCCAGGTAAGTGCGCCTGCTATGTTTTCTAAAATGCTTTCTCCAAGGTCTACTTGGTCGCCTTTTAATCTTGTGTTATCAGCATTTTTATAAACAATGCTTTCACTGTTGTAAAGAAGCGCGTCACCATTTGAGCTAAGTGTTACTCCAGCGCCAAGTGCTAATGACTCTGCAGATATATCTGATGCGCTGACAACTCCATCTGTACCTGCTGGTCCTGGGGCTGAATTATCAGGTTTGTTGAAGACCACAAGCTCTGTTCTGCCAGCATCTGAATTGTCTTCGCTTTGTCTTTTGATTTCAAGAATTAAAGCTTGAGTACTTTTTGAAACATTAGGTGCAGTTATTTTAATAAGGCTGCTTTTTTTACTTTTAGGTAATTGAATGCTTGGGGTGCCGCCAAATGCTGTTTCTATACCATCTACGAAACTTAAAAACCTTACTATGATCGGATCATTGGCTTTAATTTTCCCATTAATTTTGACTTGAATTTCTTCTCCCTCAAAAATAGATCTTGATTTGATATTTTTGATTACTGTTGCTGAAGCTGCTTGCGTTGTTAAAGCTAGTGTAATCATTATATATATTAGATTTTTAAGTTTGAGCATAGAATAGTCTCCTAGCCTATGATGCCACCAGAGAGAGCCTGAAAACTCAACTGGAGTTTAGAAGCTAAGTTGCAAGTAGTCTATATGGTTGATTTTATAGATCTATGAAGTTCTTGATTAGTTGCAGACCGTTCTCGCCACTCTTTTCTGGATGAAACTGGCATGCATATAGATTCTCACCATTCCAGATAGAACTTATAAAATCTTGACCATAGTTGCTTCTTAGTATTTCTAGTTTTGGGAATTTTTCTTGGTTCTTTTGGATAGCACTAGGCTCTATCTCTGTCATAAAGCTGTGCACGAAGTAGAAACTAGATTTAGAGTTAATCCCCTTGAATAAAGGACTCTTTACTTCTCCATTTAAATTGCTTTCTATTTGATTCCAGCCCATATGTGGAATATTTAGCTTTTGATTAGAGTTAGCGTTTATTTTATCGAAATCAAACTTGGAAAAAGAACCCGCGAAAATACCTAAGCCTTTAGAGCTACCGTTCTTTGCTTCTGTGCTTGATTCAAATAGAACCTGCATGCCCACACAAACTCCTAAAAAAGGAGTCCGGTCTAAAGCTTTTTCTTTTATAACATCAGCCAAGCCAAGCTCATTAATATGTTGCATAGATGATTCAAAACTACCAACACCTGGAAAAATTATCTTCTTAGCTCTCCTGATTTCATCAGGATCAGAGCTTAAAAATGAATCTGCACCAACAGTGTTTACAGTGTTTTGTACACTGAAAATATTTCCGCCTTTATAATCTATAATGCAGACTTTGCTCACGATTTAAAGAATAGCACTCTCATAATTTAGCTGTGCTAACTGATCTAAAAGCAAAGTGGTTGGAAGCCCTACTACATTATTAAAGCAACCGTGCACGCTCTCTACTAGAATGCTGCCAATTCCTTGAATTGCATAAGAGCCTGCTTTATCCATAGGCTCACCAGTTTCTACATAACGATTAATCTCTTCATCATTTAAAGCTCTAAAAACAACTTCAGTCTTCCCAATAGTACTGAAAGCTTCAAAATCTTCAGTCCCAACTCCATGTACATAAACTAGAGACAAGCCCGTTGCTACTGTATGTTGCTTCCCTGAAAGCATCTTGAGCATGCGTTTAGCATCTTTTTTATCTTTGGGCTTTCCTAAAACTTCTCCTTGAAGAACTACTACGGTATCAGCGCCAATAACTATCGCTCCTGCTTTTTTGGTCTCTGGATTAAGGCGCATCGCAACATCATGTGCTTTAACTCTTGCTGCAACAATTGCGTCACTAAAACTATGAACTTCAGGTTCAATTGCGTGAGCTGCTGGCATAGTTTCAAAATCTAAGCCTAATCTTTCTAAAATTTCTTTTCTTCTAGGTGAGTTGGATGCAAGTATAAGTTTCATTATTAAATCTCTGGAGATTATTATGACTTAAAGACTCTTCAAATGATACGTGTTAATTTTGTGCGATTTCTTTAGTGCATTTTAGATCTCTGGAAAAACCGCCATTATCAATTCTTTCTTGGATAACGCTTGCCATATCTAGACCTACTTTTTTCAATTCATCTTTTAGTAAGACTAAAGTCTGCTTTGGTGAAGTAGTAGAGTTTACTTTTCCCATAACTTCAATGAAGTCATCACCAGTAAGGCACATCAATTCCCAAAGACTATCATCGTTTAAAATTCTTAATTCATTTTTGCGTTTTATTGCTTCAGGATTTAAAATATCTACGCCGAATCTGCTTAGATATCTTTCTTGAAGTTTTTTATAACTTTTAGTTCTCGAAGCTCTTTTATGTTTTAAAGCTCGATCTGTTTTATTTATTGCCATAGCTGGACTTAGAATGCCAGAAAGCATTAATGCCAAAGTTAGGTTTTTTAGCCTTTTGATCACCGATTCGTTATTCCCCATATCGCACTTCCTTTATGTGGTCTAAGGGTATGAGAATCTTATTAAGCTATTGTTAAGTGGCGTTAAAGTTAGTACATTCGACTTATAGCTTGTTTATTTTCTCCCTCAAAATGCTCATTTCTAGGAATTATCCATATTTATTAGGTGTACTCAGCTACTAGCTCTAAGTTTTCCTAGATACAAATCACTCTAAAGTGTTAGACTAATTAGCGTGAAAGTAAGTGTTATCGGAACTGGATATGTTGGACTTGTAACAGCAGCGTGCTTGGCTTATTTAGGTCATGAGGTTGCCTGTTTGGATATTAACGAGCAGCGTATTAATGATCTTAAAAATGGCAAGGTCCCAATTTACGAACCAGGCTTGGCTGAGCTTTTAGAAGATTCTAGAAAAAATAATAACTACCCTATTTTCACGACTAATGCTGCTGAAGCTATTCCTCATGGTGAATTGATTTTTATAGCTGTTGGCACGCCATCAAATGAAGATGGAAGCGCAAATCTTAGTTATTTAGAAAGCGCTGCGAGCACTATAGGTCAGTATTTAAATGACGGAGCAGTTGTCATTAACAAATCAACAGTTCCAGTTGGCTCTGGTAACTGGGTGCAGATGCTTGTTGCTAATGGAGCAGCGAATAGAGATGTGAGTTTCACTGTAGCTTCTAACCCTGAATTTTTAAGAGAAGGCTCTGCAATTCATGACACTCTTTATCCTGATCGAATTGTGATTGGTGCAGATGATGATGGGACAGCAAATAAAATGAAAACTCTTTACGAAGGACTTAAGAGTCAGCATTTTTCTGAGCCTGTTTACTGCAAGCGCCCTGAAGGTTTTTCTGAAGTGCCTATAATCTGCACGGACATTACGTCTGCTGAGATGATTAAATACAGCGCAAATTGTTTCCTTGCTATGAAGATTAGTTTTGCAAATCAAATCGCAAATATTTGTGATTTAGTTGGTGCTGATATAAATGAAGTAGCTAGAGGTATTGGTACTGATAGTCGCATTGGAAATAAATTTTTAAATGCTGGTATTGGTTGGGGTGGAAGTTGCTTTGGTAAAGATGTTAAAGCACTTATTAATATTGCTAACGAGTATGGTTATGAGCCAGAACTTTTAACTGCGACTCAAGAAGTTAACTATAAGCAGCGTGATTTAATTGTGAAGCGCCTTCAAGAGAATTTAAAAATTCTTAAAGGAAGAAAGATTGGACTTTTAGGTTTAGCATTTAAGCCAAACACAGATGATTTAAGAGACGCGCCAGCTTTAGATATAGCGAGCGCATTAATTAAACTTGGCGCTAGAGTAGTTGCTACTGACCCAATTGCTATTGAGCACTGCAAAGCTCAAAATCCTGATCTTGCTATTGATTATGTGAATTCTCCTGAAGAACTTGTTCAAGATTTAGATGCTTTGGTTTTAGTTACTGAGTGGGATGAGTATAAATCTTTAGCGCTTGGTGATTTTATTAAAGTGATGAAGGGTGATTTATTCATTGATGGACGCAATCAATATGAAGCTAGTCACTTAACTGCACTTGGTTTTAATTATGTAGGCATAGGAAGCCAAGCAAAAGAGCTGAACGTAGAGAAAAAGCCAGTTTTTGCTAGTGTTTAATTGATACAATACATTCAGATGTCAGATTTTAGTGGAAAATCAATTTTAATAACAGGTGGGGCAGGCTTTATAGGCTCACATTTATCAGAAAGACTTTTAAATGAAGGAGCTAGGGTTCTTGTTGTTGATAACTTGGTTACAGGATCTTTAGACAATCTAGATAATTTTAAAGACAACTCTAAATTCACTTTTATTAACCATGATATTTCTGAATATATAAAGATTGATGAAGAGCTTGATTGGGTAATGCATCTTGCTAGTCCAGCAAGCCCTATAGATTTTGAAGAACTTGCTATTCCGATTTTAAAAGTTGGTAGTTTGGGCACTCATAACGCACTTGGCTTAGCAAAAGATAAAAAAGCAAAATTCTTTTTGGCAAGCACGTCTGAGGTTTATGGCGACCCTGAAGTTCACCCTCAGCCTGAAGGCTATTACGGAAACGTAAACCCTATCGGGATGCGCGGCGCTTATGATGAATCTAAGCGTTTCGCTGAAGCTATTACTATGGCTTATCACCGTAACCATGATGTAGATACTCGCATCATTCGTATTTTTAATACTTACGGTCCTCGCATGCGCGCTGATGACGGTAGAGTCGTTTGTAATTTTGTTTCACAAGCACTTCGTGGCGAAGATCTTACTGTTTACGGTGATGGCTCGCAAACCAGAAGTTTTCAGTATGTTGATGATTTAGTGGAAGGGATAGTTAGACTGATGACAGTTGATTATCATGAGCCAGTTAATCTTGGTAATCCTGATGAATTCACTGTTTTAGAGCTTGCTGAAAAAATTCTTGCTCTAACAGAAAGTAAGTCTAAAATCTCTTACTTGCCTCTTCCTGATGGTGATCCTAAGCGCCGTCGCCCTGATATTTCTTTAGCTAAAAAATTACTTGATTGGGAGCCACAAATAAAAGTGGATGATGGGCTAAAAAAGTCTGTTAGCTCTTTTGAAAATAGCTTGGCGTCTAAAGTTTAAGTTTGCAAAAATACTACTCCTGAGTGGAGGAAAGAATTAAAGCAAGTTGCAATTATCAAAATAGCTGAAACAAGCTAAAATAGTTATATATGAAAATTGCAGTACCTAAGGAAATCTTAAATAATGAAAATAGAGTTTCGGTGACCCCTGCTTGGGCGCGCTCTTTAGTGGAGGCTGGTCATGAAGTTTTAGTTGAAGCTGGCGCTGGACTCTCTAGTAGTTTTCATGATGAGGATTATAAAACTGCTGGAGCTAAGATTTTAGATACTGCTGAAGATGTTTTTAAAGCAGGCGACATTGTTGTCAAAGTAAAACAACCTTTAAAAGAAGAATATAAACTTATTGAAGATCGTCACATGGTCTTCACTTATTTCCATTTAGCCGCTGATCCGGGCTTAGTTAAAGGCATGAAAGAAACAGGCGCTAATTGCATCGCTTACGAAACAATTGAAGATTCTCGCGGGACGCTTCCACTTTTAAGACCAATGTCTGAAGTAGCTGGTCGCATGGCTGTGCAAGTTGGGGCTAGATTTTTAGAACGTGGTATTGAGCAAAAATATAAAGGAAGAGGAATTCTTCTAGGAGGCTCTTCTGGAGTGCCTCAAGCTACTGTAACCATTATTGGTGCTGGTGTTGTTGGGACTTCTGCTTTAAAGATTGCTGTTGGAATGGGCGCGTACGTAAATGTGATTGATAATAATATCCAAGCACTCGGGCGCATAGATGAGCTTTATGGAAGTAGAGTTACAACTATTTTTAGTACTAGCGATAGCATAGAAAAAAATATGCATAACACTGATCTTTTAGTTGGTGCTGTTTTAATTCCTGGACGCAAAGCTCCGCATCTTGTAAAAGAGTTTATGGTTAAGCAAATGAAATATGGATCTGTTGTAGTAGATGTAGCTGTGGATCAAGGTGGCTGCGTAGAAACTAGCGAACCGACAAGTCATGATAAACCTGTTGTTGTGAAACATGATGTTCTTCACTATGGAGTAGTTAATATGCCAGGAGCTGTTCCGCACACAAGCACGCAGGCTCTTTGCAACGCAACTATGCCTTATCTTTTAAAACTTGCTGATAATGGACTTGATGCGATGGACGCTGATCCAGGTTTTAGAAAAGGTTTGAATATTTCTCAAGGTAAGCTTTTGATTGAGCTTTAAGGTCATCGCGACCATAGCGTAATTGCGAGCCCAAAGGGCGTGGCAATCTCTGGATTGCTTCACTTCGTTCGCAATGACAAATTATTGGGTACAATAATATTCATGGACGAAACTATTGATCTTAAAGCCTTAAAAGAGAAGCATGACTCGATCAGGAGATATCTTTGACGGCGCGCAAAGAACTGACATAAAAGGTCCATCCAAAACTTATTTAGAAAGATTAGAAAAAGAAATTAAAGAACTAGAGCAAAAGTCTCTAGCACCTGGTTTTTGGGATCAGCGAGAAGAAGCTGAAGAAACTAGCAGGCAATTAACTTATAAAAAAGATGAGCTAGAGAGTTTTAATTCCTGGGAAAGGCGAGTCGCTGATCTTTTTGATCTTGACTCTATGCTAAAGCAGGAGAGCAATCCAGGGGAGAAGAAAAATATAGAAGAGATTATAAGTGATGATTATAAAAAACTTGCTTCTGAGTTTCACGCTTATGAATTTCAGATGATGCTCTCTGGTCCTTATGATAATTCTGATGCCATTCTTTCTATAAATGCTGGTGCTGGTGGAACTGACGCGCAAGACTGGGCAGAAATGATGCTTCGAATGTACATGCGTTGGGCTGAAAATATTCGTGGTTTTAAAGTCGAGCTTTTAGAAAAATCGGCTGGAGAAGAAGCAGGTATAAAATCAGTTACGATTAAAATTTCTGGACCATACGCTTATGGTTATTTATCTGCAGAAAAAGGCGTGCATCGTTTGGTGCGTAAATCTCCATTTAAGTCGAGTGGTGATAGCCGTCAGACAAGTTTTGCTGGGCTTGAACTTAGTCCTGTGATACCAGATCTAGATAAGAAAATTGAAATAGCTGATGACGAAATTGAAGTTGAGACGATGAGAGCTGGCGGAGCTGGCGGACAAAATGTCAATAAACTCGAGACGGCTGTACGTATTAAGCATTTAGCAACAAATATTGTAGTTAAATGTTCAGCTCAAAGATCTCAAGGGCAAAATAGAGAGAGGGCGTTAGAGCTGTTAAAATCTAAGTTACTTGCGCTCGAAGAAGAGAAGCACCAAGCAAAATTGAAAGAACTCAAGGGGGAGTCCGTTTCTGCTTCTTGGGGTAATGCAATTAGATCTTATGTATTGGATGAAGGTCGGGTCAAAGATGCTAGAACAAAATACGAAACGAGAGATACGGACCGTGTACTTAATGGAGAGATAGATGACTTTATAGAATCTTATCTTTTGTTTAAGAACAGTAAATAACTCAATCATAACTTTAAGGAAATAAACTCTAAAAAATAAATGGACACACAACTACTTTTACAAACAATCACAGTCGCAATTGGAGCAGGTATTCTTTCTCAGATAATAGCTGAAAGAATTCAAATGCCAAGTATCGTAGTTTTGATGCTTATGGGCATCTTGCTTGGACCTGAATTTTTATCCTTTGTCCAACCGGATTATATGGGTAATGGTCTTGAGGTTTTAGTGAAATTAGCTGTTGCTTTGATTCTTTTTGAAGGTGGTTTAAGTCTAGATCTTAAGTCCTTCAAGGCTGTGGATAAATCTATTAGAAACCTAGTCACCATTGGGATGCTAGTCACTATTGTTGGTGGTACAATTTGCGCAAAATATTTCTTGCCAGATATTCCATTTACACTTTGTTTGCTCTATGGAGCACTTATGAGTATTACTGGTCTTACTGTAATCAATCCTATTTTACAAAGAGTAAGAATCAAAAAAGATATCGCTACTGTTCTAAAAGGTGAAGGTATTCTTTCTAACTCGCTTGGAGCCTTTGCGGCAGTTGCTGTTTTAGAATTCATTCTTTCTTCAAGTATGTCAGCAGGGCACTTCTTTGGGACTTTTGTTTCTAAGCTTCTTGTTGGAATTGTTTTCGGTGCCTTTATGGGTTGGCTGATTGGTAAATTTCTTTCTAAGAAGTTTATCTCAGATGATCTTAAAAATTTAACTTTGCTTGCTTGGGTGATTGGTACATTTTTCTTGTCTGATCAAATCATGTCTAACAGTGGTATTTTGGCTGTTGTTTTTGTGGGTGTTGCAGTTCAAAGAGAAAATATACCGCAGCTCAAAACTCTAAAAAGATTCGGTGGTCAGATCTCTATCTTATTTATCTCTATTCTTTTTATTTTACTTTCAGCGAATCTTGAATTGCAAAATATAGTTAATCTAGGTTTGCCAGGAGTCTGTATCGTACTTACTGTTATGTTTGTTGTTAGACCACTTAGTGTCTTTGCATCTAACTTTGGTTTGCTTACTTTGAAAGAAAAGCTCTTTGTTTCATGGATTGGACCTAAAGGTATTGTTTCAGCTTCTGTTGCTTCTTTATTTAGTTTAATTCTTGTTAATAAAGGAATGCCTGAAGCAGAGATTATAGAATCACTTGCTTACTTGACTATTATGGTTACTGTAATTTTTCAAGGACTTACTGCAGGAGTAATTGCAAGGCTTACTGATGTGCTTCTTAAGACTGGTGGAATTATTATCATTGGTGCAAATGCACTAGGTAGAACTCTTGGTAAGGCTTTTACAGAATTAGGAAGAGACGTTATTTTAATTGATAATAATATTGATAATTGTAAGGACGCTGCTGTTGATGATTTAGAAACAGTTTTTGGTAATTGTTTGGACCCGGCAGTTTTAGAAGCCGCTAATGTTCACAATATGGATATGATGATTGCGACCACCGCTAACTCTGAGGTTAATTTTTTAGTTTGTCAGGTTGGTAAAGAAGAGCACCATATAAAAGAAGTCTACCCTTCGATTGATTCACCTGATAAAGGTGTCCACCAAAGACTTGTAGATGATATTGGGGGTAATCTTGCCTACGGGAAAACAGTATCTATAGAAGACTGGAAAGGCGCTGTGAATAAAAACCAAGTGAAGATTATCGAGTGGGAGATGGTTGATGAGAAAGGTGGTATGCTTTGTGATCTTGAAGCAGTTGGCATAAGCCAGAATAATTGGTTGCCTTTAATTCTTAAGCGTAAACAGGACTATTTCTTTGCCCATTCTGACTTGATTTGGCAACACGGAGATGTGTTAATCTGCCTTTCTAAAGAACAAATCAAGCAATAAAGCCTTTTTTAAGCTAAATATAGCTAAGAATTCCGAGGAGTTAACCCTTTCTTAATACTGATATGTTTTTATGATAGCGAAGCTGAAATAGCCCTAATTCCAGGCATTTAGCTCAAAAGAAAGGAAAGAACAATGGCAGCAATTAACCCAACTCGTCGATTAGCCCAAATAAGGCACCAAATTGACATTCAACAACAGGTCGTTAGTGAACTAGAGCTATTAATGCAACAGTTGATTATTGGAAACGTAGAGAACCTATCTTTAGGTCAAGTCGTTGATGATATCGCTGATATTTATGATCAAGGTACAAACGGCGAAGTTTTAGCCGATGCGTTCTTTGATTCGTTTAATAGTCAGGACTCAGACTTTAACGTTAACGATGATGTTGACCAAGAAGCGGTTCGTCAGATGTTACTTCAAGCAAGAGCTTTATTGGGTGAGCTAAGAATTGAAGAACAAGCATGGAACCAAGAAGCTCAAGCTGTTAAAAATTCAAATAAAGAGCTTATTGATCAAGCAAAAGCGTAGTCAAATTAACTTTCCAAATTATATTAGAGAGCACTTCGGTGCTCTTTTTTTTGTCGTCATTGCGAGCCTACTGGTAGCGTCATTGCGAGCCTACTGGCGAAGCAATCCATGGATCACCATAGCCCTTTGATCTTCGCGATGACACTAGGTTGCGACGCTCCTCGTTGTGACAGCTAATGTTTAAAATGGCGGTAGCCAGTCATCACCATCGCGATGCCCAGTTCGTCACAAGCCTTAATAACTTCATCATCGCGCTTGGAGCCGCCTGGTTGAATGATTGCTGAAACATGATTCGCTGCAGCCATTTCTATATTATCTTTAAAAGGGAAAAAAGCATCTGATGCGAGCACGCAACCACGGCTATCCATGTCTGTATTTTTAAGTGCAAGCTCTACTGCAGCTACTCTGCTTGTTTGCCCAACACCAATTCCAATTGTGCGCCCGTCTTTTACAGCAACTATAGCGTTTGATTTTACATGCTTAACAACTTTCCAAGCAAAAAGAAGATCAATCCATTCTTTTTCGTCAACCTGTTTTTTTGTAACTGGTTTAAGTTCGTCAGGGTTTAATAAAAAATTGTTTTTATCTTGCACTAAAAAGCCTCCAGAGATTGCTTTTATATCTATTTCTTTTTTAGGGCTTTTGATTAAGTTTTTTATGCTGAGATCAGCTTCTTTTGAACTTACTTTATCTGTTTTAATTTTTAAGACTCTTAGATTTTTTTTAAGTGAGAGTATCTTTAATGCTTCTTCTGTAAAGTCTGGCGCTATGATAGCTTCAAGAAAGATCTGAGTCATTTCATTTGCTGCTTCAAGATCGATAGTTTTATTTGAAGCAATAATCCCGCCAAATGCACTAATTGTGTCACAAAGAAAAGCTTCTCTAAATGCTAGCGTGACATTTGGAGCAATGGCTACACCACATGGGTTTGTGTGTTTAATAATGCTAACACAAGGCACTGACTCGTCAAACTCGCTAACTATACTCCATGCCGCATCAATGTCCATGTAATTATTGAAGCTAAGTTCTTTACCCTGAAGCTGCTCAGCGTTTGCTACACCATAGTCATACGCAAGGCTTGAATAAAGACTCGCTTTCTGGTGTGGGTTTTCTCCGTAGCGAAGCTTTTCTTTGAATTTTAAAGCAGGAGCTAGAAGTGGATCTTCTTTTGCTTTGCCGTTATTTGAAGCTGGCATAGTATTTAAAAAATTTGCAATGAAAGCATCATACTCAGCGGTTCTAGCGAAAGCCGCTTTGGCAAAACGTTCTCTTAAATTCTCAGAACTCTTGCCATTATTTTCTTCTAAATCTTTTATAAGCTCTTTGTATTGAGAGCTGTCAGAGACTACTGTTACATACTTGTAGTTTTTAGCAGCGCTTCTAAGCATTGAAGGACCACCTATATCTATATTCTCAATTGCTAAATCAAGCGTGCAATCTTCTTTGTTTATAGTTTTTTCAAAAGGATAAAGGTTAACTATAACTAAATCAATAGTCTCAATGCCGTGCTCGCTTAATGCCTTTAAGTGCTTATCATCGTCTCTTTTAGCTAGTAGACCGCCGTGAACTTTCGGGTGAAGAGTTTTTACTCTCCCCTCAAGCATCTCAGGAAAGCCTGTAAGCTCGGAAATATCTTTTACTTCAAAGCCAGCTTCTCTAATTACCTTGGCTGTTCCGCCTGTACTTACAAAGCTATAGTCTTTATCTTTAAGAACTTTAAGAAGCTCTTCTAAATTGCTTTTATCGCTAACTGAAATTAATGCTTGCTTGGACACAAGAGCTGATTGTAGCATTACCGATTGCTTCCAACAACCTCATTTAAAGCTTCTAGCTCTGGGTTTCCGTAGAACTTAGGGTTTTCAAAAATTATATCTACTGAGCCAGATGATTTTAATTGATCGAGTATTTTTTTGCCAGCTGCTGATCTTTCTTTAGTTTTTACTGAAGCTTTTTCACGAAGCTCATCTTCTTTAGTTCTTCTTTTATAAACATACTTTAAGTCTTGAGGATGAGTCCCACTTTTAAGTGTACTTAAAACATCTTTAGGAGCTATTTTAAGTTCGATAAGCTGTTTTGCTATGTCTTCAGGAATTTCAAGTTCTTCAATGTAGTAGAGCTTTTGCTTCTCGGGACTATCTTTAAGAGGGTTATTTACTTCTTTTTCCTTTGGACTATCTGAAATTTTGATATCTTGAGAAAGCTTGAAATGGTGTTTTATATCACCAGGCCAAATATCTAAATTTAGGATTGCATTTTCTACTGCAGAATAATCAGCCCAAGTTTTGATTAAGTATTCTGAATCAGCAGTTGATATTCCAAGCTCTGCATATTTTTGCTTTAATAAGTTGGGAGAAGGGTGCTGCGCTTTTAGTTCTTTTATGCGAGCTCTTAGCGCTTCCTTGTGCTCATCTTTTTTTGCTCTCTCTTCTTGTAGTCGAGCATTTTTAATTTTATTACTAGATGGGCTGGGGCGATCGCTTTTGTTTTTATTCTCATCACCAGCTTCTTTTGCCTCTAATTCTCTTTTTGCTTTGTTTCTGATTCTCCTGCGGCGCTTTTTATCTAAATTTGTTCTTTTCTCAACAGTTCTTTCACCTTGCCCGATCCATTTTGATTCACTTTCTTCATTGTGGCCATGTGGAGTTTTATTTGTGTATCTTTGTGAAAGTAGATGGAATTCTGTGCTAACGAAAGAAGCATTGTCAAAGTATCCATCACTTAAGGTCAGGTGACCGCTTTGATCAATGTTGATTTTCGCCTTGTTGAAAATTGCCCCACTTGCATTAACATCACAAAGGTTTGTGTTTCTTGGTCCTTTCTCCCAGTTTTCAAAATCGACATCTGTGCTTCTTAAATCAGCTCCACTAAGGTCAGCCCCGCTAATATTTGCACTTTGTAAATTTACATTTCTTAGCTTGGCTCCTCTAAGATTAGCGCCTTCAAGTTTAGCTCCAGTGAGATCTGCCCCAGTTAAATCAGCGCCACTAAGGTCAGCTCCTGAAAGGTTTATGAGTTTTAAATTTGCATTTTTGAGTTGAACATTTCTCAAGCTGCCATTACTTAGGTCTGCTTTACTAAGATCTGCTTTATTTAGTTTGGAATTGTTTAGAATGGCAGAGTTTAATTTTATCTTGCTGAAATCTCGCTCACTTAGATCTTCTCCAGCTAAGTTGACTCCATTGAGAATGCAATCTTTTAGATTGATTAAATCTAAGTCAATTCCTCTTAAGTCAGCTTGAGTAAAATCTGCTCTTTGTAGCCTAGTATTTGAGTCAATTAGTGCTCCTCTAAGGTTTGCTTTAGAAAAGCTTGCTCTTCTTAAGTCTGCGCCACGAAGGTCTGCTGCGGCAAGATTTGCGCGCAGGAATTTGCTTTGTCTAAGATCCGCATTTCTAAAATTTGATCCAATTAACTTTGTGTCATTAAATATGCTTCGAAATAGATTTTGACTTTGAAAAGAAGAGAGGCTGAGATCTGAGCCTCTGAAATTTATTTTTGCTAATGAATTTACGCCAGTAAAATCCACTTTTGACATTCTCGTGCCCTTTAGTGATGGGTTTTTGGTAGGTCTTTTAGAATAAAAAAGTTTTCTTTTATCAAAATCAGATAGATCTTTAGGCTTTTCACTTTTTTGAAGATCAGCTTTTAACAATCTTTCTGAAATTGATTTTAATTCTTCGGCTGAAACTATTGAATATAGTCTAGGGCTTCTTTTCCCTTTTGTTTTCTCCGGTGTAATAGTAATTATTGGGCTATGAAGAGAAGGAGGTAGGATGGCTGCGTTGTCCGTTCCTGTTCTCAGGACCCTTCTGTGATTTTGATATCCTGGCTCTTTAAAAAATAAAGGTGTTTCTATAATGTTTGTATATTGTCTTCCCCAGTTTCTAGTTGCAATTGTCATGTATTTCGCTTTTATATTTTACTAATATTCACTTAAGGATATTATCTATAATAGGCAAAGTCAATTTAGTTCCATTAACTTTGCTTTATTTAAGGGCTTTTTAGATAAGAATAATCTAAGTGAAAATGAAAAACTTATAAGATATGCATTTTGTAACACCGGTGCCAGGGCTAAATTTGTGACAAAAATAAAATGTCACAAATTTAGCCCTGGCACCGGTGTTACACTTAATGGGTCTTAGCAATATGGCTCACGCCTTTTTTTATATGACTTTCTCACATGAATCAGTAATGCCAGCAGAATCGCTTGAATACTTAGATGTTCAAGAGGGCAAGATCTATGTGGACTGCACTTTAGGTGGGGGCGGGCATAGCAGACAGATTTTGAATGCCTTGAATGGTACAGGTCACCTCTATATGTTTGACCAGGATCTTAATGTTATAGAAAAGCAGAAGGCGGACTTTAAGGCAGAGTTTCCTGACTGGTCTAACTATACTTTCGTGCACAGTAATTTCTCTGAGCTCGCTGATTATTGCAAAGAAAATAATCTGAAGATTAGTGGCGGTGTAATGATGGATCTAGGTATTAGCTCTATTCAGCTTGATGATCCTGAAAGGGGCTTTAGCTTTTTATCTGATGGTCCAATAGATATGCGCATGAACCAGGACGAAGGTGTTTCGGCTTCTGAGCTGGTAAACACTTACAGAGAAGAAGACATAGCAAATATTATCTATAAATATGGTGATGAGCGTTTCTCTAGAAAAATAGCTCAATTTATCATGAACGCTAGACCTATAGAAACGACTAAGCAGCTTTCTGATTTGGTTATTAAGGTCTATTCTAGAAAAAGTTCTACAAGATCTAAAATCCATCCTGCAACTAGAACTTTCCAGGCTCTAAGGGTCTACGTGAATAAAGAACTTGAAAGCCTGGAGTCGCTACTCCGCTCAGCGCGTGAGTTTTTGGAACCTTCAGCTCGTATAGTCGTCTTATCATTTCAGTCGCAAGAAGATCGAATCGTGAAATGGTCTTTTCGTGAGGGAGCTAAAGAACCCCAAAACGAAAAGCTTTTTAAGATTTTAACTAAAAGACCAATCTTGCCTTCTGATAATGAGATAGATAATAATCTTAGGTCAAGAAGCGCTAAGCTGAGAGCAGTTGAGGTAGAGGATGCAAAGAGATATTAATTTAGTCCATATAATTATTGCAATCTTGCTTTCAATTTCAGCTATAACTTTTATCGCTAACGTTTGTTATACAGTCCAAAACAAAAGCCTTAGTCAAGATGTGAGTAACAACTTTGATGAAAAATCTACACTAAGAGCGAAATTTCTAACTCGCATTTCTGCTCGTAACCTTGCACGTAAGGCAGATAACTTTGAGATGGTTCAGCTCTCTGATAATCAAATTCAAACTGTAAAAAAGAATAAAGATACTGTCCCTCATAAATCTTTCTTCCAAAAACTTGCAGAAGCTTTAACTCAAAAAAATATAGTAAGTGGTTATTAAAAAAAGAGCCCCCATCTGGGAGCTCTCATTTTAAAATTTTGACCTTTAATTTAGAAAGGAATTTCTTCTGATGGGGCGTTTGCTGCTTCACCTGAAGGAGGAGCAGAAGCTGCAAAAGTTTCTCCACCTGCTTGCTCTGCTATTGGAGAAGCGTCTATGTTTTCAGCAAGATCCGCTAATGGAAGCACTGTAGTAGCTTCGACTTCAGCAACTCTAATGTTCTTTCCGTTGCGATCAGTGAATTGGTTTAATTGAAGTCTACCGCTTACTTGAACTCTAATGCCTTCATTTAAAATATCTAAAAATGGACTTCCAGCATCACCCCAAACATTTACTTTGACAGGGTAAGCTTTAGTTTCTTTTGATTTGTTGTCAAACCTTGCAACACTCATAGTGAATGAAACGATAGAAACGTTAGATGGTGTATATCTTTGCTCTGCTTTCTTGGTAACAGTTCCAGTAAGAGTTATAGATGCTAATGTCATTTATTTTACCTTTTTGTTTAGTGCTGAATTGAGTATAAGCATTCTTAAAATATTGTCAGTAATTTCAACTTGTTTTTTGATTGCAACGATGCTTGTTGGGTCAGCTTCAATATTTAATAGTACATGATGAGCTTCTTTCATATCTTTGATTTCATAAGCAAGTCTGTTTTTACCTTTCTTATCCATATCAATTATTTTGCCTTTGTATTTTGACAAAAGTGCTTCGTATTCTTTTATTGCTTGATCAAGCGCTGAATCGCTCAGGCTTGGATTAAACATTAGGTATATCTCGTAATTTCTCATCAGGCTAACTATTATAAGTATATTTGGATTCAGAATGCAACTCTTGGAGCCTTATTTGGGTCTTTTCCCTAGCTATTCTCATATTTCCTTAATCTAATTCTAGTTTCAGGACGAATAATAAGTAAAGACTTGGTGAAAATTGTTAGAATCATTAGCTGTGAAAACAAAACATAAAGCAGATATTGGTGTATTCGGCGGAAGTGGTTTCTACAGCTTCCTGGAGGATGTAGAAGAAGTGACTATTGAGACTCCCTTTGGAGCTCCTTCAGATAAAATTTTTGTGGGTACTATCGAGGCTAAGCGTGTAGCTTTCCTTCCTAGACATAACAGAGCACACTCTATTCCTCCTCATATGATTAACTACAGAGCTAATGTCTGGGCTATGAAGATGCTTGGGTGTTCTTCTGTTATTTGTCCTTGCGCTGCTGGAAGTTTGCAAGAACATGTGAAGCCTGGTGATTTTGTAATAGCTGACCAATGGGTGGATAGAACTAAAGGTAGAGCAGATACTTTCTTTGATGGTCCTATACCTACTCATGTGAGTCCGGCTAACCCTTACACTGAAGAGCTTCGTCAGTTCGCTGTAGAAGCGGCTAAAGAAAATGGTGTGAGCGTTCACGATAAAGGAACCGTTGTGGTTATTAATGGTCCTAGATTTAGTTCTAAAGCAGAATCTATTTGGTTTACAAAAATGGGCTGGGAAGTTATCAACATGACTCAGTATCCTGAAGCACATTTAGTAAGAGAAGCTGGAATGGCTTGTGTGAATATTTCTTTAATTACTGATTATGATAGTGGTGTAGTGGCTAACTGCGAGCCTGTCAGTCACGCTGCAGTGATGGAAGTTTTCCAAAATAATTTAGAAAACTTACGTAAAACTTTATTCTCTTTAATTAAGAAAATTCCAGCGGGTGAATATTATGGCGCTGATAAAGTTTTAGAAGAATCTAGATTTTTATAAGTTACTGCAATAGTCCAGATGGCTTTAATGGCAATCTTGATTTACATATTTAAGGACTAGTATGAGAGAAGTTTAATCGTATTACATACGTTTGGAGTTTTAGTATTTACGGAAATCTTTGGGCATATGAATTGAACGAGGATCAATCATGTCAAAAGCAATTAAATTCACTTTAGTTTTTTCATTCGCAATTTGCGCAAATTTTCTAGCGCCGATCTTTGGCTTGGTTAACAAGGTATCGGCGTCCCCTTTTTACTTACACGTATCTAAAGGTTTAAAAAAATCTAAGTTCATTGGTGAGTGGAGAGTCGAGACTCAAGTAGTTTGGTCTGACTGTCCTTATGTGAAACCAGGACAAAAAGCAAATTCTAAAATGGTGATTAATGATTTTAACGGTAGGATTTATCCTACTTGGAATGCTAACGGTTGGAAGCTTTTAGAAAATAGTCAGATAAACATCGAAGCGAATAACTCTATTAAATGGGAAAGAGTGAATGCTCTTGTCGACAATGATGATGTTTGGAAAACTGAGTCTGTTGATAAGTTTGATCTAACTAAATCTGGAGCTATGCTTGGCGAGAGCCTTGTGAAACAGTTTTTAAATGGCGACTATGTGGGAAGCTACATGACAGTTTCGTTTTTAGTTAAAGTTTAGTGGATTGCTACGCTTCGCTCGCAATGACCGTCATTGCGAGGCAGCTTTGCTGCCGTGGCAATCTATTTCTCTGCCACTACGATAGCGACGGTACCAAGTGCGACATCTTTAAAATAACTACGACTGTAGTTTAAATCCCAAAACATTTGTGATAGTGAACGCTGACTAGGCCATGTTTCTAGTGACTCTATAAGATACTGGTATGCGCTTTTATCTTTTGCGCAAGACGCGCCTAATTGTGGAATCATCTTTAGAAAGATTTGTTTATGTACTTTATCTACGATAGGAATAGCTGAGTGACCCATATCCAAGCTGGCTATTATACCGCCTGGTTTTAATACTCGTTTAATTTCTTCTAAAGCTTTAGTAAGATCATTTACATTACGCAGACCAAAACCTACAGTAACAGCATCAAAGAAATTATCATTAAAAGGAAGCTTGAGCGCATCGCCATTTATAAACTCTATTTTGCTAGTAAATTTTTTGTACTTAGTGTTTAGCTTTTGCTGACCTACTTCTAGCATCTCATTACAGGTATCAGCAGCAATCACTTTTTTTACATTTGGATTTTTTGCCCAAATAAAAGCCATGTCTCCAGTGCCAGTACAAAGATCTAAAACCACAGCATCTCTAGTTTTTAAAGTACAGCAATTTACAGTCTGCTTTTTCCAAAATTTATGCAAAAAGAGAGTCATCATGTCATTAAGCTGGTCATATTTGCCAGCTATCCTGCCAAACATATTGACTACAAATTCTTCTTTCTCGGCTTTAGTTGGTAGCACATAAACATTTTACCTTGAAAATTCGAGCTTAGACTTCGAGATTTCAACTAATAAGATTTACCTTAATAATTTCGCATTTACACCAAGTGACTCTTCTAGCTCTATTTCTTTATCTACAGCAAAACCCTCCCATTCACTCTCATCAAAGATATTTTGGCTAATTATAGTCTTATTAGCGTCTGCTCCTGAGCCCCCAGAGCCCTTCCCATTTCCATAGCCTGTACTATGACCAGCACCTTTTGCGCTTCCAGAAGCTACTCCGCCACTGCCGCCATTTGATGAGCCACTGCCCTTTGCTCTGCTATTTGTGGATTGCTTCGCTTTGCTCACAATGACAGGCGCTTTGCTCACAATGACAGGCGCTTTGCTAGCAATGACTTTCTTTTTAACCAGTTTATTGGAAAAATTAGTTAATCCATTAGTGTCTGTTTTAGTCACTGGAGCTTCGCTAGCAAAACTAGAACTTGAAGATCCCGAATCAATTAATGGTGAGCTATCTTCTTCTAAGTAGACAAACTTACTTTTTAAAAGTGATGTGCGCTTTCTGCTTTTTTGTCTTAAAACAAAAGTCTTGCTGGCATCAGCAGCAAGTGCTGGACTGCTTATGCTGGCTGTTATTAATACTAGAGCGAGGATTATTATCATAAATTTTCTTCTTTTACCTAAATATGCTGTTTATAGTTTCTGAGCCAAGTCTGTTAATAAATGGCGTGACTATTCTATTAACGTTTAAGCCATTACTGTTTTGCTGGCGTGCTTGGTAATTATAATTTTGAGGAGCTTGATAGCTATTAGGATAATAATTTTGGCTGCTTATAGGAGGCGCTCTTCTTTGCGCGCGCACTGATCTTTGGCTCATTGCATTCACTGCATTTTGGATTGCTGCAAGATTACTGGGTGCTTGTCTTTGCTCTCCTTGGCTAAAAGCATTAGTTTGATAATTATCTTTTATGGATTTAGGCTTGCTGAGTTTTTCAGCGATTTGCATATTAGCGATTTGCCATGAATCTACTTCGGATTCTAAGTTTTTTAGCCTGCTTCCAATTTTTCCGTTTTGTTTTTCACCAAAAACCGCTAGCTCTAATCTCTCTAAACGTTTGCCAGGATTTTCTTTTTTGAAATCTAAACTAGGAAAGAGAAGATACTCTAATTGATCTAAAAAAGGATAGGTCTTTTTTTTAGGAGCTAGTACTCTAGCGCCGTCATAGTGATTATATGTTCTGCCTAGAATTGAAGGTGCTGGGCTTTCTGTTTCTGCTTTGCTGGGCGCAGCTTTCTTGAAGTTAATAGGTCTTAAGCTCTGTGCTTCATAAGCGCTAGCACTTAAGCTAGAAAGAGAAAGAAGACTAGCGAATATATAGAGAAATGTTTTCTGCATGATCATTAGCTCCTATTTCTACTGTAAATTTATAAACAGAGCCTTTGCTGGCTACGACTATATCTGTTTTTCCTGTCTCTTCGCCTGTGACTAAAGCAAAGGTTTTTAAAAATTCATTATCATTATCTTTCACGACTTGCTTTACTGAAACTAAGTCAGGGTCTCCGCCAAGCACATACTCATTTATATGAAATGGGCTAGTGATAAGTGACATGCGCTTTGTCATTAAAGGGAATTTGGCTCTAAGAATTCTAGTGCGCGAATTATTAGGCTGCATAATTATATCTTCAGACTCTTCTGGATTTAAAGCTATGTGAAATTGGAAAATTCCTGATGCAGTGCGCACGCTTAGATCCGTTTCACCACTCTCTTTTAAGCCCTGGATAGCAAGCACGCTTTTTTTATTCTCATCATTTAATCCAGAGAGTTTATAGATTCTTACTAAAGAATCATCTAGGATCAGCACATCACCCTGAATTAAAGAACCCAAATCTATCAGGCTGATTCTGCCATAAGCAACGTTTAATGACTCTGATGCTTTAGCAGCTTGAGAAAAAAAGCCACATATTAAAAGCAAACTAATTTTTAGAAAGATAGTACGCATGAACTTCTCCTTCTTCTTTTGCTTGTCTTTGACCTAAGAAAATTTGATCAACTTGCATTAAAGCTTCTGTGCCAGTGACGGATTCTAAATTTGCTTTGCTAAGTTGCATTTCTTTTATAAAGATTGGGTTACGCATATCATTTATGAAATAGTGCTTTTTATAAACTAAATAGTTGGTGTAAAGGTATTTATTTATCTTGCTAACTAATTCAGTTGCATCATCAGAGCTTCTTATTCGCCTGAATTTAGAAAGATCAATATTTAGAGTCATTATGCTGATCTGGTTTAGAACCTCTCCAGCTATTAGCTTGATTGCAGAGTCTTTTTTTTCTAAAATCTTTTTAGCCTTAGCTATCTGAGGATATTTAAGCTCCGCTCCACTGCTAAGAGCTTCCATGGCTTTAAGGTCTCTTATGCTTTCTTCTTGGGGGCTGAGCTGAATAGCGAGTTTTCTATAAGGAGGCGCGTGCCAGAGTACTGCAGTTTTTATTTTTTTATTTTTGCTAAGTTTTTTATGACCACTAATCTTAGCTGCACGCGCCTTGAATCTTTTTTTCTGTGGTCTTTCTACAGGAGCACTAATCTTTTTCTTTAAGCCATGTGATAGTGCGCTCACATTTGCTTGAGCTAAGTTAGCACTTAGCCAGAATGCTAATAAAAGAATGCTTAGAAATATGCATTTGTTTTTAGTGCTACCTTTCACAATTCTGATTATTTCAGCGAGAGCATATATGTGAAAGGGGTCAAAAGTCCCCTATAGACTTTTAGTTCGATGGTCTTGAGTATTAACAGTTTAATCTTTAAGGATTTCTGTATTGTTTTTTCAAGCCAGTGGTGTAAAATGGCTAGTGGACAGATGCCGGAGCGGTTTATCGGAGCAGTCTTGAAAACTGTCGTGGTGCGAGCCACCGTGGGTTCGAATCCCACTCTGTCCGCCACTATAAAAATAAAAAGGGACCCATAAAGGGTCCTTTTTTATTTTAAAGGTAAAAATAGATTAAAATTCACTTCAAAAATTGATTATTAATCAATTTTTGATTCCTCCGGGAGACTAAAGTGAGCGCATAAATATTTAGCTTCGATTACCCCTAAACCCATTCTGTCCGCCATTATCTAAACAGACTCAAATAACTCTCAAATGAATAGACTCTATTCCTCTTAAAGCCTGTTGATTCAACAAGAATGCCAAGATTCAGAAACTCTTTAATCAAACTGTTAACAGTAGGGTTTGTTGAATCCAACTCTTTTACTAAGTATTTAGAGCTTACTATAGGCTTTGAAAATAGTATCTTAAGTAGAGCTTCTCCTAGTTTCGCTTTTCTTCCAAGCTTGCTTATTTTAAGTTCTGCATCTTGCTTCAGCAAAGTGATTTTACTGAGGGTGTTTTTTGATTTTTTTGCAGTACTTGATACTCCATTGAGAAAAAACTTTAACCATTGATCGAGATTGTTTGAGGTTCTGACCATGCTCAAAGAGTCATAGTAAGAACTTCTATTTTTTTCAAAAAAATCAGAAAGATAAAGAGTGGGTTTGGCTAATATATTTTTATCCATTAAGTATAAAACGATAAGTAATCTACCAAGTCTTCCATTACCATCCAAGAATGGGTGAATAGTTTCAAATTGATAATGTGCAATTGCAATTTTTATCAAATGCGGAGTAGAAAGTTCATCGTTATGGATAAACTTCTCTAAGTTACCAAGCAAGTCTGCAAGCTCATCGTGATGGGGAGGTATAAAAAAAGCATCTTTTAAAGATGAGCCACCAATCCAGTTTTGACTTTTTCTTATTTCTCCTGGTTGCTTATGTTTACCCCGAACACCTGTTAATAATTTTCCATGAGCTTTTTTAAGAAGTCTCATTGATAAAGGCAATATGCCAAGCTGCTCAATTGCAAAATTTGTAGCATTTGTATAGTTCTGTACTTCTTGCCAGTCATCTCTTTTCTCATCATTTATTTCATCTTTAGATAAAACAGCATCTTCTATATTTGTTTGAGTGCCTTCAATTTTAGAAGAAGTTGTTGCTTCTTTCAAAACGTGCATATGAATAAAAAAGTCTATATCTGGTGTTTGAATAGACCAAGCATTTAATTCTCCTAGGTGCATCATTGCTTCTTCTAATAATTTATTGATGCCTGGATCTGACCATTTATATTCCTGGCTCAAAAAACTAGGCGAAAAGCTTTTATAGCCTTTTTGACTTTGCTCTTTGCCTGATATGAATTTTTCTGTCATTTGCGCCCTTTAATACAAGTATCTATATTTAAAGTTTACCACGAAACCTTTAATATAAAACATCATATTAAAGATTTAGGGCTGAATCTTTAATAATTAACTCAATTATGACCCTAAATGTCATCTACCAACTACTACGACTAGAGCTTTTTCTCTTGCCAACTTTCGGAGGGCGCTTGCTGCCACTGCTTTTTGCTTTGTATTTAGAATCATTTTTTGGTGCACGAGCTTTAGAAAATGAACTACTGCGCTCACTGCGTTTGCCACCTTCGCTACGCTCGCTAGGTTTGCTACCTTCACTTCGCCCACTACGTCTGTCGCCGTCACTTCGCCCACTACGTCCACTACGTTCACGACGACGAGGGCGGTCACCACCACTAGAGTTGCGGCTACCGCGATCACCACGATCACGACTTCTTCCTCCGCCACCAGAACTTGATCTTTTCTTTGGTGAGAAGTCTACATCCTCAAAAGCCGTAGCAGTTTGATCTATTAAAGTTTTAAGTATGATTGCTGCAAGCTCATCTTCTTTATACTCGTACATTTCTAGCTGCGCTAAAAGAGCGGTATATTTGCCCAGGTCTTTTCTGTTAACCCCAGCGTTTTCTATAAGTACTTTGACTGCTTCCATCGAGTTCGATTCTAGGTCTTTTCTTTCAGGTACTGTAGCTTGAGCAATTGTCATATTATTTTTTTTAGCAATTCTTTCTATGTGATTAGCTTCATTATCTACTACTAAACTGAGTGCTAGACCCACTTTCCCTGCTCGGCCAGTCCTGCCAATTCTATGAACATAGTCTTGATCAAATCTTGGAATATCGTAATTAATTACAGCTTCCAAGTCGTTAATATCAAGACCGCGTGCTGCAACATCAGTTGCTATTAAGAAATCTATCTTTCCAGCTTTAAAATCTCTCATGACTCGATCTCTTTTCTTTTGATCAATATCTCCATGAAGAGCAGCAGTAGAATATTTCATATCACTAAGTGATTTTGCTAAATCATCCACCATCATTTTAGTGTTACAGAAAACTAAACCGTTTGAGATTTTATGAAAAGCAATAAGTCTTTTTACTGCTTCAAGTTTTGACTGTCTGTTTATATGAAAGTAAAGTTGCTGGATTTGTTGACTTTGTTTTTGCTCACCAATAGTGTTGATGTGAACAGGATTATTTTGGTAATTTTTCATCAAATCGACAAGTGCTTTTTTCATTGTTGCTGAGAACATTACAGTTTGCCTAGTTTTTGGAGTTTCAGTAAGGATAGCTTCCATCTCATCACGGAAGCCCAGATCAAGCATTTGGTCAGCCTCATCAAAAACTAAATAGCTAATGTCTTGAAGCTTAAGTGACTTTCTTTTAATATGATCAATAATTCTTCCTGGAGTCCCCACTACAATATTCGCCCCACGTTTAAGTGCTTTAAGTTGAACGCTAATATCTTGCCCGCCATATATAGCTAGTGAGTATAAGCCTTCATGATTCTTTGCAAGCTTTCTAAGCTCACCTTCTACTTGAATTACAAGCTCTCTTGTTGGGCATAGGATAAGCATTTGCGTATTTTTAGATTCAGAATCGATCAACTCAATTCCAGGTATTGCAAAAGCTGCTGTCTTACCTGTACCAGTTTGCGCTTGACCAATGATGTCCTTGCCTTGGAGTAAGTGAGGTATAGCTTTTGCTTGAATCTCAGACGCTTCTGTAAATCCCATCTCTTTTATAGAGCTTAGGGAATTTGGGGATATTTCAAATGAGTTAAAATTAGTCAAGACACAGATCTTAGCAAATATGCAAGAATTTTTGCCAAGATAATATAAATACTTATTCTTTGTTAATTATTCAAAAATTTTAGATCAGTATACAGGCAAGCTAATTAACTGTGTAGCCATCCACACAAACAGTTCTTTCTTTTTTGACAGTTTTGTAGAGTCTTTTATGCTCAGACTCACTGTATTCTTTGTGCTTGTATTTAGCGCACCTCATGTTCACGGCACCGTTACCACCTTTGACCCACTTCACGCATTTTTTCATTTTAGGCTTGAACTCAGTAAATGGCATAAAGCTTTTTGGGTTTCTTCGCACATCCATTTCATAATTTTGTCTTTCATACTTTGTGCATTGAAAGTGTGAGCCTTGAAGTGCTTTTGCTGCATTTCTTTTTAATTTAGCTAAAAAACTCTGTGCTTGAGCACCTTGTATGCTGGATAAAAGTATTATTAGTATTAATGACCTTAAAAACATAAGCCTCCTAAAGCTGCTCATAGTCAGTGATCGGCAGCTTAGATAGGTTTTAAATACACTAAATGGGCTATTTTACTAATTCGTGAACAAATGATTTGAGCTTATTTTAAGCTTTCTAAATGCTTCAGCCCAAGTTCTCCAAGCGATGTGCCGACAGTCAGCTCTTCATTAACTACATGATGCGCGCCTGCTTTTTTAAGTAAACTGCTATGTGCTTCGAATCTTGATCTAACAAAGATTGTTGCGTTAGGAGCTAACCGTTTGCAAATATCTACCGCTTTCACCACGGTTTCTTGGCTAGGGATTGTGATAAAAATTAAATTTGCTTTCCTTAGTGAAAAGTGCTGTAGAACTTCTGCTTGCCTAACATCGCCTATATGGGCATCAAAGCCTAAGGCTTTTGCTTGGTCTATACCTCTTTTACTCAAATCTAGAATCGTAATATCTTTAAAGTCTTCTCTAGTTAAAGCTCTTGCAATTTCTTGTCCAGAAGGACCAAAGCCAAGGATGAAAACTTTATGGTTGCTTGCTTCTTCCTGGCTTGTAGCTTCGTTACTGGACTTGGTTTTTGTGAAGAGCTCTTGGATAAACAGTCCAATTCTTGGAGCTTCCTTGATCATTAGAGCAGTTATTAAAATACTAAGTATTATCACAGAAAAAATTATTTGATGTAAGTCTTCTGAAATTAAATCACCCTTTTTACTAATAGTACTAAGTACAAATGCAAATTCCCCGATTTGCGAAATCACAATAGCCGAGCTTAATGAAACAGCTATAGTGTTGTTTGTAATTCTGAAAATTATGAATGAAATGAATATTTTAGTTAGTATAACCAATAAAGTTAAACCTAAAACTAATAAAAAATTGTTTAGAATCCAGACAGGATCTGCAACTATACCTACAGAGCCAAAGAATAATGTCAAAAAGACAATTTTTAAAGGGGAAACATCAGCGGTGATTTGCGTAGCAAATGGGGAGCTGGCTAACATGATTCCAGCAATAAACGCACCTATTGCTGGTGAGATACCTACTTGGTGCGCAGCCCAAGCCGAACCAATACTAATTACAGTTGCAAGAAGAATAGACATTTCCCTGTTGTTTTCAAGAGTAAGTAAACTTAAAAGAGGAACTGCTATTTTATTTAATAATAAATAGAGACCTAGAATAAGAAGAGCTACAGCGAATAAAGTAAAAAATAATTCATTACTAGAGCTAGCTTCTTTACTTGAAATTAATAGTGAAAGAATTATTGTAAAAGGAACAACAGCAATATCTTGCAAGAGTAAAACTGCAGTTGCGTTTCTGCCATGAGGGCTATCTATCTCTGCTAGATCTATTAAGCTTCTTAATACTGTTGCAGTACTACTTAAGGTGATAATTAGGGCAAAGAAACCCACTAATTTTAGATCGAAATCTAAGAAATAACCAGTAGCAAATATAACTAAAGGGGTTATTATCACTTGGAAGAGACCACCATATATAGTGTTTATTGGAAAAGATTTGAGACGATTCCAGGAAAATTCTAATCCCAGACTAAATAAAAGTAGAGAGACTCCAAGCTCAGCAATTGCTTCAATTTCAGCTGGAGATTTAACTAGATGAATGCTCCCCGGTCCACCTAAAAAGACGCCAGCTAAAAGGTAGCCAATTAAAGGGTTTAAACCGAACCTCATTAAAATTGCTCCGAGCACTAAAGATGCTGTTAATAAAATGCCGATATCAGTTAATAATGACCAGAAATTCATTGCTTAGTCATTATAACCCTCTTTAATTTCAGTTTTTCTGTACTTATTTATGAGAATATTAGAACTAGGATATTGATTGAAAGACTTTTCCATGGCGGCTAGCTTAGATCCACTAAAAACTACTACCGGAAACTTAAGTGCTGAAAGCTCTTTAAGCCCTGTGTCTTCTACGCCCGGATTAGATTCAGGTGGAAAAGTTAAAAGACCACAAAAACCCATAAACCCTGAAAAATTAGTAGAAGTCCATTCTGTCCAGGATACTAAGAAAAGACTCTTTGAAAAACTTAAAAGCGCTGATCAAAAACCGATTTTGTTTTTTGCCTCTTCAAATAAAAGTAAAATTCGTGATATAAAAAAACTTTTGTTTGATATTAGTAAAAGAAAAAAACAAGCCCCAGAGCTTCTTATTGTTAAAGATATTTTCAAAGACTTTAATCCAGCAGAGCCTCATGATACTCGCTTTGCAAATGCAATTATAAAAGCTGATGAAGCAGCTTTAAAGCTAAGACGTTTTTTGATTGCGGAAAATTTTAATGTTAATGATCCGCATATGAATTTTTATTTGAATATTGTGAAAAGATTATTCGAGCTTAGTTCTGTACTTGATATGTATGATCCTTACGGTGTCCCGATTATTTTAGACGGTGATGTGAGTGAACTTGCAAAAATATGGGTTGACTTGAAGGATGGGCATAAAGACTTTAAGGACTTAGATAGAGAGCTTAAAGCAAAGCTTGCTGATGACTTAATTCAAGGTGGTGGTTTAATGAAACTTTATTTCCGAATTTTCAGTAAACTTTGTTCAGTAATAGTTGCGATGAGAAGCGAAGAGCCTGTAAGTATACTTAAATGCTTGCGGGAAGATATGCGACTTGCTTTAAATGTCTTTCAAAGTTGGCAGAGCAAGTATGAAGATACTCTTAAAGCTGCATCATTAAGGGCTTTTAAGATGATGGAGGGGCATTATGTTATGGCGGATGATAGTACAGCTTTTATTCCTTCTTTGCCAAAATTTGACCATGATCCTATTATCACGGCACGTTTGATCAAAGATTCTAGCGAATTGCCTGAACTGAAATTGCATAGACTGAGCCTTCTTGCTGAATTGGATAAGATGAAAGAATACGAAGATAGATTGATGTATTTAAAATTGAAATCTGATGAAAGTAATCCTGGAAGACCTAAAGAGTTAATTGAAAGAGATATAACAGTTGCTACAGAAGCTATTAAGGCTTTGCAAAATAAGAGCCTTGATCTTAGTGGATCTAAGCCTAGAAGTAGTGTTCATTTGCAATTTTTAGTAAAAGAGACTGATAGAAAGGTTGATTCTATTTGCGCTACTTTATTTAATCTTTACTCTTATGAACCTTACACTAAAGCTACTGGTAATGAGAAATTCATAGATCATTTATTAGTTTCTAAAGATGATTTTAAAAAAATGGATAAGCCAGATGTATATGTGCCTGAATTTGAAATGAAAGTGCAGAGAAAAGTAAAAGGATTTAAAGAATATATTGCTAGTTTTGAAGAACACTTGGAAAAATCTAAATCTGTTTTTAAAAAGAGATATTACGAGAGTAAAGCTAAGGGCTTCATTGCTTCTTTATCAGCAGATTATGAAAAAAAGCTGAGGCATATTGTTTATAACTTCAAGAAAATAAATATACCTGCAACTACGGTGCTTTATGAAATGTCCGGAAAATCAAGATTCCTTAAAGAAGCTGACTCTGATTATCCTGGTTATTTGATAGGTGTTAAAAAGCTAAATGAAGTTTTGGATAAAGGCTTTCTTAGAGCTATTGAACAAGTTTACCTTCCTCTTAGTCAACAAGCTGGTCCTGCTAAGACTTCTTGGGAGATAGATGAAGAGGCTGGTGATAGAGGGAAGACATCTCAGTACAAAGCTTATGAAGAAGTATTCCAAAAAGCTATGATTCATGAATAGTTTCTTTCATAAGCTAAGGTTTTCAGTGTTTTTTTGGCTAATTGAACATAATCGCACTATATTGCACATTAAATAAGCTCATTTTAATGTGCAATATAGTGCAAAAAAGGGTAAAATATAGCTATGTTGTCGTTTCAGCCATCTGAAAAATTAGAAAAAGCTCTTAAGAAGCTTAATGGCTTAATGGCGGAAACATATATGGAGCTTAAGTCATTTTCTAAGGAAGAGGCTAGATATTTAAACCATTGTGCCTTAATTAGTAATATTGGCAGCTCAACTAGAATAGAAAATGCAGTTTTAACTGACCACGAAGTTGAGTGGGTTGATACTGCTCTAAGTGAAGATGGAAAAACCACAGCTTTTGAGGATAAAAAAGAATATATCTTTGACAAGCTTTCAAAAGATAGAGAAAGAAGTATAGAAGAAGTAGTCGGGGCTAGAGAAGTCCTGACTAGAATTTATATTCAAGCAAAAGATTTTTATCCTTTAACAGAAACTACAGTTAAAGGATTGCATTTTGAATTACTTAAAAATTATCAAGCTTCAAAGCAACCTATTGGTGATTATAAAAAAGCTGCTAATAAAGTTGTTTCTATTAACCATGAGACCAAAGAGCAAAGAACAGTGCTGGATCCTTGCCAGCCAGGTTCATTGACTGCTTCAGCTATGTCTGATTTAGTGAAGTGGTATAACCAGGCAATCAAAGAAGAAACTTGGTCTAGTCTGGTTGCAATTGAATTCGTTTTTAGATTTTTAGCAATTCACCCTTTCCAAGATGGAAATGGAAGACTCGCTAGAGCTTTATTTATACTCTGTTTGCTTCAAGCTGATGATAAATATTTAAATGAAGTAGCAAAATACATAGCTATTGATAGGCACATAGAACAAAATAAATCCATTTATTATAAAGTTCTAAGCCAGTCTTCAGAAGGCAAGTTTCATCAAGATCCGAGTAAATATGATTACGATTCTTTATCTTGGTTTTTTGTGAAAGTTCTCGAAGATTCTTTAATGGATATAGCTTTCTATAGAAAAAGATTTGCGAATATTAACAATCTGTCTGAAACGGCTTCTAAAATACTAGATTGCTTTAAAGCTTCTCCTGAAAAGAGGCTCAAAGTCTCTGATATTGTTTCTATGACTCAGCTAAATAGAAGGACAGCACAGGAGGCAATTAAAAAACTAATTGAATATGAGTTCTTGCATAAACTAGGCAAAGGTGCTGGAGTTAGATATCAATTGGTTTTCTAAAGAAGACAGAATTCTTTTATGAGGCTAGAATTTAATTATGGACAAAGTAAATTTAACAGATGAAGAGTTGCGTGAAAAATTAAGCCCCGAAGCTTTTCATGTTTGCCGGGAGCATGGCACAGAAAGACCTTTTACAGGTAAGTTTTATGACTGCAAAGATGAGGGTGTTTATAAATGCATTTGTTGTGATAATGAACTTTTTAGTTCTAAAACTAAATTTGATTCTGGTTCTGGCTGGCCTAGTTACTTTGATCCTATTAATGAAAAAAGTCTTGAATTAAAAGCAGACTCTAGTCTTGGGATGCATAGAGTTGAAGTTCTTTGCGCAAAGTGCGGCTCGCACCTTGGGCATGTCTTTGATGATGGTCCTAAACCTAGTGGTAAGCGCTATTGTATAAATTCTGTGTCACTTGATTTGAAAAAGCATGACTAAATCATTTATTTTCTAAGTGCTAAAATTATGATTAATGAGCTCTGCTGAACTTTTAAATAAATCAGAAAAAAAAGTTGACATGGAGCCAAGTTGGCTTGAAGTCTTGAAGCCTGAGTTTGAGAAAACTTATATGCATAATTTGCGTAGTTTTTTAAAAGAAGACTCTAAACAATTCACCATTTACCCTTCATTTAAAAATACATTTAATGCTTTTTGGAAAACACCTTTTGATAAAGTGCGCGTAGTAATTATAGGGCAGGATCCTTACCATGGTCCTAATCAAGCTCACGGACTCTGTTTTTCTGTGCAAAAAGGTGTGCCGCAGCCACCATCACTTAAAAATATTTTTAAAGAACTAAATATGAGTTTAAATATGCCAGCACCTGGTCATGGCTGCTTAGAGTCTTGGGCTGATCAAGGAGTCTTTCTCTTAAACACAGTTTTATCTGTGCGTGCAGGTCAAGCTCACTCTCATGCTGGAAAAGGTTGGGAAGATTTTACAGATAAAGTTATTGATGAGCTTAATGAACGGAAAGAAGGCATAGTATTTTTGCTATGGGGATCGCCTGCTAAAAAGAAAGCTGCTAAAGTTGATCGAAATAAGCACCATGTTTTAGAATCCGTTCATCCATCACCTCTGTCAGTTTACCGAGGTTTTCTAGGTTGCGGTCATTTTAAAATTTGTAATGAAATTTTAGAAAGCTCTGGTCAGCAGCCTATAGATTGGTCTTTGCCTAATTAATAGTTAGATTTTGCTTTAGTTTTTGATAAATGTTATTGTATTTATGTGTCACTGGCAGTATCAAAATCTAAGATAGATCTTGACTTATTTTTAAAGATTCGCAAGCGTACTGAGGAGCTTTGCAAGCCTCTTGAAATAGAAGATTACGTGGTGCAGCCGAGCTTCGATGTTAGCCCACCTAAATGGCATCTTGGGCACACAACTTGGTTTTTTGAAAATTTTATTTTAAAAGACTTTGAGACTAATTTTAAAATTTATGATGAAAGCTATAACTTGATATTTAATTCTTATTATAAAAGTCAAGGAAGTCATTGGTACCAAGGTTCAAGAGGTACTTTATCAAGACCAACTGTTAGTGAAATTTTCAAATACAGAGAAGAAATATCTAATAGAACTTGTGAGCTAATTGACTCTATGTTTGTAACTAATGATTCAAGGCTTGATGGAGTTTTAAAAACTCTAGCTGTTGGTTTGCATCATGAGCAGCAGCACCAAGAACTTTTAATAACAGATATTAAAGCGATTTTAGCAGCGAGCCCCTTAAAGCCTGTTTATGATCTTAGTGGTGATTTCAAGCCTCAGTCTTTCTTGGAAGCTCAGTCTTGGATTGATTTTGATGGAGGGCTTCTTGAAATTGGTGCTGAAGAAAAAGTGAATGATTCTTTCTATAATTCTTTTCATTTTGATAATGAAGGACCTAGGCATAAAGTCTTTTTAAAACCTTATAGTCTTGCTAAAAGACCTGTTTTAAATTCTGAGTTTATTGAATTTATTGAAGCTGGTGCTTATAAAAAATATGAGTTTTGGCTTAGTGATGCTTGGAATTTAATTGAAGATCAAAAAATAACAGCACCTCTTTATTGGGAGAAAGTGGATGGCAGCTGGCATCATTACACTCTTTCTGGTTTTAAAGAAGTTGACCCAAAGCAATGCTTAACTCATGTAAATTTTTACGAAGCAGATGCTTTTGCAAAATGGTCTAAAAAGAGACTTCCTACTGAAGCCGAGTGGGAAAATGCTGCTAAAACTAAGGCTAATAAGCTTGATGGACTTTTGAATAACCTTTGGCAGTGGACAATGTGTTATTATATATCTTATCCTGGCTATCAGCCTCCTGAAGGAGCCTTTGGTGAATATAACAGTAAGTTTATGAATAACCAAAGAGTCTTAAGAGGTGGTTCAGTAGCAACTCCAGAAGGACATTTAAGAGAAAGTTATAGAAATTTCTTTTATCCTGAAAAGAACTGGCAATATACTGGAATCAGATTAGCAAAGGATAATTAAATACTTGAAGAATGAATGAGAAAATAATGCCAGCATCATACACACTTTTTAAGCCTTCGGACATTGATGGTTTGAAAAAGCCATTTGAACAATTTAAGTTAGATGTTCTTATGGGTTTTTCTGCTCACAATAAATTCCTTTCTTCTCGTTATCTTTATGATGATCGCGGGAGTAAACTTTTTGAGCAGATTATGGACCTTGAAGAGTACTATCCTTACGATTGTGAGCTTGAAGTCTTTAATAATTCTAAATCTGAGATCGCGGAAATTTTATCAAGCCAGAAATTTAATCTTATAGAGCTAGGTGCTGGAGATGGTCGTAAGACTAGAATTCTTCTGGATGAATTTGCTGAGCAAGATCTTAGTTTTCAGTATGTGCCTGTTGATATTTCTGAATATGCAGTTAAAGATTTGACAGATACACTTCAGGCAGAATATCCAAAAATGGAAATTCAAGGTATCGTTTGTGAATATTTTGATGCAATTAACTGGTTTAAAAATCAAGGTGAGAACCGTAATCTAATTCTTTTTCTTGGTTCTAATATTGGTAATTTTAATCGTTTGCAAGCAGTTACTTTTTTAAGAACTATGTGGGAAGCACTTAATGACGGGGATATGATGCTTATAGGTTTTGACCTTAAAAAAGACATTGACGTTATGCTTCATGCTTATAATGATTCTAAAGGTGTAACCAGTCAGTTTAATTTGAACGTCTTAACGCGCATCAATAAAGAGCTTGGTGCGGATTTTGATCTTTCTAAATTTCAACATTTTGGTACTTACAGTGTGGTTTCTGGTGCGATGGAAAGTCACCTTATTTCTTTAGAAGAACAGGATGTTTATATCGATGCTTTGCAAAAAAGTTTCCATTTTAAAGCGTTCGAGCCTGTTCATATGGAGTACTCTTTTAAATACTTAAGATCTGATATCGAAGCTTTGGCAAGAGAAGCTGGCTTTGATATTGTGCAGAACTTCACGGACTCTAAAGGTTATTTTGTGGACTCTGTCTGGAAAGTAGTTAAGAATTAAATTAAATACTCTATAATAGTAACTATGAAAAAAAGAATTCTTCTTCTAGTCATTGCGCTTATAGCTACTTTAGCTGTGAACGCTGATCCTGTTAAGCAGAAAATTACATCTATGGTTTACTTGGTTGAAATTGAAAATGAAGAAACTGGCAGTGAGGCTTGTTATCGTGAGCAGATGAGTTGTCTTTCAGTTACAACAGCTAAGCTTTTTGATAATGAAAATAATTTTTATGGTTTTGTGACTCCTACATGCGACTCGCAGGTAATTAAAAAAGAAGAGTGTGAAAAAGATTTTAATTCTGATTACGCTATTGATAATGTTGTTTTTAAAAAATCACCAAAAGCTAAGTCTAGCCAAACATTGGCTGCTGACTACTTTTGCTTGAGTTCAGAGCATGGTAAACGTGGTAAGTATCGTTATGTTTATTGCGTGAAGCGCTAATGAAGCTTTAATTTTTAAAATTATGCACTTGTTTTAACTTCATCCATCCACTCCACACATTTCTGAAGTTCTTCTTGCATTTTTTCTTTTTCGCAATGGAATTTTTTGCCATGCCCAGGTAAGACCCACTCGAAAGAATAATTGAAAAGTTTATGCATAGACTTTACTTGCTCTTGCCAAGAGTGCCAGCAGAAATCTGGATAGCCAATGAGCCGATTGTATTTAGTGGAAAAAGCTAGATGATCACCTGTAAACAAAAACTTATCTTTGTATAGTAAACAAGCTAAACCCTTCGTATGTCCAGGAGAAGGGATGATGATAATGTCATCGTCAAATTTTATAGCTTCCTCGCCTTCTAGTTTTATTTCAAAATCTTGCAAATTTTCGTTAATATCATCTTCGTGCATTATTCTTTTGCAATTGAAATGGTCATGATATTGTTTATGATCAGCAATTGGATCTTTGTGCGTAAAGTACATGTACTTTACTCCACCAAGTGATTCGAGCTTCTCCACAATTTCCCTATCAAATCTCGGGCAATCAATAATGATATTGCCATCATCTCTTTTTATAAAATAGCTGGTTGCGCCGTAAGATTTCACTGAGTGATAACCAATTTGATAAACATCTTCTTCTAAAAGCATGGGAAAGCTATTTTTAGCTTTAAACAGATCCTTCTCTTCAATAGTCGTACCGATTGAATTTGTTGGACAGGCTACCATTGCTTGAAGTGCTTTGAATCTCACAAAATCACTTTCAGGTTGTTTGTAAACCACTGATCCGTGATTATCCCGTTTGAATACCTCTGGGGCCATCCATCTGCAAACATCGCAGTCTATACAGGTGTCATCTACGTAAAATTCCCCGTTTTGGTTAGCTTCTCGAATCTTTTGAAAGTCAGCCATATGGTGTAAATAATTTTATCTATATATTTATATATATTCCCTTTCAGCAGTGCTATATATCAGTAGTTTATATCTACGATAAATATGAAATTTTAGGGCTTTTTGGGCTTTGTTAACCCGAAAATAGGCTTTATATGAGATAATATGGTGAAGGTAAAAACAATTTATGCTTAGAAATAAAGACTTTAATTGGGCAAATATACTTTTTCTTGTATTGACGCCAGCTCTATCACCATTTGTAGTTTGGTATTGGCTAAAATCAGGAGCTTTTAATTACAACACTGTAATTATGTCTACGGCTCTTTACTTTCTTTTTGCGATCAGCATAACCGCTGGTTATCATAGGCTATTCTCTCATAGAGCTTATGATGCAAGCTGGTTTGTAAAAACTTTCTTCTTATTGGTTGGAGCAGGTGCCTTCCAGGGTTCTGCACTTACATGGTCTCTTGATCATAGAGTTCACCACAAGTATGTAGATGATCCTGAAAAAGATCCATATGCAATTACTAAAGGCTTTTGGTTTGCTCATTTCTTCTGGTTGTTTTATAAAAGAGCGGAAAATCCAAATGATTCTAAGAATGGTCCTGACTTGTTTGGTGATCCACTTGTAATGTTCCAGCACAAATTCTTTGTACCTATAGCGTCTTTATTTTGTTTTGGTCTACCTGCTTTAATTGCTTCTTTCTGGGGCGATGCTTTAGGTGGTTTCTTTATTGGTGGTATTTTAAGAGTGACTTTAAATCATCACGGTACTTTCCTGATCAACTCAGCGTGCCATATGATTGGTGATCGTACTTACTCAGAAGATCACAGCGCTAGAGATAGCTGGATTACAGCAATTCTTACTTGTGGTGAAGGCTATCATAACTACCACCACGAATACCCTTCTGATTATAGAAATGGTATTAGATGGTATGACTTTGATCCTACTAAATGGTTAATTCATGGTTTTTATAGATTAGGTTTAGCGAGTAATTTAAAAAGAGTAAGCTACGATAGAGTTCTTCTTAAAAAAATGAAGCTTCAAGAAGCTAAGTTAAAAGCTAAGCTTGCTAATCAGCCTCGTACGATTATTGAAATGGCAAATGGTTATGTGAATAAAATGCATGAAGCCTTTGAACCACTTATCACAAGATGCACTGAAATTCATAATGATATGAAAAAAGTTGCTGATAAAAAAGAGCATAAGCTTCTTAAAGTAGAACTTAAAGCTACTTATAAAGAGTGCAAACAGGTTTCGCGTATGTGGGATGAAATGCTAGCTCAAATTAATCAGAAATTAGTTACAGCTCACGCTTAATTATTAAGAGTTTTATCGAGAGTTTCTAAGTGACCTTCTGTTGGTTCTAGTTCTTACTTTACGGTCTTCATTATCATTGTTAGTGTTTCTTGCAGCAGATCTATCAAATCTAGATACAACCTCGTCTCTAGCTCTGTTTGTTCTATCACCAAGTGTCTCATTAGATCTTCTATTAGTCCTATCAAAAGAGCTTCTGTCGCCGCTAGTTCCACCACTAGATCTTCCACCACTTAAACTTGCAACGTTTCCTGTCTCGCGCATAGCTTGTATATTTCCACCCACATCACGAATCAAATCGTTAATCGCTTTATTGGTGTCTGTTAAAGTGTCTGTAGCTACTTTTAAAATATTTCTATCAAGTGGCTCAACTTGAGCTAAGGTGTTGATTTCATTTATTGCATTATTTCTACTAGCAAGTAATGCCATTAGCTCAGCTATTTTATCGTCTCTACCTTCAAATAAACCTAGTTGAAGAGCTAGATTAACTTTAAGTTGATTGTCTCTTTCTTTAGAGTCCATAGCGAACTGTTTTAAGACTCTTAGAACGTTAAGCTTGTTATTAATCACGGTAGCTTCTTCGCTGCTTGGATCAAGACTAGCAAGTTGATTTTCTAAAGTGCTAATGCTTTGTGAGAAGCTTGAAGCGCTGTCTATATGACTATTTGAGTGACTGAATAAAAGACTGTGCGGTGAATTTCCTGATGATATATCATCAAAAACATTTTGTGCCGCAGCAGTATCTTCGTCATATGTAAGAGTTAATGCTGATAAAAGACTAGTATCTAGTGAATTTCTAAGCTTATCTAAACTTGCACCGCTTTGTCCTGAGTTTATAAGATCTACAATCTGACTTTGTATTTGTAGTGCGTTTGAAATAGTTGTTTCTAAGTAACTTGAATTCTGTGAGCCTGTTGACTGACTGAAGTAGTCACTATCCGGATTGTAAGTATCGTTAAGGAGCTGACCATAGTTTTCAAAGCTAGTCCAAGATTCAATTAATTTATCAATGTTTGGATCTTTTGAACCATTCTCTTTTAATTCCTCTAATCTTTCTATCTCACTTGTTGCAACACTTTGAGATAAATTTACGACAGCTAAAGTAAATTCTTTAGGGTAGTTTTCTTTAAGTTTTTGTGCTTTAGGACTGTCTAGTGAAATTTTATCTTGATTCGATCCGCTTGCTGCTGACATGGCATCTCTTCTTAAAATTTCTGCCATTATTAAGGCTCTTATTTGACTACCGGCTTCACCAAATTGACTTGAATTTTGAAGTAATTGAGTTAAATCCTCTTCTGAGCCATTTGCTAAAGCAGCTGAAACAGAATTGCTAAACTCTTCAAATTCAATAGAATCTAAAATAGAAATTAACTGTGATCTATCAAATTCTTCTGCTGTTAGTAAGTTACTTTCTAGTAAGTCAGAATTTTCTGTTATAGAATAAGTTTGTCTGCTTTCATGAGGGTCTAAAACTATCCCCCTACCTTCAGAATCTGCAGGTCCAGTGTAAGTGAAACCTACACCATAATATGCTGCATGGTGACTACCTAAAGTATTCATGCTGATATCAAGCTTATGTTTTCCATCAGGACTTTTAATACTAAAGTTTGACCAAGCTTGCTGCCAGCCTTGCTTCCCGCCCATTGTATAATTTATAGTTGGTTTAGGTGTGATGTCAGCAAAGGCTGCTTGGAATAAGTCATTCATAGCACTTTGACTGTTCCAATTGTGACCACCTAATTGATGCTCTCTACCATTAACAGTAATTTTTCCTTCATAAGAATTAAAAGAGATAGAATTTCCGAACCATTGAATGTTTAGATCCTTGATTACATTTCCATTGCTGGACTGAGTGTTCTGAATAGTTCCGTTGACTTGGATATCTGGTGTTTGCATGAAAAGATAATTCTCACCATGTTTAAGATCATTGTTCATCCAAGCACTTCTTCCCACCCTTACAGTCTGACTGCTTTGTTCTTGGTCTATGCTAATAGCTGTGTTGTTAATAAGCTCTGCGGATTGTAAAAATGGAGCCATATTGGTTCCACCTGATTTAAAGGCGTTTGCTATTGACTCATAAAAAGCTTTTTCGATGGCACCATTCTTCAGTCCATCTTCATTCATTTTTGCAAGGAAATCACCTGGGCTTAATTTCCCATCACTTCCAGCTAAGCGATTGAAAGATGCTAAATCATTTGAGCTATCTCGAGTTTTACTACCATCAAAATCGATTAGTGATTTACCGTTCCTGTCAGTAATATCAGCTTCTGTTAAGTATCCCTGCTCTGCTAATTTTGCTCTTACTGAATCAAGTTTTGTGTTTGTTTTATCAGCTAGTTGCGTAATAATATTTGCATAGGCCACACGATCGGTGCTATCAATCTTAAAGTCGCCCTGCGCGTCAGTTGCAGTTAGTTGTGAGTTGGTGTTAATTACCATAACTTCTCCGGTGTCCTACATAGCTAATATAAAGCCCCCAGGTTAAATCCTGGTTAAGGTCAGTCTTGCTAAAATAAATAGGTGAAAACCCTCTAATGCAGCAAAAAGAGCAAAATATCCTTGATAAAATAGCTCAAATCAATTCAGCAATTGAATATGAAGTCGCGCATATGTACATTAATGCTGTAGGCAGAAAAGCTAGTTTTGATAAATTTATAAAAAATGAGGCTCAAAGCGCTCTTAGAATCTATAAGCACAGCACTAAGTGGGCTGCTATTAAAGCTTTAATTTCTAGATACGACTATGTTGATCTAACAACTCGCATATCAATTATTAGGCAAATCAGAGAGATTCTAATTGAGCTTAGAGATTTTTATTCTGATAATCCTAATGAGCTTACTAAAATGGACGCTTCAAAATTTAATGATGCTGAAATAAATCAAAACACGGTAAAGCCTCTTAGTTATAAAAAAGCTAAGCCAAAAGAAGAGCCTGTATTTGATCCTAATTTGGATATTTCAGAAATGGATATTCGCTTTGTAAAGGGCGTGGGTCCAGCGCTTGCTGATAAGCTAAACATGCTTGGAATAAATACTTGTGAAAATCTTTTGCATCATTTGCCTCGAAAACATATCTCTTATGAAGATAGAGTTTTAATTAGTGAAATGGAGCTTGAGCAAGATGTGACTATCCTTGGTGAAATCCACAAGGTGTCAGCTTTTAAAAGCCCTAAAAAAAGTTTAGTTATTCTCACAATTATTATTAAAGACACTAGTGGTAAAGTGAAAATCACAAAATTCTTGCGCGGAAACTCTACTCATATATTTCTTAAGCAATTTAAAGGACAATATCCAGAAGGCGCTCAAGTGCTTTGTTCTGGCACAGTAAAAAAAGATAAATATTCTAAGCAGCCTGTAATCTCTAATCCAGTTATTGAAGTTATATCTGGAGATTTTACTGAAGGCAGAGATAATGTGCATACAGGCAGAATCGTACCGATTTATCCTCTAACAGAAGGTCTTTCTTTAATGCAGCTTAGAAAGATTATTTATGGTGCACTAGATCTTTACAAAAAAAATCTAAAAGAATTTTTACCTGAATCTTTAATCAAAGAATACGAGCTGATGCCATATGCTGAAGCTATTCGTGAAGTGCATTTCCCAACAAGCATGGAAAAGAAAGATAAGGCTACTGAAAGGCTGATCTTTAATGAGTTCTTCTTAATGCAGCTTCGTTTTGCTAAAAAACGTAGTGAGATTAAACGCGAAGAAAAAAATATAGAGTTTAACTGTTTTGATAATGGTCTTGTTGATAGGTTTATAAGCCTTTTGCCTTTTAAGCTTACTTACGCTCAAGAAAGGGTTTTCTTTTCAGAGATACTTCCTGATTTGGTCAGTAAATATCCTATGCACAGGCTGCTTCAGGGTGATGTGGGTTGCGGTAAGACTGTAGTAGCTTTCCTTACTCTTTTAATAGCTGTTGATAATGGCTTTCAGGGAGCAATCATGGCGCCTACTGAGATACTCGCTGAGCAACATCTTAGATCCTTTAGTGCTTGGGCTGATGCTTTAAGAGAATATGATATTGAAAAAGCTAATCCCAAACAGGGTATTCTAGACTTTGAAAAATCAATAAAAGAAAAAATTGAGCTTAAGCATAAACCTCAAATACTTGAGGGCTTAGGAATGAAAGTCGCTTTGCTCACTGGTAAAATGCGCGTTAAAGAAAAGCGTGAGGTTTTGCAAGGGCTTGCTAATGGTCAAATAAATATTGTGATAGGCACGCACGCACTTATTCAAGATGGTGTTGATTTTAATAATCTTGGTTTGGTGATTATTGATGAGCAGCATAGATTTGGCGTGAAGCAAAGAGATGTTTTAGTTAAAAAAGGAAAGGATGGTGATGAGAAGAACGTTGAAAGGCTCTTTATGACAGCGACTCCGATTCCTCGTACTTTGGCTCTTTCGATGCACGGTGATCTTGATGTCTCTGAAATTGATGAGTTGCCTCCTGGTAGAAGTCCTGCCATTACCTCTATAGTTAAAAGAAAATCTGATGCTTATACTTTGATTCGAAATGAAGTAGCTAAAGGAAGACAAGCTTATATTGTTTTTCCTTTGATTGATGAGTCTGAAACACTTTCAGCTAAAGCAGCTACTGTAGAGTTTGATCGTCTTAAAAAAGAAGTTTTTGAGGATTTTACTATGGGCTTAATGCATGGCAGACTAGATCCTGATGTCAAAGAAAAAGTCATGGAAGATTTTCGTGAAGCGAAAATAGATATTTTAGTCTCGACAACAGTAATTGAAGTAGGCGTTGATGTGCCTAATGCTACGGTGATGATGATAGAATCAGCTGAGCGTTTTGGGCTAGCTCAATTGCACCAACTTAGAGGGCGTGTGGGTAGAGGTCAGCATCAGTCTTATTGTCTTCTTGCTAGTGCTTCTAAAACTGATACGGCGATGGCTCGTCTGAATGTTCTTACTGCCACCAATAATGGTTTTGTTCTTGCCCAAGAAGATATGAAACTTCGTGGAGCTGGTGATTTTCTTGGTTTGCGCCAATCAGGGCTTCCTGATTTTGCTATTGCAAGCATAGTTGAGCATGAAGAGATGCTGGTAGTTGCTAGAAATGCTGCACGCAATTACATGGCTCTTGACCCTGATTTAAATCAAAGTGAAATTCTCTCTAAGAAAATAGCAAATACTTCTAATTTGGCTCACTTGGCTGGTGGTTAAGAAACAATAACCAAAAAAGGTGCCTGGCACTTATTTTAGTAAAAAAAGGAGGCAATTAAGCCTCCTTTTTAAGTTATGTGTTTTTGTCATCACGAGCGGAGCGAAGTGATCCATGGATTGCCACGCAGCTAAGCTGCTCGCAATGACGACCAACTGTGCTCGCAGGCGTCATCACGAGCGGAGCGAAGTGATCCATTAAATCAGCAAGTAGCTTATAACCAAAAGCGCAACGATGTTAACGATCTTGATCATAGGGTTGATTGCTGGTCCAGCAGTATCTTTATAAGGATCGCCAACAGTGTCTCCAGTTATTGATGCTTTGTGAGCTTCAGAACCTTTACCACCATGGTTACCATCTTCAATGTACTTTTTAGCGTTATCCCAAGCCCCACCACCAGAAGTCATAGCGATTGCTTGGAAAAGTCCAGTAACGATACTTCCAACAAGAATTCCACCCATGATTCTAGCTGCGCCCATTGGCTCAGCTTTATTCAAGAACAAAACACCAATAACAGCTACAACAATTGGAGCAAGAACTGGAAGCAGAGCTGGTTTCACCATTTCTCTAATTGCACCAGCAGTTACGATATCAACGCAACTCGCATAATCTGGCTTCGCTTTAAATTCCATGATCCCAGGAATTTCTTTAAATTGTCTACGTACTTCAGCAACAACTTCGCCAGCTACTTTACCCACAGCACTCATTGCAAATGCACTGAATAAAAATGGAATCATTCCACCAAGGAATAAACCACTTAGTACATAAGGGTCAGCAAGGTTGAAAGTAGGAGGAAGTAAGCCAGTACCGTGAGCTAGGTTGTGCTCAATGATAGCGTTTCCTAGATCAGCTTTAAAGCAAGTGAAAAGAACGATAGCTGCTAGCGCTGCTGAACCAATCGCGTAACCTTTAGTAACTGCTTTAGTTGTGTTACCAACAGCATCAAGAGGATCAGTGATCGCTCTAACTTTTTCATCCATGTTTGCCATTTCAGCAATACCACCAGCATTGTCAGTGATTGGACCGTAAGAGTCAAGCGCTACGATGATACCAGTCATTGAAAGCATGCTCATAGCAGCAACACCAACACCGTAAACACCAGCAAGAGTGTAGCTAGAAAGAATAGCCGCTACGATAATTAAAATAGGAATAGCAGTTGCTTCCATTGACATCCCTAAACCGGCAATTATGTTCGTTGCGTGACCAGACTCAGATGCCTTAGCAATCTTTTGTACAGGTCTATGCTCAGTAGACGTGTAGTATTCAGTAACCACTACAAATAACCCAGTAAGAACTAAGCCGATTAAACTCGCATAGTAGAAGTTAATAGCAGGGAAGTCTAAGCCGTTCATTAAGTGGTTTGTAGCAAAGTAAAAAAGAATCGCTGCGATAATACCACTAGCAATTAGACCTTTGTAAAGAGCTTTCATAACGTTATTATCTTTTCCAAGACTGACAAAGAAATTACCAATCACTGAAGCAAGAATCGCTGCTGAACCCATAAGAAGTGGGTAAAGAACTGGAGCCATATTGCCAGCTTCCATAGCTTCGCGGTAAACAAGAGAACCTAAAAGCATAAGAGCAGTTGCCGTAACTGCGTAAGTTTCAAATAAATCAGCCGCCATACCAGCACAGTCTCCAACGTTATCCCCAACGTTATCAGCGATCACAGCAGGGTTTCTAGGATCATCTTCAGGAATACCAGCTTCAACTTTACCAACAAGATCCGCGCCAACATCAGCAGCTTTGGTAAAAATACCACCGCCAAGTCTTGCGAAAACTGAAATCAAACTTCCACCAAATGCTAAGCCAATTAACGCTTGAATATTGTGGAAAGTTTCTCCAGGGTAGAAAGATTCAAGGAAACCGTAGAAACCAGCAACTCCTAGAAGACCTAAGCCAACTACTAGTAAACCAGTCACAGCACCACCTTTGTAAGAAACATCAAGAGCTTGCTTCATGCTAAATGATGCAGCTTGCGCCGTGCGAACATTTGCATTAACTGAAACATTCATTCCAATTACGCCAGTTAGACCGCTTAAAAAAGCACCAACGACGAAACCTAAGGCAAATTTCATGCCGAGTAAAAAATAAATAACTACCGCAAGAACTACTCCTACAACAGCAATTGTCGTATATTGTCTTTTGAGGAAAGCCTGCGCGCCGGCTTGAATTGCGCCAGCAATGTCACGCATCTCTTGCGTGCCAGTGTCGAGCTTCATAATCCACATTGCATACATTATTCCGATTAATATCGCAAGTGTTCCAGCTCCCAGAGAAATTAATACTATTGGATCCATAACTTTTTCTTGACTCCTTTGTCCTGGTTTCTTAACCTATTACAACTCTAACAAATCAAAATGCATGCGCTCTTTGCTTTCTTAGAAAAATTTATCTTTTTGAAACCAAAGGACATGTTAGCGTGAAATACAATTTGAAATAAAGTATAGACGTGGGATCCTTAATCTTTTTTTTGAATCTATATATTGAGCGTCTATTTTAAAAGATAAAAGGAATATAATCACTTAATTAAGTAATCGATTATTCCTTAACTATTTAAGACTAAAACGCTAAAATTAAGCACTGGCTAGATTAAGCCTGGAGATCACTATGCAAGAAGCAGAAGCAAAAATGAAAAAAGCTGTAGAGACCGTTGAGCGTGAGTTCATGGCAATTCGCAGTGGTCGTGCTAATCCGGCAATACTTGATAGAGTAAATGCGGATTTTTACGGCACGCCAACGCCTATTAAAAACATGGCAAACATGACAGTGTCTGACGGAAGAACTTTAGTGGTTACTCCTTATGATAAAGGCACTATAAAAGATATTGAAAAAGCAATTATTGATAGTGATGTTGGAATTCTTCCAAATAGTGATGGTAGTGTTTTAAGACTTGTTATGCCTCCTTTAACTGAAGAGACTCGTAAGTCAACTGTTAAGCATCTTAAAGAGATTGCTGAAAATGGAAAAATTTCTATTCGCAATGCAAGACGCGAAGCGATTGATAAAAATAAAAAAGATTCTGACTCTACTGAAGATGACAAAAAGAAATTTGAAAAAGATGTTCAGAAGAAGACAGATGATTATGTGAGTAAGATCGAATCTTTAATGTCTGTTAAAGAAAAAGAGATCATGACTGTATAGAGAAGAATAGGAGTTTTCGTGTCTACAAAGAAAGACTTAAATATTTACGTGCTTATAAAACAGGTCCCTGACACTAAGTCAAAGGCTGGTGTTAATCCTGACGGTACTATTGATAGAGCTAAAGCTGGAAAAAGATTAAATCCTTTTGACGCTTTTGCAATGCAAGGCGCACTCAGCGCTAAAGCGATGGGTGGACCAGGTTCAACAGTAACTGCTGTAACTATGGGGCCTCCTCCTGCTGTTGATATTTTATATTTTGCGCTTGAGCATGGAGTGGATAAGACTTTAATGTTAAGTGATAGAAAGCTAGCTGCTTCTGATACTTTGGCGACTTCTTCAGCTTTATTTAAAACACTTGAATATAGTTTTAAGCAAGATGGAAAACCTGCTGATTTGATTTTTTGTGGTTTGCAAACTACTGATGGTGATACCGCACAGGTTGGACCACAAATTGCTGAGCGTTTAGATTTTTCTCAAATTAGTTACTGTGAAGGTTTTACTGTTAATGAAGGTGTTGTAAATGCGCGCCGTGTTATTGAAGCTGGTTACCAAGAGCTTGAAGCTAAAATGCCTGCATTAATTACAGTCGCTAATAGTTACGATAAGCTCAAGTATAAAAACTTTAGAGGCGCTCAGTTTGTTCAAGAGCTTAAGCGTAATGAAGAGCTTAGAAATAAGTACATGAAGATTGTTGATTGCGATACTGTTGGTGCTGAAGAATTAAAAGTAGGCTTGCCTGGTTCTCCAACAATCGTTTCTATGACTTGGAAGATTGGTACAGTTGGCGGTAATTGCCAAATGCACCAAGGTCATGCTGTTGAAGTTTTAGTGGCTGATGTTTTAGGTCAGACTGGTGTTAAGGAGTTTGTGAAGAGTTGACAAAAGAAGTACTAATCGTTGCAGAGCAAGTTAAAGGTGAGGTAGCTAATGTTACTTTAGAGCTTCTTGGCGAAGGGAGAAAACTTGCTAAAAAACTTGGTGATGTTCCTCTAGCTTGTTTCATTATTGGTCATAAGCTTGATGATGCCATTAAGAAAATTGAAAAAGCTGGCGCTGATAAAATCTATGTCGCGGACCACCTAGATTTAGAAGAGTATAGAACTCTTCCTTATCGTAGAGTGATTATTGATGAGCTTAGTTCGTGGAACACACCTCCACACACGCTTTTGATGGGATCTACTACTACAGGTAGAGATCTAGCACCTAGAATCGCTGCTTTTTTTGAGACTGGTTTGACAGCTGATACTATCGAGCTTGATATTGGTCCTTATGAGCACAAGGGTGGAGTTGATAAAACCAAGATAGGACTTTTCCCTGAATGTTTATACGCTAACCGTCCAAGTTTTGGTGAGTCGCTTAAAGCAAGGATTTTAGGTCCTTGGAAGAACCCTCAAATGGCGACTATTCGTCCTGGTGTTTTTGCAATGCCTGATGAAAATACTGAGCACAAATCAAAAATAAAAAATGTTGCTGTAAATCTTACAGATGACGAGCAAAGAGTTCAGATTAAAAACATAGTTCGTGAAGCTACTTCTATAGATTTAACAGCAGCAGATGTTATTGTTGCTGGAGGTTTTGGAGTAGGCAATCAAGAGGGTTTCAAGCTTTTAGAAGAATTAGCTTCTTGTTTTGAAAATTCTGAAATTGGCGCTTCTCGTAAAGTTGTAGATCTTGGTTGGATTAAATATGAACACCAAGTAGGTCAAACTGGAATTACTGTTAGACCTAAAATTTACATTGCTTGTGGTATATCTGGCGCGCTTCAGCATAGAGTTGGAATGCAAAAATCTGATCTTATTATCGCTATTAATAAAGATCCAGATGCTGCAATTTTTGATTTTGCTGATCATGGGATCGTTGGTGATCTGAATCACGTGATTCCAGAGATGATTAAGCAGTTCAAAGCTTCAAGTAGTTCTAATAACGAAGAAGCTCCAGAGGCTGCTAAAAAAAAATTCTTAAATAAGGCTGAGCTTGCAGCTAAATAAATTAGTTCAGAGAGGAAGACTTTAATGACGCAATCAAAAGATACCAATACTAAGCTTGAATACGATTTAATCCTAGTTGGTGGATCACCATCTAACTTAACTATGGCTCATAAGCTTCTTGAGCAAATGAAATCAAAGCCGGATCAGCATCTAAAAATTGCGATTATTGAAAAGTCTGAAGAATTTGGCGGGCACATTGTTTCTGGTGCTGTTGTAAATAAATCTATATTTGAAAAAGCATATCCTAATTACATTGAAGAGCAGATGCCAATTGAGTCTGTCTGTAAAGAGAGTCATTTCTCTTTAGTTGGTTCTAAAAATTGGTTTGATGTTCCTAATGTTCTTACTAGAGCTTTGGCTTCTGATTTTTGCAAAGAAGGGTATCTAATTCTTACTTTATCTTTAGTAGTTAAGTGGATGGCTGAGACTTTAGTGGAGAAAGCTAAAGAAGTCCCTAACGTTAAAGTGGATATGTTTCCAGGTTTCCCTGTTAACGATATTTTGCTTGAAAGCCAAGATGGCGTAGAGATGACTGCTAGAGCAGCTGCTCAAAAAGAAGATTTAAATATTGATGGACTAAAAGTTACTGGCGTTAAAGTTGGTAGGTCAGGTCTTGATATTGAAGATAATGTTTACGCTAAATTAGTTTGCTTTGCTGAAAAACAATTTGTTTCTAAAGATCTAATTAAAGCTTTTAAAATCCAAAACCAAGCTCAGCTTTGGTCTGTAGGTGTTAAAGAAACTTGGAAGCTTGCTGATGACGCTCCTGATCTTCAAGGTAAGGTTTGGCACACTATGGGCTACCCAGCTCTAGATGGTACTTTTGGTGGTGGTTTTATTTATGGTTTAAATAATAAAAGACTAACTATCGGTCTGGTTATTTCTTTAGATAGTAGTAACCCTAATCTTCACCCTGTTAACCAACTTCAAGATTATAAAAAACATCCTTGGCTGCAAGAAGTTCTTCAAGGAGCTGAATTAATGCATTATGGCGCAGCAGTTCTTCCTGAGGGCGGGCTTGCAAGTTTGCCAAAACAATTCCAAGTAAATGGTGCGATGCTTTTAGGTGACGCTCTTGGCACACTTGATATGAGAAGTTTATCTGGTGTTGATAAGGCTATAGAATCTGGCTGCATCGCTGCTGAAGTGGCTCTCAAAGCCTTTGAGCTTGATAGTTTCAGCGCTGATGCCCTGAAGCCATACCAGAGAAAACTTATGTCATCACCTTACATGGACAAGATGAAGGATAATAAATATTTCAGAAAAGCATTTGCTGAAAACCCTCATGTGCTTAGAGATTATTTACCTAAAATTTTAAACTCTATTGATAATTATAAAAACCCAATTCCAGGCTTTTTGTCAGTTGGTTTAGAAGATCCTTTAAACGCTATTAAATCTTCTCTGCGTTTATTCTCTTTGTTAAATAACGCTGCTGATATAAAAGAAGAAGTTATCTATTCTGAAGGCTACACTCACATTAATCCAGACTTTAATAAGTCATTGATGAAGCGTGGTAGGGACATTAAGGAATTTGACAAGAAGACTGTTTACTCTCGTGAGGATGCGGTTTTCTACGCGCATACTAAGTATGTGGATCATCCTGATCATATCGACGAGTTCAGTGCAGATACTTGTTTGAAGTGTATTAAGAAATACGAAGATAGAGCTTTAGACGTTCCTTGCGTGTCAGATTGCACGGCAGAAGTTCATAGGCTCGATATCGCTTCTGGCATTAAGGTACATGGTATGTCTCTTGAGAATTGTGTTATGTGCCGTACTTGTGAGCTTATATGTCCAGAGCAAAACCTTAGAGTTAATGCTGCATACAGCGGTGCTGGACCAGATTTCATGGGCTTATAAAAGCTTTGGCAAGAGGTCTATTAACTCGCTATTAAAACTTTTGATTAGCATCCATTAATCAATATTTACTTAATTTAACTTTTAGTTTAGTTTTAGCTCTAATTGTTAAATTATTTATTAGTTAATGATAACTATTCTCAACAAGCAGTTAATTATGCTATTTTTTTAAGTAGATGCGAGAGATTCTCAATAAGGGTTGATCTTGCGGAAAAAGTCTGCGATTCCAGATTCCATCAATCTCAAGCTCCTCACATTTGATAGCTGGAATTGCAGCATTTTTTTAAAATGCTTTAACTATAGACTTATTCACCGTTTTTATCATTTCTAATCCTATATAATAGACCTAGTGAAGAAGCTCACTATATTAGGCTCTACGGGCTCAATAGGCACCCAAGCACTTGATATAGTGCGCCACAGACCCTCTGATTTCACTATCATGGGGCTTAGTGCTGGACGAAATTTTGATCTTCTTCTTGATCAAATCAAAGAATTTAAACCTAAGTTTGTAACTATTATTTGCGACTCTCATAAAGAAGAGCTATCTAACCTTTTCCCAGAGCTTATTGTTCTAAGAGATATTAAAGAGCTTGCTGCAATTGAAGTGGATATTGTTTTAAGTGCAATTGTGGGCATCGCTGGACTTGAAGCAAATCTAGAAGCTCTTAAAAGTTCTAAGCGACTTGCTGTTGCTAATAAAGAAACTTTAGTTTCTGCTGGTCACTTGGTAAGAGAATACTGCGCAAAGTATAATTCAGAAATTATTCCAGTTGATAGCGAGCATGTTGCTATTCACCAATGCCTTTATGGATCACTTCGCTCTGCTCGTGATGACGTCATTGCGAGTGACCATGTCATTGCGAGCGAAGCGAAGCAATCCATTCTAAACACTTACAAAAATCCCATTAATGATTCTGTAAAAGAAATTTTACTCACATCCTCAGGCGGTCCATTTAGAACTTTAGAAAAAGAAAAATTTAAAGAGATCACTTTAGCTGACGCACTTAAGCACCCCACTTGGAATATGGGCGCAAAAATTACAGTTGACTCTAGTACTCTGATGAATAAAGCTTTAGAGCTAATTGAAGTTAATTCGCTTTTTGGTATTGATTATGATCAAATAAAAATTGTGATTCACCCTCAGTCTGTGGTCCATAGTGCTGTGACTTTTGTTGATGGAAACACAATGGCTCAGCTTGGTAGCGCTGATATGCGAGTGCCTATTCAATACTCCTTGGATTACCCAGATAAAAAACCTTTAGCTACAGAAGATAGTTTTGATCTTTTCAAATCACAAACTCTAGAGTTCTTTGAGCCTGACAGAGACAGGTTTCCAGCACTTGATTTGGCTTATAAAGTCGGCTCGCTAGGGCATAGCTATCCTGCTGTTTTTAATTCAGCTAACGAGTCTGCCGTTGCACTCTTTTTAAAAGAAGAAATAAAATATAATGACATAATTTCAATTATCGAATCAGAGCTTGATTCTCATAAGCTTATAAAGAACCCTGGTCTTGACGAAATACTAAATATAGATAATGAGCTGAAAGCCTCTATTAAAGGCGCTCTAAAGAGCTAAGTGACCCTTAAGACAAGCTGTAAATGGCTTGAAATATCCTATTTATGCACTATAATGGTCAGGTGGCTAAAGGCTCAAAAATTCCTTTTACAAAGCTAGTTATATGGCTTATGATCATCTCTTTTCTGATGATCACATTCTTACCTCTTTTTGCGTCAGCAGAGGGTATAAGTTTGCATGAAAAAGAGCAAATGCTCAGAAACCTTACTCACCAAAAGGACTCTATAGCGAAGAAGCTTAAAGAAGCTAGACTAAAAGAGTCTTACGAGACTGGCAAGCTTAATGAAATCCAGAGAAAGCTCTCTAGCGCACAAAGTAGATTAAACGCTAATAAAAAATACTTAGAAGCTACCACTATAGCTTGGGAAAAAACGAAAAGCAGATTAAAGGAGCTTGAATCTCAGCAATCATTTATTGAAGTGGAAGCTAGAGATAGAATCAGAGCGATCTATCAGCAACAAAGAGTCAGACTTTTAGATGGTCTTTTAAATTCTTCAAGTGTCACAGATTTTTTGGATAATCTTTACTACCAACAGCGTGTCCTGGACTACGATAGAAATGTTATTAAAGCTCTAGTTGATCAATCAGAAAATATTAAAAAGTATAATAAAGTGCTTTCTGTTGAAGCAAATAAAATGTCTCAAATCACGAGTAAGCTTCAGGGAATTCAGTCAGAGATAGCTGGTCAGAAAAAAGATCAGAATAAAATTGTACAAAAACTAAGAACTGAGAGTGCTAGCTTTCAGCAAGCAGAAAGGCAGATAGAAAGAGAGTCTCTAAAACTTATTTATAAAATTACGGAGCTTTCTGGAACCAAAATGGACAATCCAGATGCTACTGGAAGTTTTATATATCCTGTTAAAGCCCGCATCACATCACCATTTGGACCAAGGCGCCACCCTATTTTTGGTGTGAAAAGTATGCATAGTGGTATCGATTTAGCTGGTCCTAGAGGCGCGCCTATTAAAGCATCAGAAGGTGGTTTGGTGATTTATTCTGGTTGGTATGGTGGTTACGGTAGAGTAGTTATCGTAGATCACTCCAAGGGTTATACAACTCTTTATGCTCATATGGATAAAGTTAAGGCTAAAGTTGGTCAAAGAGTGAAGCAAGGTCATGTCCTTGGTTATGAAGGTACTACTGGTTATGCTACTGGACCGCATGTTCATTTTGAGGTGAGAACAAAAGGAAGACCTCAAAATCCAGTTTATTACCTGGATAGTTAATTGCAATGAAGATCAGTAAAAAACTAGTTCTAAATATTTTTGTTTCACTAGTTATTCTAGTCTTGCTTCTTAAGTTTGCAAAGCTTGATCCTGTAGCGTTCTTTGATCAAGTGAAATCTGTGAATGTTTTTTGGCTTGCTATGTCGTCATTAGCTTTCTTAATCCAAATCATGACTAATTCATATCGCTGGAATTTGCTTACTAAATTGCTCGATTATCCTTTGAAATATATCCGTGCTCTTGGTTGGTATTTCCAAGGTGCTTTTAGTAATAATTTTTTTCCAACTAATCTTGGCGGGGACGCGCTTAGAGCTTACTATCTAGGTAAAGATAAAAAAGACTGGCTTAGAGCTGGTGGCACAGTTTTGATGGAAAGAGTGCTTGGTTTTTTAATGTTGATTTTCAATATACCTGTAGGGCTTGCTTTTCTTTACTTTAGCCCTGTTTATGAGCGTATTCCAGTTTTGATTATTTACGCTGCTTGGTTACTTTTTGCTTCAACAGTAATAGGAGTTCTTTCTTATAAGTTGTGGACTAAAATTCCTTTTGGTCCTATTCAAAAGTTACGTTTTGCAATTGATGAGTACACTAAGTGTCATAAAAGTATTAGTAAAGTAGTGCTCTGGACTTTTATTACTCATGTGTTTTTGATCACTGCAAATATTTGTGCTGCCCGTGCTGTGGGCATTGGTTTCTATGATGTGCCTGCTTGGTATTGGTTTTTACTTTTACCAGTTGCGATTTTGGTGAGTTTCTTAATTCCTTCTATGAAAGGGATGGGAGCTAAAGAAGCTAGCTATGTTTATTTTTTAGGTCTTCTTGGAATTCAAAGCGAGAAAGCGCTTGCTGTATCTTTTGTGATTTTGGCAGCAATGATGATTTCTAGTTTGCCTGGTTTTATCGGTGTAATGTCTCGTTTAGAGAAAAAAGTACGTGCTGTTTCTAGAGCTAAGGCTTAATGTCATTGCGAGCACAGCGAAGCAATCCATGGATCACTTCGTCTCTTCATTCCTCGTGATGACGTCCATGTCATTGCGAGCGAAATAATCTAGGCTGCAACTGCTTCAGTATCAATAGAAATAAATTTTTTGCCGCGCTTCATGTGGAAGAAAACTTTACCAGTTTTAACAGCATAAAGACTGTCATCACCACCACGTTTAACGTTAACACCAGGGTGATACTTAGTTCCACGCTGAGTTACGATAATGTTTCCAGGAATTACGATCTCACCAGCGTATTTTTTAACGCATAATCGTTTCGACTCTGAGTCTCTACCGTTCTTAGTACTACCTACACCTTTTTTCGATGCCATTGTTAAATATCCTTTGGGTTTACGCTGCTGCCTTTACTTGAATCTTTTCGATTTGGATTCTTGAAAATTGTTGTCTGTGACCTTGCTTAGTACGAGTACCTTTTTTAGGTCTCATTTTGTAAACAATGATCTTCTTATCTTTGCCATTTTGAAGCAATTTTGCTTTCACAGAAGCGCCTGCAATTGTAGGCTTGCCAATCTCTACCTTCTTGCCATCAGAAGTAAGAAGCACTTGGTCAAAATTAAGGCTAGCGCCCTCTTCTTCGCCAAGAAAGTCCACGTCAATATAACGGCCTTCTTCGACTTTATATTGTTTTCCAGATATTTCGACTATTGCGTACATTGCGTATCTAATATTAGCATTTTGATCATCTAGAGCAAGACTAGTCTTTTACTTTAAGGGTTTATTTATAAAGCGATATAATTGCCATAAACATTGCGGGCTCTAGGATAGAGAGAATTGTTTTTCAGGTCATTTTATTAAATAATTGGTATTGCGAAATTGAGCTTAACCTCTATAATTAGGGTCAATTTTAGCTGAATCAGCCCAATCTTTAACCATCCAAGCCAGGTTGTCAGCTAGGTTTTTAAGGATTTGCTTCATATGGTACTCAGATCTATAAGTAAGTTCAAGAAGCTTTGTGATATTTGGAATGGTCATTTTTTTATCCATTGCTGTAAAGATAGTGTCAGTATCGTAGCCCATATCGTTAAGCTTTCTGATAAAACCTTGTGGTAAATCAAACCTTCCATTTTGAATAGCTTCTTGTTGCTCTGGTGGTAAGGTTTTGATAAAAGTTTCTACTTCAGACCTCACTACAGCTAGCTTATTTAATTCTGTACGTTTCTGGTAAACGTTTCCTAGCTTTCCGTAAGCACCATGCATTTGTCTTGTTGTACTACCTGATTTAAGCATGTCGTTGTAGATTGGGTTTGTAGCTGCACTTTGATCGTCTTCATAAACAAAACCTAGGTCATTTACTATGCTATCGAAATTATTAAAACCATCTGCCTGAAATGACTGTTGTCTTAAAACGCCTAAGCCAGGATTAGTGCTAACTGGGTTAGCAGTTGCTGCTGTATTAGCGGCAGTAGTTTTTGCCACTGCTTTAGAAGCTGGATTTGGTGTTGCACCTTTAGTTGTAACTGGATCAGCCATTGTTCTTTACCCTTATATACAAAGCGACATAAAGCCCTTTCTTGACTCTAAAGTAGCAATTTTAGGTTAAGCCCTAGTTAAGAAACCGTCATTTGTCATCGCGAAGCCCGGTGGGCTGTCGCGATCCACAGATTGCTTCGCTGCCGCTCGCAATGACGTTTTAGCCTCTGCCTATTTTCTGGTTAAGTTTGTGTGCAAAACTATTTAAGCCAATATCTGCATCAAATGCTGTCTGTGTAGCTTTTTGGTACATTAATGATAAAAAGCCAGTGTGCTTACCATAATGAGGTAAAACCCGCATAAGGTTTCTTTGTACTTCTGGATCCTTACTGGTTACTGCTTTTGCAGCACTTTCCTTCTGAATTTTGAAGTGTCTATAAATTTGATAAATATTACTGTGAACGCCATTCATAGCTGAATTCCCCTAGTTTTACTGGTTTATTACCTGTTGGATTGATTTAACAATCTTGTTGTATCCACCGAAGAGCGTTGTAAACATTAAAGCATCAAGGTCTGTTGCTAGCCTGAAAAGCGCTGCCTGACGGTTAACGTTAGCGTTAAGCTTTTGAGCCATAATAGGTCCTTTCTGTGATCTTTGAGCCTCACCTGTACTTAAGAAAGTCTGTAAACCCGCTGCTGATCCAGTGAATGATTGCATCATTGCTGGAGTCGCACTGTCAAGCATTATTGGTGCGAATGCCCCTACTGGTTGTGAAATCCTTGTTGTGCCTGATGCCCATGATGTTGTTGTTGGTCCCATAATATTACCTTTTTTCCTCTTCTCAGCCATATAAAGCCTTCTAGATGCAAACATGTGATACTAGTTTTCTTAATTATATTTAATCTTCATTCTTAAACATGTATATAAATATCTCCTTGTTCAACCTTTATATAGATGTAAAGAAAGGGAAGAATTATGAGCACAAAATATTTAAGTCTACAGAACCAGAGTCCAAGTTATATAAATAGCTATAACCGTACTTTACAAATGGCTAATCAAGGAATGGCTAGCCTTGGCGAACAGACATCTAAAGATTCTTTTAGCTCGCAGCCATCGCAAGAAACTTATTATTCAAAATTTGCAGCAAGTTTTGCTAAAGATAAAAAGATTATTTCTTTCTATCAAGACCATGTAAAGTTAGCTGAAGAAAATTCTAATAAAGAACATACTTTTATTAATTTAGATTATCTCTTTAATAAGAACGTTGATTCAATTAAATCATTAATAGAAACCGCTGATGAAGGTATATATAAGGAAGTTGATTCGAAGGATAAAAAAGGTGAGTCTATTAAGAAGAAGCTTTTAAGTTTATCAAAAACAGAATCAAAAGCACTTGGTTTAGAGATTGATACTTTATCTGTGATTACAGGCTCAGTGCTTGAAGGTAAGGATCCTACTAATTTGAAAACAAAAAAATCTTTTAATGAAGAGCAAGATGTTGCTAATAGATTAGGAGCTCTTCTGCAAACTGAATCAAAATATTTGAAAAATGATCCAGAATCTGACCCAGTACTTTTAAATGTTGTCGCAAAATCATTAGTGAAAAAAGCTATTAGTTCTGGCGATGAAATTATTATTTATGAAAAAGATAAAAAAGGTGATTATGTAGAAAAGGCTGATGGATACAGTTCTAAGACTCTTTTAAACGTAGTTGGTGACTTGTTGGATCTTAAAGATGATGCGGGGGATAAAATAAATTATCCAGCAAAAGGTGCTGCGGATTATAATTTGAAGCTTGATGCATATAAAGACTCCGTAGCTAATCATTTTAAAAGTCTAAAGGGCTCTCAGAAGACTGATTTTATTGATAATCTTAAAGCTAGATACTTAAGTAAGCCTGGAAAGGCTCTAGCTAAAGCTGTCATGCAGCAAGTTCAAGATGACCAAGATCTTTTGTCTAAAGTTGCGATGAAAGCAGTTAGGCATAAAAAAGAATTTTCAAAAAAAGAAGATGAAGATAGTAAGTGGGAAGCTAAAGATAGAAATATTTCTAGAGGGTTTTCTATTGTAGGGTTTTATGGATTGAAAAGAATGTTTAAATCCCAAGCTGCAAAGAGTTTTGGTAGTTGGATAGCTAAAAGAGGTGCGGCAGCGACGCTTGGTGCATCAATTGGTGGAGTTCTAGCTTCTCCTCTTTTTTGGTTTGTTGCAGTTCCAATTGGGATTTGGGCTGTAAAAGAGATCTATAAATCTTTATCAAATGAAAAGCCTAAAAAAGATACTGCGGCTGATCATATTCAGAGAAAATCAAGCTGGATTGGTAATTGGTTTACAAATACATTAGGAATCGTTTAAAAAAAGGAAAAGAAATTAAATTATGTCATTAGGATTACCAGGACCAGTAGGAACGCCAGGAGCAGCAGCTCCAACAGGTTTCCTTGGTCAAATGTTTGAAAATGGTAAAGAGCTTACAGGGCTTGGTAAGGATATTTTTGTGAGTTCTATAGATAAACCTGGACTTAGTATGCTTGCTAAAGGTGGTAAAGCCTTTGCTGGTTTAGGAATTGGTTTTAGTTCTTTAATGGATATGTTTAGAAATTTACGTAGGTTTAAAAACTCTAAAGATGGTGGTTTTGAGTATGACCCAGCTTTATACAGTTTAGGCTTTGCAGCTGTTGATGGCGCTACTGCAGCAACAAGTTTAGGATACTTTGCTGGCATGGGTTTATCTGCACTTAATTCACCTCTAGCAAAAGCAGCTGGTGGAGCACTTAAGTTTATACCAGGTAAGTTCCCAGTAATACCTCTAGCTTTATTTGGTCTTAAACAGATTATTAATGTGACTAGAGATGTTGCTCAAGGTACGGCAACATATTTAGAACCATTTACTGGATGGGGTTTTGGTAACAACCTTCTTCATAACTATGATCAAATGCATGGTTCTACTTCTCCAGTTTTACCTTTATGGAATTATGGTTTTAAAATTTCTGAAAAAGTCCTTAATATGAAGACTCCTAATAGAGTAATGGACAGAAGTAGTATTGATAATGTGGATCAGGCAGTTGATGAATATTTAGTTGATAAAGGTATTTGGAAACAACAAGGAGTTAGTACTAGTGGCTTAAAGCTGGAAGCATAAGAAAATGATTGAGAAGGAAACTAATACCAGTCTTGCACTAGCAGAGCGACCACGCTCCGCTAATACTATTGTAAAAAGACCCTTTGTAGAAAGTTCTAGTATTTTAAAAACAGATAAGCGCGCTCATAGTGAGAAGCATGATAGGTTGCGCGAGATGAGTAGTAAGCCTACTTTCCTTGATGATGGTGCATTGGCTACCAGTAGAAAAATTGGTGGAGCTTTGACTAAAGCAGTTAAAGAGACTGGTGCTGGAACTTCTGAAGTAATTAAGAACTTTGCGGGTCAATTTAAAAATGCATTAGCTGCTCTAACATCTGATAAACCAAGCTCAAAGAAGATAGAAGCTTTTAGAGTTCCTTTGATGGGTGTTCTTACTGCAGTCTTTAGTTTTTTTACAGCTAAGTCTGGCATGGGTTTAGCAAGTTCTTTATTTGCGAAAGGAAATACAAGCTCACAGTCAATATGGAAAGCTTTACAGACATTTGTAAATGGAACTATGGCTGTAGGTCTTTTTCGCACGCTTTCAGGTAAGGGGAAAGCCTTTGCAAAAATGTCATCTATGATTGTAGGTGCTGCTGTATGTTTTGTCGTTACTACTATGAATAATATATTTGCTGATAAGGGCTCTGTGAATAATGCTATGAAGAATCTAGCTGGTGAAGAGTCTGTAGGTATCATACGTAGGTTTATGAATTTCTTTAGCTTAAATAGACATGGTGTAGAATCGTCTGGTTCAGTTGGTGATATTGTTAATAGTAAATCTCTCCTTGCTAATCCTCAAAACGCTCAAATGGCAAATGGCGCTGATCAAGCTGTAGATTCAGCAGCATCACAAGCTAATGGTAATTATGGTAGTGGATTCTTGCGGAATATCTTTGGTTCATAAAATCTAAGTAAAGACTTTAGTTTTAAACATTAACTATAAAGGTTTAATGTATGTTTATTCTTTTTAATTAAATATGTAGTCTTTTATGAAAATCTAATTTCTAAACTTGAAAAAGTATTTGATCTATTCCTGCGAGTTTGTCTAGGGTTGCGATTGATAATGTCAAATCTAGCTTCGCTACGTCCTCTTTGGGCAAGGCTATCATAGCCAGGAATACGATCTTTTAAGCTTCTATTTACTCTAGGTAAAGCTGTTTGCACAATGTCTCTAACTTGACCTGACCATCTCTTTTCAAAGCTTTTAATTTTCTCTTGTGCTTTTGTGCGTTTTTTAGCGATATAAGCATCGTGAGTTTCAAGATCGTTTTTAGGTAATGTGCCAGCTTTAGAAGCTGCTTCAAACTTCTTAAGATTGTCTACAAAGCTATGAATACTAAGTGACATCTCTTCTGCTGAAATAGGTCTGTAATGCTCTGTAACTGCACCAAAGACTCTAGGCTCACTTGTTTTGTTTAGTTCTAGAAGCTTTAAGTATTGTTCTTCTATAGCAGCGTAGCCTTTTTCATTTTTAGCGCCTGGTTTTGTTAAGGCTGAAACATATTTGTTTCTAATTTCAGCTATTTGCTTAGTGATAAAATTTGTGATTCTTTCTTTGTTAGGTCTGTAGATATATGATTTTGATGATCCAGCTTCTTTAGGGCTTTCACCTTCTTCTGGTTTCACTTTTTCTTTCTTGATGAATTTTTTATCTATTAAATATGCTATTGCTTGTCTCTCAAGTCTGATCTTCGCCTGCGCTTTCTCTGGCTTAGTTTTCTCTTCCACTGTAAGCTCTACTTCATAAGAGCTAATAGATGGAGCTATTATAGGTAAAAGCTTCATAAGATCTTTAGGAATATCTAAGTCATTTTCATCTGTTACTTCTTCTAAGCTCTCAGCAAATCCTAATAATGCGCCAGCATTAGCTGGGCTAGCTATCTGTATCGTATCTAAGGCTCTTTCTCCAGTTTGCATAGTGAATACCCCCATGCTTGGCGGTAATGAACCCACTGGTTTGCTAAGTATGTAATCCTGGAGTGCTTTAACATACTCATCTGCTCCAGCACCATTGGTTAATGCTGTCATGATTGGTAGAGTTGCTTGACCCATAGTACCTATGTAGTTTCTTGCTAGAACGTTCTGGCGTTTTCTTTCAATTTCGCTATCGTAGTTTAAGCTTCCTGCTTTACCATTGCCAGAGAAAAATTCATAAAACTCTAATAGACGTTTTCTTTTATCTCTTCCATTTATGCTGCCAAAGATATAATCATCAACTTTAGATACTAAGCCATAGTTTCCGCCTATTGCTAGTGCTGGATAGTCTTTATAACCAAAATTAGGATCTAAACTCTTAGCTTTTACACCAGCCATCCTTGCTTCAGCATCTACTTTGCTTTTAGTATCACCTTGTAATATAGAGAGGAAATATTTAGCGATTTCAGCATCAAATTCTTCAGGGTTTGCTTTAGGGAATTTAGCTAAAAGTTTACGAGTAGCAGCTCTAATATCTAAGCCGTACTTAGCGCCGACGTCTAGTTTTATTTTTTTACTCGCATCAGCTGGGTCTGTAATCTCTTTTAGAAGTTGACCATTCTCCATTTTTGCACCTACAAAATCATCTGGATCAATAGGTCTTTGCTTTCCTTTAGTCTTAGCGGTGCTAGCTATAGCTATTACTGTAGAATCTTCAGGATTTTCTTTTTTAATTTCTTTAAGGTCTTTTCCGCCCTCTTTTCTAAAGGCTAAAAGTGCGTTATCTGCTTTTTTAGTTTTTTCACTAAGTTTTGTTTCTAGCTCTGAAAGTTTAATGCTAACAAAGCCTTGCTCTGCTACTTCTTGTAGCTCATAGATCATTTCACGAGCAGTACTGTTGTGCCTGTCAGCCTCATTTTTTAAAACTCTTTCTATATTATAGATATTCTCCATGGTGCCTGAACCCTTGTCTTTAAGGTTTAGAGTAGTGAATTCAAGGTTTATTTCTGTTAAGCCCGCATTTATATGCAATAGATTTTCAGGTGGTACTTTTATCCCTTTCTTATTAATGTAACCTTCGGCTCTTTTTTTCAAGTCTTCAGCCTTTATTCTTAGCTTTTGTGTGCTTAAATGCAGATTGCGAAATGTGTTTATTTGGTCGAGGTAAGCATCTTTTAAATCTTTATGTGCTATATGCTTGCTAAGAGTAGTTATAAGATTTTTAAAAAGCTCTTCTAAGTCCTTTAGTCCTTTTACCCTTTGGCTATGATTGTCCTTTGCTTCATTGACTTCTTTTACTAAGTTTTCTAGAGGAGCTATAGTTCTATCTGTTTCGTCGAGTAGCTCTTCTAAGTTTTTTTGGAATTCTGAATACTCCTTATAACTGTTTACTAATTGCTTATATTTGGCATTGTCAAACTTAAGTTTTGAAGTTTTTATTTGATTATTTTGAAAATCTATTAATTTAGCTGCTGAATAATCTTCACTATTTGTATCTATTCTTAGCACATCTTTGAGTTTACTTGGGTCTGCTGTTGATCCAGGGTGAGTTTCTTCAAATTTTGCTAGATTAACTGCTTTTGGATTGTTCTTTTTAAAGTTTGTAACTGCTTTTTCTGCAGCCATTCTAGGCTTGTCAGCTTCTATAGCTGCTTTTTTAGTTTTTAAATACTTTTCACTTTGAGTATCTATCTTAGGTTTTGTTGGGTCTGGTAGCTTCACGGCATCAGTGTCACCAAGGTCTGGCTTTTTCTTTGTTCCGCCTGGTTTTGTTGGTTTTGCGGTAGTGCTAGCCCCGCTTGTACCATCTGTGTAATGGGTAGCATAACTATATTTAATTTTCTTTCCGCCGCTTATTTTAGTTTCCCCGTAGCCTTTTTCACTGCTATTTAGAGTCGAGTCATCTTTTGAGCTTTCATTATTTTCAGTAATTGCAAATGATTTATCATTGTCCTTGTTTCCATCACCATCTAAATCCGCATCATCTGAAACTTTAAACTGAAGTGAGACAAATTTATCTACTTCGCCTCTTTTTAAATCCTCAACTTTAATGTGCTCATAATTTGTTTGGCCTAGCCCTGACCCTCTGGATTTATATGTTTTGATAAAATTTTCAAACCTTGTTGCTAGAGGGATTTCAGTGCCTGATGGTTTTTTATAGTTATCAAAATCTTGTTTTGAAAGCTTGTTGTCCTTATTACCTTTTTTATCAATATGCTTTAGAAATTTTTTAAGCATATCTTCAAAAATTGATTTCTCTTCCTTAGTTTTTTTATCATAGTCAGCTTTAGGATTTACAGTATTAAAAGCTTCTTTGATTGCAGCACCATTTATATCATCTTCTTTGATATTTTTAGTTTTAATAAGTTCTTCTAATACTTTTTCTAGGTTTTTAAAGTTTAATACGGGGTTATTACGATCTGGGTCACCTTCAATTACAGCGAATGTCCCTTGCTTTGTATCAAATAGTATTTTATGGTCTGCCATTTTGCCCCTTTATATTGCTCCTTTATTTTATTCGTCCAAGGTTAAATTGAAGTTAAGAGAACAGCTATTTCCCTATATATACAACGTATTTCAAAAGAGCTAATTTATAATGAAATAGCCTTGTTTTAGAGGCTTTTAGCTATTTTAATTCTTCCATCAGTGCACTATAACTTCTAATAATATTAGTTTTAGATGAAAGGAAGTAGAAATGAGCTGTCTTCATCTTGTCTTTTAGTTTTTGGTAGAGCTTAATGTCAAAAGCATCAGCATCCTCTAGTTGAGTCTCACCTTTAACGAACTCTTTAGCAATTTCTGGGTTTTCCATTAAAACATCAGTAATTAATTTTAAGAATTCAATTTTTCTATTTAAAGATGCGCTAGGTGTTTTAACTGACTTCTTGTGGAGTGAATTAAGCTTTTTTGAATATGAAATAAGCCCTTTTTTGGTTTTAGAGTCTAGGTCTAAGCCAGCTAGAAATTCTAAGCTATTTTTAGATGCAAGATAATTATATTCATTCCTTCCTTTTTCTTTGCTCATATCTATCTTTGAGCTTTTGAAATTCTTAAGGTATTTGTTTAATTCAGCTACGCTGATGTATTGTTTGAGAATTTCACTAGTTTCTTTGTCTTCATATGTTTTACTAGAAAGCTCTGTTTGAATTTTTTCTGGATTGTTTTTAAATACCGCAAGAATATATTGTTGTGCAAAATTTATAAGACTAGCTCTGTGAGAAGGATCTACTCCCTTCTCGTTTATTCTTGTGATAAGAGCTTCTACGTTTGCCAGTTGGTCATGAGCTTTGCTTCCAGGAACAGTTAGCTTGCCATTCTTGCCGGCTTTAGCTTCCGGGAATTCTAATTCATCTGCTTCAGCTAAAGCTTTCGTGTTTACAGCATAAACGTATTTGTCGTAGCCAGTTCCACTGTCACCTTCTGTAAAGAGTCTGCCAAACTCTTTTTTTATATTACCCCATGAAGCCTCTTTTATAGTGTATTTCTGGACACCAGATCTAAAGGCATCAAAGATTGCTTGTGTATTTTTATATATTAATTTGTCACCAATTAATTTCATTCTCCCAAATCTTGCTTGTGTCATGGTGCCTATAAGTCTTATATCTAAGATTGGGTTCCCCTTATTATCAAGCCCTACTACATCTATTTCTTGTCCTTTTGGAGTCCAGTTTGTACCTAATCTTTTTCTTGATACACTTCCTTCAAGCCTGAGTGCCCCTGGAATATTAATTTCATTAATAGTGTCATCAAACATGATGTCTGCAAGAGGCGGCTCTTTGCCAGGAATATAAACTCTACCTGTCATTTGTTTGATTTTATCTTTGGGCACTTTGGGTAATGTTGAGTTTACTCCGCTAGTTAATGCTTTTTGTGCTCTTGCGATTATTGATTTAATATATGTGTCACCCTTACTTTGATAAACAGCAATACTTGCATTTCCAGAGAAATCTTTTGCTGTGTCAGAAGCTTCAGCAATATTAATTATGTGCTGTTCTATAAGACTTCGAACTTTTGATAAGTAGGAGCTGTCTGTTACGTATTCCCCTTTCTTCCCTTCAATGTCTTTGCTGTGCATATAGCGCTTGGTTGAGACTGTTAGTAAGCTTGATAGTTCATCAGCATATTTTGAGCTAGACTTTTCTCCACCCTTATCATCAGTTAGGCTAAATTCAACAGCTTCTTTATGTGCTTTTCTTAGGGATAAGTTTGCATCAAGACTACTATCTTGAATTTTGCCCTTGATTCTATAAAGATGTTTTCCGTTTACTAGATATCTTATTGCTTGACCACTATCAGTAAGCTCAGTGTCTGAAAGGTAGACTGTTAAGGCAAGGGAGTCTTTTAAGTTTTGCACTCCTTTTGCTAATCTGAACTCATACCTGTACCACCTTTCGTCTCCATCAAATTCTAGAGAGCCGCTACTGGCATTAAAGTGTGTATTGTGTTTTTGGAAAACTTTTACAAAGGGCTTGCCTTTATCAGCTTTTGCTAATTCAAAAGCTCTATGATAATTGGGTGTAGGCCCTTGTGTACTCATTTCCTGTAGATTTATTATTCGTTGCTTAGGTTAAGCTCTGATTAAGAAACCCTACTTCAAATAACCCTTTGTATATAAAACGGATTTTTAATTGCATATTTTATAGCTATAATCCTTAAAATAAGGGTTTCTAATCTTTTTTTTCGACTAATTTTTCTTCAAAATTAGGTGATTTTAGCTAAGTCAGTTTGCTTAGCTTAGCTTAGTCATAAGGTCTTTGTATGTTCTTAGTATATTTGTCTTTGAGCTTAAGCTGAAATGCTTATCACACACTTTATCTTTTAGCTTTTTGTAAAGTAATATATCTAAAGCATCTTTATCTTCTAGCTGCTTTTCACCTTTTCCAAACTCTTTTATTATTTCCGGGTTTTCTCTTAGAATTTCTGTAATTACTTTGAATAGCTCCATGTTTCTTGCATTTTCTGTAGTGCTCTTTTTGCTTGCTTCGGTGTGGAAGTTCTTTAGCTTGTTTAAATATTTTTCTATAGCTTCATTGTCAGACTTCGAGATGTTAAGCTTCCCTATGAATTCTAGATTTGCTTTTGATGATAGGTAGTTGTATTCAATTTGACCTTTTAATGTTTTAATGTCGATGTCGGCTAGTTTTTTTGTAAGTGAGCTTATCTCTGGATATGAGGATGCTTTGTAGGCTTCAACTATCTTTTTTGCTTCGCCTTCATCCAAGTAGAAACGCCCACCTTTGTAAACTTTTTTAAATGTATCGGGTGATTTTTTAAAGAGTTCAGTTATATGTAATTTTGCAAATGCTTTTAATCTTGTGCTTGTATGATCATCTTTGTCTTCTATAGCTTGATCAGTAAGAGCTAAAACTTTTTTCACATTTTCTGCCTGCCCCTTTTCTTTTGCATCATAGAAGTAGTGAATCTCGTCAAGTTGGTTGTCCATAATCTTTTCAAGTAATTCCATGCCTGAAATATCTTTAGCGCTAAGAGGGCTTGGGTTGGTTGCTATTGGTTTATATTTTTTTTCAGTTGAGTAGAGTTTTCCTTTGATTAACTTTATCCTTAGGATCTTCGCTTGCCCAGTTGTTGGTATAGTCTTTATGCTAATTTGCCCATTTCCATTGCTGTCTATTCCAGTTGACTTAATGGTTGTGATCTTTTTCCTGTTACATTCACTCCAAATACAAGTGCACTTGCCTTTATAGGTGACTTTTTCACTTTTATTGCTTCTTAAATAAGTTTGTCCATGGAATAAATTTTTCTTTTCGCTGATATAAACATCTGTAGCTTTTTCTAGGTCTTCTCCATTTGCTAATTTTTGATTGATTTCATTTATGTAGGCAATTATTTTTTTATTGCCTGATGCTTTGTATGCTTTTACAATGTCACTTTTAGTAAATAGTTTTCCTCTGGCTCTAGCGATATTTAGAATATGCTGTTTGATAATTCCTTGGGTCATGACCCTGTATGAAGAGTTTACTGAATGTGTTTTAGGGCTATGAGTGTTATTCATTCTATAGTCATAGATTCCTAGAAATTTTACTAACTCTTCAGCGTAAGCTAATGAAGACTTGCCATCTCCCTGTGTTAGAGTCATTCCGTCAAGTTTTTTCTTAGATCTTTGCAAGTAATCTTGAGCGGTACCTCCTATCCAGTCACCTAATGTTCCAGTGGTGGTTCTATAAATATACTCACCTTTTATTGTGTATCTTGTGCCTGATGCAGTTGCCCATTGTCCTTCTTCTTCACTCAGGTAAACTGTTAAATTTATATTTTTAGAGCTGTCTCTGCCATGAATTAATTGATATCTATACTTGCTTTCATCACCGTCAAAATTCAAGTCTGCTTTAAAGTATTTTTGTAAGCTTTTAAAAACATCTATATATGCTTTATCCGACTTCCTTGCACGAGGCGATCTTGCATTAAAATATGAAGGCATTGTTGTTGACATAATTTACTCCGTATCCACTATCTGTGTATACAAAGTGATTCTTTATAAGTTTTTTATAGCTAGAAGTACTTAAAACAAGCCTCTTTCAGTAAAAATTGCTTCTATAAGCTCACTAGGAGTCACATCAAAACCAGGATTTTCATAGCTGAGTTCACCTATTAAATGCTTATTTCCCTTAAGATCGTAATTTTTTACTTCTTTATTAGTCGCTGTGCAACTAATTCCATTAATATGACTAACTTCTTTGTAGTCACGCTGTTCTATAGGAATTTGATCACCTCTTTCAAGGTTTATATCTACAGTGCTCATAGGTGCAGCGACAAAGAAAGGAAGCTTATGATAATTTGCTGAAATTGCTAATTGATAAGTGCCGATTTTATTAGCAGCGTCTCCATTTTTAGTAATGCGATCAGAGCCGGTGATTACAAAGTCTACTTTTCCTTCTTTCATTAAATGAGCTGCCATATTATCAGTGTTCATTGTCACTGGAATATGGTCGTAAGCTAGCTCCCAGGCTGTAAGCCTAGAGCCTTGCTGGCGTGGACGAGTCTCGTCTGAATAGACCATCTCTATAAGATTTTCTTCGTGAAGTTTTCTAATTACGCCTAAAGCAGTGCCGTAGCCACCTGTTGCTAGCGCGCCAGCATTGCAGTGAGTCATCACTTTTAGTTTCTCGCCATTTTGGATTTTATTTTTAAATTTATTTTTTATATATTCAGCACCAACTGCGCCCATCTTTTTACAACGATCTATATCATCTTCTAAGATCCATTTGGCTTTTTCTAGAATCGCTTCAGAAAATTTTGTCTTAGTATTATCAATCACAGCTTGGATTTCATCAAGAGCCCACATAAGGTTTACAGCAGTTGGTCTCGTGTTTCTTAAAACTTGATCTGCTTTTTTTAATTCTTCTAATATATTTAATTCTGAATTAGCTTCAAATTCTTTAGCTGCTAAATACATAGCAAAGGCTGCAGAAATTCCGATAGCTGGCGCGCCACGAACAAGCATGTCTTTTATAGCATCAGCCATTTCGGTGTAGCTTTTTATTTCTGTGTATTTAAATTCGTAAGGAAGTAAGCGCTGATCAATAAGAAAGGGAGTTTTACTTTCTTCATTGAAGCGAATGGGTCTTAGTTCTTCAATTTTATTAAGAGTTGTGCTCACAGAGAATAATTATATCAATACTATACGCATTTTAGCTTTTTTGATGGAAGAGGCTGAAAACCTTGATATTAGTGCCTTCTGGCTTCTCCTTTTTAGCTTTTCAAGTTAGAATACAGTTATGTCAACAGGCGAATTCTGCAATAAATTATCAGAAGAAAGATATAAAAATACTTACGAGCATACATTAGGTGTGAAATTTCTGAAGTATGAAGACTCTTATTGTGAAATAGAACTTAAAGTAAGACCTGAGCTTTTAAATATTGGTGGCTCTTTGCATGGTGGAGTGATAGAAGCTATGTGTGATATCGCACTTTCTGGTGCTGTGACTTGTACCCTTCATGATAGTGCTGATAGATGCGTTACGATGCAAATGAATGTTAACTTTCTAAGACCTGGAAGACTTGATGATACTTTAATAGCTTATGGCGAAATTATTAAACATGGTAAAACAGTCTGCTATGTGGAAGGTGGGATTAAAAACCAAGATGGCAAGCTGATTTGCAGAGCTTCAGGAGATTGGTTTATTAAAAGAGCTGTTTAGCTTATAGAAAATTACTTAGTATAAAATTGTGGTTTTTACTTTTCTTTTTGCCATCTTCTTTGTAGAAGTCCAAAATCATCGGAGCTAAACCTAAAATTATGAATAAAGGAAATAGCATTGCTACAAATATTAATTCCTTGCTTATACTTAGACCTAATATCTCCATCTGTTTTCCTTCCTGTTTATATTGTACCCAATTAAATAGCTGCTTTGTCTAGCCACTATTCTAATTTTGCAATATGATTGAGATAGATGAAAGGGGCAAAAGTCCTTTCAGCATCTGAATAATGAGTAATTCAAGGTCTATATTCTTTAAAATCTTTTCACTAACAGCTTTAGCTGCTGTTACCTTAGCTTTTATAGTTCCTCTTATGGCTGTACTTTCTACTAGCCTTAAAGGTAGTGAGCAAATATATAATTCTAGTTTTTCTTTTATACCTGATCCAGTTTTCTGGACTAACTACATCGCTGCTATTAATAAAATAGATTTTTTCAAATGTTTTTTTAACACCCTTTATATCTCTTTCTTTAATGTCTTTGGTGTTTTGATAGCATCGTCACTTGCTGCTTATGCTTTTGCAGTTTTAAAATGGAAGTATCGTGAGATCTTCTTTTTTATTACTATAGCTACTATGATGCTTCCTGACATGGTCTTGCTGGTGCCTCAGTTTCTTTTATTTAAATATCTAGGTTGGTACGGTACTATGCTCCCGCTTATTGTGCCTTATCTTTTTGGTTTGCCTTTTTATATCTTTTTGCTTAGACAGTTCTTTATGAGTATTCCAAAAGATTTTGCTGAATCAGCTCGCATTGATGGAGCTAGCGAGCTGCAAATCTGGTGGGATATTTATATGTCACTTTCTAAATCAGCACTTTTTGTAGTGGCTCTTTTTCAATTTTTGATTACTTGGAATGATCTTATGAAACCTAGTGTTTATCTGATAGATGAGAACCAATACACGCTATCACTGGGTCTTCAGCAGTTCCAGTCACGCTTAGGTGGCGCTGAATGGGGACCATTGATGGCAGCATCTGCTGTAATGATTATCCCTATAGTACTTTTATTTATCTTTGCCCAAAAAAGTTTTGTGCGTGGAATTACGATGTCTGGTTTAAAAGATTAGTCTACTTATCAAATTATCCAAATACTATTGCTGCTGTTGCTGGATTTCCTGCAGTTCTTCCTATTGCTCTACTTACGCCAATTGGCATAAGGTCTAGTTTGCTTGTGGAGAAGAAGTCATTAAATGCTGATGGCTTCGTTAACTGGCTAGCTAAATTTGGATTTCCTTTAAAACCATTGAGTGCAGAGCTGGTGTATGGTTGGATTGCAGATTTTGCTTCTCTGAACCTGCCTCCAATTACATGAGACATCTTGTGTAAATTAAAATCTTTGGCTTTATTCATGCTTGCAATCATTTTTTCAAGTGCAGTAATGTTGAATTTATCGTATTTTGCAAAAGCATTTAGCATTGGTGTTGCTAGTGCTGGATTGCTTAGTGCTAAAGCATCTAGAGAGGCTTTAGTGGTGTAGGTGTTTGTTATTCCAGCTTTTTTAAATGCTGCTTTGACTGCTGAATTGTTTCTTACTAAACCTAATATAGTTTGTTCTATTTTTAGTGCATTCTCTGGGCTTGCAGTCTTAGCAACTGCTTGTAATGCTTTTAGTTCTTTTAATTTTGTCAGTTCTTTGGCATTTTTTCCTAGCTTAAACATCTTTCCTGCATGCATTGCTACAGCTCCGCCAGGTATAAGCATCATTCCGGCAGAAACAAATTTCATGATCCCGCTATTTGTTTGTCCTCTAAAAATCTCTACGCAACCTTCAAGAGCTTCTTTTGCTCCAAGTCCTGCTGCAACTACTGGATTTGATCTTGCTAAAAACTGTACTAAAAACATATGACTAAAAGAACCAAGCTTACCGGTGCTTGTACTTGCATCTTGAATTAACTCACCAGACGCTAGTCCTATAAACAGGTCCATTGCACCACCCTTGGTGCCAAGATCGCCATCTTTATCATATGAAGCGGTTCCTAATTCGAGTGATCGAACTCCATCTGAATATTTATCTGCGCTTCCGGCTAAACTTGCTAATGCTCCTAAACTACTCATAAATCGTCCTTTATGTTAATACAAAGAAACCTATATATCATTCTTGATAGGAATCTCTGAGAAAGCACTTATATTAAGTGTTTTTAAGGATTCTTAGTTAACCATTTCTTAACTAAGAGTGAAAAATTTAGGTGTTTCCATCTAATTAAAGTAATTTGTGTAACTAATTATCAAAGAATGTATCACAGATCCTTTCTATATTTATAAAGAGGTAAACAATGTCACAAAACATTAATGCAAACATGCTTAAAGGTTTAGAATCTACAATAATTTCTACTGTAAATTCTACGAAGTTGCCACAAGGTCCAGACAATGGTGGAGACACTGGTATGGATGATGTCTTAGGTTTAATAAAAGAATCTTCAGGCAAGCTAACTGAACAAATTATTCAAACAGTTAGAGGTACTTCAACTCTTGGAGTTGCTTAAATTTTAACTAATAACTTATCGTATTCAACAGGATCACCAAAGATCATATTGAGTCCAAAACCTGCTTGGTTACGAATAGAATCGTAGCTAAGTCTTAATTTGAAATCAGATGGACCAAAGTCTGTTCTTAACTGAAGTCTAGAAAATCTGTCTTGGTTTAGGTTGTAACTAGCAAAGCCACCTATTGAAACCCATTCATTAACTTTATAATCACCATCAGCAAGTACAGCTGAGCTACCACCCACAAATTGATCGAAGAGGAAAGGTGATTGACCTGAAGTGATTGACTGTAAAAATGAAACTTCACCTTGAAGTCTTTTTGCTCTAAATTCTAAAGCTGGTCCAAATCTTCCAATGTTATTAGTATCGCCATTACCATAGAATCTTAAAGAGTTTCTAGCAGTTCCTCTTAAGCTTAAGTTATAAAGTTCATTACCGTATCTTAAAAGTGGCTCGGTGTAAAAAGAAACATTACTGCTAACTCTAAGATCATCGTTATTCTCTTGGAAATTTCTTCTTGTGTTTCTAGAGCCATCTCTTTCTTCTAAGAAATCTTTAAGTCTTCTGGCACTAAAAAGCTCATCGTTATCTTTTGCATAAGCAATATCATTATAAAATCTAATACCACTTCTTTTATCAATTAAAACAGGTGGTTTTATTCTGAATTTATGTGAGAGACCTAGGAAAGTACCAATTTGAGAGGTTCCTTGTGAGCCACCCGTTATAAACTGGTTTTTCAGGAATGTTGTTTTAAAACCTAAAGGGAATTTTTGCTCAGCACGAGCAATTACTCTATCTTCTAGGCTTCCGTAACCACCCATAAGAACAGTAGAATCGTTAGGCGAGTTGAAACTTGCAATTGCACCACCACCTAGTTTAGGTCCATTACCAATCTGAACAACTGGAGCAAGAGCAAAAGTACCTTTATCTACTGAATGGTAAAATCTTGGACCCATCACAAAACCACCAAGCCTTGTACGTGTCCCGAAAATTGGACCTATGTATTTTGAATCTGATCTCTCACCAACTGTAGTAGTTATGTGTACTGGTACAGGTAAGCTGAAGCGGTCACCATAATGAATACGTGCGCCTTTGATTTTTATATTATTTACAGGCGTTGTGTCATCGTAAGTAATTTCTTTAGCTGAGTATTTGAAAATTGGTCTTCCAGGTAAATCATTCCAGTCGACTTTTCTATTTCTATTTTCTCTTTGATAATCAAGACTGTATCTAGTGAATGTTGAACCACTGTTTATAAAAATCCCCTTAGGCTCTGTGAGAGCTAGTATCCCGTCTTCAAAGTGAATAGTATCTTTTTTCTTTCCTTTTTTATCTGGATCTAGGAACGTAGAATGCGAAGCTCTAGCTTTAAGTTTTAGACCTTTGATAAAAACTCTAGGCTCTTTTAAATTATATGTGCGTGAGTCTACATTAAAGGAGGCGTACTCTCCAGTGATTGACTGTTCTTTTTGTAGAACTCTGACGTTACCTTTTGCTTCAACGAGATTTGTTTTTCCTGTGAAAGTAATAGTATCAGCATAAAGAGTTACGTCTTTATTTGGTAAATAAGTTTCAGCATTTCCAATTGCTTCAAAATAATTAGTATCTTGATCGTATCTTACCTGGTCGCCAGTAATGTCTACAAAGACAGCCTTGGGCACGTTTTTTGAGACCTGCTCTGCCTTTTCAGTAGTTATTGCTTCTGAAAGATTCTTTAGCATCCGCTCATTTTTGATTTCATCTGGTCTTTCTACTGTTACCAGCTCAGCTTTAGTCTCTTCATTTTTCTTAGAGAAAAAGAGGGCATTGGCTGGATTAGCTGCTGCAATCAAGATGGACAGGCTAATAGCAGTGTTAACGATGAATTTTGTATTTAAAATATTTTTACTTAAGTACTTGCCAGTAGAATTTGAGTTAAGATAAAAATGTCTTGGGTTTTTCACTGGGTTTAATATTTCCACTCGGTTTAGGAGTTTTCACTCGTATATGCTAATTAAAGAACTTAATTTAATCGGCTTCCGTAATTATATACAAGAATCAGTTAGTTTTGAATCTAATAAGGTAATTTTAATCGGAAAAAACGCTCAAGGCAAATCTAATCTACTTGAGCTGATACAGGTTCTAAGTTTAGGAAAGTCCAAACGTGCTACTAGGGACTCGGATTTAGTGAATTGGGACAGTCAAGATGCTGTTGTTCATCTTCGAGCACTAAAAAAATCTATTGAGACGGGTTCTAGCTTTGAAGATAATGATGAGGTGAATATTTCTGTTCAAATTCGTCGAAGCGGTAGGCGCACGATCAAGATAAATGAGATTTCTAAAAAAACTAGTGAGCTTGCTGGAAATATTTATTCGGTATCTTTTATGGTTGATGATCTTGAAATAGTTTCAGGTAGTCCTAGCAAAAGGCGTGATTGGATCGATGCAGTTTTAATTCAACTCTCCCGTGATTACCGTGAAAAATTATCTAAATTTGAAGCAGCACTTAAGCAGCGAAACTCTTTTATTAAACAGCTTCAAGAAACTGGTGTTTATTTTAAAAATATTAGCCCTAATCAAAAAGACCAGCTTCAAGTTTGGGATGATCTTTATATAGATGCTGCTAATAAAGTCATAGATGACCGCATTAAGCTTCTTGAACAGTTTGTGCCTGTTGCTAGTGATTATTATGCAAAAATAGCGCATAAACTTTCTAATAGTGACGAAAACTTAGAGATTAATTATCTGGGCGCTCCACTTAGCCAAGATGATTTAGAGGCTTCTTTAGCTAAGGATTTTGCTCGTGGTTTCACTAATCTTGGTCCACAAAGGCAGGATGTGGAGTTTTTAATAAGCGGGCATGATGCTACTAAGTTTGCGAGCCAAGGACAGAGACGTACTATAGTACTTGCTTTAAAGCTTTCTGAGCTTGATTTACTTAAATTTCACTACGATGACTCACCAATTTTACTTTTAGATGATGTGCTTGCTGAACTAGATGAAGATAGGCAGGATTTTCTTTTAGATGCCGTTGATGATGATACACAAGTCGTAATCACCACTACTCATCTGGGAACTCACCTAGAGAAATGGCAAGAAAACTCTCAGATATTCACTGTTGATGCAGGAACAATAAAATCCTACAATCAGACTATGGCAACTTTATAGAGGATTTGATAAGTTTATCGATATGGGTTCATTTAAAAAGAAAAATAAACTCTTTGTCACATCGAAATCGGTGCTATCTCGCGTTATGCAAGATCTAGGCATTGATGAGCGCCTTAGAGAGATGGAGATGATGGATCTATGGAAAGAAGTTGCTGGAGAAAAACTAGCTAGTAAAACCTACGCGCATCGAATGACTAAAGACAAGCGTATGGTAGTTGGCGTTAGCAGCTCAGCTCTTGCTAATGAGCTTCAATTTTTAAAAGCTAATCTAGAAAAGAAATTTAATGAGCTTGCTGAACTTAGAGTGCAGAGAAAAGTGCGTGGCATAATTTTTGAATTGCGTGATGAAGGTACTAAAAGAGAAGTACCTGATTCACTGCTCTAACGCCATCACGAGGAGCCGAAGGCTACAAAGTGATCCGTGGATTGCTTCGCTTCGCTCGCAATGACAGCTTGTCATCACGAGGAGCACTGCGACGTGGTGATCCATTGGATTGCTTCGCTTCGCTCGCAATGACAGCTTGTCATCACGAGGAGCACTGCGA
>CAYGPN010000001.1:93339-173254 GCA_964352085.1 uncultured Gammaproteobacteria bacterium | reverse complement strand
CGTGGTGATCCATTGGATTGCTTCGCTTCGCTCGCAATGACGTAGCTAACTAATTAAAGTAAAATCTGCAATCTCTTCTAGTAATGAACTTGCGTAATTCACTAGTGCGTGACGATTTTTCTTGATGCTTTCATCTTTGTCGTTCACCATCACTTTGTCAAAAAAATTATTAACAGGCTCTGTAACCATCAGAATCTCATCTCTCTTTAATGGCACATCATTAACTATCTCTAGAGTTCTAAGCTTTTCTAAATTTTTAAAGGCTGCATAAAGCTCTTTTTCTGAATCGTCCACAAACTTTTGAGGGTCTGGGATATCACCAAGCTCTTTGTCACCAATTTTCATGATGCGATTAGCAGCTTCAGCAAATTTAGGGTAATGCTTGTCTGTTTCAAGGTCATAAACAAAATGAATCATCATATGTTTTTTGTTTAGTTGAGCTAAAGAGTTTCCAGTGGCTAGAACAGCTTTGTTTACTTCTTTTTCTTTATGGAAAGTTTCAAAAACAAACTCTACTCTTTCTTTTAAAAAGACTTTAACTGCAGCCCTTGCTTTTTCCCAATCAAGCTCTGGCACTTCAATTACTTTCTTGTCTTCACCCTTGCCTTTATGCTTTTTGATCATCTTTCCGCCAGCAAGCTGAGATTTTCCAGTGTCAATAGCAAAATCTACTAACTTATCAACGTTAGCAATAAGATGACAGTGGATAAGAATTTCTAAAAGACCATTGGCTTGGCGTCTTAGTGCAAAAGGATCAGACGAGCCTTTTGGTATTTTACCTAAAGCAAATGTAAGAACTAAACTATCAATCTTGTCAGCAATTGAAATAATCTTGCCGCCTATAGTTTTAGGAGCAGTGTCTCCTGCAAAACGCGGCTTGTAATGCTCGCTTATAGCTTTAGAGACTGTTTCTGATTGCCCTTGGTGCTTGGCATAAATCCCGCCGATCTCTCCTTGAAGTTCAGTGAACTCAAAAACCATCTGAGAGCTTAAATCTGCTTTAGCAAGCTTGGCTGCTAGAGCTATATCCTCTCTAGTTTCTTTATCTAGTTTTTCTTCTGCTAGCTTCTCTGGGTTTCTATCGTATGTGGTAGACAGTTCATAAGCTAGGTACTTAGCAATTTCTTCTATGCGCTCTGCTTTTTGAAGCATAGTTCCTGACTGAAAATTAACGGTAGCTAATTTCTCTAGTCTTTCTTCAAGTTTAATTTTATTATCCTCGTCAAAGAAAAATTCAGCATCTTTAAATCTAGGGACTATTACTTTTTCATTACCCTCTTTAATATTTTTCTGCGCTTTTTCTAAAGGATTATTAGATACCGTAATAAAGTATGGAAGAAGCTCGCTATCACTTGTATCCTTTGCTTCAGTTTTTAAGACAGGGAAATATCTCTGGTGAGATTCCATCACCGTAATACTCACGCAACTTGGCAGCTTTAGGTAAGCTGAATCAAAATCACAAAGCACAGGAGTAGCGCTTTCTACTAAGTTTGCTACTTCATCAAGCAGCTCTGGGTTGATGTAAGCAAAACCATTTATTGATTTGGCTAATTCTTGAGTTTCTTTAGCGATGATTTCTTTGCGCTTTTCAATATTTAAAACTACACCTTGCTTTTCGAGTTGCTTAAAGTACTGGTCTCTATTTTTAATCTCAAAGCTTGCAGGAGCTAAAAATCTGTGACCGTAAGAAATATTAGAGGACTTAAGTCCTTCAATTTCAAAAGATACTATCTCTGAAGCTTTATCATCGTAAATAAGGGCTGCTAGCCATTGAAGTGGGCGAGAGAATTTCACTTCACCATAAGCTGATCTCATAAACCTTTCACCTGGTACGTTAGATAAAATATATGCGAGCTTAGACTCTAGTAACTCTTTAGTAGATATTCCTTCTACAAATTGTTTTCCGTAAACATAACTGTCTTTTTCAAAAAGATCAGTTTCAGGAATATTATTTTTCTTTGCAAAGCCTAGTGCTGCTTGCGTAAATTTGCCATCTAGCATTCCAACTTTAGCTGGAGGACCTTTAAGCTCTTCGGTTTTGCTTTCAGTGCCTTCTGATACTGATTGAATTTCAAAGAATAGACGTCGGGGTGTGTATTCTATTTCTGCTTCACCATGAATGATTCCCGACTCATCAAGCAGCTTAAGAAGCTCAGTTTTGATATGATTAGATACAGGTTTTAGGAGTTTTGCTGGAAACTCTTCAACTCCGACTTCTAGTAAGAAATTTTTCATGATACAAAGACTTATTTTAACCTTAATTCGTTTATATCAGTACACAAGGTCAATCCGCCAACCTGTATGTCGCTTTGACCCCAGTTGCTCAGAGTATTCAGCTGAAGCGGTGAAAAAATATGGCGCAATTAAAGGCTTATGGCTTAGTATAAAAAGAATCTCTAAATGCCATCCTTTATCTAAAGAGCGTGGCTATGATCCAGTAAATTAAATTTAAAATTGAGGATATATAAATAATATGGAAATAAATATTAGCTATGAGATATTAAAAGGTGCTTTTAATAAATTTGATAAATCTTTAAAGCAAACACCATTTCTAAAAGATCCATTTTCCATTACTAGTGATGATCTAATTAGAGATCTTAAGCTGATTTTTGAAAATCCTGAAAAGCATAATAATTTTATCGATGAAGGTAAGCTAACTAATGGTCTTAGTTTAAAGGAATCCTATAATAGAGGAGCAAAAGAAGCGCTTCACTCTTTACCTGATACCCTCTTCACTATGCAAAAATATTTGGACCATTTTTTTAGATTTTTAGATACTGTATTTAAGCCTGAGTCTTTGAGTGATGATGCCCCAACAATTGCTTTTCAAGCTTTTGAAAATTTAAAAGGTGTTTTAACTAAAGAAAGAGATCTAGAGAAATTAAAAATAGTTAAAAACTTATTAGCTCCTCTTTCTGGTATGGCAGTCCTTAATGTAAAGCACTTAGTTCAACAAGCACTTGATATGTTTGATGTCTGCAAAGCTTTTACTGAAGATCTAGTAAAAAGATTTTCGGAAGAAGGGTCAAGGACTATTAGATAGCATAAAGACGAGTTTCTTATAGAAACTCTTAACACAGCTTTTAGATCACTAATTTACTCTTATGCCATAATTAGCTGAGACTTATGGATCTTTCTGCAATTACATATTCAGTATTTATACCAATGCTTAACTACATTCATGTATTTTTATACAAGTTTGGTTTATATAGTTTTGGCTGGTCAATTGTTCTGCTTACGGCAGCTGTCAAAATAGTTTTGACACCGCTTACTTACAAGCAAATTAAAAGTACTAAAAAGATGCAGATTGTGCAGCCGAAGCTAAAAAAGCTGCAAGATGATTTTAAAAAGAAAGAAGCAAGCCTAAAAAGTAACCCTGAAGCTTTAAAGAAAGCACAAATGGAATTTCAGCAAAGCATGATGTCTTTCTATAAAGAGAATAATGTAAACCCTCTTGGTGGCTGCCTTCCCTTGATTCTTCAGATGCCAATTCTTATTGGTCTTTTCTGGACTTTCTCAGGACCACCTTTTAAAGAAAAACCAATAATGGTTGATGTGAAAGTAGTTGCTGCTGCTGAAGCACATAGAAAAGAAATTAAAGCCGCATCTAAAGGTGAGATTTTTGTAGATATAGATGGTAAGCGTGCTCGCGTAGCTGCTAACACAAAAGGTCTGACTTTGGTAGAGGGCGAAGAGTTTACTCTTAAAACTTTTAAAACTATGGGTGAAGCTAGTCCTGAGCCAAGTAAAATTAAGTGGAATTTCTTTGGTGATAAGGAATCTAACCCTCATGTTCAAATCCAGGATTTTCATAATGGAACAGCTTTAGTTAGAGCAGTAAGTCCTGGTTCTGCTAAAGTTCAGGCTTTGTTGCCTGCAATGTCACGTAATGATCAATTCTTTTTTATTAGAGTTGGTAATCAAGGTGTCTTTAATAAAAAGACCGGTGCTATTAATTTCGATATTATTATTCTGGTTCTGTTGTTCGGTATCAGTATCTGGATGTCTTCTGCGTTAAACACGCCTAAGCTTCCACCTGCTAAGCCTGGCGAGGCTGAAGACCCTCAAGTTGCAATGCAAAGAAGTATGACAACTATGATGCCTATAATGATGACAGTGATGATGCTTTTCATCCCATTACCGGCTGGAGCATTTATCTATATGGTAGTTAGTAGTTTTATACAATCTGGTCAGACGTATTTCGCGATGCAGAGATATAACAAGAAATTTGCTGAGTTATAATTAAAGACAGCTCATGAACCAAGCTCGTAAAATAACTGGTCTTAATCAAACAATGCGCAGGCAAAAAATGCCGGCCTCGAAGAAATCCCCTTTGAAGCAAATTGCGCAAAATTCTAAAACTTCTGGAAACGCCTTGGGAACTGATTCTAAGGCGTTTTCTTTTTCTGAAGGCTTAAGTGGCAGGCAGGCAGCTGAATCTTTAGCATCTCATAAGGTCCTTAGAAAAGCAGATATAGAGAGCTTTGCAAGAGGCAGGTTTTTCCAAATGGTTTCAGTAATTAAGTCTGGTGATTTTGACCAATTTACTAGATTTAACTATGACTCTTTAAAAAAACTTGATGAAAAAACAGTTTTGCATAAGGGTAAAGAGGCTTTGATTGAAAAAGTTGATCCGGAAATCAGGAAAGCAATTTATAAAGTCTATTACAGAGAACTTGCAGGACAAATAGCGACTCTTCCATTTGAAGAGCAGCAATTACCTTTAGTTAAAGGTTTGCTTAGTAATTCGATGAACTATAACGGTTCTGGTATTAAAGATGAGAAACTTAAGGACCAGCTTAAGGCTCTCGGGCTTAGTGCTAGTGAGCTTATCAAAGATAATTTTATTGATAAAGAAAAGGTTCTTGGCTCTGCTGTTTTGAATTTCAAGGAAATAGTAAATGATAGAAAAGAAGTTAACAGATTAGTTACAAGTAATCTTGATAGAGCTAGTGATATATCACTTAATATATATTTGAAATTCAAAGATCTTATAGCTGATAAAAATCTGGATGATGAGCAAGAGTATAATGCTTACGCTTACTGCACTATAGTTAGCTTAAAGTCAATGATAAAGGGTATGCTCTCTGCTCTAGGCAAAAATGCTAAGGGTGATGTTAGAAAGTTTCTTTCTCTTATGATGAACTCTGTTGAATCATCAGCGAAAGCTGCTTAATTATTTAAAGCTTTATTTTGTAAATTGCAAAGATCAACAACGCCTTTTTGAGCAAGGCTAAACATAGCATCTAGTTCGTCTTTAGAGAAAGCTTCTTTCTCTGCAGTGCCTTGAATTTCAATGATTTTTCCTGAGCCGCATAAAACAAAATTAGCGTCAGTATCAGCAGTGCTATCTTCTATATAATTTAAATCTAGAAGCGGCTGCCCATCAACAATACCTACAGAAACTGCGGCAATTTGATTTATAAGTGGTAAGCCTTCTTGGAAATAGCCAGCTTCTTTCTTTAAATATTCTAAACAATCTTTGAGTGCTATGTAAGCGCCTGAAATGCTTGCTGTGCGAGTTCCACCATCAGCTTGGATTACATCACAATCGATAGTAATAGTAACTGGTGGCATTTTATCCATGCTAACCATCGCTCTAGCTGATCTGCCTATTAGTCTCTGTATCTCTGAAGCGCGGCTGTTTTTATCTCTTCTAGTTCTATCAGCGCAAGAACCAGGGAGCATAGCGTACTCAGCAGTCACCCAGCCTGTTCCAGCTTCTTTTAAAAATGGTGGTATTCTATCTTCAGGCTTTGCAGTAACTATAACTTTAGTATCGCCGCAGCTAACTAAAACAGAACCCTCAGCTGTTTTTATGAAATTTCTTTCAAAGCTATAAGGTCTTAGCTCGTCAATCTTTCTGCCATCGTTTCTACTAGTCATAGTTTGCATTTTATGATTCTAGCAAGTATTTAAGCTCTTTTTGGCTTAATGATATTGCCCTACTAAGCGCTTCGTCTTTAATCTCTGTGACGTCTTCATCATCGCATATCGCAGCAATATATTTCAAAGTCTCTTCTAGAGGTCTTTCAACTTTTGAGCCATCACTGAAAATAAACTCAACTTTCTCAGCATTTTTGTCTAGAAACCTAATCACTAAAAGGTCTCTTCCAATATTACTGAAACTTCTTTCAGTTGCATCAAAAAGCTCACCAGTATCAAGATATTTCCCTTCAAGCGCAGAATAATCTGAAGCTTCCTCTGTTTTGATTTCAAACCTTTCATTATAGTGAGCTAGTGTGTTTCTATCAAAACTACTTAGTAGTTCTTTTGGGATATCAGCGACATCATTATAAATTCTTACTAATTCTATTTTTTTGTGATAGCGATTTAGATTAAGGCGATTTTCGTCTTCGACTTGGATAAGTTTTTCTTTATAGTAGCTCCACTCACCATCTTTATTTACGGCTCTAATACGAAACTTTTCTTTCTTCGCTTCATGAGCTTTCGCTAATTGCTCACCAGTACTAGCTTTAGCTTTTGGTGCTTTTGTCTTAGCTAGCTCAGTGTTAACTTTTTCTGAGTCATAATCACTAAGATGTAAATCTTTGATTATTTTTTTGAGTTGTCTTGTACCTTTGCCATTTAAGATATTCAAGCTTTTTTGGAATATTTGTCATGCTTGTCCCCCGTAGGATTGATACGCATTAGAATTTAGCATAGGAATCTGTATATTTGCAATGTCTTAAGATTAATTAAACTCTTTCTACGTTTAGAACATCGCTCATTTGATCCATTGCTGTTATAAGTTTTAAGATCTGATTTCTGCCTGAAACCTCAACGACTATCTTTAAAAGTGCTGTCGAGTTAGTAGGATTACCAGCAACTTTGAAATCTCTAACGTTTACATTAGCGTCTGCAATTAGAGCTAGAAGGTCTCTAACAACGCCGACTCTATCGTAGACCTCAACATTAAGGCTAGTAGGGTAGCTTTTATTTTCTTTGGCGTCCCAGTTAATCTCTAAAAGCCTTTCCGCTTCTATTTCTTTCACGTTTTTGCAGCCAATTTTATGAATGCTAATTCCTCTACCTTTTGAAACCGCACCTATGACTTCCTCGCCTGGAATTGGCATACAGCATTTAGCTATGTGGTAAAGCAAACCATCAAGATCTGGAATGTCTGCTTCAGCACCTTTAGTTGGAGCTTTTCTTGCTTTTAATTTTTCTAATGAGTTATCCTGCTGTTTGCTTGGCTCTAAGCGTCCTTTTATTTGAGCAACTGAATTATCACCAGAGCCTATAGCAGCTAGCAAGTCTTCAACATCAGTGTAGTTAAGCTTTTCAGAAGCTTCTTTAAATTCTTTTGATTTGATGAATTGTTCAATTCCATCTTTTCCAAACTCATCTTCAAGTAGATCTTTCCCGATAGCTATATGTTGCTCTCGGTTTTGCTGTTTGTACCAAGCTTTGATTTTATGTTTAGCTTGATTTGTTTCTACAAATTCCATCCAGCCTATATTTGGATGACTATTTTTTGATGTGATGATTTCTACTAAATCACCATTCTGTAATTTATAACTAAGTGGGACTATCTTTCCGTTTACCTTAGCGCCAGTGCAGGTGTCACCAACTTTAGTGTGAACTCTGTAAGCGAAATCCACTGGAGATGATTCTGGAGGCAAAGTATAAACATCCCCTTTAGGGCTCAGTATGTAAACTTCTTGCGAGAAGATATCTGCTTTAACAGTATCAAGGTACTCTTTGGCATCCTCAAGATCTGTGTGCCATGTAATAAGTTGTCTAAGCCATGTAAGCTGCTCAGCTTCTTTTTCGTTAGCTTTTGCAGATTTGCCAGATTCTTTATAATTCCAGTGAGCTGCAATTCCATTTTCGGCAACATCATGCATTTCTTTTGTGCGGATTTGAATTTCAATCGTTTTGCCTCGAGGTCCAAGTACTGTTGTGTGAAGTGATTGATAAAGATTGCTTTTTGGCATTGCAATATAATCTTTAAACCTTCCTGGCATTGGTCTTAGATTTTCATGAATTACACCAAGAGCTTCGTAGCATTCTTTTACAGAGTTCACTTTAACCCTTATACCTAGTAGGTCATAGATCTCTTCGTTCCCTTGCTTTTCAATTTTTCTTTGTATGCTATAAAAATGTTTTGCTCTTCCTGTTACTTTTGCATCAATCCCGTTAGCTTCTAAAACTTCACTTACGATTTTGATTAATTCTTTTAGTCTCTCATCTCTTTCTGCGTGCTGCGCGTTAACTAGCTCGTTTACTTTTTCATATTTCGCGGGGTCTAAGTATTTGAAAGATAGATCTTCAAGTTCAGATTTGATAGCACCTAAACCAAATCTATTTGCAAGTGGCGCAAAAATATCAAGTGTTTCTTTGGCTATGCGCTTTTGCTTTTCTTCATTCAAGTGGTGAAGTGTGCGCATGTTATGTAGTCTGTCAGCGAGTTTGACTAATACTACTCTCATGTCGCTAGCGATAGCTAGTAGCATTTTTCTAAAGTTGTTTGCTTGCGCGTCCTCGCTGGAATTAAAGTTAAGCTTGCTAAGTTTTGTTACGCCCTGCACTAAAAGCATTACTTCTTTGCCAAATTTATCTTCTAACTCTTGTTCTGTGGTTTCTGTATCTTCTAAGGTGTCATGAAGAAGTCCAGCGCATATTGTTTGAGCGTCACATTTAAGTTCACTTAAAATTTCAGCTACTGCAGTTGGATGGATAATATAAGGTTCGCCGCTTCGTCTTTTTTGATTTATGTGTTTTTCGTAAGCCATTTCAAAGGCATCAGAAATCATCGTCACAGATCGATCATCTCTGCCCTGAGACTTTAGCTTCTCAATTAGTTTGCTTTGTAGCGCTTCTTTCAATTTATCGGTAGTAATTACGATGTTTTACATCATATCGCGCAGACTCAAGTGACGTAAAAGCCAGTCTCGAGTATACTAATTTATATGTTCCACAAATTGGCGCTATTACTTATACAAGCCATTCAAATTTATAGCTATTTGTTATTGATTTGGGTGATTGGTTCTTGGTTTCCGCGCTTAAGAGGCACTAAGTTTTATGTATACATAGATAAAATTGTTGCACCTTATGCTTACTTCTTCAGGCGCTTTATACCTCCAATTGGTGGCTTTGACTTTTCACCAATCGTTGCTTTCTTGGTTTTAGGTTTAGTCCAAAAAATTCTGTATTCACTATTTCTAAGCGTAGGCTTATAAAATAAATGCTTGTTTTGTATTTTTTCCTTTTTAATTTTTTATTAGCTTTACTTATTGCTAAGCCAATAATACTTTTACTCCAGAAATTTAAGTCAATTCAATCTTTTAGAGAGAAAGGACCTCAATCTCATATAGAAACTAAAGCAGGCACTCCTACTCTTGGTGGGCTTATCTTTTTGCTGCCATTTTTTCTTTCGATGGGCTACCTCTATCTACAAAGCCAAGATTCTAGAATAGTTTTAGTTGCTTTTGCTTTTGCTGTGGGCTTTGGGCTTGGTTTTATTGATGATATTTTAAAAATTATTCAGAAGAACCACAAAGGAATAGATTCTAAGCTGAAGCTTTTAATACAACTTATAGCTGTAATTGTGATTGTGTATCTTTTAAATTCTGCAGCTCCTTACTGGGAATATATCTGGGCTTTTCTAGTTATTGCTGGAAGCTCTAATGCTATTAACCTCACTGACGGGCTTGATGGGCTTGGTGCTAGCACTTCGCTATTTGCATTTTTGTTTATTGGGATTTTGCTTTTAAGTTTTGGTGATCTTAATTTCTATCTTTTAGCTATTTCTATAGTCGCGACTCTTCTAGCGTTTTTATTTTTTAATAAGCACCCCGCACAAATCTTTATGGGGGATACTGGCAGTCTGTCTTTAGGTATGGGCTTAGGAGCTTTAGCTTATATAAATAACCTAGAGTGCTATCTTCTGATTTTTGCTCTTGTGCCTGTTTTAGAGACTTTATCAGTGATATTTCAGGTCTCTTCAGCTGTGATTTCTCGTAAACTTTTTAATAAAGACTGGAGACCCTTTAAAATGGCGCCTTTACATCACCATTTTGAGCTTTCAGGGATGAAAGAATGCTATGTGGTTAGGTCTTTTTGCTTCTTTCAGCTCTTAATTTCTGCATTATTTCTTAGTTTTAGGGAGTCAATTTTAGTTTTTTTTGCTAGTTTTCTGTGATATGCTTAAAACTCGTCAATAAGGGAAGGTGATTTAACTTTGGCAGAAATACATTTACAGGATGGAGAAAATATTGATGCAGCTCTTCGCCGCTTCAAAAAAGAAGTGATTAAGCATGCAATTATTGCTGAGATCAAAAGAAGAGAACATTTCGAAAATCCTAAAGCAAAAAGAAAACGTAAAAAGGAAGAAGGTCGCGTGAAAGCAGCTTTAACTAGACGTTTCAAAAAAGATAGATTTTAATTTTTAGTGTTAATCGCAGAAAATTTAGTTAAATCCTACACAGGGCGTAATGTCGTTGACGATGTTAGTTTCAGTGTAGAACGTGGAGAGATAGTAGCCTTGCTTGGACCTAATGGTGCTGGTAAGACTACTAGCTTTGATATGGTTGTTGGTTTAGTTAAGCCAGTTTCAGGAAAAATTAAATTAGGTGAAAGAGATATTACATCTCTTAAAATTCATGAGCGCGCTCAAATTGGAATTGGTTATCTCACTCAAGAACCAAGTGCATTTAGAAATCTTTCCGTTAGAGACAATATTTCTTTAGTCCTTGAAGAAGCTGGCTACTCTAAAGAAGAACGTAAAATTAAATCTAAAGAGCTTCTTGAAGAATTTGGAATTTTTAAATTAAAAGATACGGCAGCTGTTAGTTTGTCTGGTGGTGAAAGACGTAGACTTGAGATTGCAAGGGTACTTGCAACTCAGCCTGATTTTATTCTTCTAGATGAACCTTTTACAGGAATTGACCCAATTGCAATTGAAGACATTCAGCAGATCATTCATGATCTCTGTAAAAAAAGAAACATTGGTCTTTTAATTACAGATCATAATCCTCGCGCAACTTTAAACATTACTGATAGAGCCTATATCATGCAAGACGGGCGCATCACTATTAAAGGTAATTCGCAAGAAATTGCTAATGACCCTAACGCTAAGAAATTTTACTTGGGTGGCGACTTTACTCTTAACTAAGCAGCTTTTTTAAGCATCGTGTTTTGAATTGTCCAAAGATCAATTGAATCTTGGTTGTTCTTTCTGCACTTCTCTACAAAGAGCTTGTCTGGATGTCTCTGCTCGCCGTATGCTGTCTGCATCTTTGCCATTACTTCTGCTGTGTATTTGTGGAATTCTTTTATTGGGTCTTTTACATGTTGGATGATATCTAGGTGACCGTCTATATGAGACCATTTGCCATCATTATCTACAATTGGAAATTTCCAATTAAGTTTTGCAAAACTGTGGTGAGCTTTTAATTTACTATCATCAGGTGATCCAGCAAAAGCAAAAGTATCAAACATCTCTGGCTTATTTGCCATTAAACAGTCTATGACCTCGTTTATCCTATCTGACATGCTGAAGTTTTTATGGTCAGCATTTAAAGGAATCATATATTTGAGGATATATGCTTTTTTGAAATGTGAAATATCTGCATTCTCTGGAATGACTTTATCTTCTTTCAGATCTTTAGCAGCGAAGTAAGCGCTGTCTGTAAGGAAGACCATCTCTGGTATAAATTTTCCGTTTTCTTTTTTGAAAATCACTTGACCATAATAGTGTCCACCAAACTTAGTTTTGGAATGGCTTAGATTACTAATTAGAGTGTCAGGAGACTCGCCACTATGATTTAAGTCATTGTAAAAAAGTTCTTTATAATGTTTAAGACCATCATCAGTTCTTTCATATCCAAACATTGATCTGAAGGCATTAGAAATTGATGCAATAAAACCTCTTTCAAAAAGGTTTTTTCTAAGATCGTCACCAGTTAAATTTAAAATCATTCTGTCGCCGGTTTTATTAATAAAAGCACCAATTTGCTCGTATTGTTTTGCGATCTTTGCTGCTTCTGGGTAAAGCTCTTCAAGTTCTTTTATTGGGTGAACTTGGTATCTTTTTTCTGGTTCTATTGAAGCCATAGCTTCAGCGCTATTTCTTTTTTGAATTCCCTTACTTAAATTTTCGGTATTTGTATTTACTTGCTTTGTTTTTGATGAATTAGTTCTTGGTAAAGCTATTGGCTTCATTAATAAGCTTGGATCAAAGCTTGGAGGTTCTTTCTTTGTTTTATCAATTTTACTAGCCTGTATTACTGCCATTTGCTCCAAATACCTCAAACCCTTTATTTAAGTGGCTTTTCAGGCTGAGCTCTAATATGTACAGGCTCATCCTTTGCTTAATATCTCATATTTTCCTTAGTATTTATATCAATACTAGAAAATTTAAGTTTTACTCAATAATTATCTTATATTTTTGTATTGCTCAAATGCTAACATTTTATATCTGTGACGGCATCTGGGCTAAGACCTGGGCCTGATCAAGTCTAAAAAGGCAAAAATAATGGTAACTAAAGCTAAGAAATTTGAAGTAGTTGAGGAGCTTAAAGATAAGCTTTCAAGATCTACTGCTGTTTATACGACTGAGCAATCTGGTTTAAGCGATGTTCAGTTAAAAGATTTAAGAAAACAACTTAGAGAAGTTGAATCTGAAATTAAAATCGCAAAAAATACTCTTATGGGTATCGCAGCAAAAGGCACTGACTACGAAGAACTTGCAAAAGATCTTGTAGGTCCTACTGCTCTTTTGTTTTGCTATGGCGACACTACAGCACCAGCTGGAAAAGTAAAAACTTTTTCAAAAGAGGCTGATGACAAAATTAAATTTAAAGGTGCCGTGCTTGATGGTGAGCTTCTTGATGCAGAGAAAGCTACAACTATTGCAAGCCTACCTTCTAAAGATGTTTTACTAAGTCAAATTGCTGGAATGCTTACAAGCTCTGCTACAAGCATTGCTTACATTCTGCAAGAACTTGGTGAGAAAGACGATAAGGACAAGCTTCTAAAAGACTTTATCGCAGGTGAGGGTGAAGAAAAAGCTGAAGCAGCTGCTGAACAACCAGCAGAAGCTAAAGCAGAGGAAGCAGCAAAAGTGGACGCTGCAGCCGAGTCAAAACCTGAAGGTGTTAAATCAGAAGAGCCTAAGGCTGCTTCTGAAGAAGTAAAGGAAGAGGATAAGTAAAATGAGTAAAATTGAAGATATTCTAGAGTCAATCTCGAATCTAAGTGTGTTAGAAGCTTCTGAGCTGAAATCAGCTATGGAAGAAAAATTTGGAATCACTGCATCTGCCGGAGTAGCTGTTGCTGCTGGTGGTGGTGGAGAAGCTGCTGCGGAGAAAACATCTTTTGATGTTGAGCTTACTGCTGCTGGTTCTTCAAAAATTGGAGTTATTAAAGCTGTTCGTGAAATCACTGGCTTAGGTCTTAAAGAGGCTAAAGACATGGTTGAAGCTGCACCTAAAGCAATCAAAGAAGGCGTAGCTAAAGATGAAGCTGAAAAAATGAAAGCTGATCTTGAAGCTGCAGGCGCAACTGTAACTCTTAAGTAATAGTTGTCATGCGATCGCCACGTCGCTTCGCTGCTCACAATGATGAGTGAAGCAATCTAACTTAAATTTAAAGACCCGGCGAAAGCTGGGTCTTTTTTTTCTAAATAATTGAAGTTTTTATTTTTTGGCTTTTACAGGAAGTGTATTTTGCTAAAACAACTTCAATAGATGACATTAGTTTTAGTAAGATGCCTTACTGTAAAAGTTATCAAAATAAACTTCAATTATATTGACAGGTCTCTGCTAGAGATTGCTTTGTAGTAAAATACTAGTTATGGATTGCAGAGGCATGAATTTAGAATCTGATATCGATAATCTTCTGAACTCAGAGGATATGGAAATCGCAGTTAAGAAGTATATGCTTACTAAAAACTGTAAAAAAGAGACAGCTTATAGAGCTGCTTATCAAAGAGCTACTAGCGATGAGCAAAGAGCGAAGGTTGAAAAAGCTTTCCAAAATTTAGTAGCAAGTGGAGAAAACTTAATATGAAATATTTAATAGCAATTTTACTTGGAATGTCTTTAACGGCGTGTTGCCCGTCTTGCTTTATACCTAAAAATTCAGCAGGCACAGCTAATGAAGCTGATGAAAGTTTAGAGACTGTATCTGATGAAGCTGCAGCTGCTATTGAAGCTGAAACTGCTGAGTAAATTTTATCTGTGACTTTTTATATAACCACACCTTTGTTTTACGTTAACGACCTGCCTCATATTGGCAGCGCGTACCCGACTATGGCAGCTGATTTCATTGCTGGTCATATGATGCAACGTGGCGAAGATGTTTGTTTCTTAACTGGGACAGATGAGCATGGTCAGAAAATAGAAAAGTCAGCTAAGGCAAATGGCAAGGCTCCTCAAGTTCACTGTGATCATATTACTGCTGAGTTTAAAAAGCTCTGGGGAATTTTAGATATTCAATACGATAAGTTTGTTAGAACGAGTTCAGAAAATCATAAAGCTTTCGTAACAGAGTTCTTTAAAAAAGTTCACGCCAATGGTGATATTTATAAAGGAAAGTATAAAGGTCTCTATTGTATTAGCTGCGAGGATTTTTGGTTAGAAAAAGATCTTGATGAAGACGAAGCTGGTGAGAAAAGACTCTGCCCAACTCATAAAAAAGCTGTTGATGAGTATGAGCAAGAGAATTATTTCTTTGCTCTTTCTAAATACGAAGATAAGCTAAAAAAATACATAGAAAAGAATCCAGATTTCATTTCACCTGATTATAGAAAAAATGAAGTCTTAGGTTGGCTTAAAGATGGTCTTAGAGATTTTCCTATTTCGCGTCTAGGTATTGAATGGGGTATAGATTTGTCTGCTGATGATAATGATGATGATCAGAAAATCTATGTTTGGTTTGATGCTCTTTTGGGCTATGTTTCAGAATTAAAAGAAGACAGAGATAAGTATTGGTCTAAGGAGTCAAAGATAGTTCATATTATAGGAAAAGATATTCTTCGTTTTCATGCGGTCTACTGGCCTGCAATGCTTATGTCTGCTGGCTATCCTGTTCCTAAGATGGTTTTTGGGCACGGCTTTTTAACTAAAGATGGCATGAAGATGGGCAAGACTCTTGGTAATGTAATCGATCCTGTTGAGCTTGCAGCGAGCTACGGCTCTGACGCTGTCAGGTTCTATTTCTTAAGAGATTTAGTCTTTGGGCGTGATGGGGATTTTACTCTTGATAATTTTATTCAAAAACTTAATACAGACCTTGCTAATAATTTAGGCAATCTTTTAAACCGTAGTTTAAATATTGTTAAAAAGAATTTTGATGGTGAGCTTCCACAATGTCAGTTTGACCCTGAAATCAAAGATAGTTTTGAAGCTTTGGAGAAATCATTTATTTCTCATATGGATAAATTTAATTCGCATGCGGCTTTGGATGAATTATTTATAGCTTTAAATAAAGTTAATGCATATTTCAATGATGCGGCTCCTTGGAAGCTTATAAAAGAAGCTAAAAAAGATGAAGCTGCGAAATATCTTTATACGGCTTTAGAAGCTTGTAGAAGATCTGCTATATTTTTGGCCCCACTTTGCCCGAATTTGTCTAATCGTATTATGGAACAATTAGGGCTCCTTGATGAAGAAAAGATTAATAAATCTGAAAGAAGAGAGCTTCTTGTCAATATTTACAATTATAGTTCTTTGTCTTCAGATCTATCAGGTGTTAGAATGTCAACAGAACTTAAACCAGTATTTAACAGGATTGAATTGGTGGGAGCTTGAACCTTTAAATCTGAGGAGCCGGTTGATGTTCAAATTATTAGTTCGCTTATTTTTAAATAATTATAAAAGCCAAACTGAAAGATTTTAAAGTTCAGTTTTGTGGCACAAGCTTAAATAGAGAGTAAATGTGAGACCGGGGGAAATGGAGATTCTTGAATGTCTGAACAAAAAAATCCGGCTGTTAGTAAAGGTAAGTTAGTAGTTTTTATTGATGGAAATAATCTTTTCCATGCGGCAAAAATATTTGGAGTAGAAATAGATTATTCTAAATTATTATCGTCTATGTGTGATGGTGGTACTTTGCTTAGAGCTTTTTTCTATACTGGAGTTGATGAAAATGCAGAAAAACAAAAAGGCTTCCTGCTTTGGATGCGAAGAAATGGTTATAGAGTTGTTGAAAAAGAGTTAAAAACTTTTCCTGATGGCTCAAAAAAAGCAAATTTAGATGTAGAAATTGCTGTAGATATGCTTAGTTTGTCTGACAGTTATGATACAGCTATTCTTGTATCTGGTGATGAAGATTTTGCTTATGCTGTTAACGCTGTCGCTTTTAAAGGTGCGCGGGTAGAGGTGGCTGGCTTTAGGCACAATACAGCACCAAAGCTTATAGATGTGGCTGATAGGTATATAGAGCTTGACTCTATGTTAGAAAAAATTACTAAGAATTTTGATAAATCAAAGCTCGATCCGAATGCGCCATTATTCATAGCTGACGATTGCTCTAATGATGCTTATTGGCAAGCTGCTGATAGCAAAGATGAACGTGTAAAATCTAGTGCTAAGAATTAGTGTTTATTGTGAAATCTAGGGCTTTTTCTTAGTTTTAGTGTTAAAAATATAGAGTGATAAGGCTATTTAAGATCTTATATCTTTTAGTATGGACATTTTTGCTTCCAGTCTTATCTATTCTTGCATTTACTTTTATAAAAAAATGGAAAAAAGGTTTGTCTATGAAATTAGGCTCTATGCCGTTTCACTTTAAAGCTCATTCTATTTGGTTTCATGCAGTTTCTGTTGGTGAATTAAATGCTTTAATGCCACTTTTAACTTTATTTGAAGGAGTGAATATAGTTTTAAGCACAAGCACCCAAACAGCTCAAGATATGGCTGCTAAAAAGCTTGCAAAGAAAATTAAAAATAGAGAAATTACTTTAATTTACATGCCTTATGATCACCCTTTTATAGTTTCTAAGGTTTTAGATCAAATCTCCCCTTCAGCTCTAGTCCTTATGGAGACAGAGATTTGGCCTGCTCTAATCTCAGCTTCTCGAGATAGGAATATTCCGGTTGTAGTTCTTAATGCTAGGCTTGCTGATAAATCTTTTAATAGTTATAAATCTTTTCAGATTTTTTTCAGATGGGTTTTTAGCCAAATATCTCTAGTGCTTGCTCAGTCACCAAATGATTGCCGTAAATTTTTAGAACTTGGCGTTGATAAGAAGCGTTTATATATGACTGGCAATATTAAATTTGCTGCTTATAGATCCATTGATAAAAGTAGATCAGAGCTTCTTAGAAGCGAGCTTGGCTACAAAGCAGATGACCAAATCTTTATAGCTGCTAGCACTCACCCGGGCGAAGAAGCTTACATACTAAGTATCTTCCATGAGCTTAAAGTTGATTTTCCAAAGCTTAAAATTATAATTGCACCAAGGCACCCTGAAAGGTTCACTATAGTTGAAGATATTATTCAATCAGCAGCTCAGCTTGAAACAGTTCGATTCTCTAAAATTAAGCCTCAGTTAACTGAGTTTAAAACTAAAACGCTTAATGGTGATGACGAGTGCAGAATAGTTAGTGATCAAAACGATATTCTTTTAGTTGATACTATCGGTGATTTAGCTAAGCTCTTTTCAATTTCAACTATCTCTTTTGTGGGCGGGACTGTGATTGATGATGTAGGTGGTCATAATGTTTTAGAGCCAGCAGCTTATGGTGTACCTGTTTTAATTGGTCCAAATTATTTCAAAAATAGAGAAACTGTTGCCATGATGGAAAATGAGGGCGCGCTTATAGTTGGTGAAACACTTCAAGACTTAAAATTTGCTCTTAAAAGAATCCTTGCTGATAAAGATGAGCTTACTTTAATGGGAGCTAAAGCACTTAATCTTGTAGATAAAAATAAAGAAGTTGTAGTTAATACCGCAAATAAATTAAAGGAGTTCTTAAGTAATGAACATAGACTTAAAACGCATTAAATTTTATTTGAGATTTCTTCTCTCTTTCCCTTACCAGCTAGTGCACTCACTTAGATGTCTTTTCTATAGCTTTGGGCTTCTGCAGCATAAGGAGCTTGATGCTTATGTGATTTCTGTGGGTAATTTTTCTTTTGGTGGTAGTGGTAAAACTCCATTTACTCTTGAACTTGCTAAAGAGCTTAGTGAAGAGGGTTATAAAGTAAGCATTCTTTCAAGAGGCTATAAAGGCAGTGAAGTAACTAATAAACCTATACTTTTAAAGCATGATAATTTTCAAAACTATCATCCTAATGCTGTTGGTGATGAGCCATATATGATGGCTAAAGATTTGGCTGACTATCATAAGCAAGGCGGTAAAGAGATTAATGTAGTGGTTTGCAAGGATCGTTATCTCGCTGGAATTTATGCTTCTGAAGAGCTTCATTCTGATTTGCTTATTCTTGATGATGGTCAGCAGCATGTGAAACTTGATCGTGACTTAAGTATCATTCTTAAAAATATTAATAATGATGGTTTCTTTAGAGAGTTTCCTTGGAATGGTTCTAAAGTAGATTTTTTAATCCATACTAAAGTAGACAATGACTGGATTAAAGCTAATTCTGGAAAGGATTATATCGCATATGATCTTTCTATATCATCTGAACTAGATCCGTCGAAGGAGATCTGTGCCTTCTCTGCTTTGGCTGATAATCAAAGTTTTTTTAACCTTCTCTTAAACCATCTTAGTGAGCTAGTTCCAGCTCTTTCTAAAGATAAGCTTCAGTCCATTAAGTCTATTTCTTTTCCTGACCATCATCAGTTCACTATAGATGAGGTTAGGGAGCTGATTTCATCGGGTATGAATCTCATATGCACTCAGAAGGATTATGTCAAAATTCCTGATGAGTATAAAGCATCCTTTTCTAGAGCTGATTTGATCATTCGACCAAATCCTCTAGATTTATTCACTAGAATTAAGGAAAAAGTGAGATATGGAACACTACAAAGAAATGATGAGTGATCACGCGGCAATGGCTGCGCCCGCTACAAAGAAGAAGAGTCTTTCTAATCGTGAGCTTGAAGTGCTTACATATATGAAAGATGGTTTGAAAAATCCAGAAATCGCTACGGAGCTTAGTTTAAGCACTAAAACGGTTGAGAACCACGTAAGAAATATTCTTCTTAAGCTAGGTGTTAGAAACAGAACACAAGCTGTAGTAGAGGGTCTTCGCAACTCTATCATCGTATTCTAAAACATTAAATAGGGGATTTGTCGTCAAACGTGTTTGTTAGAAAAAACAAGCCGTTTATCGTTTTAGAATCACGTATCTCACCGCTCTGAACTTTGCTTAAAGCATCTTTCAGAGACATTTTTTCAACTTCAACAAACTCACCATGATCTAAGTCAGTTTCTCCTGCACTTAGATCTTTTGCTATATAGATGTGTAATAGTTCAGTTGAATAGCCTGGCGATGGGTAGGTCTCGCCTATTTCTTGCCAGCTTTTTGCATTGTATCCAGTTTCTTCTTTAAGCTCTCTCTTTGCTGTTTCAAGTGTGCTTTCACCTGGATCTATTTTGCCTGCAGGGAATTCATAAATAACTTTTTTTAGTGGTGTGCGAAACTGTTTGATTAGTACTAGATCACCGTTATCTAGGACTGGAACTATGCAAACGCCACCATTGTGTTCTATATAAAGTCTTTTTGACTTAATTTCTGTGTCTTCAATTTCTATATCATCTAGCACTACATTAAGGAAAGACCCTTTAAAAATCATTTTGCTAGATACTGTCTTTTCGATCATTTTATTAATTTTATCAGGCGTCATCTCGAGCAAAGCCATTATTGCGAGTCATAAAGTGGCGTGGCAATCTAGATGGATCACTTCACTTCGTTCGTGATGACGTGTATGGATCACTTCACTTCGTTCGTGATGACGTGTATGGATCACTTCACTTCGTTCGTGATGACGTGACGCTTAGTAGCCATATTTATAAATTCTAAAAATGTTATCAGATTCAATACGATTCATGTCCATCCTCATAACGGTTACATTCTTTTTCAATTGACCACCGTAAGGACCACTACTTATGATTTCTAAATAGAGCGGCGCTCCTGGAGGTCCTGCCATTAAGCTGAAAATTTGGTTAGAGTTGAATGGTTCTGTTGCTATGCCATTAATTTTTGCAATCTCGTCACCTGCTTTTAAACCTGATCTTTCAGCAGGTGTGCCAGGATAGACTTCAACTATTCTTGGTCTGGTTCCAATACTTTTTCTACTGTATCTACTGTGTAGCTTTTCAAAGCGAATTCCAATAACGCCTTTATTCGATTGCTCGTAGCTGCTATCGCTTTGGCTAGCACCAAGTTTAAAGGGTTCAGCTAAAGCCGCTGAGTTGAGCGTTAAAAACATAAGCAAAGCTAGTAGAACTTTATTCATATATTTATATAACCAATATAGCGTTAAATTTGAATTAAGAGCGTAGTTACTTACTATCTAGAAGGATTTGACGCAGTCATAATCCGCTATATAAAAGACCTCAACAATCAGATCTTTAGTTTTATCTAGAGTAGTACTCAACAATCATACGTTCATTTACTGAAACAGGGATTTCATCTCTAGTAGGCATTGCTAACAATGTAGCTTCAAAAGAATCCTTCTCTCTTTGTATGTAAGAAAGAGTTGAAACATGCTCTTTCATAGCTTCTAGTAATTGAGGTACTTTTCTTGATTTTTCTCTAACAACTATTAGATCACCCGGCTTAACAGCGTAAGAAGGGATATCTACTTTATACCCATTAACAGTGATATGTCCGTGGTTCACTAGTTGTCTTGCGGCAGGTAAAGTCTGCGCAAAACCAAGTCTATAAACGAGGTTGTCTAACCTAGTCTCAAGCATTTGCAAAAGGATTTCACCAGTAGGTCCCTTTTTGCGAGATGCTTTTAGATAGTATCTGTAGAATTGTTTTTCTAAAATAAAATAGCTAAGTCTTAGCTTTTGTTTCTCTTTAAGAAGGATTCCATACTCTGATGCTTTAGGCTTACGTTGGCCGTGCTGCCCAGCTTTATATGGTCTTCTTGCGATTTCGAAGGTCGGCATTCCAGATAGAATTTCGCCGAATCCTCTTGATATTTTGTCTTTAGGTCCTGTGTATTTCGCCATAGCTCACTAATAATAGCCTTTTTGCCCTATTATCTGCAATCTATATGTATTTTTATCGATATTTCTTAATTTTTCCCTAGTATAAAGGCATTTAGGTGTTTTCAGCTAGGTTTTTTAGACTATTTTGCTATATATATTGTCAAATATACCTGTAATTTCGCTTTATATATAGGAGAGAAGAAGGAAAACACCATGCAATCACCAACACTAACAAAAAACGAAAAGCAGCAAATCGCAAATAGAATTAACTATTTCCGTACTTTGCCTGCATCTATTCGTAAAACCGCAGCTGATTTAGAGACTGCAGGTAGAGCTTTAACTGAGAACTTCGTTGACCATGAGATCAAATCAGTTCTGGTAGGTGGAAGAATAATGATTTTAAACTGCTCATAAGCAGAACTAAACAATTGGTGGTGAAAAGACTGTAGATGACCTACAGTCTTTTTAGTTTTTGGGCATATTTAGCTCGCTAGTCTTATTTAGATCTCTTAGTTGTTTATGTTTTCTGACTATGGGTTTTTACAGGTATATAAAAAAAGACCCCAGCTTTTGGCTGAGGTCTCTTTTTTAAGTCTAATCCTATTCTTTAATTAGCGTTTAGTCGGATTATATCTTTAGCAAGGTTCTTGCGAGCACGATTAAAATTGCGTCTAAACTTGCGTCTTTGTTTTCTCTTGCTTGTATCTAGCTCTTGAACGCTAGCAGGTACTTCTCTTAAGAAGATCTTGAATAAAGGAGTGTTACCTTTCTTCTCTAGTCTTCTAGCAGCACGTCTACCACGTTTACCAGACTTAATTAAGTAGTCTATATCAGCTTCTAGCTGTCCAATTCCTGCATCGTTAAATTGAACAAGACCGAATCTTTCCTTTCTAGGAATTTTGACTGATTTGTGAGGTTTGATTCTGTAGGCTACTACTTTATTAGCATCTAGACTAATTACGTTACCAGTGTTGCCATCTAAGATGTCACCTACTTTCACTTCAACTGAACCACCTTTTTGTGGGTTGAAGATATCAACATCAACTCTAGGTACGATTCCAATTAAACCATCATCGTCAGTTACTTCACCGTCATCCCCAGGGATCGGGTCTGGATCTGGTGTAGGCGTCGGAAGTGGAGCCGGTGTCGGCGTAGGAGTTGGCGTAGGAGTTGGCGTCGGCGTTGGTGTCGGAGTTGGCGTCGGCGTTGGGTTTGGAGTTTGAGTTGTTATCTCAGTTGTTAAACCAAATCCATGCTGTATAGCTTCTAAACCACTTGGATTCTCAACTTCAATTGTTAGTTTATAAGTACCGTTGTTTAAGTTAGTCGCAGATAATTCTGATTCAAAGATATTAGTTGCAGTATCTAAGTCAGTGTTAGTAACAGTTATATTCACACCGTTACCACTTAAGGTAAGTGTCACATTTGCTGCTTCAAATTCAGCTTGCTGAGCGTCAAGCGAAGGATTCACTTTAACGTTAACTTTCAAGTCTGAATTATCATCAGGAACACTAATGTCAAACTCAGCTATGTTGTTAGCATCAGTGAAGTCTTTTACTTGCGCATTGCCAGTAAAAGGAATACAACCGTTAACTGCTGGGTCACAAACATTAGTAGGTGTTGGAGTTGGTGTATTTGCTGGTGTTTCAGTAACAGTTAAGCCAAATCCATGTTGGATTCCTTCAAGACCACCAGGGTTTCTAACTTCAATTTCTAATTGGTAACTTCCGCTATTTATTGGATTTATATTTAGCTCTGTTTCAAAGATTTGTGTAGCTGTATCTAAGTCAGTGCTTGTAATAGTTTCATTAACTCCATTGCCAGTTAAAGTAAGCGTTACGTTTTGTGCAGGGAATGAAACTGGAGTTTGTTGAGGTAATAATGATGGGTTAACCTTAACGTTAATTTTCAAAGTTGAACCATCGTTTTTCACATCAATATCAAACTCTGCTTTATTGTCTGAATCTGTGAAATCAATAATATCAGCTGTTCCTGTGAAAGGCAGGCATCTATTTAATGCAGGGTCACAAACATTAGTAGGAGGAGCTGTATTTCCACCACTGTTGATTGCTAGATTACTAACATCATTACCAACTAATGGAGTTCCATCTTCATCAGCAGCTAAACTAATTGTTCCATTGCTTGCAACTGCTACAAAGAAAGAGAAGAAAGTATCTTGTGAAGTACCTTGCTGTACAGTTATTTTAACTACTTCTGGAAGTGATCCAGGAGCTACAGTTATTCTAGCTAAGCGAGGGTTAAAGAAGATTTCATGGTCTTCTAGACTTGCATCAATTACATTTCTTGCTCCGAGTTGAGGATCAAAATCAAATAGTAATCTGGAAATACCTACACAGTTAGGGCATTTGTTTACAGTAAAGTCTAGATTGTTCTCACCTGGATTTACTGCTCTTAGTGTCATATTTACACCGAATTCAAAGCCGTTAAATACAACATCAACTGCGGTATTAGGTAATGGGTTTTTGCTTCTAGCTTGGTGATTGCTCACATCATTTCCGTTAAGTGGGTTTCCTATAGCATCTGAAACATTAATGAAGCTTCCATCTCTACCAATTTGTTTGAATAGTCTGAAGTAGAATTGCTCTGAACCATTCACTAATCTAAACACTCTTACTTCAACTACTTCAGGTAGCAAACCTGTTGCAATAGAAAATTTAGCTTGTTTAGGAGTAATGAAGATGTCTTGAGCCGTTAAAGTCGCATCAGCAGTGATTCCAGGAGTGTTTTGCTGATCAATATCATTTGCTTGGAAGTCAAACTCTACTTTAGTAATATCTGTGCAACTTGGGCAATGATCAACATTGAATGCTAATTCAACATTTCCTGGGCTAGTAGGTCTTGTAATCATGTTTACGCCGAATTCAAAACCATTGAAAATTACAAAATCCGTGTCATTCGTACCTTGATTAAATGGGTTGTTTGCAGCAATATTACTAACATCATTACCTATCAGAAGTTCTCCAAGAGCGTTTGATGCATTAGACATAGTGCCATCTCTATTAATTAACTTATAGAATCTAAACTTCAATTCATTTGAAGTCCCTTCATAAACTCTGATTTCAACAACTTCTGGAAGTAAACCACCAGAAACACCAAAGCTAGCTACAGCTGGTGGAGAGTTGATTTCATTCCCTATTAATACAGCATCAAAATCTGCAGTTCCATTTTGGTTGGTATTGTTCGCTTGAAAATCAAATTCAACTCTACTAATGCCAACACAATTTGGGCAGTTATTTACGGTGAAATCTAAAATAGTTTGTTGAGTATTACTATCAAGTCTAGTGTTTAAACCAACTCCAAATTCAAAACCTCTAAAAACAACAGTGTCGCCAATTGAACCAGCTCCAGGATCTGCTTGATTGGGATCAAAGATTACTTGGTTCACGTTTCCTGTTACTCGATATGGTCTTTGTGTTCCGTTACTAGAAAGGAAACCATTAGGGAGGCTAGTGTCCTTTATAACTGAAATCTCTAGTTTTAAATTTTGACTTGGGTTAACTCTTACATTACTTATATTGATTAGAAATAAAGGAGGAAGTGCAGAGGAACCACCCACAACCTGACCCGAATTAACTTCTGTTCTATCCATTACGACAGCATTAGTGTCTGAGTCTAAAAGTCTTAGTCTAACTTGCTCTGGTACATAAATTAGTGGAGGGTTTGAATTTACAAATGTAAACCTGCCAAAAGATAAGTTGATATCAATGGCTGATTTGTCTGAATCTACTTGATTCAAATTAAATGTATTTGTCGTGATTGTGTTGGCGATAGGATTTCCGTTAAAATCCTTGCCTGGGCCTCTTACAGTTGTGTTAACTGCTTCTGCAGAAGCCGCGCTGTAGCTTAAAAATAAAGCTAATGTTGCAATTAAAAAGTTCCTTAGGTTTGCCATTTTTCTCTTTCTCCCTTAAATATGAGTGTTCCAATTATAAATAATAACATATATAGATACATACAGGCTTGATATTTCATAAAAAAATACTAGGATTTTTTATTTAAAATCATCTGCTTAGGTGTTCTTACCTATTTTTAAATTATTAGGCTAAGCTTGTAACCCTTTCTGAATAAGTACTTGAGAGTCTTCATTAGTTAGACTCCTTTTCAAGAATTATTGTTTTTCTTGAAATAATCTTACGTTTCTTTTTAGATTTTTTACCGCGTTTGACTTTAACTCTTGTTTTGTTTTTCTCTTTTACAGTTACTTTAAAGAGTTTAAGTTTGCCTTTTGCTCTAAGCTTTTCAGTTACTCTATGTTTGTTTTTCTTGATCTTGAATTGAATAGATGGAATCATGAAACTTCCGTTGTTACCAATAGTTGCTATTCCTTTCTTTTTAAATTTATTGAATTTGAAAATTTTCTTGTTTGGCTTAATTACAAATAAGAACTCATCACCTTCACTAAGTGTTTGAAGTCCTGCTTCAGCTTTATTTATTTCAATTGTTGCTTGACCAGTACTTGTAGTGTTGTTTACTTGCACTTCTGTTTCAATAATATCTTTGCTAGTGTTGTCAGGAACTGGATCTATGACTGGATCTGTTGTGTCATCACCACCAGTCGTTGTTCCACCGTCGGTGTTACCACCACCAGTTGTTGTTCCACCGCCGGTGTTACCACCACCAGTTGTTGTTCCTCCACCAGTAGTACCACCGCCAGTGTTGCCGCCGCCGGTATTACCACCACCTGTGTTGCCACCGCCAGTGTTACCGCCGCCGGTATTTCCACCACCAGTGTTACCGCCGCCGGTATTTCCGCCGCCAGAATTTGGATCTGTAACAGTGATATTTACAACTGCAGCATTACTAACTGTATTTGTGCCATCTGTTAAACCTAAGCTTAATGTGATGTCTCCAGTTTGCTGAGCTGTTGGAGTGAAAGTAAATTTAAACTCTATATCATTTCCATTAATAGTCTTTGTGAAAACTGCTCCACTTGGCATGTTTGTTGGCTCGATAATATCTGTGTTTGCAGTGTCATTTTCAGGATCTTTAGCAATAACTGTAAAAGTTAGTTCCTTGCCAACTTCACCAGCAATAGTGTTAGTAGGTACTGTAGTGAAGCTTGGTGGGTCATTAACAGGTGCTTGAGGATCGTTAACTGTAAATTGTACAGTTTCACAGTCGCTATCTGTGCCATCGTTTGCACAAAACTCTAGACTAAAGTCAGTATCATTTGCTGGAGTTATATTAAAGTCTACTCTAGTGTCACCAGGAGCTTTTCTAATATTTTCTATTAGCCCACCATTGGTGTTGCCATTAGCAATAATGTTTAAATCATCATTTATATCTTGATCAGCAGCTGTAATTTCTATGCTTGTAGCTTGCCCTACTGTAAGTGTCTGAGCGCCAATTGGATTAAGAGTTGGTGCGTTGTTAACTTGAGGAGCTGGGTTGTTAGCTTCTGTAAAAGTTACAGTTTCACAGTCTTGTGAATTAGCTGTTCCAGTATTATCGTTTGCGCAGAATGTTCTAGTAAATGAAGCATTTGAGTTTGGTGTGAATTCATATAGTACATTAGTTTTACCTACACTCTTAACAAGATTTGTGAAGCTTCCTGCTGCTACGCCAATTAAATTAATATCTAATATGTCATTTTGATCATTATCTGTTGCTTCTAGAGGAAGGCTTAGTTTTTGACCAACAGTAAAAGTTTGTGCACCAATTTGTTTTAATTCTGGTGCGTTGTTTGTCTTTGTAGTGATATTTAGGTTCATCACTTTTGTGCTACTTTGCCCGCTATCATCTGTAATTTTTAAAGTGATAGTTTTATTTCCAGTTGTGCTAAAAATATGACTAGTAATTTTTCTTAGATTGTTAATGTCAGTTATTTGCTCGTAAGTCCCGTCACTATTGAAATCCCATGCATATTGAGCTATAGAGCCATCACTATCGCTAGATGCTGAAGCATCAAAGTTTACTGGAACGTTTACAGTAGTTCCAGAACTGCTGAATTGCACATCAGGTCTAATATTTTCTGGAATAGTAATTGTCAAAAATTCTTGCTGACTATTTAGACTATATATATCTGTCGCTATGATAGCTACATTATAAGTGCCAGCTGCTGCATAGGTTAATGAAAAATCATTTGAATTGCTTTGAAGGCTTAAATTAAAATTGCTATTGTTTTGAGCGTTACTAAAGTCTACTCTGTGATTTATGTTATTTGGGTTTTCGTCATCAACTGTTGCTACAAAATCTATTCCATATGAAACGTCACAGTCTCTTTGAGGGTTAGTCATACAACCGTTAATTATGAAAGGTCTTTTTCTTGTGCTTGTAACATAAGTAGCAGAAGGTCTTCTGTTAAATACTTCTAAAGCTTGTGTTAGAGTAAGTGTTTCATTATTTTTAGTATTTGTAATTTTTAATGTAATGGTTTGTAGTTGATTGAAAATTACCCCATTTCCATTTATAAAAAGTTGGTCTGGATAAAATACACCTACTTCTCTTCCTGACTTGTCAAAGCTACCATCTTGATCTGTATCCCAATCAAAAGTATAATCTTGAATTGTTGTGTTAGGTGGAAAATTATTTATTTCAGCTCTTAGATAAGTAGTGTTTGATTGACCTTCTAGTTTTGGTAAATTAACATTCATGCTACCGTCAACTACAGCTTGAGCTGGCACGGCTACTAAAAAAGTAAATAATATTGATATAAATAAGTTTCTAATTGGATTTTGCAAATAGCTACTCCTCAGTTTCTCTTTCTTTTTTAGCATGATTGTACTCCCTTTCTGGCTTCCTTAAATCCCAGATAATGCATATTATCTTGTTTTAATTAAGGCTAGATTAAGGTCTTCTTCACTTGACTAGTCCATTTATTCTACTTGTTAAAGCTCCTTTCTAGCGGAGTCAGTGTGTTTACCTATGATTTTAGGAAGTCGCGAGGTTTATTATTTTGATAAATTCTAGTCTAGAATTATAGTTTCTTTGCTAATAACTTTATTGATTTTCTTAGGTCTTTCGCCACGTTTAACTGAAACTCTTGATTTCTCTTTTTCGCGAATAGTTATTTTTAGTAGCTTTAGCTTACCTTGTGACTTTAAAAGTTTAGCTACTCTTTGTTTATTTCTTTTTTCCTTAAAACTTAGTGTTTCAAGTTTAAGTAAACCGTCATTTCCTACTATAGCTGTCCCTTTCTTTTTATATTTGTCAAATTTAAAAATCTTGCTATTTACTTTGATCTGATAAGTTAGTTCTTCACCGGCTTTTAAGCTTCTGTTTTCACCTTCTGATATTACTAGAGTTATTTCTCCGGTGTTTGGATTGTTTCTATTTGGAATTACTACTGTAGTTTCACTAATTTCTTGATCATCATTGTTTGGGATATTTGTCTCTGTCTCATCACCAAAACGGTCTTCGTCTCTTGTTTCTATCTCATCATCATCTGTTCCTGTATCATTATCTGTTGATCCAGTATCGTTTGATCCACCGTTAGTGCTTCCCGTGCTACCTGATCCACCGCCAGTGTTTCCAGTGTCGCCTGATCCACTACCAGTTGTGCTTTCCGTGTTTCCTGATCCACCGCCAGTGCTTCCGGTATCTTCTGATCCATCATTAGTTGTTTCGTCATCAGCCGAATTATCTGGATCTCCGCATGTATTAATTGTCCCAGAACCTGGGGTGAAACCTTGACCACAAACTTCGCCATCATTAACTTCATCAGCATCCGTATCGCCATTATTATCAGTTTCATCATTGTTTTCAGAACCATTACCAGTACTGTTATCTGCTTCATTCTCACTGTCGCTTTCTGTGCTTTCAGGGCTTATAAAGCTTTGTACTGCTTCTATCCTTGTTTCAAATAATAATGGTGAGTGAAACGTGACTGGAAATTTTTCATTTGTAATTAACTTAAAATTATAAGAATCTAAGCTTCTGAGTCCTTCTAGTTTTACTTTGAAATTAAAGTCTTGAACATTTACAAATGGCATAGCTCCAAATGTTGGATTATCATTAGTAAATGTTTTATTGATAATCACCACACCTCTTTGATTTTCTACTTCAATTCTTACAAACTCTGGAGCGTAATTAATATTGTCACCATGATGTGTATAACTTTTAACGGTAATATCTAGATCCAAAGTATTTTTACCAGGATTAATTCTAAATGTATTAAAGCCGGTAGAGCTGAATTGTTGAGTGTCTGGGACTGTTCTATAGCTTGTGTTTATGCTTCTTATATCATTGGATAATAGTTCACTTCTTGATGAATCTACTATTGTTATTTCGCCTGCAGCATTCTTTCTAATTCTTTTTACTTTGTGCTCAGCTGCATCTGGTCCTGTTCCTCTATATACTTCAACAGTAATAAGCACACCATCATTGAGTTCTTTTTCGCTATATATTGCTTGAACACTTTTATCTACACCTGCTACATCACTGAAGTCAGTAATTCTATCTATTGAAGAATCACTTCTAATAAGGTCCCAAGCTAAATTTAGTACATCACCTTTATCTTGAAGATCTTTTACCTTAAAAGTCAATTCTGTTTGATGGTCATTAATTGCTTTAGTGTCCGTAATTTCAAAATCTATATCAAAAGTATTATTACCATCAAGATTTAGCCTTCTGCCATTACTTAAGCCAAATGCGATTATTGCTTCAGCTGAGCCTATGCTAAGTGCCATAATCATGATTAAGGCTGCTGTTTGGACTATTTTTTTGATGTTTTTTGACATTTTCTCTCCCGTGAAATTGCTCTGATAGCTTAACTTATCAAGATAGCGTTAAGATCTGGTTAATTATTGAAGGTGTTAAAATCATCGAAGTGCTTAAGGTATTGAAAAACCGAAGAACGGCAGGTCAAGTGACAGCAGATTCAAAATTTGCTTTATTGTCTAATGTCTTTTTGCACCGTATTGTTTTTTTAGTTCTTTTAATTTCAATTTGGCAGTTAGTAGCTAGTTTAAAAATTTATCCTAGTTACTTGTTACCTAGTCCTCAAGATGTTTTAGATACTTTGATTTTTGGTTTTAATGAGGCTAGTTACATGGAAGCAATACTGCAATCACTTAAAAGAGTGATCTTTGGTTATTTGCTTGCGGTTTCATTTGGTCTTTTTTCTGGAATTGCTATAGCTAGATATAGTTTTCTGGATAATACAATAGGCGCGACTTTAACGGCTCTTCAAGCAATTCCTAGTGTCGCTTGGGTGCCTTTGGCTTTGCTCTGGTTTGGAATTTCTGAGGCTGCTGTTTTATTTATAGTTATCCTTGAAGCTTTTATACCAACAGCATTAGGTGTTAAGACTGCTGTAAAAACGATTCCTCAGGTAACAATTAGAGCAGCGCAAACTTTAGGTGCTAAATATTTGGACCTTTATATAAGAGTTATCTTGCCAGCTATCGTTCCTCAGTTAGTTACTAGTCTTAGATTAAGTTGGGCTTTTGCATGGCGAGCGCTGATTGCTGGTGAGCTTTTTGTAACTGGCGCTGGAATAGGACAGACTCTTGAGCTTGGTAGAAGTCTTGCTGATATGTCTCAAGTTCTGTCTATGATTCTTATAATTGCAATTCTTGGATATATTACTGACAATGTTTTTTTTAGGCAGGTCGAAAAATCAGTACACAGAATTTGGGGTTTTGAAAGCTAATGGCTGTAGAAGTAAAAAACATATCCTTATCTTTTTCAGCTGCTAAATCTTCTAGAGATAAGATTTTTGAGGATTTTAATCTTGATATAAAAGATGGCGAGTTTACCTGTTTTCTTGGACCTAGTGGCTGCGGGAAAAGTACTCTCTTGGGTATGATTGCTGGTTTTGTGAAGCCCGAAAAAGGAGAGATCTTAGTTAGAGAAAAGAAAGTTCTTAGACCTGACATTAACCGTACTTTGGTTTTTCAAGAGTATGCACTTTTCCCTTGGCTAAATGTTATTGATAATGTAGCTTTTGGTTTAGAAAATACTGTTAAAGATAAACAAGAAAGAAATCTTCAAGCAGCGCGTTATTTAAAAATGGTAGGTTTGCTTAAACATGCTCGTCAAAATGTTAATGGACTTTCTGGTGGCATGAAACAAAGAGTAGCTTTAGCTCGCGCTCTAGTTGTTAAACCGGACTTGCTTTTGATGGATGAGCCTTTTGCTGCACTTGATGCTCAAACTAGAAATTCTATGCGCAAAGAGTTAATTAGAATCTGGTCTGAGATTAATTCTGGTAATTATAAGCAAAGCGTGATTTTTGTAACTCATAGTGTAGATGAAGCACTTTTACTTTCTGACCGTATTTTAGTAATGGGTAGAAATTCTGAAACTAATAATGCTGTAATAAAAGCTGATATAAAAATAGATGTTAACCGTCCTCGAGATTTGTCTTCTAACCTGATTAATAGCTATCGACTTGATATTCAAGATGCTTTGCTGGATACAAAGCGTGATGATGGTTATATTTATGATGTTGGCTTGTAAGAATTCAAGCCTATAAGCTACACTTATTATCTAGATGTCTTTAACTAGCTACGAACCATTATTTCTTAAATACCGCCCGCAATCCTTAGATGAGTTGGTTGGGCAAGAGTCAATTAAAGAGACTCTTAAAAATGCAATTAATAATAATAAGCTAGTAAATGCTTATCTTTTTACTGGACCAAGAGGTACTGGTAAAACTAGTAGCGCTAGAATTTTTGCTAAAAGTTTGAACTGTCTTGGGGAGTCTGAATCTAATCACGAGCCTACCATTGACCCTTGTGGTAAATGTTCAAGCTGTGTTGGGATTATAAATTCTACTAGTCTTGATGTAGTTGAGATTGATGCAGCTAGTCACGGTAATGTTGAGGATGCTAGATCTTTAATTGACAAAGTAAATTTGGCTAGTGTTGCTGGTAATTTTAAAATCTACATTATAGATGAGGTTCATATGCTTTCTAACGCTGCTTTCAATGCATTATTGAAAGTCTTTGAAGAGCCGCCAGAGAAAGTTGTTTTTATACTAGCAACTACTGAAGAAGATAAAGTTTTGCCTACGATAGTAAGTCGTTGTCAAAAGTTTAGTTTTAGACCAATTTCTTTAGCTGACCAAGTAAAACGCCTTAAATATGTAGCTGATAAAGAAGAAATTAAAATTGAAGATCCAGCTCTAGAGCTTATTGCAAAACGCTCAGATGGTGGTATGCGAGATGCGCTTAGTCTTTTGGATCAACTTAGTGTTTTTAAAGATCTAATTACGCTTGATAAGGTTTTAGAGCTTGTTGGTGGGCTTAGCACTGAAGATTTGAATGCTTTTGTGGGTGGAATTGCAAAAAAAGATGCTGCTTTATTGATCAGCACTTTAGATAAAGTTTTTGGAAAAGGTAAAGAAGCTAATCAAGTAACTAAAGAACTTAGTAATTTTATGCTTGAACTTTTAGAAAAAGGCGAGCATCATTTTGAAAATTCCGAGCTTGTTCAGATGATTGATATTTTGTCTGAGCTTGAACTTAGACTTAAGCAAAGTTCTCAATCTAAATCATTAGTGAAAGCAGCTTTATTAAAACTTGCTTACCGTGAAGATATTGCTATTACTAAAGATCTTTTAAAACGATTAGAGATTTTAGAAAGCGGCGCGCCTAGCCAGAGACCTGCTCAAAGTGCTCCAGCAAGACCAAGCCCTGAAGCCAGACCTAAATTTACTTCTCCAAGCCAGGCACCTGTTAAAGAAAGTCAAGTTAAGGAAGTGACAGCTGACGCTAGTCCTCAAAGTCCTGCTGCTCCAGCTCTTGATACTAATGCTGATGCTGGCTTTCTAGAATACCTCTCTCCAGCTTGTAAAGGCATTTATCTAAGTAGTAAAGCAAACTTGGCTAAGCTTGAAGGCAATGCTGCTCTTATCGAAATCCCTGCAAGATTTAAATTTTTAAAATCTAAACTTGAAACTAAGTCTGAAGAAATTCTTTCAGCGATTAAAAAAGCTCACGGAGATAATATTAGTGAACTTAATATTGTTGAAGTTGAAAAAGAAACTGAGTCTAGTCCTTATGCTGATAAGCCTAAAGTTAAAGCCCCAGAGCCTCCGAAATTTGAAGCTAAAGCTCCAGAGCCAGTTGCTAAAGTAGTTGAAAGCCTAAGCCCGAAGCTAGATGCAGTCACTGAAAATTTTGATGCTTCTGTTGAACCTGAAAGAAATCCTCAAGAAGGTTCTTTTAAAAATTCTGGTAGTCATAAATTAGATGAGACTGTAAAAATGGCAATGAATACTTTTGCTGGAAAAGTCATGGATGACTAATTTAAACATTTACTTCCATAGGACCTTCTACTCGCCCTTCTCTAAATTGTTTTGCGTATTTATTTGAATTATTTTCATCAAAGAGTTCTTGTGGGCTTCCTTCCCATACGATCTTTGTGTCATAAAGCATAGCTACTTTAGTTGCAGTTCTTAGAATTGTACTTTTTTGATGAGTGACAACAATGCTTGATGCCTTAGTTTCATTTTGTGCTTTTACAATTAAATCTTCAACAATAGTACTAGCTACAGGATCCAGACCAGCAGTAGGTTCATCAAATAAAATAATATCTGGATCTTTTATAATTGCTCTAGCAAAACTTACTCTTTTTTTCATCCCTCCAGATAACTCCGATGGATAGTTTTCTTCTTTTCCAGCAAGCCCAAGTAAGCTTAACTTTTGGCTTATTAGTTTATTTTTTTCTTCTTTACTAAGATTAGCCTCTTCATTTTTAAGTGCAAAAAGTAGGTTCTCTCTTACTGTCATCGAATCAAATAAGGCAGAATATTGAAATGTCATACCTAATTCACCTTCGCCAAGTTTAATTTCACCTGAATTTGCTTTAGTTAAGCCAGCTATTATTTTTAATACGGTACTTTTGCCACAGCCAGAAAAACCAATCAAAGCCAGGACTTCTTCTTTAGAAACTTCCAAGCTTATATTTTTGAGGACTTCGTTAGTCCCAAATGATTTACATAAATTTTTTATCTGAATCATTCTAAGATCATTATAGTGGTAGTCTTTATTTTGTACTGTTTTATTAGCTAAATCTATGAAAAAGCCAATAATATTTTCAACATTTACTATTATTCTTTTCTCTATTTTGGGCTTAAGATTGCTTCAGCTTCAGGTTATCGAACACCGCAAGTATAGTGAGCTTGCAAAAAATAATTCAACGCGTGTTTTAGTAACCAGAGCGCCCCGTGGTGTTATTTATGACAGAAATGGAAATATCTTAGCTACAAATAAACAATCACTTAGTGTAATAGTCTACCCTTCTATGCTTAGAGAAACTAAGAAAAAAAGACAGGTGGCTGTTTCCTTATCAAAAATTTTAGATAAACCCAGTAATGAGCTCATGGATATCTTTATGAAAATGCAACCTTCAATTCCATTACCTTTAACTATAGATAATGATATTAAAGTTGAACAGGCGATTCGAATTTTTGAAAATTATCAAAAACTTCCTGGTATAGCTGTTGAGAGGCAAGCTATTCGTTTTTACCCTTACGGTAATATTGGTTCACATTTTTTAGGCTATGTCGGTCAGGTAGGTCCTAATGAACTTAAAAAAAGAAGAGACATAAATCTTAGTCTTGGAGATATTGTTGGTAAGGAAGGATTAGAAAGAGTTTTTGATGATCAGTTTCGTGGTGTAAATGGAGAAGAAAGAGTTCCAGTAGATAGATACGGAAGGACTTTAGTATCTTCTCATATCCCAAGTAAGACTTTTAGAAAGGCTGTTCGCGGTCACGATTTAAACTTAACTATAGATATTGAGCTGCAAAAAATTGCTGAAAAAGCTATGGGCAAGATGCCTGGTGCTGTTGTGGTTGCTAATCCTCAAAATGGTGAGATACTCGCTTTAGTTAGTAATCCAGGTTTTGACCCGAATATTTTTACAAAACCTATTTCATCTAATGTTTACAGGGAGCTTACAGCTTCTAAAGCTTTCTTAAATAGGGCTTTGTCTTCATACACGCCGGGTAGTATTTTTAAACCCATTACTGCTTTGACAGCTCTTGAGCATGGTGTTGCTGCGCGTGATGAAGTCTTGAAAGTTTCTGGAAATATTAGTATTGGTGGTTTTAATTTTGGTGACTGGACTGGTGAAGTTGCTCAAATGAATCTTCCAACTGCTTTATCGTGGTCTAGAAATACTTACTTCTATCAAATAGGACGTAGGTTAAAGCCTGAATGGCTAAGTGAAGTAGCTGAAAAATTTGGTATTGGATCACCAACAGGAGTTGAGCTTCTTGGCGAGAGTGATGGAATACTTCCTAGTCCTGAATGGAAGCAGAAACGTTTAAAAGAAAAATGGTATCCAGGCAATACTTTGCATTTTTCAATTGGTCAAAGTTTCTTGATGGTTACGCCACTTCAAGCTCTTAGAATGATTTCTACAATTGCTATGAATGGTGTTATGCCGCAGTTACATTTAGTCCAAGATAAAAAAAAGGAAAAACCAGAGCGTACTATTAAAATCTCTGATAAAAGTTTAAATGTAGTTAAAGAAGGTTTGGAGCTTTGTATTGATAGAGGTACTGGGCAGGCTTCTAAATTAAAAGATATTATTCTTGCTGGAAAAACAGGTTCTGCAGAAGTCCATGGTTATAAAAGATCTACGCATGGTTGGTTTGTTGCTTATGGTCCTGTTTATAAAGACTTAAAAATTAATGGTAAGGCTGCTAATTTCGATGAGGACGAAGATAGGATAAAACCAATGCCTGAGATTGCTGTTGCTGTATTTGGTGAGGGTGCTGGGCATGGCGGTAGTGTTTGCGCGCCTGTTGCTCGTAAAATATTCGAAAAATACTTTGAAAATAAGATAGTTAAGCTTTAATGCTGTCATTGCGAGCGAAGCAATCCATTTATTAATGCTATTCTTTTAATTGATGCAAAAGTCAATATTGCTAATTCTTGATGGTTGGGGGCACTCTGATAAAACAGAGGGCAATGCTATTAAGGCTGCACTTACGCCTCGTTTTGATAAACTTTGGGCTGAATGTCCGCGTGCGCTTTTGCACGCTAGTGGCACTCAGGTAGGACTGCCTGATGGCATTATGGGTAATTCTGAAGTTGGTCATGAAAATATTGGTGCTGGTAGAGTAGTTAAACAAAAACTAACTATGATTTCTGATATGGTCAAAAATGGTGAGTTCTTTAGAAATAAAAAACTTAAAAACGCTTTTGAGCACGTTAAATATCATGGTTCTAAGCTTCATTTGATGGGTTTGATTTCTGAAGGTGATGTCCACTCTCATATTGGTCATCTTAATGCTCTTGTTGAGATGGCAGAAAAAGAAGGTCTGGACACTGATAATCTTTATCTTCACGCTATCTCGGATGGACGCGATGATCCGCCTTATGTTGCAGCTCACTTGCTAGAAAGCCTTCAGAAGAAAGTTAATATCGCAACAGTTTCAGGACGCTACTGGGCAATGGACCGTGATAAGAACTGGGATAGAAATAAAAAGTATTTTGACTGTGTTTTAAAGAAATTAAATTCTAAGTCTAATTGTTTGCATGAAAAAACTGCAGTTGATGCTATTAAGCATGGCTATGAGTTCGCAAAATCTGGCAAAAACCCTGCGGGTGACTCTGATGAGTTTATTATGCCTACTTTGATTAATAAAGAAGGTTTGATTGATGATAAAGATGCTGTGATATTTTTTAACTTTAGACCAGATAGAGCTAGGCAAATTTCAATGCTCTTTGAATATTTCTCTTCAGCTGATAAGACTAGAAAAGACGAGCTTGCTTCAATGTCACTTTTTGAAGGTTTTAGTGAGAGTATTTGTAAAGATCACGGGCACTTAGAACTTGAAAATCTTTATTATCTTTGTTTTACTGAATATTCAAATGCTTTAGAACTGCCAATTGCTTTTCGAGATGAGGATTTTCCTGTGCAAGACCTTTCTCTGAGCTTAGGTGAAGTGGTTTCTAGTGCAGGCTTTAAACAATTTAGAACTGCTGAAACTGAAAAGTTTAATCACGTTACTAGTTTTTTTAATGTTAGAAAAAAAGATAGTTTTGTAGGCGAAACAAGAGGCTTAGTGAAAAGTCCTAAAGTAGCTACTTATGATTTGCAGCCTGAAATGTCTTTGCCTGAATTGACTGAGACTTTACTAGATGCTATTAATAAAAATACTTATGAGCTGATTGTTTGTAATTTTGCTAATCCTGATATGGTTGGGCACACAGGCAAGTGGGGTGCGATAGTCAGTGCTATAGAAGCTGTGGATAAGTCTTTAGCTAAAGTTTGTGATGCAGCTAAGGCTAATGACTATGTACTTATGGTCACTGCTGATCACGGTAATGCTGATCAGGTAACTGAGGATAATGGTGATATTCGTACGGCGCATAGTACTAATAAAGTACCTTTTGTAATTTATAACTCTAAAGATGATATTTCTTTAAAACAGTCTGAGGATCTTGCTTTAGCTAATATAGCTCCAACTATTTTAGAATTTCTTGAACTTGATAAGCCTAAAGCTATGGCTGAATCATTGCGAGCATAGATGTCATTGCGAGCGTAGATGTCATTGCGAGCCCGAAGGGCGAAGCAATCCAAGATAGTGATATCCCTGATTAATAATTATTTTAAATAGAATAATATTATGAAAATCCCAACTGTTTATATTATGGCTAATAAAAGAAACGGAACACTTTATACTGGAGTTAGTTCTAACTTAATAAAAAGAGTTTATGAACACAAAAATGAAATCATGAAAGGTTTTAGCTCTAAGTATGCTTATAAATTATTAGTTTATTATGAATTAGCTGAATCTATGGATGCAGCCATAGCAAGAGAGAAGCAAATTAAAGCTGGTTCTAGAGCAAGAAAAATTAGCTTAATAGAAAAATTAAATCCTAATTGGCATGACTTATACGCTCAAATTTATATTTAGATTGCTTCGAGCACCTTCGGTGCGTTCGGGGATCTAACTTATCTCACGTATGGTAGTTTGTGTAAGCCCCTCCTGCTCGCAATGACGTATGGATTGCTTCGCTTTGCTTCTGGCAATGACGTATGGATTGCTTCGTCGCTTTGCTTCTGACAATGACGTATGGATTGCTTCGTCGCTTCGCTTCTGGCAATGACGTATGGATTGCTTCGTCGCTTTGCTCCTCGCAATGACAGCTATGCTCTCAATAACTTTTAATAGTTTTCTAAAAATACACCCTCTTGGATGCAAGCCTTAGTACTTTCTAAATCAAAACCAGCTTCTTCTAGCTTGCAAAAGTTATCAAAAGTCTTATGCTCTGTTGCAAATGTTTGAAAGCAAATTCCACTATTAGGATCAGGACAGTATTCTGATACTGTTCTAGTACCGCAAACAGGCTTTGATCTTCTTGGGCAAGCTTCAAAACCACTTACATTCAGTTTCAAATCTTCGTATCTTACTGTTCTAAATAATTCTTGATCTTTTTGGTACATTTTCATTTTTAGATTGTGTACACTTGATTTGTTTTTAGTTTTAATTTTTATTAAAGCAAATCTATTACCTTGTGCGTCAGTTTGAACTTCTATAGCTCTTTTGCTTATTAGTTTTAAGTTGGATTTCTTTTTTGCTTTCTTGTTTACTTTAATTTTTATATGACTTGCATTAGGGTCTATGTTTGCTATTTTTAAAATATATTTGCTTTGAGAGTCCATAATTAAAGGTTCTTCTGCAGCTCCTATAAGGTCTATAGTGCTTTCTTTAATCAAGTTCTGAGTTGCAATCACTTCTGCTTTTACTGAATTTATATTTAGTAAAATGTTTAAAAATAGCGCAAGAGTGATAGCTAGCTTTTTAGCTAAACTTTTAAATCTTCTGTTTTTCTCTTTACCACCCATTTCTTTTGTGCATCTATAGTATCATTTTGGATATGTAAATCTTCTAGGTGTTCTGACTGATTCCTAGATTAAATTTCCTTATTGATACTAGCTTTTCGGCTTTCTTTGTGTATTACTATTGTTTTAGTTGCAAATACAAAGAAACTATTTGCCTCTTTTTTACTTCTTTATATAGAAGTACTCAATAACTCCACGTAAAGCGGTGTTATTATAGAGTTAATCGGCAGAAAGGACGGAAAATTGAGATTATTTTTATTAGTTTTATGTATATCAGCGCAGCTTTTGAACTCTTCAATGGCTATTGGCATTAATGACGAGAGCATTAACCTTGATCAACTTGATCTTAGAGAGCCAAGTCGATCTGATATTGAAAAGCATAAATCTACAAGCGAGCCTGTTGATCCTAGTGGCATGTCTGAATTTGCAGCAGCGCCTTTCAAACTTAAAACTTCTATAGGTCAGGTTCCTATAAAAACTAGGCTTCGCATGGAAGTAGAGTCTCCACTATCTGCAAGTAGTGCTTCTATTGGTGATAATTTTAAAGCAAGAGTGCTTGATGATTTTTTTATCAGTTCTAAATCAGGTTTAAAAAAACTTATTGTTCCTAAGGATAGCTGGATTAGAGGTAAAGTATCTACTTTAAAGAAACCTAGATTTTTAAGTAGAGCTGGTAAGCTTGGTATTAAACTTGACTCTCTGATGACTCCACAAGGCGACTATGTGCCTTTAGATGCCGATCTTAGTTTCCAGCTAGGTGTGGTTAATAAAGATGGTTTATTAGATCCTCAAACTGGTTTTGGAGATAAAGCGATGGCTCCAACTAATAATTTATTAGACTCTACTGCTGGTAAAGCAGTTTCTATTGCAACAGCTGGCGTGCCTGTAGTCGGAACACTTCTTGCTGGCAGTGTTATAGCTCTTTTCTCAAGAGGTGATGGAGCTTCTGTTTATAAAGGACAGGAACTTCAAATAGTGATTACTCAAAATACTGATTTGGCTTATTAATTTTATTAACCTGTAGCAATGCCTGTTACTCCAGGATGATCTCTAAGTATTCTCTGATTTGTTCTAGCACTTACTTGATCTTTAGCTGTTTCTGCTTTTGCGCCTTCTGTTTTAGTTGCTGCTTTTGGTGCAGAGGCTTTTGTCTGTCCTGGAGCTCCCAGTTTTGTTTGAAATTTTGATATTGCAGCTTGGTAGCTTTCTCCTGCTTTTAAATAATCTTCTTGAGCTTTTGTAAGTGGTATACCTTTTTCTTTTTTATCTTGAAGTTCTTTAGTGTAGCTTTCAAATTGACCTGCTCTTTTTTCTAATGTGCCTTCTAAAGCATCTTTCTTTTTATCAAAACCGGTAGGCTCTGATTCTTTAGCTTTAACGTATCTATTTTGCATAGATGCATCTTGCTTGTTAAGTTCATCTACAGCCTTATCTTTTTCTGTAATTTCTGGAGCATTTACTGAAAATTGTCCTGGGTTAGTTGCTACAAAACTATTTGAACTGTTTAATCCTGAGCTTCCACCAGCGCTTCCTCCGCCGTATTTTTCTGGGTTTTCAATCTCATCAATTCGCTGAACTAGCTGCATCATTGAATTTGCCCAATTTGCTATTCCATTGATTCCACCACCATAAAATGATGCTTCTGCTTGGAATGTTTTTGCTGATGATATTGATATTGAATTTCCTGCCATGACTTAACTCCACACTTATTAAAGCTTTTTATGGTTAAATTCAGGTTAAGAGAAGTTCGAATTTATGGATTGCTTCGCTGTCATCGCGAAGTCCGAAGGACTGCGGCGATCCATCCTATGCTTCTACAGGGCGTTTGAATACGCCTGAGACGCTACCATGCGCGGTATTTAGTGAAAACTCATAATCTAAACCATTAGCCGACTTCTCTATCTTCATTTTCCCTGCATCATATTCTTTTTTATAACGCTCAAAAGCTCTTGTGTCTGTTACAAAACTCGGCAAATCAGCCTTCTCTTCTGATTTGCGCAAGCTATTGTAATTTACTTTGATGGTTTCAGTTTCAGCTTTTTCCACTACTCCTGATTGTCTTGCGATAGCATTACTTTTTTCTGCTATCTTTTCATCAAAAAACTTTCCTGCATTATTCATTCTTGAAACATAGTCAAACTTACTGTTAATCTGCTTAGTAAAACTATCAGATTTTGTTTCCGTGCTTGATTTTGCTTCTTTCTTTTCTAGATTCTTTGTACGTGCTAGCTTTGTCCCTGGCGCAGAGATTTTGCTAGGTATTGCTGCTTGTAGTGCGTTATCTTTCATTAATCCTCTATGATGATTTCCTTAGTTAACTCTTCTATTTGAATTCTATCTTCATCTGTTAGCTCTTTTCCAGTGAATCTTGACATTTTCTGTAAGTTCCTATTCATCACTGTCTCTCTTTGTGATTTCACTTTGTCTTCTTTTGCTCTATTTGTTTTGGCTTCAATTTTATTTTTTGTTGTGTTAATTAGTTTTTTAGCTTCTACTTTAAACTGTTCAGGGCTTAGTCCTTGAGTTTGCATAAGATTTAGTAGATTTGCTGTAAGTTGATTACCTTCAGCGTCAGCTATTCCCATAAGCTCAGCGTCATTAGCAACAACTTCTGCTGTTAATTTTTCATTAGCTTCATACTTAGCTCTATCCATGTAATTTCTATAACCCGCCATTTTTGCTCTTGATCCATAACCAACTGCGCTTGCTACTTGCCCTGGACTTAAACCTTTTGTATTAAAGGTGTAACCGCCTGAGTAGCTTGGTGAATTGTTTGTTGAGCTTTGTAAGTTTCTAGAAGCGCTATTTGATGTGCCACTAGAACTAAAGCCATCAGTGCCTAAGCTAACTTTTTTAGTTTGCTCTTTAACACGCGCTTTACTAGAGCTAGATGTTTTTCTAACTTTATCGCTGTTATTTCCTGATCCGACTCTAAGCTGAGACATTCGTTCTCCTGTATTAAGTAAGCTGCTAATGCTGCCTATGTATATAATTTATCGTTTTTAGGTTAAGTCCTTGTTAAGGCTTATGAATATCTGTCGTATCTCACGCCATTAAGGTTGTAGCCATTTTTAGCAGCATAAAGTCTTTCTACACTTCCTGACATGCCTTGTAAACTTTTACTTACTCCTTGGAACATTTGTCCATAGATTTGTGATTTTTGTTGTGCCATTGCTGCTTCCTCTTCAGCTGCTTTAGCAAAAGCCACCATTGATTGTTTTATTCCACTATCAACTTTGTCTGGCAATAATTCTAATTTCCCGCCTCTTGCTGCTTCTAATAAATCATGAGTTACTGAGTTACCTGAATGTAAAACTGTGCTCCCGCTACCCATTAAAGTTAAACTATCGCTTGAAGTCCAGCCTTTGCCGTGCTGTCTTCCTGCTATGTAGCCAAAGCGCTCGCCAGTTTCTCTATTTATTGTGGCAAGTGTTCCTGGTTTATCATTCACAAAGTCAGCTAGGTCATCAGAAGCGCCTGTATGGTCTATCATCATTGAGTTTAAAAGAATGTCTGTTTGACGTTTTGATAATCCTCTATTGTTAGTTTTACCAATTTCTGCATCTGTTTGTCCAGGATTTAATTCATCAATTTGGTCTAATGCTCTTTTATAAGCAACTTCAAATGGCTCTCCAGCTTTTGTATCTCGAACTACTGCATACGAAAGATTTTCACCCAGTTCTACTAATTGCTCATCTGAAATATGTGGGTTATCATCTCTAGCATTTCTTGCATCAATTTCTTTTTGTCTTGCAGATATTTGACCTTTAGATAGTTTGCCTGGCACGTACTCTACGATATTTCCTGCATCATCATACTCAACAGGTCTTCCTGCTTGCTCATCAATGTAAGCTGTGTATTGTTTTTTTAATCTTTCTTCGATTTTTTCAATATCAGTTTTACCGGCATATAATTGAACTCTTGTTTCTGCTTTGTTAAGTCTTTCTTCATTCTTTTTTCTTAGTGTCGCAAAATCTTTTGATCTGTCTGAAGCTCTTTGAAGCTCTCCTTTTTTGGCAACTATTACAGTATCTTTAGCTTTTATTTGACTTGTCAAATCGGCTTCTTTAGTTTTAGCTAAGTATAAGTTTCCTGCTTCGCTTTCTCTTAAGAATTGTTTTATTGCATTAGCTTTATAGCTTGCTTGCTCGTCAAGAGTTAAGCTTTTTAAATTTGTATCACTTGCTATTGCTTTATCTAGATCTGCTGTAAGCGAATCAAATTTTGAATCAAAATTACCATGGTTGACACCATTACTATGTTTTGTAACAGCTTGTTGTAGAGGTGCATATGTTCTTACATCGTGTTTATAGATAGTATTACTATCAGTTACTGTACCAAAAGCTGTTTTAATTTTTGAAAGTGTAAGTTTTTCATCTGCTATCTTGAAAGGTTTAGCAAGTTTGTGATTATATGAAGTTTTTGCATGTCCAGTTAATTCCGCATAATCTACGGGTCCTATACTTGAGCTTTTAAGATTGAGTCCAGTTGGCTTAAGTAGCTCACTATGCACAGCTTGCTTGACTAGCTCACTGTTGTTTATAGTGTCAGCGTTATTACTTACAAATTTATTTAATGCATCTTCTTTAAGAAAGCCTCTCTCTCCTTGATCTACTTTGCTAGCGTTATCAGCGAGGTAGCTTTCTATGCTGGTTCTTAGTTTCGCTAATCTGACTTTGGGGTTACTTTCATCAAAGTCTTTATTGACGATACTTCCCTCGCTGTTGCTGCTATGAAAACTGTATGTTTTTCCGTTTATTGTTACAGCTTCACCATCTTCTGCAGCTTCAATAATTTTTTCTAAATCCTTAACTGCTTTTGGATTTTTATCAAGAGAATCTTTTTTTGCAGTTTCCATTGCTGCTTTTAGTTTTGCTTCTCTTTGATTGTCTGCAGCTTTAAGGTCTTCACGCACAGAGTTTCTTGCAAATTCAATCTTCTTTTTATCTGCTTCAACTATATTCAACTCAGCTTTAATCTTTGAGATCTGACTATCAGCTTGCTTTTGAGCTGTTACTTGTTTGCTTATAGTCTCTTTTAAGCCTTTTATGTCATTTCTGTCACTGCTTTCTAATTGGTTGGTTGTTTCTTTTAGTATAGTAGGGTTTGATTTTATGCCCTTAATCATCTCTACTATTTCTTTGTCACTTCCAGACCTTATTGTTTCACCAATATCTTTAGTGAAATTGATAGGTTTGTTATTTGTTTCTGCTTTTATTGCTTTATATACTCTATCTGCTGCTGCTGGGCTGACTATTTCTTCTTTCTTTGTTTTAGGATCAACCTTAATGGGTTCTCCTTTAGAGTTTCTTGAAATATCAGTGTAAGCATATAAGCCTTTTTGGTTAATTACTTTATTTACTTCTTCAATTCCACCCATGCTTTCAATTTGTTCTGGTGTGAAATTATTTAGTGCGTCTTTCACTTTTGTTGGATCTGTTTGTGCGCCCAGTTTTGAAAGTAACTGTTTACCTTGTATTTGTGCTTTTGTTAACTCTTTCCCTTCTCCGTCAAGTTGTTTTAAGCCATCACCTTCAAAGTCTGTTCCATTAAACTTAAGTCCTTGCGCTCCCAAGTCTTTTTTGAATCCTTCTAGGTCACTTACTTCTCCTTGAACGGAATTACCATCAAAGAAACCTTCAGCTATTTTTGCTCTATCTTCAGGACTGAATTTAGCTAATGCTTCAGTTATGAATTCTTGTCTTGCTTTCTTTAGATCTTCAGTTTTTTTCTTATCTCTAGAGAGTGTTGTTATGTTTGTATTTTTATCAAACTCTTTTCTGAGTTCTTTTCCAAGATCCTTAGCCTTAGTTTCTTTTACGTCAATTAATTTCTTGTGTTTAGCGTTTATAGGTGCACTGGCTTTGTCTGATAAGCCATAGCGTTGCATGATTGTATCGTATGCTTTTTGATCTTCTGGTTTAGTGCTTTTTGCGATATCTGCAACTTCGATTTTCCCATTGTTGTCTACTTTTTTAATAGCTTCTAAGTACTGTGGTATTTTAGCTTTATAACCTGCAGTTCCTGCATTTGCTGCGTCCTCTTGTGCTAGTACGCTTAAAAATTTATTATGATCTTCGAGTAAACCATCTCTATTAAAGCTGCTATCGTTTTTCTTGATCCTCGTTCCAAATATTTCTTCGTAACTTTTCTCATCAGGGTTTTTTATGAATTGATCTAGTTTTGTTCTATCATTTGGTTTAAGTGTGGGTGTATCTAAAAAATTTGTACTATTCAATACTGGCGACACTATACTAAATGGTCCGCCTGTTGCGTTGTCTATTGAAATGTTGAATTGAGTACTCATGTTTCTTCCCTAATTGGTGGTATAGCTTAAATAATCATGGATAAGTTAAGGTCTGGTTAAAAGTCTTAGCTTCTTTGTGGATTGCTTCGACTGCGCCTCGCAATGACATCATTTTGCTTGCAATGACGTCATCACGAGCAGGAGGGGCTTACACAAACTAGCATCTGTAAGATACCTTATATCCCCGACCGCACTGAAGGTGCTCGTGGTGATCCATATCTGTGTTAATTTAATCTTATGAATAGAAACACCCATGATATAGACTTTAAGATCCTTGGAGATGATATGCAGCTTGTAGAGGTGGAGCTTGATCCGCAGGAAACAGTGATAGCTGAAGCTGGTGCAATGAACTATATGGATGATGGCATTGCTTTTGAGGCTAAGGCTGGTGATGGTAGTAGAGAAGCTGATGGTGCTATATCTAAGCTTATGAATATGGGTAGCCGCATGATAATGGGTGAGTCTATCTTTATCACACACTTCACTAATCAATCTCAGGCAAAGAAGACGGTGGCTTTTGCTGGACCTTACCCAGGCAAGATTATTGCTATTGATCTTTCTCAAATTCCTAGCCATTCTATCTACTGCCAAAAGCAATCTTTTTTAACTGCTGCACATGGCACTAGGCTTTCTCTAGCTTTTAATAAGAAATTAGGAGCAGGCTTCTTTGGTGGAGAAGGTTTCATTATGGAGAAAATAGAGGGTAATGGCAAGGTTTTTGTGCATGCAGGCGGCACGGTGATAGAAAAGGATCTAAGAGATAGTTCTATTTTGATTGATACTGGATGTATCGTGGCTTATTCTGAAGGGATAGATTTTTCTGTAAAAACTGCTGGTGGACTTAAATCTATGTTTCTTGGTGGAGAAGGAATGTTTCTAGCAAAACTATCAGGTACTGGAAAAATTTGGCTACAGAGTTTGCCTTTTTCAAGATTGGCAAATAGAATTTATAAAGAAATGCCAGTTTCTACAAGAAGCACTGGTGAAGGAAATGGGATAAATTTAAAATTCTAAAAAAAAATTCTTAGTCTAAGGTTTCCGATAAGTCTTTTGTGAAAGTTTAAATTGCTGATAAGCATATTGAAGCTAAAAGAAAGAAGCCCGATAAGACTATTGAAAGATTGCAAGATTAAGCTGATAAGTTTTTTGTAAGTATTGCGAACGTTAGTCCGATAAGAGTATTGAAATATTACTAGCGGGATACAATAAAGTCCGATAAGCTTAAAGTGATTCTAGAATTATTATTTATTTATAGCTTCTTTTAAAACCTAAGTGTTGATCCCGATAAGCGAAGAAAGACCATGAATTAAGAGTTTTTTGATATCAATGTTATTGTCTCTTTTTGGTATCTGGCTTTTCTAGGTTTCATATATGTTTTTATGGCAGCTCAAAAAAGATATAGTAAAGGAGTTATTACGTGACTGAAGAATTTTTAATAGTTTTATTAATGGTTTTAAGTGTTTTAGCAATTATGGTTTTTTGTATAGTTGTTGCTCGGGAAGTCAATAAAGACAATCCTGACAAGAATTGGCTAGGTCTCTAAAAGATCTGTTTTAAGCAGCCTGTACTTATGTCGTAATCTGATTTATAGAAGCCGCCCCGATAAGACTATTGTAAGTCTTGTTTTTAATTAAACTTAAGATAACTCTTAATTATTTTGAATTTAAAGCCTGCTAGGACAGTGTTTTTGAATTACTGGACCGAAAAGCGTGTATTATTTTGACTAATTTCGGTATTTTTGATGAAAATTTGAATTTTAGTCTTCTTTTGCATTTTTAGATTTATTTTTCTTGATTTGCTCTTTGATCGATTTTTTGTATTTTTCAACTTCATGTTGTCTTATCGCATCATCAAGTTTGTCTTGCAAGCCTGCTTGCATTACTGTAACTAGCATGTCTTGCATTAAGTAATATGCCAGCGACTCTTCATTTTGCTCATCAATTACTGTAATAAATACCGGGTGCTTATTATCTATTAGATATTGATAGATTGGCAGTATATGCCCCTGAATTAAGCTGATATGAGCTGACTGACCTTGATAGTCTTCAATGCATTTGATTTCGTCATAAGTGTTTTGGTGGTCTTTGATTGGATTTTTAAATAGTATTTGCTCCAATACGACTTGATTACCATCTTTAAAAAGTAATTCCATGTCTGAATGATGGTTAACAGTACCTATACCAGCTAGGTGCATAGTGGAGTCTATTCCATTTTTATTAAGTGATTCGCCTTTTAGTTGAGCTCGAAATTTATTTAAAGCTTCAAGTGAATCAGAATAAACCATGCTGTACCTATTCCGGTAGCCTTGTCTTTGGAAAATAATGTCATATAGTGCGAGCTTACCGACTTGTGAATTTTCTAGCTCTTTAGAATTAGTCAAATCTTCAAAAGAAGACTCTGCTCCGATAAGCAGTCTATTTGTATCAAGTCCCATCATCTGAGCTGGAAACATTCCAACAGGAGAGAACATTGAATAGCGTCCGCCTATTTCTGGATGATGTTCGATGAGAGCTATTTCAATACCGCATAGTTCTTTGATTTCTTTTCTGAGTTTATTCAACTGGTTATTAGGATTAATCTCAGTAATGAATACGGCTTGCTTAGCAAATTGCTCTATTGCAAGCTTCCTTGATTCGTTGTTTTCTGTAAGGAAATCAAGAACGTGATAGATGTTTCTAGTTACTTCATCTGTGTTGCCAGACTTTGAGATGAAAGCGAAGGCAGTTTTAGAAAGCTTGTCCGTCTCTTTTATGAAGCTTAATTTGCGATTAAGTGCACTAGGGTCAATATTATTATGGACATCGATATAAGGCTTGCCAGCTTTGTATTCAGCATTGTCATAAAGAGCATTCTTAAGTACCAGGGCGTTGATTCCAGATCCGCCCATGCCTACAACAAGTAAATTCACATAGCCCTTGTTTTTTAGTGCTTTAGCTAAATTAGCGCTAGATTGGTTTATTTCACGAAGATAATTGAAGTCAAGCCATTTGTAATACTCCAATTCCTCTTTTCCGGAAGAGGATCCGATAAGCGAATTTAAAGTTTTTTCATATAGTTCGCAAAAATGATCTGCGTAAATGCCTTTGGGGTTCTCGAAAAATTGCATTATTTGGTCAGTTTTGCTAACTGACTTGTTTTTTGGAATGCTAATGTTAAGCGAAGCTTCTAATAATCTCTTTGAATTGTCTGGCATTTGGCCCCCTTAAAAGCAATTAATGACTTTCATATTATAAATGATAAGCAAATCCAATTAAGTCTCTACTCATTAATCACCTATATTAATTGTAATTTATATAGAAGCCTTATCCCTAGTATTGTTTCATTAAATATATTATACTTTATTTGCTTATCGGAGTATTTTTAGAACTCATTTTAATAAAAGACTCTATATTTTTCAAAAGAAATAATATACATACATTTGACTTTTCTGATAATTTATAAATATCTTATCGGTTAAATTTTAGGATTTTACTGAACACTTATCGGGCTTATTCATTAGTTACTAACAGCTTATCGGATAGATTCCTGACATTTGAGTATGGATTGCGTCACTTCGTTCGCAATGACAGCTACAGTCAAACTAATGAATATTTAAAAAGAGTTGCTTCATTTTTTCAAATGATTTTATCCCAGGCTTAGACTCTAGTCCTGAACTTAGATCCAGAAGATCTGCTTTTGTTTTAGTTATGGCTTCAGCTATATTATCGGGATTTAAACCACCAGCTAAGCCAAGTTTCACCTTGGTCAGAGACTTGGCTTCATTAAAAATATCCCAATCAAAAGATTTACCAGTACCACCTAGCTTCTCTGATGTTTTAGTGTCGAGTATTAATAGACGCACAAAGTCACTGTAGGATCCGATATCTTTAATATCTTCAGAAGTTTTTACACCAAGAGGTTTAAGAATATTTAGCTCAAAAAGGCTCAGAGACCTCAAATCTTTAAGCTGGTGATCTCCGTAGGGTTGGACATATTTAAAACCTAAATAAGAGCAGTCAGAGACTATCTGATCAATTATATTTTCATCTGTCACTAAAACACATTTAGCTTTCTCTTCTTCAGTTAGATCATTTGCGATCTCATGAATCTGATCAATAGTAATAAATCTTGGTGAAGTGTTAATTGAAATAAAACCAATATAATCTGCACCTAAAGAAAGAGCATTTTTCGCATCAATAAGATTTGTAATTCCGCAAATTTTCACCTGAGGTTTAGTCATTATTTTGCAAGCTCCAATAAACCCTCTATAGCTTTTACTTTTATTTCGCTCTTATCCATCTCGATAGATACTATAAATTCATCAACAAAAGGAACTATCATATCTCTTTTAGGATTATGTTCAGCAGCGACTTTTATAAAAATCTTTTCTTGTCCATCTTCAGAAAAATCTATAACTTCTCCTATTAGATTAGACGCTTCATCCACAACTTTGAGCCCAATTAAATCAGCAATGTAAAACTCATCTTCACTTAAATCTTCTAACTCATCACCAGGCACAAATACTTGTCCACTTAAAACTTCAGCAGCGGTTCTATCCTCATAGCCCTTAAGCTTAACTAGCACCATGGTTTTATGAATACGAATGCTATCTATATCATGAAGAATATATTCATTTGTTTCATTATCTTGGAGATAAAGTTTTTTAAAAGTTTTAAAATGCTCAGGATTATTCATCAAAGGGAAAATTTTAATTTCACCTTTAAGTCCGTGAAAGCCAGCTATTCTGCCAACAGAACGCAAATGATTTTGACTTTCCTTATCTAAACTAGTCATTAACCTACTCTATCACCTTATATTCAGCCTCTATGTCGCCGCCATTATCATTTTCAGGATCATTTTGAACAACAGTATTTAAAATCACGTTACAAGCCTGCATAAACTTTTCATTCATCTTCCCCGAAGAATCTATCTTTAAATAACGAGATTCTGTAACTTTTAAAACATTGTCGTGCCAATGTTTCATTTCTTTCTGAAAGAGCTCAGAGTTCTCTCCCATAGCATTTTCTAAAGCCGCTTCAAGCACATAACTAAGATCAGCAGCCATTGGATCACCTTTAAGTAAAACTTTAAACTTATCAGCTTCAGCATCATGAGAAATATTAATGTGCATTTTACCGTAATTTAAAGTAGAAATAGAAATACTCGCTTCTACATCAGCATGAAAATCTTTATCAAAGACCTGCTCCTGCTCTTCTTCTGAGCCTTCTTCAAACTCTTCTTCCTCATCACCTTCTTCACCAGGCTCTTCTTCATCTTCAAAGAGCTCATCATCATCAATCCAAAACTCTTCATCCAAATCCTGCATCATCAAAGAGAAAGGGAAAGGCATAAAAAGTAAAATTAGAGGTTTAAGTGGATGCATCTCTTGCTGCGCTAAAAGCCCAAGCACATCATTAATCATGGCTTTAAGCTCGTCACCTAAATCACTGTTATCAAGCGCGCCTGTAATAGTCGCTATAATAGTTTCACGATCCATATTAGCTATAGATTCATTTAGCCCAAGCATTTTTCCAAAAGAATTAATCTCTGAATTAGCATCAGCACCTTTAGCTAAAAGCTGTTTTGCATACTGAGCAATAAGATTAGGATCTTGGTAAGCTGGCTGAGCTTCCATAAATTTCACAACTTCTTGAAGCTGATCTTTAGGGTTCATGTGAGTCAGAGACTTGAGTCTTCCTGGAATCGCTGGCAAAGGACGCCTCGGGTTAATTGCACCTTTAGGTGATAATCTGGTTTTTAAATTTGGTTTTGGTGGGTTGCCTCTTTGCTTTTTGGATTTTCCACCTTTAGTTTTTCTTTTTGCTTTTCTCGATTTTAAAAAGGCTTCAACACCCACATTTTTTATTTCATAATCTTTCTTAAGACCAGTTTCTGTTTGCCTAGAATCTTTCTGTAAATTTTCTTGCTTTTGACTATCTGCTTTATTTTTATCTACTGTAGTTTCTGTTCCAGTTTTATTAGCAGCTAGAGTGTCTTGAGAAGCAGAGGGCTTAGTAAAGTGTGTCTTGTTTTCTCTCGCTGTTTCAGCGCCCTTTTTAGGAGCTGTAGGCTGCTCTTGGGCTTGTTGTCCGGGCTTTTGTTTGCCAATGTCAATGCGAGTAATCTTAGGTCCCTTAGAACCTCCTACGCCGCTGACATCACCTTGACCGCCTACCACGATTTACTCCTAATCTTTATAACCAGCAGCGACCATTGAAATTTTAAGCTTCTTAACAGCCTCATTAATCATATGAGAAATTCTAGAAGGAGTAACACCTAGCTCCTTAGCCACTTCATTACCACTCATATTTTTATAAAATCTCATTTCAACAACACTACGTAAATTATCTGGAAGCTTATGCACTGACTTCATAAGGTTCTCTTTCATTTCCACTAGTTCTAATTGCTCAAGGTGCTCAGGTGACTCATCAGTAGGCGAAAAACCCACATCTTCATGCAAACCCTCCACAGACATTATCACCTCGAAAACAGCCTTACGAGCATCATCCAGAGTCTTAACTTCTGTCGTTTCACTAGCATCAGCTTTTTTCTGAATAGCTTTTTTATCAATTGGCTCAGTCTTCTTCACTCCAAACCAAGACTGCCTAGATCTCACTTCATCTTTCATTGCCCATTTAACTGACTGAGCAATGTAACTGGAGTTGTACTCTGTGTCTTTTGTAGAGTTCGCTGTGATGATTAGTTTATTAACAGCAATCAAGCCAGTATTAACCAGCTCATCGTAACTAATAACGTGATTAGAAATAGACTGAGATTCTTTACGAGCGATCATTTCAACTATCGGCATAAATTGCGCGATGTCCCTTCCACGATTACTAGTCTTGCTAGTAATTTTTAAAGTCTCTTTGATTTCTTCTTTTGTGAGTTGCTTCTTTTTTGCCATGCCTTGAAATAAGAAATGCTCAAATTGATGAGCACTGTTAGTATTCTAGTTTATTTTTTAAATAAACTGAAAATCAGCTAACTATGCTTATTATTCCCAGAAAATAAAGATCTATTTCGTATTAGCACTTGCTAAATTTCACTTTTCAAATGTTAGTATTATTACGTGTTTAAATATCTTTTCATCATAGCTTTATCTATCTCTTTTCACTCAGCCAGTGCTGAAGAAACAAAGAAAGAGCAAACTGAGCCTTATAAAATCAAAGTCACTGTAAACCAAGAACAAAAAGACAGCGTAAGTGAAATGCTAAAAAAGTTTGCCAAAGGCATTGGCAAAGATATAAGCCAATACGACTTACAAATTGTTGAGTCTGAAGACCTCAATGCATTTGCAAGCTTAGGTAATAAGATAGTGGTCAACACTGCCTTGATAAATTTCCTAGAAAATGAAGCTGCTCTAGCATTTGTGATGGCTCACGAACTTGGGCACCTAGAGTCTCACCATGTTTATAAAAGTATTTTTAGAACTGGGATTACAGGCTTATTTAAAGCACTTGTTTTTAAAAAGAAAACTATCTACAGCAATATCTACGATGGCGCGAATCAATTCCACAACCTCCATTACAGCCGCAGTAAAGAAAGAGAAGCAGACCATTTTGCTGTTTCATTAATGAATAAGTTTTACTGCAAATCACCAAACAAACTAGAATTTTTCCAAAAAATATCCAGCAAAGAAAAGACGCATAAAATCATGGAGTACTTTAGTACTCACCCACTTCCAGAAAATAGAGAAGAATATTTAAGAGACAAAGTCACAGATGCTGGTTGTGTGCTTTAGGGTTTTTAATAGTTAGTTTCCCGCAAGCCTTTTAAGGGGCAAAATCTTACCCTTTAAGATCAATTTCAAGCCATTAAAGCTAATATTTTGCCCTTTATGGGTATAATATATACGTGGACCAGGCAATTACCATTTGGCAAACAGATGCTGAAATCTTAAGAGTTCTTGGAGCGAGCCTAAAGAAAAGACGCCTCAAAGCTGATATCAGCCAAGAAAAATTAGCACTTGAAGTAGGTGTTAGTGAGCGTACCATTAAAAATTTTGAAAGTGGCAAAGCCATTAACCTAGAAACCTTCATTCGTATTCTAAGATTCTTTGGAGACATCGAAAGAATAAACAAATTACTAGAAGCAAAAGACTTTTCTCCAAAAGAAAAGTATAAAAACAGAAATAAGAAAGAAAGACAAAGAGCGAGTAAGTCTAATGATTAGTGAAATTGAAATCAAAATGTGGGGGAAGATCGTTGGCTATGCAGCTTACAATAATTCTCAAACTCTAAGCTTTGAATATGATGATAAGTTTCCATTACTTTATGATTTATCGCCAATTATGATGCCAAGAACTTTAAATCAAAGCTGGAGTTTTGATTTAAACCCAGACACATACCATGGACTACCAGGACTGCTTGCAGACTCGCTCCCGGATAAATATGGTAATCAAATGATTGATGCATGGTTTAGCAGTCAAGGAATATCTCTATCTCAAATATCTACTCTAGATAGACTTTGCTATTTGGGTACTAGAGCAATGGGTGCTCTAGAATTTTCCCCAAACCAAAATAACACTCAGTCAAATTCAAAGCTTGAAATTAAGACTCTTGTAGATCTGTCACAAAAGATATTAAATGAAAGAGTTAACTTTAAAAGCTCAACTGATGATTTAAATAATATTATTCAAATCGGTTCGTCAGCTGGTGGCGCTAGAGCCAAAGCTATCATTGCTATGAACCCTAAGACTGGAGAAATTCACTCTGGGCAAATTAATCACGAAGATTTTGAGCATTGGATCATCAAGCTTGATGGAGTTGGCGAAGACAATCTAGGCAAGCCCATGGGCTATACCAACATTGAATATGCTTACTATCTACTTGCAAAAGACTGTGGTATAGAAATAAGCGAATCGCGCTTATTAGAAGAGAATGGCAGAAGCCACTTTATCACAAAGCGTTTTGATAGAGAAGATTCTGGAGAGAAATTACACATGCAAACTCTTTGCGCTCTAGCACACCTCGATTACAATCAAGCAAGAGTACATTCCTACGAGACTTTATTTAGAATTACAAACCCTTTAAAACTTTCTTACAAAGAGAGAGAAGAATTATTTCGAAGAATGGTCTTTAATGTAGTAGGCAGAAATCATGACGACCATAGTAAAAACTTTTCATTTCTGATGAACAAAGACGCCAAATGGTCTCTTGCACCAGCTTATGACTTAAACTTTGCTTATAACCCAGAGAACTTTTGGCTTAAAGAACACAACCTTCTAGTAAACGGTAAATCAAAAGATATAACTAGAGAGGATTTGATGATTTATGCAAAGAACTTCCATATAAAAAATGCAAAAGAAATCATAAACCATAACATCGAGGTTTTCTCTCAGTTCAAAGCTTATGCTAAAAAAGCTAAAGTTCAAAACAAAGAAATCAAATGGATAGAAAGCAATTTGCTTTTGGGTTTGTAGAGAACTTGCCACAGGCAACCAGGGAAAACACTAGATTCTATACATACTATGAAGTAGATACACATTGATATGTTAATATTTATAAACGTCAAATGAAAGACATAGCTAGGACTATCGAAAGTTTCTCAAAAGCCTTTAGTAAAAGGCTTCAAGAAATTCGTACTGGAATTAATAATGGTGACATTAAAGATTTAACTGAAGCTCATAGAAGCTTAGAAGCAATCAGCGTAGATGCCATAGCTGCAGAAAGCATAAAGGCACTGAATGAAAGTCACCCAGAATTAACTGACAAGATCTACAAAAGAGCAGTATCAGATCTTAATAAAACAGCGCAACTTCTAGGCTCAAAGAAAAATTCAGAAGAAGAGAAAAGCACTTTAAAAATGAAATTTGATAGCTGGCTTGAAGCAGTTTTCAAGCTAGTTAAAGCTGGCAAGCAAGAAGAAGCTAAAACTATTTTTGCAAATTTCCTAAAAGCCAGTGATGAGATAACAGAAAGGTTAGTTACAAATAGTACTAAATCAGCAAAGGAAGATGGGGACTATAGAAAACTCGCTAAATTACTAATAGATACTTTTCATGATAACGAAAAAGAGCTACAAAGTTTTATGTCTTTTGCTCACAGGGTTACTGGAGATCAAGAATTTTTAACCACCTACAATATTTTAGGAGAAGACAACAGAGAGCTCAGATCACAGAAACACGATAAAACAACTAACACCACAAGCACTGAAGCGATTCTATATACTAAACCCGCAAAAATCATCTCTAATGAAAGAGGGATAGTGGCTATGTCTATAAATGATGGTATACAAGAAATAAAGATAACCGACACAACTACAATAAACGACTTTCACAATAAGCTATTTGACGAATTAATTGCAGGAATATTTACTATAGATGGTGAATTGAACAGAAGTGCATTAATGGCTTTAAACACTCTTGCAATTGATGATGTTAGAAAAACAGACAGTGGTGGAATGCAGGCTAACTTAAAGACCAACGATAAGTCAAGAGTACTATCTTTAAGCTTAGATAGAGTAGGAAATGTTTTTCAAGTAAGACTCAATTTTAATGAACAGAAAACCACACTTGAATTGTCAAAAAAAGATAGCCAAATAAATATTCTTAGAACAAAGCTAAGCCATGATCCACTCAAAAAATGGAAGAATATTAATTACCTTTCACTTATAGATTTAGCTGAGTTGAGACCAGAACAGTTTAATCCACCAGAAGAAACTGGAGAGCATATTGCTTCAAATATAGGTCTAAAATATGAACAAAAACAAGATAAGCCTTTATTTTACAGCAGCATAGCAAAAGTTACAACATATGAGCGGGTACGCGACCTACTGATTCGTAAAAATTTAACGTACAATCAAGCTTTAGTAAAAGAAGAATCAAAGAAGTCTAAAGAAAGTTTTGAAATATTTTTTAGAGATAATATTGAAAAGCTCTCAAAATTAACAACTGGTGAGAGGAAAGCTCACAGAATTTACCTCTTTATAACACTATTAGAACTCCTTAAAGTTAAAAGACAGGCTTACACAAAATTCTCAAGAAAATTTAATTTAGAAGTTCCAAAAGATGGGGGTTACATAAGAATAAAAATTGGCAACTCAGAAAAGCAAAAAATATATATTGGACCGAGAGAGTTTGAAAAACTAGGGATGGGAAGCTCTGAGCTGACTAGAGATAAAAATACAAATGGGAAATATATAAGAGTTGGCATAAACACCAATGAATTTCATACAGAATTTGATCAAAGACTAGAAAAACTAGACATAGCTGCCAACACAAAACTATTTACCTTAATCGGCAGGGGAATATCTGAGCTTGAAAATATTGAGGACCTGTTTAAACTTACAGATAATGAAGAGCAATTTTTTGAAGTACTTCATAGAAAACTAACAGTAGCTTTTAAAGGTGATCCAAATCGCCTTGATGCAATAATGAACGAGCTCTATGCAATGACTCACAGCCCTATTTTCATAGGTCCAAACAAAGTACTTGAAAAATCAGAATTAACCGTAAAAAATCAAAATCAAGCTGATAATAGAACGGAAAGCCAGATTAGTATTAAAAGTGATTTTCCTAAACCTGTATCAGGGATAATAAATTCATACTCTACTAACCAAGCATCAAGCTTAAAATTAAGCCTCTCTGATTCGGATATGCAGATCACTGATGATAATTTCACAAAGTTCCAAAACTTTCAATTCGATAAAATTTTCCACTATAATACAGAAGTAGAAAGGGTATTAAGGTTTTCCAATGCACTTAAAGTTACGAACAAAGAATTAATAGCAGGTAGTTACCATGGTACTCTACAGACAAACGATGGAAGGAAAAAGGCTTATTATGAATTAAGCCCAATGGATAGTGATAAAAAATATAAACTAAGCATAAGAACAGATAACACAATTTTCGATTATCAGCTTGATATAAATAACCCTACGCATCAAGTCTTCTTAAGAAGAGTTAGCCCTAAATTAAAACTAAGATTAGACTTTATACAATCTCTAAATAAAATAATTTCAAATGCAAAAATAAGAAAGATTCTAATTAAAAGTGAAAACAGCAAATATACTATAAAGAAAGAAGCTGAAAGTGAACTTATAGATTTCACTATACCCTACGATTCTTCAGATAAAGATACTAGTATGCTCTGTGGAGATAATGAATATAGAACCCTTAGCTACCTTGGTGATGGTAATTACAGATTTAGAATCGATGGGGAAGAGAGTAAAGCAACTTTAATAGATCAAAAAGTTATAAAAGCAAGCTTCCAAGGACAAAGCTACCCTTATCACCCAACAATACTTACAGAAGAAGATGGCACTGAGTTACTAAAAGAACATAATAGTCAAAACTCAGCTGAAAATCATGAAATAGAGCTGTACGGCGTAGAGCACAAAATTGGTATGAATTTCATCGGTGATAACAGAGTTGTTCTTCAGCAGCTACCTACAGAAGAGGATTTAAGGATTAAACATCTTGTTAAAGCGCCAATTAAAAATAGTTCAAATAAAGCTAATGAGTACAATGATTTTATAAATTTAAAGTCAGGCGACCTCATAACATTTACTAGCGATACCAAGGGTGAGAATAAGATCTTCACAGTTAAATTACCATGAATTTAGAAAAAATCTTTATAAAATACTTTAATCAAATTTCTGGCTCCGCAAATGAAAAGCTCCAGGAATTAAAAGATGGTATTCAAAAATCAGAAATAACTGGCACTTCAATACTAGCAAGCCAAATAAATGAAAAAACTACTGAAATAGACTGTGAAGCTAAAGCTGCAAGCTATAAATGCGCTCAGGAGATAGCAAAAGAGATACCAGAATTAAGAACCCTAATCAATAAACAGCTATCAGATAAATTAACAAAAGAAGCTGAAAGACTTTTAGGAATTATATGGGATAGCGTGGATGCCTCTGATGAAGAAATAAAAGACTTACAGCAATCATCCAAAATCTTTATAAATGCACTGTTTAATTTAAAACAAAATGACCCAGCTAAAGCAGACAATATTTTCAAAATATTTGTTGATCCTCGTGAAGAATACGAAGAGAGCATAGGTCTGATTAAAGACAAAGGCTTAACAAGCTACGGGCAGGAGCTCTTAATCAGAGTAAAAGAGGCATACGAACAATCACAAAAATCATGGGATTATGGAATTGATTTAAATGATCACTTGAATTTGAATTTACGTGAATATCTATTTTATATTTGGTCTAACACTCACCCTAATCAGTTTCATAAATCTATGTTAATAGATAATGAGAGGTTTTCACTAGATTCAAAGCAAAAGCAGCTTTTTATAGAAAGTCTAATTTCTGTCTACTGTAAAAACATGAAAATTATAAATGCAAGAGAAGATTACAGGGAGATGAGGACAAAAGAAGTATAATGATTATGATGAAACTAAACGAGAGTTATTTTCCAAAGGAATACAAAAGACAATCAGTCTTTCTCAAGAATGGAAAGCGCTTCTACAAAGATGATCCAAAAGATAAACAAGAAGCATCAAGTGGCTTCAGCTCAAAGCAAGACGATTCAGTTATAGAAACAAGAAAAAGATGGATAGAAAATTCTTTTGCTTCAGAGAATATAAAATATTTGAGTTCTTTTTTTGAAAAGCTTGGACAAAATAGAATAACAAAAGGTTTAACCGAAAGAACTTTTGAAAGCTTGAAATATGCATATACCAGCTATACTTCAAACAGGTCTAATTCTGCATATTCACATTTAAAGGAATTTGTTCTAGGGTTTAAAGAATCCCTAGATAGAATGATTGATGACTCTGGAAAAAAAGAAATAGCTATTGAAGACTTTAAGAATAAAGCACAAAGGACTTTAAGTGATTTAAGTAAACTCTTAGATAGCTGGACTAATGATACAGGGATTGATACTCTTTTGAACGGTTTTACCGATTCTTTAAAAGAAGGCTTAGGATACCACGAACGTGCACCTGGCGAGAAGCGTCAAGCGACGCTATCTATGAAACCCAGAGAGCCTTATGAAGATGCAAGCTCACCATGGGGACGTATTGTCCGAGGTTTTAAAAAAATTCATGAAAATCTAATGCTTGTAATGGAGAACGGAGAAGATCCCGGTGGTGTTCAAAGCATACTGTACAAGCTCCCAGACAAAATTACGAAAGATTTCGTTGAGTCAATATCAAAAGTAGTTAAAAGACCTTTATATTAAATCTGCTACTGAATTAATCCATATCTTCCATTTCTTTAAGTAGTTTCTTACGAAGAGCCATATCTTTACGGACATTTTCAATAGTCTCATCTAGCTCACTTGTATCTAGCCTTCCTTCATACAAATTTCTAATCTCAGCTTTAACAGCTTTTAATGACGTTTCTCTACTCTTTTTAACTAAAAACTTTTTGACGTTATCATAGTCCAGGAATTTACTCAAACATTTCAAAGTGTGAATTTGTGAATCAGCATCGTATTTCTCATCATCCATCCTAGACATTAAATGACTAAGATGATCATGAACAGCGACAATCTTGCTATCAACAGAAATATCATCATTAGAAACATCTTCACCAAGTGTTTTCTTCTTAAAATGAGTTTTTAGTCTTAAATATTCTAAATTCATAATTTATACTAACCAGCCTGTAGATTCAAACTCATCAGCAACTTCCATTAAGGTTTTTGTAATTTTAGATCTATATGAACCGTTATCAATGACATCAATAAAACCAGGATGTGGTGTTAAGTAAGTTAATAATGATTCTACAAAATTCACTAAGACTTTTCTGATATTAGTCATCAAATCAGGGAATTGAGGTGCAATAGCAATAGTAAAGTCAGTAAATGCTGCATTATACTCATGATAAATATCTTTAACAGTATCAAGAACAAAGCCATCTATCCTTTTAGCTAATGAGTTATAGTCATCATTATTAATATCCTTAGCTTTAAAAGCATCTATTTTTTCTTGAATTCTTTCAATCTTATCTTCTTTTGTTTTTATAGTTCCACCATGCTTGATCATATTTCCATAATTAACACAGAAAGCTTTAAAATCATTTGCATTTGTAGCACTAAAAGCAAACTCTGCAGCTGGTAACCCTAAAGTTGAATGTAATATACTGCGAGGTTGATTTATAGAAGCATAGTATTCTCTAGTCTTTTTAATAATTCTCGTAACAGGATTTTGTTTAGTATAAATCTTTGTCTCCATTTGATTAGAAGATGAATGATACACTAACCTTGCAAACATTAAACCTTTTAAAGTTTCTTTTCTAGAAACAGAAGTAGTAGCATCATTAAATTCCTCTATGTAAGGACTAATATTTGTCTCATAAGAAGAACCTAACATTGCTTTATAATAATCAGCCAAATCCGCATCAGCAACTACACCATTTAAAGTTTGACCAAATCTATCTTTCATATCAGTTTCAAATTTAGTTTTTTCAGCTTTAAGAATTTCCAAATTAGTTATTTGATGTCTTTTATTTGCTACTTCCTTAATAATCTCATCATTTAGAACTGATTCAAATGTTTTTTTAAAGAAAGCAGTTTCACCATCAACATCAGAGAAGAAATCATCAATCTTAGCGTTACCATTTTCATCAATTAAATCTTTAAAAGCTGCTGATTCTATCAAGGATTTAGCAAGTCCCGGTAAAGCTTTACTAGCATGAGCTATAGAAAGTCTAGTTCTTCTTACTTTACTAGTATGCGTTTCAGCTGCAGCACGAGCAGTTTTAAGTTCATTTTCCACATCTACCATTTGAGTTCTAGTAGCCTTTACCATGATAAAAGGACTATTAGATACAGATCTGAGGAATCTTAAAGCATTAGCTCTTGTGTTATCAGCTGGACTAGTTAAGCTTGCAATAAAGTCACCATGCTTACCAAGTTTAGTAAGGTATTCATCAAGCTGGGCTTTAGAAGCGTAACCCACATGCATATGAACTTCATCTTCAGTGGCAACAGAATGAGAAAAAGCATCAAAAACTTCCTCTAACTTTTTAACTTCTCTATCTAAGTTTTTTTGTACCAAATACATATCTCTAATTTCAGTATGTATTTTTTCTACATGCTGATCTCTAGCAGTATCACCAGGTACTAATTTAATTAAATTTATAAATGATTTAACCATAGGCTGACTTTCAGCATCAAAGTCTTTCCACTTAGGCAAAGCTGCTGTAAAAACATCTTGGAATTTTTTTAAAACTGAAGCAACTGCTTCATTCTCAGGATCTGAATAAGCAAAATCTGCATGGCCTAAATATCTTTTTGAAAAAGGGTCTGCAAGAAAATCATCTAATTCAATTGAAATTATTGAAGCATATAAGTTAGCAACATTATCATTTCCTAATGAGTGCTTAGCATCAGAAATCTTATCTAAAATTTGTTTTCTGTATCCTTTACTTCCACCTTGCGAAGGATCTACTTCATTAAGAAGTGTTAGCATAGCCATAGTTCTTTTTTGTGCTGTTTCATGACCAAAGTGCCTAATGAAGTTTTCAGCTGGTAATCTCTCGCCTTCAGTTAATCCTGATTTTTTAGCATGTGCTTTAAAAACTTGAAGTAAAATATTCTTTGCTTTCTGTCTTGGCTCTTGAACTGAGTGTAAAAGATCCACTTCATCACTATCATGAAAAGCTACTGCAGCAAGTACTTGCAAAACTTTAGGGTTTTTAGAAGATGGGGAAAAATAATCAAATGCATCAACTAAACCAGATCCATTTTCTTTAGTAAGTGCTTCTTCTAAAATTCTTAAATCAGTGATAAGTAGATCAGCGAAACGGTGTTTGCCTAATTTTGCATTATAGTTACCCTTGTTAGTGATAACGTACTTCCCAGTTTTAGGATCACGTTCCCATTCTATTGATGCAATATTTTTTTCTGCAGCCTTTAAATCATCTGCTCTGCTAAGAGATAGTCCTGCAGCAGAGTCTATCCATCTTGCTGTAGCTTCAAAACCTGTAGAGTGTAAAAACCCAGCTGCTGCTTTAGCAGGCTTCCAACCAATCATTCCATGGTCTGGCTCGTATATAGTGTTACCACTAGAATCTTGTAGGTTACCAACAACTTGAGTCGCTACTTGCTCACCCATTTGAGCTGATCTTCTACGTCTTCTATAACTACCAGCAAGAGGAACATGATCAAGAGCATTACCCAACGAGTGAAGGGCATCCCATCTTTTCCATGATTCTAATTTTCCTGGCTGTACTGACATTTATACATTCCTCCTGTATATGTACACATACAAAGAAGCTGTATAAAGCTATTTGATAAAAAAATACATTAATACAGGTAGATTAAGGGTTTTTAATCTTCAAAGTGTAGGTTTAGCAATGCTTTCAAAAAAAAATAGCTGTATTCACCTAGGCAAATATAGCTATTAAAATTTCAGCAATTTATCTCTTTATTTTGCTTCATCTTTTTCAGATAAGCCATACTGTTTCATAAGTTTGGATAAATCATAAGTAGATTTTGTATTTCTATTTTCATAATAGATACTCTTAGCATTTTCAGTATTCTCTATTTCCTTCTTAGGATTAGCATCATCAGTCAAATCATCGTTTTGTGGAGTTTCTGCATCAATAGCAGTAGGGCTAGTAGATTTAAGTGCAGATTCATCTTTCTTAATACTAGAATGAATATCCCATTTTGTAGGAAAAGTCCTAGGAGGAATTGCCCAAATAGTCTCTTCAGTAGCTTTTGGTTCTGCTTCAGATGCTGTAGCTTCTTCTGAAGATTTTGGCTCTACTTCAGTTACTGCAACTTCTTCTGTAGATTCTTCAGCAATTTCTGGCTTTGTCACTATTTTAGTAGCCTCTTCAATAGCATCTGGCTCTGTAGCTTTAGAAACTTCGTCAAGCCTTTTAAGTATTGCAATTGTTTTTGGACCAAGCCTTTTCAGGCTTGATAACGGGCTCTTTGATAAAGCAGCCAAAACTTCATCTGCATTAGATATATTATTATTTTGATCTTCACCACTAATTGCTTTTTCTAAAATCTCAACGACTTTTTCAGCTCTCAGTATCTCAGGATTTCGTTGTATAGAGAAAACAATAAGACCTGGGGAATCTTGCAAAAGACGACTAGCACCAGTTCCTGCCTCTTTAGGATTATTAAGTGCATGAATAATGGCAGCCTCTGGTTCACCAATATTTACAATTGTTTGTCCCGCTATAGATTTTGCTCCATCGCCTGTTACTTCCACTACCGGTCTATTGCGAACTGGTCCTTTATTAGAATCAGTTGCTTCAGTTACTTCACCAGTTTTTAGTGGAACTATTGGCTTTGGTCCGCCTGTATTTTCAACACTACTCATCTTAAATTCCCTCCTTAAGGATAATTATGCTTCTTCTGAAGCCTCTTCAGTACTTGATTCTGCAGATGCACCAGATTGCTTAGTTGCATTAGAAACACCTGTCATCAAAGCGTTTTCTAAATCTTTAAACTTCTTAATCATTAATGAAGTAAAAATATTATCAGCATCAATCTTAGCGCCACTTGTCGCTTCTTCAGCTTGAGTGTAGGCAGCTTTAAATTTCTTAGCATCATGCTCAGGGTCAGTACACATACCTCTAAACATAGTCTCAAAACCTTTAAGAACTGACTTAAGATGTTTCATAATCCCTTTAGCTAAAGGTGATTCATCATCACCTGAGAACATAATGCCATCATCACCAATATCAAGAATAGCTTCGTCTAACTTTTCACGCTTCTCAACATTAGAATCTTTTTCTATCTTCTTAAGAAGTTCATTAACCTTACTAATCTGTTCATCAGAATCCTTACCTTTGAAAGAAACTCTAATAGCGGATTTAAATTTAGAAACAAGTGAATTGTTTTGAATACTTAAAGAGTTTTCAACATAATCACGTGCTTTATCATTCTGATAGATCTTTCTAAGAATTGTAAACATACCCTTCAATTCTTGAAGATGTCTTTGAGAAGTTTCAAATGGTTCTTCTTTCTTAGTATCAACTACAGAAGCAAAAGTATCTCTAATATCTTTTTCACTTGGTAAAGAACCTGTAGCCTTAGAATTAGTTCTAATATCACTAATAATAGCTTCTAGTGATTCAATTGCATCTCTACGTCTATTTGAATCATCTTCAGGTATTGAAGATCTAATATTATCTGCCTTAACCAACGCTTGATTTGAAGTATCAGAAATCAAAGCTACAGTCTCAGCTGGATAGTTAGAGTTTAAATTTCTCTCAATTTCATTAATTTGGTTACGTAGTTTAGTACCAATGGCATCGGCTTTATCAGCTCCTAATTCTCTCGCAAGTGAAGGAATCACATCAGCAAGTGGACTGTTAGGGTTATTAAATGCATCAAGAAGAACTGACTTAACTCTATCAAGAATAACACCCTTAGTCGTTTTAAGAATATTATCTACTTTCTCGCGAGCAGTTGAATTAATAAGCTCTTCGTTTTTAAATTCAGCCTCAGCATCCTTAAGTTTTAATTTAGCAGAACTAGATACATTTTGAACGAGTGAGCGAAGATTACTATCATCGTTTAAAATATCTTTGCTGATTTTAGCTGTAAAACAAGGCTCACGAGAAATAGCTTCATCAAGGAGACCTCTCTTATTCTTATCACCAAAAAGTTTCACATACTCAGCATCAGTTTTGCTCAAAGAAAGTTTAGCTCTCATTGAATTCCAAGCAGCGATTGGATCAGCCATTGTTCCACGCCCTGCAGAGCCATATTCACCAACCAGATTGTCGTAAATGCTGATTGAAGTGGTTAAAGTTTTAGCAAATTTATCAATAGCTTCTTTTTCTTTCTTACTAGAAATTTCTTCTCTAATATAGTTTTCAACTCTTTGTTTAAGCTTAGCGTCATCAGGATTACTTGGAGTGATATCTCTTTCAATCCATTCTTTAACTTTAGGGAAGTTAATAGTTATTGTGTTTCCATGGTCTTTAAGTTTAGCCCAATCACCAGTACTTAAAGTATCTGTTGCTCTACCAACAAGCTCATCAACCTCAGACTGAAGTTTATATCTAGGGATGTCAATATTGTCAGAGAACCTAGCTTTTTCTTCAAGAAAAGGAAGGTATTGTTGTAAATCACTATTATTAGCACTAGCTCTATTAACAGTAACTCCATTTGGAATTTCGGCTCTTAGTCTAGTATCACCAGTTCTAGATAATCTTTCTATTAGCTTAGTCAATTCGGCTTGATAAGCAAGTCTGTTAGCTGAAGTTTTAATATCTTCAAATTTTTCTTTATCTTCAGTCGATGCGCCTGCAGCATTAGCATCAATTTTCAGTTGATCCCATTCAATTGATGTTATTGCTGAAGAACCAAATCTAAAAGCAAATCTGTCTTCATGACCAGCAATAAAAGTAGCAAAAGCATCTTTAAGAAGATGATCTGATTGTTGATCAAGACCTTCACCATTTTTGACTTTATTCATTATTGATTCTAAAAGAGCCTTAGGAACTAAATGAGAAGCACTACTTGGATCTATAACATTTACGCTAAGAGCATCAGGAGCTTCCTCTTCCATTCTTTTACTAAGAAGAGACATTCTTTCATTCTGAAAATAACTATCTACAGCATCAATTTTCGAGGCATCGGTATTTTTAACTTTTTCTCTAACTTCTTCAACTAAAGCACTATTTTTTTCATATAGCCTTTTAGTTAATTCAAGCTTATCTCTATCTTGAAGAGTCCACTTAGGTATAGTAATGATCTGAGGACCTCTTCTTTTACCTTCTTTAATTCCTTGAAGTAGGGAAGCTTTTTCTTCTCTTTTTCTTGAAATCTTCTCTTGGTTAATAGCTGAAGAAGCAAAGTCTCTAGCAATATTGAAAATAGCAGCTTTCTTTCTATCAAGGTCTTCATCACCTTCAGAAACAAAAACATCTCTGTACCAAGAAGCTCTTTTTTCTATACCTTCAACTATTTTTTGACTATTAGGTGAAGTAGATTTAGAATAACGGCTAATTTTAGTCTCTTTGGCTCTTTCAAAAGAATCAAAGATCTTTTCATTATATGCACGTAAATTATCTACTAAATCATCATAATCTGAACTAGACTCGAAGTCAGTAGGGTTAATCTCTTTAGTTGTTACATAGTCAACAGTAGCTTGAAAACTAGTAGCCAGTAATTCAGCAAAGCCAGTATTTCCATAAATAGTTTGGATACCTTTAGCTAATTGACTCTTTCCACCTTTATAAGGATCATAATCATCTAGAGCACCAAGCTCAGTTAATGAATCACCTAAATTTTTAAGGTTGCCTGATGCACCAAGTGAAAGACTAAGTATTGCATTTCTCTCATCTGCTTTAAATTTATGATTGTCACGTTTTTTTACAACCGCTTGCTCAGCAGCTTCAATTAGATCTCTTGCTTTATTTCTTAATTTAACATGAACATCAGAAGTATCATCACCACTCTTAACTCTAATTCTTGCAAGGTTAAATAATAAAGCTGAGTATGATTTTGATTTTTCTAAATCACTTCTATCAAACAAAACACAGTACTTGTTACTTCTAGGAAACTTAGTAACAGTATCAATTTGTTCTTCAATACTGTCTAAAACAAAGTTTAGACTCTTAACTGATTCAGACTCAGGATTAATCTGCGCTGTAATTAATTTAAAATAACTAGGATCAGTAGAATCAGCTTTGGTGTCAAGGAATAAATCACCAGCATCTCCATCTTTCATAGCGGCTAAAACAGTACTTAGCTCTTGATCTAATTTTTCATTAGCGACTTTTTGAGCTTTTGGATCAACTTTCTTTTTAGCGGAGAAATCATAATCTCTTCTTCTAAGTTGAGCGCGAATACTATTGCTTCTTTCTTTGATCTCAACAATATTCTTGTGGTAATCAAGTAAAGCATTATTTTTAAAATCGACTGATGCCATGTTTATTATCCTCTTTGTTCCTTATATTCCTACTCCCTTATAAAGAAATGCATTTATGTATTTTGACATTTATTTATTCGGTTTTGGGGTCTTTGTAATACTTTTCCAGAAATTTTATTATCTAGATCTGTATTACGCTTACCATATTAGCAAAGCGTATATATACTTGTCAAGCTTTTTCAATAAATATTTACATATTTTGCATTAAAATATTTTAATGCTAGTAAAGCAGACTGGGCAGGCTATTTCACGCCTTCAAGGCTTGAAATACTGTCTTTGACAAGCTTTAGTCCACCATAAAGTGTAGGGCTTTTCAGCTTAGCAGGCTGGATTTTGATCTTATAAGTGAGGTTTTCGTGCAAATAAGGCATTGCCTGGTCAATTGCAGGCTGAATAGTACTATTCCAGCTATCTTCATTAGCTTTTCCGCCACCAATCACTATAATCTCTGGAGATAGCGTGAAAGCCAAGTTAATAATAGTAGTAGATAGGTGCAAAATATCTTGCCCTGAGTTTTTCAGATTATCTTGAGCAGTATTTTCATTTGGCTGGGTGTTTTCACTCATAGAGTTTTCATTACTCAAAATCTGATTATTTTGAATTGCTTCTTTTACTTGTGGAAGCACTAAATAATCTAATCTAATAGTTGGCGAGTATGAAGTAGTGAAGATCTCGCCATCCTTATATAAAGCTCCAGAAAATCCTGTACCCATGTTTATATAAAGAACGCTTTTGTACTGATTATTCAATCCATAGACAGCTTCACCCATAGCAGCAAGCTCGACATCTGTTTTCAAAAATAAGGGCAAGTTAAGAGAAGCAGAGAGATTTTTCCAAATAGGAAAGTCTATGTATTTAGGAAGGTTAAGAGATTGTTTGAGAATGCAATTCTCATCCCAGTATCCAGCCGCGCCAACACCAATGCCTGACACACTTTTAAGATCAAGATCATTTAGCTTTGCTTGAAGCATAACTAAAAAATCTTCAGGCTTATCTGGCGTAGGAAAATTATCCTCATTTACAATCTCGCCATTATTAAACAAAGCGACACTTGTTTTTGTGCCTCCTAAGTCTATTGATATGATTTGTTCGCTTTCCATTAAACCTGCCTCGTTATTGACCAATACTTATCACTTACATAAAGTCTACCTGAATTTAAAATAGTGTGAGTATAAGAGCTAAGTATATTTAAATTAGCCTTTGCCTTAGTAGACTCTCTTTTCATCGAGGTAATAATAAACTGTGGTTTAACTATCTCCAGAATAGTATCCATGTATATATCTTTAGAGTTTAAATTAGGCAAAACCAGTAGCTGAGCTTGTCTCAAACCTTTTAGATTTGAGATTTTGCTTCTATCATTTATAAGGATTGCACTAAAACCTTTATACTTATATGTTTCAATGTTTTGAATTTCTTTTTCAGGAGTTCCTAAAATCATCTGCGTACTTGGATCTGACGGAAGTTTTTTAATTGCATTATCAAAACTAATCCTTCCATTTTTAACATCAATAATTTTTACACCTGGCGGCATCGCGTTTGTAGCGATGATCATAAAACTTAAAGCGAAGATCATACTAGCTCTAATGTATTTATTAAAAAGTGCAGGTTTAAACTGACGCACAACTGGGTTCTTAGAATCCAAATAATCTTTCTTAGCAAGAATAAAATAAGCAATTAGATTAAGTAACATTGACATTAAAACAAAAGTACTTAGATCTATTTCAACCCTAAAATCAAGAAAAGGCAAATGCTGAGCACTAGCAAAGATCCACTTAGCGACAACAATTAAAGGCTTTATAAAAAAGAACAAACCCATAAAAGATAGAACTACTAAAAGCGAAAGTATGGGAGAGAAGACCACATTAGCGACAATAGACCAGACCTGCATACTATGGAAATAGTAAACAATTAAAGGTAATAAAATAATCTGGACTGCAATAGTTACGGATAAAAGATCAGCGAGATAATCAGGGAGCTTAGATAATTTCTCTTTAATCGGGCTCATCCAAACTATAATTCCAAAAGTAGCAAGGTAACTAAATTGAAAACCAATATCATAAATCGCAAAAGGATCAAACAATAAAGTGAGACCAGCTAAGACTGTAAGCAGACTTAAACTTTTTACTTCCCTATCAAGCAAGCGTAAAGTAAGAAAAGCTAGAAGCATTACAGCAGCTCGAATAATAGAAGGGCTAAAGCCAGCTAAAGCTGAGTAAATAAGAGTCGCTAAAATAATTAAAAAACTAGAATTGCGGCGTGAAAGTCCTACTATACCCATAACCCAGCCTAAAAAGAGCGAGAGAACCAGAAGGTGAAAACCAGATGCCGCAAAGAAGTGACCTAAACCTAGATTACGCACTTGCTGCGCAAAGTCATAAGGCATATCAGAAACTCTAGAACCTAAAAGCAAACTAGAAACAATAGCACCATCATAAGCGCCTAATTTCTCTAAATAGAATTGCTTAATCTTTTTTTGCATCGTATAAACCCATGAAAATTTATGATCCACAAACTCCAACTCTGCTTTAACTAGCTTATTTAAAACTTTATTTTTTCTATTAACTTTAGCTTTAAAGCCCTCTAGTTTTTCAACTTTTAACTTATGATTAACTGGTACTAGCTCTAATGAAGAATTTCTATAAAAACTATCTAGCTCCTTAATTGAAAGAATATCACCGTATTCCAAACCCTGAGTGGATTTGGCTTTCGCAAGAAATTTTACTGGCACAAAATACTCTTGCAGAGAATTAGTTAAACTAGGGCTCGCATCTTTAATCTCAACTTCAAATTCGCTTTGGAAAAAATAGTTTTCTTTAGGACGATTTGCTATCTGGAGATGATATTCACCATGATTTTTTAAAAGATAATTCTCAATATCAAAGTTATCTAGAAATTCAAGGCGCAAATTATAGTTAAAAAACATAAAGAGCGTCGCGAGAATAAAGATATAAAGTTCTTTTTGGTATTTTCTATATGTGGTTAAACCGAAAGACGATAACCAAGTAAGTAAAAGTGCGGGCAGCATTATTTTATATCCCGCTAAAACAAAAAGTAGCGAGCCAAATATTATGCCTAAAGATAATGAAACTAGAATCACTTATGAACCACTGTAATCATTATTGGCAGATTATTGATTATTTATGGGTAATTACCCTGGTATAGAAGGATGATCTTGGCTTATCGGTGGCTCGTCATCACGAGAAGCCGAAGGCGACGTCGCGTCATCACGAGAAGCCGAAGGCGACGTGGTGATCCATGGATTGCTTCGCTACGCTCGCAATGACAGCTCGTCATCACGAGAAGCCTATACTGCCTGCGGCAGTGGTTCGGAGACTTATGCTTGCGTAAAAATCTCTCGTTTACACCAACCCTCCCTAGTGGTGATCCATGGATTGCTTCGCTATGCTCGCAATGACGGGCACGCTCGCAATGACGGGCACGCTCGCAATGACGCTAATAAACATCACGGCAGTAACGTCCATCTGCCTTCATTTGTTTTACATATTCTTCAGCATCTTCACCATGAGCGCCGAGAATGTCTTTTAAAGCTTTATCCACATCTTTTGCCATGCGACGAGCATCACCACAAACATAGAAGTAAGCTCCACCTTTAATCCACTCATATATCTCATCGCCGTGCTCTGTCATGCGATTTTGCACGTAAATTTTTGCTTCTTGGTCGCGTGAAAAAGCAGTAGTTACTTTTAAAGCAGCATCAGCTTCATATTTTTCAAGCTCCTCAGAATAAATATAATCAAATTCTCTGCGTCTATCACCAAAGTAAAGCCAGTTACGTCCAGGCTTAGTTATGTTTTCACTTTTATTAACGTGCAGTCTTTCTTCTATAAAAGCTCTAAAAGGAGCGATCCCAGTTCCAGGACCTACCATAATAATATCTACGCTAGGATCCGCTGGTAGTCTGAATTTATCATTATTATGAACAAAGACTTTCATCTCCGCTTCATTCATTTTTGCGCGGTGCGCCATATAATTTGAGCAAACGCCTTTTATAGGCTGCCCATTTATTTCTTCATCAACAATTGCAATACAAAGCTCTACCTTATTAGGATGCGCGTTAATAGATGATGCTATCGAATAGGCGCGCGGTAGAAGTTTAGATGAGTTATCAGCAATTTCATCTGAGCTGAATTTAATCTCATTAAAGTGTTTCACTAAAGCAAGAACACCATAGCCATTAAATTTTTCGTGAAGTTGCTCAGCGCAACTATAATTATGTGAAGCAGAAAAAGGCGGGCATGCTGCATGTGTTTTCTCTAGAATCAGGTTGAAAAGCTTGTTTGAAGGGCGAGTCAAATTCACAGCTTCAGTAAATCTAGCTACTTCTTCTTCTTTAGATTTATCAAGCTTTACTAATGATAAAAGTTCTTCTACTAAAGCTGGATCATTTTTAGCATATACATAAAGTGAGTCACCAGGTTTATAAGAAATTTCGCTATCACCAAGATCAATTGAGAAATGGCGTGTGTCTTTATCCGAACCTTTAGCATTAAGTGTATAGTTTTCAACTAACTTTGCTGCGTATGGATTTTGCCTATCGTATTTCAGTTTTTCTACCAAAGCCTCTTTAGCTGAATTCATAGTATCTCCTTCAATGATAAATGATTTTTAGCTAAAACGATTTAGCTAAAGTCATCATGCACTGAAGCGAGACTTAATATCATCGATCATCAAGCCCAAAGATCTATCTTTCATAACCTCTGTCTTAATTAGTCTAACTGAATGAATAATAGAGCTATGTTTGCGGTGAGAGAAGTATTCACCTATTCTTGAATAACTAATATTCAAAAGATCATAGGCTAGGTAGATGGCAAGGTGACGCGCTTTTGTGAAATCTTTAAGTCTTCTAGTCCCAGTTAAATCACTTAATTTAATTCCAAAATACTTAGCTACGACAGTTGAGATCTTATCTATAGTCAAACCATGAAAAGGTCCACCATGACGGTAGCTACCAAAAAGCTTGATTACAGACTCATCATCTATCATCTCGTTACTAAAACTTTGGTAAGCATTCAAACGACATACAGCGCCTTCAAGCTCACGAATATTATTAGGAAAACGCTTTGCAAGAATATCTAAAACATCTGGAGAAAGATCAAGATTTTCAGCTAAAGAGATATGCTCTAGAACTTGAAGTCTCATATCATAATCAGGTCTAACAATCTCTGCTGTAACGGAACCAGCTAGCCTAGATTTAAGTCTTGGCTCAAGAGTTAAAGCATCAGCACTTCTATCAGCGCTAACTACTATCTGCCCGCCCTTGTCAGAAATAGAATTAAAGGTGTGGAAGAACTCTTCTTGTGAGCTTTTTTTATTTTGTAAAAATTGAAGATCATCAAATAAAAGAAGATCTAGCTCACGATATTTCTTGCGAAAATCATAAGTATTATTTTTTCTAATTGAATCAATAAGTTCGTTAGCAAATTGCTCGCCATTTACATAACGAACTTTTTTATCATGCATTTTAGCTTCATTACCAATTGCATTCATTAGATGAGTCTTTCCTAGACCTGAATCGGAGCTTACAAAGACAGGCGCTTCCATGAATTTCTCATCAGCAACTGCCTTTGCAAGTTTGTGGCTAAATTCGTTTGATTGACCAACTACAAAATTCTCGAACATGAATTTATCTATTAGATTGGTCTCAACTTTTCTTATTTTGTTAAGAATTTGAATATTAAAGTTTTGCTCTAAATCTTTATCTTCTTCTTTTAGAGAAGGTTCTGCGATAGACGCAATACTAGCTTGTCCCTCATCTGTATTTTCTATTGACTCATCAACAACAAGTCTTAAACCCAATGATGCTGCAAGTATTTCTTTTAAAGCGTTTTGAAGCGGCTCCATGAAACTCTGAGAGATGAAATTGCGCGCGAACTCATTCTTTACAGCGATCGTTGCATAGCTATCATCTATGGATATAAGCTTGGTAGGCCTAATCCATGTATCAAAGCTAGGCTTTTTAAGCTTTTTTGATAGATGGCTTAAAACGTCCTGCCATATCTCTTCAATATTCTGTGTTTTAGTTAAATCGTCAGTTTTGTTCATACGACTACCGTGAGTAGGGATATTCAATATATCACCTGGCAATTTGCTTTGTGATGATAATAATTTCACTTGATTTTAGTCGTTTTTACCTATTTAACCAAAGCTTAACGAAAGCTGAATATAGTTGAAACAAGATGCCAATTGATAAAAACCAATTGAGGCAAGTCCAACTAGGCCGTCAGCAAGGCCTCGATAAGTCTCAGGATAAAGAACAAGACTCCAAGCTTAATAAAGGCGGGATCGATGCTTCTGAACGTTTAAAAAGTCTACCTATAGAAGTGCTCACTCAGCTACTAGGGAAAGCCAGGTCTAAGGGTCAAAGCAATGTAGAGAACATGATTGCAAGCATTATTAGAGCAAAGCAGTCTGAAGCTTTTTCAAGCAAGCTTAGTAAAGTTGATGATTCAAAAGCAGATGGCGGAGTAGCTAAAAGAAAAGATCCAGAATCTGCGCTTAATGAAATGATCGCAAAAGCTAGTCCAGAAGAAGCATCGACATTGCTTGAAGGTTTAGATCCTAAGCAAGATACTTTAGATACTAGAAAAGCAAGATTAAAAATTAAAGCACAGCAACTTAAATACAATGCAAAAGCAGGATCTCAAGAGCTTAATGCATTTATGGGTTTACCTAGCCCAACAAGATTTAATGAACCACAATCTGCAAAAGATGCATATTTAAAACGCACACCGACTATTGCGCAGGCATAAGAGTCATCACGAGCGAAGCGTGGTGATCCCACCGGTGTGACATAATGATAGAGTGGCTACTTTAAATTTAGCAATCATACAATTAGAAACTGGAACAGATAGATCAGAGAATCTTAAAAAAGTGACGGATCTAATATCAAGAGCGGCAAGCAGCTATGATCCACATATAATTGCTTTACCTGAACTTATAAACTTTCGTGGTGATCCAAATGAAGAAAAAAATAACACGGAAAAGCTTGAAGCTGGCAATGAATTTTTTGATGAAATATCTGCGTTAGCTAAAAAGTTTCAAGTAAGCATTATGGGCGGAAGTCTTTTAGAAGAAAATCCAAACGATACTAGCAAACCTTTAAATACTGCCTTCTATATGAATAAAGAAGGAGAGCTTTTATCTAAATATTCTAAAATTCATCTTTTTGATGTTGATATTGGCAAAGTTATAAAAGAAAGTGGCAGCCGCGCATTTGGGGATACAAAACAAAAAGATATTTTTAGCGAAAGATTCAAAGGACAAAACAAAGATATAAATATGGCTATGGCTATTTGCTATGACCTTAGATTTCCTGAGCTTTTTAGATCCTTCTTATATGATGACGGGAAAATCAGATCAAATATGCCTGAAATAGTTTTTCTGCCTTCAGCATTTGCAAAAACAACAGGCAAAGCTCACTGGGAAGCTTTACTTCGCGCGCGCGCAATTGAAAATTCAGTTTTTATAGTTGCACCAAACCAATACGGCATTAGCTCATCCAGCTTTGAGTGCTACGGTCATTCAATGGTTATTGGACCTTGGGGAGAAGTCATAGCTCAGGCAAGTGAAGATAAAGAAGAAATACTATTTGCTGAAATTCGCCCTAATGAAGTGGATGAAGCAAGGCACAGATTACCTTTACAAAATGCAAGACTAATTTAAGAAACTAATGCTAATTTTGGTGCCTGGCACTAATTTTTGCTAAATTGGCAACAATATTAGTTAATTGATAGACTTTTACTAATGCAAGCAATAGAGCTAGTTGATTTTGTAGATTTCGCCTCTCTTCTAAACAATGAAGAGAAAATGATAATGAATGCAACAAAAGATTTTGTTAATGGTGAAGTTCTGCCTATTATAGATGAATGCTACGCAAAAGATGAATTCCCAAAACATCTAATCCCACAAATGGCTGAATTAGGTTTTTTTGGTGCGCCTCTTGAAGGTTATGGATGCGCTGGTGTTAACTACGTTTCTTATGGTCTTATAAATATGATGCTTGAAGCAGCTGATTCAGGAGTTAGATCTTTTGTTTCTGTTCAAAGCTCTTTGGTGATGTTTCCAATTCACAAATACGGCTCAGAAGAACAAAAAGAGAAATGGCTTCCTAAATTAGCTAGCGGCAAAGCAATTGGATGCTTTGGCTTAACAGAACCTGATCACGGCTCAAATCCAGCAGGTATGGAAACTAGAGCTGAGAAAGTTGATGGTGGTTATAAACTTAATGGAGCAAAGATGTGGATTACAAATGGATCCATTGCCGATGTGGCTGTGGTTTGGGCTAAGCATGATGGAGAGGTAAAAGGATTTTTAGTAGAAAAGGATACTCCAGGATTCACTACACCTTTGATGAAAAAGAAACATTCACTTAGAGCTTCAGTAACTTCAGAGTTAGTTTTTAGTGATTGTTTTATTCCAGAAGAAAACCTTCTTCCTGGTACAGCTGAAGGTGGTCTTAAATATCCACTTAGCTGTTTAACTCAAGCACGCTATGGAATCGGCTGGGGGACGATGGGGGCGGCTATGGCTTGTTATAACGAAGCGCTTGCTTACACGAAGTCAAGAGTACAGTTTCATGGCAAACCAATTGCTTCACATCAATTAGTGCAGCAAAATTTAGTTAAGATGTTAAATGAAATTTCTAAAGCTCAATTTTTAACTCTTCAGATTGGAAGACTAAAAGATGCCGGTAAAGGAAAACATGAACACATTTCATTAATAAAAAGAAACAATACTCGCATGGCATTAAACACAGCACGCGAAGCGAGAGATCTTCTAGGTGCTAATGGTATTTCCTGGGAATACCCAATCATGAGACACATGTGTAATTTAGAGTCTGTGATTACTTATGAAGGCACAGAAAATATGCACACTTTAATTCTTGGCAAGTCTATTACTGGTGAAGCTGCCTTCTAAACACCGGGTCAGACCCGGAATAGCGGAATTTCATTATATTTCTATAACAATCCAAAAATAAACTTAGGCAAAACCCTAATCCTAGCTTATTAAGTCAATGTTTATGCATAAAATTTATTCATGCCTAGACCTACAAGAATAAAATACAAGGGAGCCAAATACCACGTTTTCAACAGGGGTAATAACAAGTGCGAGATCTTTAAATCAGAAGGTGACTATAAGTTTTTTCTAAAACTTTGCAATAAATACTGTCAGCCTTTGAATTATTTTGTTCACTGCTATTGTTTAATGCCCAATCATTTTCACTTCTTCATTGAAACACCTGAAGCAAATCTATCAGAAATAATGCAACAAATTAGCAGCCAATACACAATGTTTTTTAATAAGAAATATAATCGTTGTGGACATTTATTTCAAGGCAGATACAAAAACAAAGAAGTCAAAGACTTAAGTTATGCACTAGAGCTATCAAGATATATTCATCTGAATCCGGTATACGCAGGCATTGTTAACAAAGCAAGTGAGTTCAAATGGTCTAGTTACAAGGCTTACAAGGAAGTCAAGCCTACAGAAAAATTCAATAAAGTTGATTGGTTATCAAATATTTTTAATGGAAACAATTTAAAATCTGTAACAAATTTTCATGAATACACAAACAAATCAGATACAAGAAATATAGATTTTGAAAGCTGCTCATATTGGAAGAATTCAAAATTTATGGTCTCTACGCAAGAGGATCTTAAAATTCAAAACCAAGAAGAAATTATTAGCAATATAAATGAGCAATTAAACAATTACGATCTAAACAACAGAATCAAAAAAGAAATGACAGCATATTTACTAAGAGGAAAAACCAAGCTGAAACTAAAAGAAATAGGAGAGATTATTGGTGGTTCCAAAGAAGACGCTACAAGAAAGATGGTAAAAGGTTTTGATAAAAAATTAAAAGTCTCACCTTACTTAGAAAGCATTGTTAAAGAAATAATGTAAAATTTCCGCTATTCCGGGTCTGACCCCATGTGGTAGCCGAAGTTGAGGGCTTCACAAGTCTGATCTACATTTTTCCCAGCATCTCTAATCACTGTTTCAAAAGCCTTAACAGGAAAGTCTGGAAGGTATTTAAACAAATGACCTAAAGCCATAATATTACAAACACGTTTATTTTTAGCATTTTCTCTAAAAGGTTTGCGGATCACTTTAGCTTTAGTATCTGGCTCTGGCAAACTATCACACATAACAACAATAGTATGCTCATCAGCATGAGCTAGCTCTTGCTTTAATCTTTTAAAACCATCAATGGATGTAATAACCATATAATCAGCAGCTTCAATACCAGAATAAAGTATCTCTTCTTTAGAGAAATTAAGCTCAGTCATTGAAAATCCAGTACCGATAGTAACCGGGTTATCATTTTTCTGCATCACATTTAGATTATTTTTAACACCAGCTTGCAAAAACATTTGCGATGCAAACTGCACTCCTTCACCAGCTGAACCAGCAACAATAACTGAAAATGGTTTTTTAAGATCCAGATTATCAGTAACTTCAATAGATTTTACGCCCGGCAGCTTGTCAGTTTTAGGAAAATGTTTTTTATAAGAAACGGAGAAGTCCTCTCTATCATTACGATTCTGAACTACACCCATCTCATCACAATCCATACCTACTAAAATTTCATGCACATCATTTTTAGACATCTTATTCCATTTAGATGCGTAACCAGTACAAAGCTCAACGACTTCTACCAGTGAAAAACCAGGATAGTTAATAGCTTCTAAAAAGACATCATCAAGATTAGGATCAGTAGCAAGCGCTCTAGATAAGTGACCTGCGTGACAAGCTTTAAGCATCTCAACTAATTTAAGAGGAGGCATAAAGTTACCATCCATAGTAGTTGATGTTCTAAAGTCTGTAGGAGTTAAACCTGAATGCTGACCTCCAGTCATACCGTACACAAAATTATTATGAAGAATCACAGTGATATTAGCGTTCATTTTAGCCGCTTCAACTAAATGTAAAAGACCAATAGTAGAACCACCATCACCAATCATAACCACGTGCACAGTATCATTACCGTAAAGAATACTGTCAGCAAGCTGAACTCCAGTAGCAAAAGCAGTACTTCTACCGTGAGTAGTGTGAATGGTATTTGTCAAAAATAATTTATCAACAAGCCCCACGCAGCCAATATCAGTGACCATATTTATTTCATGTGGTCTTTTACCAGTTTTAGCAAAAGCATCAGCTAATTTTTTATTAATCCAAGTATGACCGCAACCAGCGCAGTACGGAAACTCTGGCTCGTCAACCATATATTTTTCTTTCAACTCAGTGCTCATAATAGAATTCCTTTAAATTTCTTGGATTGCTTCGCTTCGCTCACAATGACGGCTAGGTAGAAGCCAGCTCCTTAGACTTTTTTGGGCTTACCGTGCCCTTTGTTTTCCCTGTGATTGCATCTAGAATCATTTGTGGTGGTAATAATCCACCTTGGTAATTAACTTTTCTCACTTCTTTATCTGCAATTAAGTAATGAATCAAGCTTTCATACTGCCCTTGAATATTCTCTTCAGGCACTACAACAATCGAGCAACCAGCAATTGCTTTTTCAATAGCTTTTTTTGGAACAGGAATTAAAGACTGGAGTGTAAGGTGCTTAACTTTAACACCATCTTTTCTAGCTGCTTTTATAGCTTGACGAGCAGCAAGGTCTGTAGCCAGAAAACTTATCACACAAATATCAGCGCCAGCATCAAAATCAGTTTCATAAACAGCCATTTCATCAGCATTATCTTCTATCTTCGCTCTTAAATGCTCAAGCACTTCAAAAGCTTCAGGATCATTTTTAGTCAAATTACCTTTTTTATCATGAAGAGATGCTGTAACTCTTACCTGAAAAGGATCTTCGCCAGGTCTTACAAAATCTGGAACACCTGCGTATTCATTACCAAAATCATAAGTATGGTAAACATCACCAACTTTACCTTGAAAAGCTTTTCTCTCAACTATCTCAACTTTAGGAATAGTTTCAGGATCAATGTTAGTAGTAGACATAATAATATCTTTTTCAGTAAGAAGAATTACTGGCGTGCGGTATTTTTCAGAAATATTTATTGCTCTAATAGTTGACTCGTAGCAGTTGTGAATTGAGTTTGGAGCGATAACTGGAATACGGTAACCGCCAGAAATATTATTTGCAGCCATTAAAATATCACCTTCAGCAGTTTGAGTAGCAGCTCCAGTACTAGGACCTAAGCGCTGCCCCAAAACTAAAACAAAAGGAGTTTCAGTAGCAAACGCATAACCTAAATTTTCAATCATCAAACTTAAACCAGGTGCTGCAGTTGCGCTCATAGCTTTAGCACCACGGATAGACGCGCCCAAACACATAGCAATTCCAGAGATCTCATCAGATGAACCAACTGCAATTTTGCCTTGCATTTGAAGTTTTGTTAGTAGCGAAGTGTAAACACTACTAGCAGGGGTAATTGGGTAACCCGCAAAAAAATTAACGCCAGCATCCATAGCCCCGCGGCTAATCATCTCTGCTCCATTCACAATCTGCATCTGCTTAGACATCTGATAGACATTCTAGCAGTGCTTATCTTGATTGAATAGAGACAAATAGCTATAGACGGTTTTTTGGATTGCCACGCCCCCTTTGGGGCTCGCAATGACAATCTAGCTCACAATGACAATCTAGCTCACAATGACAATCTAGCCCACAATGACAATCTAGCCCACAATGACAATCTAGCCCACAATGACGTTAAAATAGTAGACTTAATATCAAAATCAATGAGAATTAATAAATATCTAAGCCAAGAAGGCATTTCATCAAGACGCGAAGCCGATAGGGCTGTTGAGTCTGGCTTGATTTTTATAAATGGCAAGAAGGCTGAGCTCGGTCAAAGCTTAGAGCTTGGTGATGAGATTGCTATAAGTTCATGGATTGCATCGGCTACGCCTCGCAATGACGCTAAAACTTCGCCTCGCAATGACACGTCATCACAAGGAGCGCAGCGACAAAGTGATCC
>CAYGPN010000001.1:0-93239 GCA_964352085.1 uncultured Gammaproteobacteria bacterium | reverse complement strand
AAACTTCGCCTCGCAATGACACGTCATCACAAGGAGCGCAGCGACAAAGTGATCCAGAAAAACAAATCACCCTTATCTACACAGGCGAAGCTAAAGAAAAAATCTATCTTGCTTACTATAAGGCTAAAGGACTAGTTTGCACATGCTCAAAAGACGAACCAGATAACATCATTGACGCCATAAATTACAAAGAGCGCATCTACCCAATTGGTCGCTTAGACAAGGATTCAAAAGGTTTAATACTTCTTACAAATGATGGTGAGCTTTGTTTTAAATTATCTCATCCAAGTTTTGAGCATGAAAAAGAGTATGTTGTGGTGACTAAAGAAAAGCTGATTAAGAGTGATCTTCAAAAATTATCTCAAGGCATAAAGCTTGAAGAGAAAACTACTTCACCATGTGTTGTAGAACAAATAGGCGCTTATAAATTTAGAATGATTCTAAAAGAAGGTCTAAATAGACAAATTAGACGCATGTGCAAGGAAGTCGGCTATACCGTTAAAGATCTTATAAGAACGCGGATTGCAAATATTGCTCTAGAAAATGAGCTAGCTAGTAAAGACAATAATGTTAGCTACTTGCCTGTTAAAGAAGGTAATTACGTTAAAATAGATAGTGGTTTAATCAATAAACTACTTAAATGAGCAAAAGAAAAAAAGCAATTAGTTTCATAGAATCCTTTCAAAGAAATTTTGCGCCAACTAGAGAAAAACAAATGGCTTTAGCTGCAGCTATAGCTCTTTCTCTTGTGCTTTTTGCTTTTATAGGTTTTAGAGTTGGCATTCCTATTATAAATCGCGTGCTTGGAATGCCTAACCTTGCAATTTTAGAAGATTACAGACCTATTGGAAGTATTGAAATTTATGATTACAAAGAAAATTTTGTAGGTGTGCTTCAAGGAAAAGAAGACAGGCAAGTAGTCAAACTAGAAGAAATGTCAGATTACATCAAGCAGGCTGTTTTAGCGATTGAAGATTCAGATTTCTTTCACCATAATGGAATTAGCCTTATAGGTATAGTGCGTGCTTTTACAACAAACCTTAAAGCCGGCAAAGTAGTCCAAGGTGGAAGTACCATCACTCAGCAGATGGTTAAAAACCTTTTTATTAAAGAAGATGAAAGGTATAAAAGAACTATCTGGAGAAAAGTTCGCGAGCTTTTTATTTCTTTAGAAGTAGAGCAGCGCTACGACAAAGAAAAAATTCTAGAAATTTATTTAAACCAAGTATATTTTGGGAATCAAGCTTATGGTATTGAAAGAGCTGCTCAGAGGTATTTCAGCAAGTCAGCTAAAGATTTAACGCTTACTGAAGGCGCTTATTTAGGTGGCTTACTCACAGCGCCAAGTTACCTTTCACAAAAGGACGAAGAAGGCAAAAAAAGAATGAAGGTTGTTCTTAAGCGCATGCGCAAGAACGGTTATATTTCTGAAGATCAATATAAAAAAGCTAAAAAGGATGAGCTTAAATTTAATAGATCAAAAGGAAACCTTTCTAAATTTCCATTTTATTTCAGTTACATCGAACAAGAATTAAAAAAACGCTTCACTCCAAACGAGCTTAGACAAACAGGACTTAAAGTTTATACAGGGATAGACCCCATTGCACAAAGATTAGCAAAAAAATCTCTAAGTCTTGGAATCAAGAATGCAGCTTATGGTATCAACCAAGGTGCGTTAGTTATGATAGATGTAGAGACTGCAGAAGTCAGAGCTTTAGTTGGTGGTGTAGGTAATTTCTGGAAGCACCAATATAATAGAGCAACAAACAAACACACCGTAGGGAGTGCTTTCAAACCTTTTGTTTACCTAACTGCATTTATTAAAGGTACTTTCTCGCCAGATACAATTATCCAAGATGAAAAATTTGAAATTGAAGATCCATATTCTGAAGAAGGTGTTTGGGCTCCAAAAAACTTCGACGAAGAATTCCACGGACCAATTACAGTTAAAGCCGCTTTAATTTTCTCAAGAAATATCCCAGCAATTAAAGTCGCAATGAGAACAGGAATCAGAAATATTATTGAGACCGCACACAAAGCTGGAATAAAACAAGAGTTAGAACCTCTTCTATCACTAGCTTTAGGCGCGCAGGCGATCTCACCACTCGAGCTTGCAGGAGCATATAGCACTTTTGCAAGAGGCGGAGTGCAGATAGATCCAATTATAATTACAAAAATCACTGACTCTCAAGGCAGAGTTATAGAATCAAATAGAGCTGTACCGAAACAAGCACTTCCAGAAAAAGAAGTTTCTCAATTGGTAGAAATCATGCAAGATGTTGTCAGATTCGGAACTGGTGGTTTAGCTAATATACCAGGAAGAGTTATGGCTGGTAAAACTGGAACTGCTGATGGTGGTAGAGATATTTGGTTCACTGGTTTTACACCAGAGCTAGTTACAACTATTTGGGCTGGCAATGAGCAAAATAAAGAAGTTGCTTCACGTTACGCAACTGGTGGTGGAACCCCAGCTTGGATATGGCGTGAATTTATGACAAGCTACTTTAGAGAAAGACCATCACCAATTAGAAGTTTTCCATTTGCGAATGACTACATAACTGTATTAATAGATCCTTTGACTGGTCTTCGTGCTACAGAGTACACACCAAGCCCTGTAGCAAAACGCTTTGTACCAGGTACAGAGCCAAATAGGTATTCACCGATTCCTGATGTGAATAAAATTCTAACTCGTAAAAAGAAAAAACTTGATGTTAGCAAGCTATTTATGGGTAAAAAAGTATCAGAGGAAGACGAACTCATAGAAGAAATAGCTCAAATAGATAATGAGAAAAAAGATGAAATGCTTCTAGAAGAATTTGTTGAAGACGCAAAACCAATACTCCCTAAACCAAAAGTATTCAAAATTGAGCAGCCCAAAGAGTAACAACTCAATATCCACTTCTGATTTCATTGTTTATGGGAAGAACAGTGTTTTTGAAGCACTTAATAGTGAAAACACTATTTCTAAAATATGGATCGCAGATTCAAACGATAAGCGCTTAGCCGATATCGAAAAATTAGCACGAACAAAGAAAGTGCCCGTAATAATATGCGACAAGCAAAAACTTAAAGCTATCACAGGCACTCACGAGCATAGATCAATTGCAGCAGAAGTCTCGCCAGTAAATTTATATGATGAAAAGTTTTTAGAAAATGAAAGCTATTTTGATCCACGAAGCAAAAAAGAAAAAGCACTAAGCAAATTATTAATTCCAGTGAACATTCAAGATCCTCATAACTTAGGGGCGATTATCAGAAGTGCTTATGCTTTCGGTTTTGATGCTGTAATTATATCAAATAGACACTCCTCTCAAATCACCTCAACAGTTATGAGCAGCAGTGCTGGAGCAGCTTTAAAGCTACCAATCGTTCGAATAGGCAATATTTCTCAAGTCATGGAAAAACTAAAGAAAAATAATTTTTGGACCTATGGCGCAGATACAGGAGAGGGATCACAAGATTTTACTGAGCTTAAGTTTGACAGTAAAACAGTACTCCTTATGGGTAGTGAAGGGGAGGGCATACCTGAAAAGATCAGAGAGCATTGTGATTTCATTGTTCAAATCCCAATGGAATTTGAGAGTTTAAATGTTTCAGTAGCTACTGGAGTTCTACTAAATAAAATTTACCAAGATAGTAAGAAAGGAGCTCTTCATTAGTGCTTGAATTTAAAGACTATTACAAAACTCTTGGATTGAACAAAAATGCTTCACTAGCTGACATAAAGTCTGCCTTTAAAAAACTTGCTAAAAAATATCACCCTGACACTTCTGAGGGCTCAGAAGAGAAGTTTAAAGAAATCAATGAAGCTTATGAGGTTTTAAAAGATACAAGCAAACGCAATAAATATGATTCGATGCACCGCTATCAATCAAGCGTTAATAATCCTTTCAGTGAAACTCACAAAAGACGAAGCAAAGAAAGCCCACTTGGTGATTTTGAGGATTTAATAAACAGAAGCCAGCAAAGAAGCCAAGGGACAAGTAACGATTCTTCATTTAGTGATTTCTTTGAGATGCTTTTTGGTCACTATCAAAAACAAGCTGAGACAAGCCGTCCGCCTAGTGGAAAACAAAATGGTGAAGATTACGAGATGGACCTTGAGCTTAGTCTTGAAGAGGCTCATTGCGGAACCATGCGTAAAATTGAAATCAGTGGTGCAAACAAATCAATGCGTAGGCTTGAAGTAAACATTCCAGCAAATGTAAATGAAGGCAATAAAATTAAAATTTCAGGTGAAGGGAAAGCATCAAAAAATGGCGGGAAAAATGGCGACTTATTTTTAAAAATTAAAATCAAGAAACATGATAAGTGGAGGATCGAAGACAAATATGATATCCATGAAAATCTAGTTCTAGAACCACAAGAAGCAGTCCTAGGTGGCTCAAAAACAATAATTACTCTAGCTGGGAAAATGGATCTGAGCATTCCTCCCAAAACTAGAAACTCACAAAAGCTAAGACTTAAAGGAAAGGGACTTAAAAACCCTAAAACTCAAACCTGTGGGGACCATTACGTGCATATAATCATAGATATTCCAAGCAATTTAAATGAAGAAGAGAAGAAATTATATGAAAAAATAGCTAAATCTCGGAAAACAAGCTAGGTCATTTATACTAGTAAAGAGCCTTGCTTATCGGGAATCACATAATAAGGTAGTTAAGGGAGAAATGATATGAATAATGCTAGAACAGCTAAGCAAGAGCACCTTGAGATTCTTGATAAATTAAAAGAAATATTTGAAAAGCCTTTTATTTCAAGGACAAAAAAAGAACAAGCAGATTTAGAACAACTACTTTTAAGAGTAGAGAATATTTCTGATTCAAGTACAAATAATTCACTTGCAAGTCTAATTAGAAACTTTGATAACAAAGAAAAAAACTTAAGCACAAAAGTAAAAGAAGCACATGATACTGTTGAAGCCCTAGAAATTTACAGTGGCTCTAAACACTTTTAATAAGCAAAATAATATAGCTTAAACTCCACTTCTTTTTTCGGATTTTTTGTTTTAAAATTAAATTCCTTTTCGTTTAAAGAACTAAGGAAATCTAGAGCTAAAATATTATAATCAAAATTTTCTTTATGCTTATATAATTTCAATAAAGTGATATCAATTTTACCTTTCTCTTCAGGCAAAGTACCTTTAAAAGAACAAAATTGATCAACCGTATAATTTTTATTAGGTTTAACTAAAGCTTTTCTATTCTCCAGAAGAAGGTTGTTCCAGAGTCTAGATAATTTTTTCTTTTCACTCTTCTCAATTTTCAGATTTTTAACAACAACCTTAGCGTAGGGTGTACCGGCTTGAGCAGAGTTCGTGACAAGCAGAAAAGTAATTACTATTAAAAGTCTTAAAAAGCTCATAGTTATTAATTCTACAGCTTTATAAAATATTAGACATAGTAAAATGCTTTAGCACAACAGCCAAGCGAATAAATACATAAGTAGTTTCCCCTAATTCTGCATTAAAACAAAATTACGTTGGTATAATACATATGTATCTTATAAAGATCGCCGCGTTTTGCTCGCGATGATATTTTAATGCAAAGAGCTAAAACTCTAAATTTAATAGACATTTTCAAGTTTAAAAAGGACTTATGTTGGGGCAAAAAATATTTTGCTCTAGTTGATAATGGCAAACTTGAAAGTAGCTTGCTTTATTCAAAATACTGCAAAGCTCCAAAAGTCTTAGAAATTTTAAGCTCGGAAAATAGCAATAAAGAACTCATAAGTGAATTTATAAAATCCAGATCGCAAAAAGGCTGCAAGTATTTTCTAAGAGAACTCGATGAAAAAATTGAAATCGAAGAAATAAAGATAATGCACGAAGTTGGCTTTAAAAGGCTCAGCCGAAATTATTATTATGAATATCAAGAAGATAAAGAAAAGAAATTTTCAAACGAAGGCAAAAGCTCAGTAAACATTCTCTGCAAAGAAGCTAATATAAGCACCATAGAGCACATCATGGATATAGAGCTTAGCGCTCAATTGCTTGAATACAGAGATCATTTCTATAAGCATGAGTCTTTCTTTATGGATAGCATAGATGAGCTTTTTATTTTCCTAGATGGACACGGGAAGATTTATGGTTTTGCAAACAAAAAACTAAATCATCTTGATGAAACATTTGAATTCACAGTTCTAAGAAACCTTTCAAACCTTTTACCAAGCTGCATCGAGGCATTTGAAGAGATTTATATCAAATATCACAAGAATCATATTTTTAGGTTTGTAGTTAATGAAAACCATCAATCAATATTAAACGATTTAAATAAAAACTATAAACCAATAGCCTCAACTCAACTTTTAATAAGAGAAGCGCAACCTAGAGAGAAATTAAAAATCAGGGTGCCAAACCTAATACCAAAAGCTGCAACAAGTTAAATTCATTCAAAGCTAGGCTAAAAACCATGAATGAACTTTATCCTATAGGTATGCTTAAGTTAATGTCACAGTGACCAACTGGCACATTCTTAACTAGTGCTATATTTTTCTCTTTAGCAATTTGCTCAATAGGCTCATAAGAGAAATCTGTCTGGGTAGGAATGCCGACAATAATTGCAGCAAGCTCATCAAAAATGCCAGCTAGCTTCATATGCTGAATAGTTCTATCATTTTTATATTTAGGCTCTGCAAATTCTTCAATAAATAAAATAGAACCCGAAAAATTAGGCAAGAAAGCTGTCCCAATAAGACCTGAAAGGATAGTCATATTCCCGCCCATAACTTTAGTGTGCGAAAAATCTTTGTTGTTCCCCTTAGCTGCAGAACTTAAAGAGAGCTTATCCTGCGCTGCATTTAAGTCTTTCAAAAGAAAATTCAGAGAACTTAAATCAGACAAGCTAAGCCTAGCAGGAAGCTTTGTGAGCATTTCTTCAAAACTAGCTTTTGATTCTGGATGCCAAGTCTGCATGCGAGAAAGCATAGGTGAGTGGACAGACTGAATACCAGCTTCTTTATTTAGTGCAAGCTGCAATGCAGTTAAATCACTGTAGCCAAGCAATGGCTTAGGGTACTTTCTCACCAAATCAAAATCAATCTTATCTAAAAGTTGAATACTGCCATAACCACCACGTACAGAAATTACCGCATCTACTTTAGGATTCCCCCAAATCTCATGAAAGCCATCAAGACGCTCTTGAGTACTGCCAGCTTGAACCATGCCATCACCATGGTCAGTTTGATTAAAAATATTTTTTGCAACAATAAGTTCTAGACCTAAAGATTTAAGGTAGTCTAAGCCAAAATTAACTTGCTCTTGCTCTTCCGTTTCAGTTGCTGATGCTGGAGCTATGACACCTATAGTTTTGAGATTCATACTACTAAGATTATAATTTATATTTGAAGATTTTATATTAATGGGTCTTTAATGGTAATAAAACTATTTAGTGATTTTGAGCCCGCAGCAGGGGAGGGACCCAGCTTTGCTGGGAGGGGTCCACCCGAGGAGCGAATAAATTACTGAATAGTTTTATCTGACAATGAATCTAGTACATATTTAAAGTCTTCAGGCATAGAGATCTCAAAGCTCTTAGTCTCACCACTAGTCGGATGCGTAAAGCTCATCTTATATGAATGCAGCATTGGTCTAGTAACTTTAAAAGGATGCTTAGTCTTTTCTGGACCATAAGTTTTATCACCAATTATTGGATGTCTAAGCCAAGACATATGCACTCTAATTTGGTGCGTGCGTCCTGTTTCTAATTTACATTCAATAAGACAGTATTGCTTGTTTTGACCTAGATCATAACGATCTTTCACATACCATTTAGTAAGCGCGCTACGCCCGCTAGATCTATTTTCCATTACTGCCATTTTATGACGAAGTTTGGGGTGGCGAGCGATATTTTCATCCACCATACCCATATTTTTTTTAAAATTATTATGCACTATTGCTAGATACCTTCTCTCAAGAGATCTCTCTTGAATTTGCTGAGCAAGGGAGTTATGAGCTTTATCATTTTTAGCAACAATAATAAGACCACTAGTGTCTTTATCAAGGCGGTGCACTATGCCAGGTCTCATCACGCCATTAATCCCTGAAAGTTGCCCTTTACAGTGATGCAAAAGTGCATTCACTAGTGTGCCTGAAGAGAGACCAGTAGCAGGATGGGTCACCATATTAATAGGCTTATTTACAACTAAAAGATCCTCGTCTTCATAAACAATATCTAAAGGGATATTTTCAGGATCTATTGACATCTCTTGAGCTTCAGGAATAGTGATATTAAGATGGTCATTGCTTTTCAACTTATAACTAGCTTTAGAGGGTTTAGAATTCACTAAAACCATCTTCTCTTTTATCAATTCTTGAATATACTGACGAGAAAGATCTACTTCTTCACACTCAGAAAGAAACTTATCAAGCCTTGTATCAGCTTCTTCTTGACTGATTTTAAATTCAAAAGATTTATTGTTTGAAGATTTATCGTTTAGATTTTCAGGCATCTTTTTCCTCAGAAAAATTTCCCAGACCTTTCAACTTAAAAACTAAAGTTAAAAGCATTAAGCCAACACCTATATTCAAGCAAATATCAGCAAAATTAAAAACTGGAAAATCTATAAAAAGAGTTTTAATGTAGTCTGTCACAGCGCCTACAGTCAACCTATCAGCAAGGTTGCCAAGCCCCCCTCCTATAAAAAAGATATAGCTAAGATGTGGTGCTTCTAGCTTATAAACATAAAAAAGAAAAACCAGAAGAATAATACTAATAGCTACTGTAAGTAACTCTGGGAAATTATCAAAAAGACTAAAAGCTATACCAGTATTCTCTACATAGTTTAGAGCAAAAAAATTAGGCAAGACATCTATGCGCTCACCAATATGCATATTCTCTCTAACTAAAAGCTTAATAAGCTGGTCTATTGCAAGAATCAAGAAAGAGAATAAAAAAGTTTTCTTTTTTGTCATCAAAGTATAAATTATTTCTTTTTAGATTTATTCTCTTCTTGCTTTGCTCTACGCTTCATTTCAGCAAGGTTCTGAAGCGCTCCTACCTTGCCTTTGCCTTGAAGTTTAGCTGAAGCAAATGCTGAAGCACCTTGAAATACGATGTTACTAGCAAGCATATCTCGCTTAACTTTGCCTCTTGTAAAATTTCCCCAAATTAAAAGTGGAAGGAAAATAGCAAGGGCAATTAAATATTTTTGAACCCAAGGATTTTGCAAATTTAGCGGATCAGATGTCGCTATTAAAATAGCCATGATGCTGGTCCCCAAGAAACCAGCTAAAAATGGAAGGATTTTAAAAATCATAGCTTTTTGCATATTCTGTAAATTGTTCATCAAAACTTCTGAAATTTGCAAAGCAACCTGTGGGTGGAGTTTATCCTGCTCCATGCGCTTAATAACTTCAATTACAAATTCATCAGAAGCATCTTCTTTTTTCTTTCTTATAAAACCTAAGATGGATGACAAGGTGGAAAACTTCCCCATATTAGGTTTTAGGCGCTTTTCAGTCGCATTGATAAAATTACCAATCAACTTACCAGCCTTTTCCTGGTTTCCTTTAGAAACAGATAAATCTGGCTGTTTCATTTTTACTTGCTGCATCTGTGCTTTTGCCATAACCTTAGTAATTCTACTATACTTATATGTGTTACGCTTTATTTCTCTTGTCAATATGCAAAAAGACTGCTAGTATTCAGGAAACTAGTTATCAAAGGCGATACGTGAACAAATTCATTAAAATTTCAATACTTTTATCAGCTGTGAGCTTGGCTTCATGCTCAATGTCTAGCAAAGAAATGAAAATGGCTCAAGATTATCTATCTAATGAAAGGTATCAAGAAGCTATAAGTGTTCTGAGCCCCATAACAAGCAAGAACGGGAAGAAGGCCTTAGCTCAAGCCTATGTTGAGTATGGCATTTCAATTTTAAGAAATAGAGAAACCGAAAAATCAGAAAAGTACCCTCTGGCAAAAGAGCAATTTGAGCTAGCTCTTGATAATGATCCTAAAAGTAAAGTGGCTAGAGACCTTTACCAAATGATTATTAAAGTTAATGAGCTTGAAAAATCTAAGTAAATTAAGTTAAGAAATATTTGCAAAATTTACTAATCCTAGATGAATCTATAGTTTTAAACTATTATTAGAGAGTTGATTAAAGTACTTATTATTTTCCTCGCCACTTATCTTATCGGAGCCATTCCAACTGGCTACTGGGTAGGTCTTACTTTTGGTGTTAATGTACTTGAAGAAGGAAGCAAAAGCACAGGCGCTACAAACGTACTCAGGCTGGTAGGTAAATGGCAAGCGGCTTTAACAGTAGGGGTTGATATTCTTAAAGGTTTTATCCCAATTTTCATTTTTAAAAATTATATTTTTACAGACTTTAGCTTTGAAAGTTTTGCTGACAGTTCAACTCATGCCTGGTTAACACTTGCACTGTCACTTGTGCCAATACTTGCACACAGCAAAAGCATCTACATCGCTTTTAAAGGTGGGAAGTCATCAGCAACAGGCTTTGGTGTTTTGCTTGCACTCAACTGGATAGTTGGATTAATAACAATTGCAATTTGGATTAGCTCTGTTAAGATTTCTAGAATTTCATCAATGGGTTCAATAGTATGCGTGCCACTAGTGCCAGTCTGGCTTTGGCTTTTTAAGGAAGAGCTTCCTATAATTCTTTTTGGGATAGTTGCTTTTATTTACATTGTGCTTATTAAACACAAAGCAAATATTCAAAGGCTTCTAAATGGTACGGAGCCTCGTATTGGTGAAAATAAATAATTAAAATGCTATTTTTAGCAGAGCTACAGTCTAAGAGATTTGAGCTTTAGAATTACTGATTAAGCAAAATCATCTCAACTAGCTCGTCATAAGAAATACCAGCAGCTTTAGCTTGTGCTGGCATATCACTAGTGTCTGTGAAACCTGGAAGAGTATTTAGCTCTAAGATTTGCGGTCCAGCAAATTCAGACTCATCTGGTGCAATCATAAAATCTACTCTAGCAAAGCCTTTGCAGTCCATAGCTTCAAAAGCACCAATTGCTGCTTCTTGGATTTCTTCAGCTAATTCCTCATCTATTTCAGCAGGTAGAATGAATTCCGTCATTCCTTCTGTATACTTAGCTTCATAATCATAGAATTCTTTTTTAGGTCTTAGCTCTAAAAGAGGAAGCGCTAGAAGCTCACCATCAAAACTACAGTTAGAAGCTTCAGGATCTTCAGCAAGAGCTTTAACTTTATTAGCAAGCGGTGTTCCAGAATTTAAGAAGTCTTCATTTAGCTGGATAACACTAGCTGTAATCTCTTTACCTTTTATATATGGCTCAGCAAAACAATTTGGGTATTTTTCAGAAAGTTGAACATCATTTTCAAAACCACTAAAATTATCAAGTTTAACTATCCCAACACTTGAACCACTACTACGAGGTTTTAAGATAAAAGGTCCTTTTAAGATTTCTTCAAAATCTGGTTCATCTTCTTCTTCGTCCTCTTCATCTTCTTCATCAAAAGACTCAACTTCAGCGCCTATACCAGGATCTTCAGATTCCACCTCGTCTTCTGCTTCATCATCATCGGACTCATCCTCTGAATCTAAGGCTTCAATCTCATCATCATCTTCTTCCTCATCATCCTCTTGATTAGCTTTTAAGTTTTTAAAATATTCTTCAAGAGCTTCATCATCAGGAATAGACTCAAACCAAGATGGCAAAGTGCTTAGACCATTAGCAAGCAAAATATCTTTAGTAAAAAGTTTGTCCATGCAACTAGCACTAGCAGTTACTTTAGAACCTATGTAAGGGATACCCATAAGTTCAAGTGCGCCTTGAAGACAGCCATCCTCGCCATAAGTACCGTGAGTAACCAGAAAAGCAAACTCAATACCACCATTGGCTTTTAATTCAGCAAGTTCAGCAATAGACTTTGCTGCAGAATTTGGACTAACACCTTCTTTGCCATGATCAGGCTTAATATCAATTGCAAAAGCGTTTGTATAACCTAATCTTTCAAGAGCAGCTAAAACATTTTTACCAGAGCGAAGAGAAACTTCTCTTTCTCCAGAAATTCCACCAGACAAAACACCAATTTTAGTAGCTTTTGAAAGTTCTAAATTATTTGCGTTTTGTGTTTGCATGCCTGTATCCATAGTTGCTTGATTCATTAAACTCAATTATATAGTAAGACTATATTAATGGCTAGATCGCTTAACCTCAACTGTCCGGAAATTCCGGATGGTTCAGATAGTACTGTTGTCAAGTGTTTTGAACTACCGTGAATTCTTCGGCAGTTCAAGTATGTCAGAATTTCCGACATGCTCATTTAATAAACTATTCTAAGCCTTAGCATTCTTGGCTTCAATATCCCTAGCAAGCTGCCTAGCAACCCCTTCTGGGAAAAAAGATCGAGCTCAAGGTTTTTATTTCCAGCAAGTAAAATTTCAATCTCTTTTAAAGGTGCCTTTTTAACATTTTGTTCTGGTCTATTAACAATCACATCAAGCATTCTTGATGGTTCGACAAAAATCTCTACAGCAGCTTTAAAATAATCAATAAGTTTTTTTGTTGCGTCCTTTATTATTGGCATATTAGGATTTATTTCTGAAAGTTTATGCTGTGCCATCATATCAACAACTAAAGAAATCAAGTATTCAGCCTTACTTATTTGGGAATCTGATTTTTTAACCTTGGAAACATAAATCTTTTTCTTAGTGGCGTCTTCTGGATTCAATTGGAAAAGCTGCTCCAAAAAAGGAAAGACAGACCATGGACCAAGACCTCCATTATTAAAAGCCAACGTTACTCCTATTGGGGAAGTATTATCTTCTTGAGCTCCTACTTGAAAGTCTTCACCCTCTGGCTCTGCTTCCAAATCAGCTTCAATACTTTCAAACTCAGACTGCCACTTTGTTTTAAGTGCTTCAAATTGAGCATGCTGAATTTTTATATCTGAATTATAAGTCATTTACCCCACTCTTTTTAGTTTAAGCTTCTACTTTAGTCCTAACTTTCATTCCAAGCGTGGAAATCAAATCATGATCACGGCTCTCACCAGGATTTGGGGTGGTTAAAAGTTTTTCACCTGCAAAGATACTGTTGGCTCCAGCAAGAAAAGCTAAAGCTTGAAGCTCATCACTCATCTCTAATCTTCCAGCAGAAAGCCTTACTGCAGCTTTTGGCATAATTATGCGAGCTGTAGCGACTGTGCGAATAAAAGCAAATTTATCAATAGGCTCATCAAGCTTGCCTTCTTTTTCTAGGCGCTCATATTGAGGCGTGCCTTTAACTGGCACTAAAACATTTACAGGGACTGATTTTGGCTGCGGGTTTAAGTTAGCTAATTGATGAAGAAAACTTACTCTATCTTCTTCAGACTCACCTAAACCAACTATCCCACCACTACAAACATTAAGTCCAGCATCTTGCACTTGAGCAATAGTATCTAATCTTTCTTGGTAAGTGCGAGTAGTGATCACATCACCATAAAACTCAGGAGATGTATCCAGGTTATGGTTATAGCTATGAAGACCAGCTTCTTTAAGTCGCTTAGCCTGGTCACCATGCAGCATACCTAAAGTCATGCAAGGCTCCATACCAATTTCTCTTACTTTTTTCGTTATGCTTATAATTTGATCGAACTGACCATCATTAGGAGCGTCTCTCCAAGATGCGCCCATGCAAAAACGAGTAGACCCGCACTCTTTAGCTGACTTAGCTTGCTCAATAATAAAATCTTCATCTAGAAGAGGGTGCACATCAACTTCTGTGTTGTAACGAGCTGATTGAGGGCAATAGCTACAATCTTCAGAGCAGCCACCAGTTTTGATACTGCATAAAGTAGATAGCTGGACTTCATCTGGACTGTGATGCTCACGCATAACAGTCTGAGCTCTAAAAATCAATTCAGGGAAAGGCAGATTATAAATCTCTGCAATTTTTGATTTAGAAATTTCTTCTGTATTAACCTTTGATTTTTTCTCTTTCAGCATGGGTGTCCCCTACAAACTTCGATCTAAGCGGAGCGTTTGTAACTATAGAAGCTACTTTATCATGAGTCTCAATCAAAAACTCAGCTTCTTCAGGGTCAACCTCGAAATACTTAGCTATTACCTGTAATAGTTCGGCTTTCATTTTAGCCATAACTTCAGTTGGCAACTGAGCTCTATCATGAATAACCATTAGCTTCATACGGCTATTTGCAGACTCTCTGCTATCTTTTTTCTCTATACCTAGTAGCCAATCGAATATGTTCTTCATGCAAATAACGCCTTTATTTTTCCAACAAAACCTTTATTAGACTTAAGTGTCATTAACGGCACATCCTCACCTAAAAGTCTTTTAGCTATATTTCTATATGCCTGACCAGCATTTTTATTTGAGCTAAGTGCAATTGGCTCACCTTTATTTGTTGAAACAATTACATCCTCATCATCAGGCACAACACCTAAAAGTTTAAGAGAAAGAATCTCAACAACATCATCAACACTCATCATCTCATTTCTCTCAACCATGCTTGGCTTAAGTCTATTAATGACTAAACGGTATTCTTTAAGCTCATCTTTTTTAGCTTCAAGTAATCCGATGATGCGATCAGCATCTCTTACTGAAGACATTTCTGGAGTTACCACCACTATAGCCTCATCAGCGCCAGCGATACTGTTTTGGAAACCAGATTCGATACCAGCAGGACAATCTACTACAACAAAATCAAAGATCTCAGCCAAGTCAGAGACTAGCTTTTGAGATTGTTCTGCGTTAATTGCAGTTTTATCTCTAGTTTGCGCAGCAGGCATTAAAGCTAAGTTAGGAAGTTTTTTATCCTTCACCAAAGCTTGCTTAATTTTACAAGTGCCTTCTAAAACATCGATAGAGTTATAAACTACTCTATTTTCTAAGCCCATAAGGATATCAAGGTTACGAAGACCAATATCCATATCAACTAAGCATACATTTGCGCCAAGATTAGCTAATGCAGCTCCTATATTTGCTGTAGTGGTTGTTTTACCAACTCCCCCCTTACCAGACGTTACAACTATTACTCTACCTTTCTTCATTTATCTATTTGAGAACCTCTCTATCTGAATTTCATTATCCACTATTTTTGCAATTTCGGGAACAAACTCTCTCACTTCTTTTGATTTCTTAGAAGTGTCAGGGCTGATTGCAACTAATTTATCTGAAATTCTTATTTGACCTTCATCGATACTTAATGCCGCAACAATTGCTTTGGCATTCCCTTCAGCTCCAGCATGAACTATGCCTTTAAGCTTGCCCCAGACGATAATGTCGCCACTTGCAACAATCTCAGCTGAATGCTTAACATCACCAAAAACCACTACATCACCAGGATGCTGAATCTCTTGACCAGCTCGCATACTTGATTTCACATAAAGAGTGTTACCACGTGCAAGCATTGATCTTAAGTCCTGCGGTAATGGATCATAAGAATCAGCAGCTTTAGTTTCTGTCTTAAGTTCTGCTTTCTTCTTTTCAATCTTAGCTTCTGCTTGCTTAGCTTCTTCTTTTACTGGGCTAGCTTCAATCTCAGATTGATTTTCAGAGGCTTCTACATTTTTTTTAGATCTTTTTAAAGAAATATTTCTTCTATTAAGTTCTTTTTGTATTTGCTCTAAAGCACTTGCAAGCTTTTCATCTTTTTCACTAAAGTCATCAGGCAAAATTAAAGAAAGAGTTGTACCGTCCAAAAATGCAGCCTTCTCTTTTGTAAATTTTTTAAAGTCTTTCACGAAATTATCTTGAGCGAGATCCGCGTTCGTAAGATCCAAGTAAGTCTCACGATTCATTTGTTTAATAATTGTTCCCAGCTCGCCCATAAATTTGAGGATTTTTTATCCTTCTCAATAGTACACTAAAGTTTGAATTCCTTAAATAGCTTGGAAACAAAGATTTTTAGCCAAGTTTAGTGTATGGCTTAATTTCTAAAAAGTTTTGAGGGTACTTTAGCTAGACAAGAGCTGATTAGCATCATAATATAGAGTTTGAATGGTAGATAAGTCTTTAATTTACTGGCAAAAGCGAGTTTATCAACTCGTCTTTTTAATTTTGTCACTTATTTTGCTGGTCTTTGCGGTCAAAGTTGGCTCAATGTTTAGCGGACTAGTATTGTCATTTGTTATTGCGATTTTAATTAGCTACCTCTTGGGCAAGCCTGTAAATTTCATGACTCGCTTTATAAAAGTAAGAGGGCTTTCTATCCTTATTATCTACTCTCTTTTTATAACTTTACTCGCTTGGCTTGGATCTTGGCTTTTCCCAATTATTGTTAAAGAGATAAAAGGCTTAAAAAGTTTATTGCCAAGCATTCAAATGAAAGTAACTGAAGGCTTAGTTTTCTTTGATCAATTTTTAAGCAACTACAATATTCATCTCCCAATCCAAGATATTAAATCAGACACGATGTTTCGTGAACTGGCACAAAGAATCACAAGCTTAAACTACACAGATTTTGGAAGTTTTCTTGGCAGTTTTATTATTGACTCTGTCACCTTCTTTGTTTACTTTATTTTAATTGCAATCTTCAGCTTTTACCTATTACTTGACGGAAAACAAATCTGGGAGACCGTCACAGCGGTTTTAAGCAAAACACAAGTGGAGCATATTTCAGAAATTAAACTTAGAGTAGATAAGATCATGAACGGTTATATTTTTGGTCAATTCCAAATTGCACTTTTAACTACTACAGTAATGATCCTTACTTACCTGATCTTAAAAGTGCCTAATGGATTTTTACTTGGCTCAATTCAGTTATTAGAGATTATCCCTGTACTAGGAACTTGGATTGCAATTGTCCCAGCAATAATTACAATTGCAATTATTAAAAACCCATTCACTGCGCTTCTTGCATTTGCTGTTTACCTTGGTTACACACAAATCATTCGTGACTACCTTCTAGCACCTCGTATTATGGGTGAGGTGCTTGGTTTCCATCCAATTGGAGTAATGTTTGCTGTGATAATTGGAGCGAAGCTTGGTGGCTTAGCCGGAATTATTATCGCGCTTCCAATTGTTGCTTCTATGAATGAAATCTTTGGTTACTTTGTAGAGCTTGGAAAGCTTCGTAAAGAATCGTTTTTACAAGATGATTTTTAATAGATAGGGACGTCGGTATTTATTTGCTCAGACCATGCATGGATACCGCCATTGAGGTTATATAAGTTTTCATAGCCATGATAGTCTTGCATCCAAGCAATTACTTTTTTACTACGCCCGCCATGATGACAATGCACCACCACTTTTTTATCTTTAGGAATTTCAGAAAAACGTTCTTGCATTTCCTGCATAGGAATTAATTTGCCGCCCATCTGGCAATAATCAAATTCATCTTTTTTTCGCACATCGATAAGCTCAAAATCTTCGCCCTTATCTTGCATTTCTTTTAATTCTTGAACTGTTAGTTCTTTAATTTCCATCACTTAGAGTTTATCAAAAGAACTTTCTTAGGCTTATAGTTTTAGAATAAAGCTGCGAAAATTAAAAAAATTAAAGTTAAGACTTACATTTGTAAGGTATAATAATTTAACTATGAAGCCCTCGTATGAAATATTAGGTCTAGATATCCAGAGATCTAGTCAAATACTTAGAGATATAAACTTAAGCCAACTTTTTGAACACAAAGTTGCTGCAGGCTTCCCTTCACCAGCTGATGATTTTATGGAAAGAAAGCTTGACCTAAATGAACATTTAGTAAAGCATCCAGCAGCCACTTTCTTTGTGCGGGTATCTGGAACTTCAATGATTAAAGCTGGTATTCACCATAATGATATTTTAGTTGTTGATCGTGCGCTTGAAGCTTCTAATAATAAAGTTGTGCTTGCTCTTATTGATGGTGAGTTTACAGTTAAGCGTATTCAAAAACTTGGTGCAAAAATATTTTTAAATCCTGAGAACCCACATTTCAAACCTCTTGAAATCACTTCTGAGATGGACTTTGAAGTTTGGGGAGTCGTTACTAATGTTATTCACTCGCTTTAGTTATGGCTCTAATTAAAAGTCAAAATCTGGCAAATAAAAATAAAGTTTTCGCTTTAATTGATTGTAATAATTTCTACGCGTCTTGCGAAAGAGTTTTTAATCCAAAATTAAAAAACCAAGCCTTAGTAATTCTTTCTAATAATGATGGCTGCGTTATCGCAAGATCTAATGAAGCAAAAGCTTTGGGCATCCCAATGGGTGAGCCTGTGCACAAATGCAAATATCTTATTAAAAGACATGGCATCAAAGTCTACTCATCTAATTTTGCTTTATATGGAGATATGTCAGATAGAGTTATGAGCTCTATCGCTCACTTCGCACCAGAGATGGAAATTTATTCTGTTGATGAAGTTTTTCTATCTCTTGATGATTTTTCTCATATTGATTTAGAAGAGTACTGCAAGATGATCAAGACTAAGGTGCAGCAATGGACTGGCATCCCTATATCAATTGGACTTGGACGCACAAAAACTCTAGCTAAAGCTGCCAATCATATAGCAAAAAAATATCCCGCCTATGGTGGTGTCTTTAATTTAATCAATCATCCTAAAGAAGATAAAGTTCTGGAGTCAATTGCTCTTGCTGATATTTGGGGGATTGGCAAACGCCTTGATGAAAGACTTAAACGCCATTACATTAAAACTGCACTTGATTTTAAAAAAGCTCCAGACGAATGGATCAAAAGCCAAATGAACGTAATAGGTTTAAGGACAGCTTTTGAGCTTAGAGGTATTTCTTGCATAGATTTAGAAGCAGTGGACAAGCAAAGAAAAAGTGTGGCTTGCTCACGCAGTTTTACTAGCCCAAAAGAAACTATTGAAGAACTTAAAGAAGCTATTTCCAAATACATTTCACGTGCTGCAGAAAAGCTGCGTAATGAAAACTTAGTAGCTAAATATGTCCATGTTTATATTCGCACTAACAAATTCAAGCAAGACAAAGAATATTCAAATTCAATAAACATAGAATTAGAGAGAGCCAGCGCTTACACTCCAGCACTTATAGACGCTGCTTTTAGTGGGCTAGAAATGATTTTTAAAGATACTTATAGTTATAAAAAAGCTGGTGTGACTTTAAGTGGCTTGACTAGTTCAGAAAACACTCAACTTGATATTTTTAATCACCCCAAAGCTTTTCAAAAAGAAGAAAGTCTTATGAAAGCCGTGGATGCTATCAATCAGGATTGGGGAAGCGAAACCATAAAATTTGCAGCAAGTGGCTGCACTCCCTTTTTGCCTATAAAACAACTTAATCGCTCTAATAAATTCACCTCAAAATGGTCAGAGATACTTGAAATTAATGCTAAATAATGACTGAAAACCCCTAGCTTTTGAGTAGAAAGCCCCTGAATCCAAGATTTTACAGCAATCCGTATTACATTATGTTATTCTTTATATATGGTCAAAAAGGAGACTATTTGCATAATTGCAATTAGCTGTTTAATAAGCAGCTTTAGCCCTGCTCTTGCAAGAAGGGGATCAGATGGGATAAGAGACACTGACCTTGGAAATAGAGACGGTAGTTTCACACCGACACCAAGAGGTGATGGTATCAGAGACACTGGTCAAGGTAATCAAGACAATAGTTTTCAGCCAATCCAAAATGATGATGGTATCAGAGACACTGGTCAAGGAAACCAAGACAATAGTTTTCAGCCTGATCCACCAATTATAAATCAAGTAGAAAATCCAATAAAAGAGAGCTTTGGAATTTTACTAAGAAAAAGAAATCAAACAGGACTAAGGGGACTCGCTCTAGAAAAGCGATTGAGAAAAAAAGGTAAAAGCAAAGAAAGATTTGAAATCAAAATCAAATCAAAAAAAGCAAAACTAAGACTCAGCACTGATAGTCCTGATCTTGTTAAAATCTCAAGAAAAAAATTAAGAGGAAAAAGAAGCGGAAGACCTAGAAATAGAAAAGGTGGCGGAAGATTTAGATACGAGCAAGTTGGCAATAAAATAAAAAGTAACACAAAAAAAATCAAAGTAAAATTTGCAAATCGTAGAGCTTTTTTAAATCGTTTTGGCACTTCATTTGAAAATGGTGAAGAGATCTTTATTCAAATTAGGGTTGAAGATATAATTTCAGGACAAGTAGAAATACTTAGATATAAAGTCTTTATTTAAACAAAGAAAGCCCAAGAAGCCCGCAAATAAAGGGCTCTAGTATTGCTATAATTACTTGCTATGGCGACCGAAGTCAAACGCAAAAACAAATATGTTTACGGTCCAGTTAGCTCTTGGAGAAGCGGAGTTTCTCTAGGTATAGATCCTATTGGAGATATAAGTACTTGCAGCTTTAACTGTGTTTATTGCCAGCTTGGAAAAATCCAAAATATAACAAACGAAATTAAAACTTACATAAAGACAGAGGATATTATCGAAGATTTATTAGACTTTGAAAAAGAAGGACTTTTTTCTTTTGATAATCTCGATGTAATTACCTTTGCAGGTTCTGGAGAGCCTTGCCTTGCTGAAAATCTTGGTGAGATTATTGATGAGATAAACAAAATTCAAGACCTTAGAATAGAAGAGGGCATACTTAATAAGCGCGTAAAAATTTCAATACTTACTAACGCAACCATGTTCCACAACAAAGAAGTAAGAGAAAGAGCCAAGAAAGTAGATTTAATTTCTCTAAAACTAGATGCACCTAATGACAAATACCTTAAGCAAATAAACCAGCCCGCTGAAGGAATCACCATGGACTCTATAATCACAGGAATTAAAAAGTTTAAAGAAGAGTACAGAGGCGAAAGCCAATTGCAAATGATGTTTCTACCTAAATATTTAAAAGAAGATAACTTTATCGAAGATTTAGCAGAATTAATTCTAGAAACGAAAGTTGATGAAGTTCAGATAAATACGCCTACTAGACCGAAGCCCACTAATGGCAAATATCACATAGAGAGTAGAGGCAACCACCCCGCAAAAGAAAACACAGATGTGGATATCTATGAAACTATAGACTTACCTGTGATCACAAAAGAAGAAGCTTTTCATATAGAAGACAGGATTAAAGAAATTATAGGCAAAAAAATGCCTGAGCTCAAATTCCAAAATGTCTACCTACGTGAATACCACAAAGAACACAAATAATGGCAAACTTAGAATTCAATCCAGTAAAGGCGTTTAACACTGTAGTTAGATTAAATGAAAAGCATCCTAGCATTTCATCATTAGAGATATACAAAAGCATCACAGAAGGAGTTATCAAAGGAACTCAGAATTTTTCAACTTATAGAGCGTCAATAGAATTTACTTTAAGCTCAGTTGACATAGAAGAGTGTTTCCCAAAACTTCTTGAAGAATACAGCAAGTATATAAATATCTGCATCGGGACTGTTTGCACACTTGAGCAAGCAAAGAAAGTAGTGGAATGGCAGAAAATCTTAAAGAATAGAGAGCTTACCGCCTTCTCACCTTACTTCGATGCTGAAATATTTGAATTTTTCAAAGACAAAAAAATCAACTACGTTCCAGGATTAACCGATATCAATAATTATGAAGAATACAAAAAACATAATAATGCTCTTAACCCATGCATAAAAGTTTTCCCAAGCATGCTTGATACTAGAGAACAGTTACTCGCAGCGATCCAAGGTCCATTTCCTGAATTGATTAAAGAGAAAGATAGGATTATTCTTAATGAAGGATTCAAGCCGCAAGAAAGAACAGAAGAGCCTGAAGCGAAGACAGAAGACAAAGAGAGTGAAGCTGAAGGTGAAGAAAAAGCTGAAACAGAAAAAGAAGAGAAGAATAGAGTAATTGAAATATCAAGCCCATTAGAATACTCAAAAATAAGAGAAGAGTTTTTAAAAGACAAAGATCTTAAAATTAAAATTACGATCCCAAGAAATTCTGGCTCAAAACTTATCTACCATATCAAGCGAGATTTAAGCTCTGCAAACATTACAGCAACAGGCATAAGCTCACTAGACAAAAGATCAATTAAAGACTTTTTTAATAGCGGGGCTAGCTCTATAGGCAGCTCAATAACTGTTAAAGATCCTATTACCATGCTTCTTGAAAACAAGATTAATCTTAAAGAAGTCAAAGCTAGAATTTCAAATAATATAAAAGAAGCCTATGACTTTTTAAATAATTTGGACTTAAAAAGCAAACGCTTACAGGCAACTAGTTAATGCAGAAGAATTTCTTTAATATAGTTTTGCACAATCCAGAGATCCCACAGAATGCTGGGAATATAGCTAGACTTTGTGTTTCTAATGATCTAAAACTTCATCTAATAAAACCTATGGGCTTTGAGCTTAGTGATAAATATCTTAAAAGAGCTGCTTTAGATTACTGGAAGCATTTGAATTATGAAGTCCATGAAGACTGGAGTGACTTTCTAAGTAAATGTGATCTTAAAAATAATAGCCTCTGGTTATTAACCACTAAAACTGATAAGGCTTACTGGGATGCTCCACTTAAAACTGGTGATTACCTGGTTTTCGGCGCTGAGACAAAAGGCTTGCCTCAAGAGCTTAGAGAGAGGCACAGTGAGTCATGCATCACCATACCAATGAGCTCAGAGAATTCAAGAAGTTTAAATCTAGCTAGTAGCGTGCAGACTGTTTATTATGAAGCTTACAGGCAATCTAATTAAAAGCCCACAAAAACTTCACCTTGACGTAGTAAGGTCATATGATCTTCATCAAACTTAACTACAGTACTAGCTTCACCACTAGTTTTTTCGCCTTGCTCAGGCTTAATTACTAAATCAACTTTATCTCCAAAGTTCTTAAGAGCATCATCATAATTAGTAATTTCAGGCTGCCCGCTTAAATTAGCGCTAGTACTTAAAAGAAGACCTTCTGGCACTTCTTCTAAAAGTTTAATTACCGTTTTTGATGCTGGCACCCTAAGACCAATCGAATCAAAACCAGGGTTAACAAAGTCAGGTATCTTCTCTGTCCTTGGAAGAATAATAGTAAGTGGTCCAGGCCAGTAACAATGAGCAAGTGAGTCAACTTGGTTAAACCAACCATCAGTGTATTCGCGAAGAACATCTTTTGATTTACCAAAAAGTATTAGTGGTTTAGATTTATCTCGTCCTTTAATATCATAAATCCTATCTATGGATTCTTTATCGTCAATTCGACAAACAAGTCCATAGACAGTATCAGTAGGGACTACAGCGACCTTCCAGCTCATAGAATAAATGTAGCAAATAAAGTCTTAAAGTTGGAGATTTTTATAAGATCGTAATATTAAAAGACTGCAGTGACTGGATCTCTTGAACAGCTTGCTTTGCATTCAAGCCACTTTTAAATACATCATCAATCTTCTGAGCATTCTCTTTTGACAGGAAGTTATTTGAAATTTCTCTGATTGCAGCATTAGGATCATCACCAGCAAGAATTCTTTTTATAATATCTTGAATAGCTGAAGCTGAAAGAAATGATGGAAAATTATACTGTCTTCTGATTTCACTAATCACCCAAGTACTATCACCAACGATGTGAGCTATCTCTTTAAAGCTGTAACCCATTTGCTTAAGAGCTTTTTCTAAAGCACCAGGACTGATCACATCAACTTCATCAGGGATACCATACTTATCTGCAATCACTTCACGTGCGTGCTCAGGTTCTTCTTCAAGCTTTGAAGTTTCAACAGATTCTTGAGTATAAGAAACTTGATTAAAAGGATCCTCATAGCTTTCTGAATTAAAGCTGTAACTTCTTTCAAAGAATGAAGCCGCTGGAAGACTTAAAAGATTCGGCGTGCCAGATTCAGAGGCTTCAATTGCATAAGACTGCATTCCATTAGTCTTGATGAAGTCTTTAGAAAATATTAGAGCTGCAAGCTCAGTTGGGCTACCATCAGCGTTTGTTAAACCTGAAGATAATTGGTCATGAGAAATAAGTCTAGTAGACTTAAGAGTCTCGTAAAGATATTTGAATTTATCACTTAGAGTGAATTTCTTAGCTTCGCCTTTAGCAACTTTAACTGCAAGCTCATCGCCAGTCGATACTCTTAATAAATTAGAGTTTTTAACTTTATCACTCAAGATCCCTAAGACAGTCCCTGCTTTAGATTTAGGGGAAATTGCTTTTTCAGTATTCTCATCAATCTTTTCAGCAACATCATCAAAAGCAGACTTTTCAAAGTTCTCGCGAACTTCTTTTAAAAATGTCTCTATCACTTCAGGGCTGCCACATTTTTTAATCATTTGACCAGTGTGATCTTTCACCATCACGCAAATTTTATTTTTACTATCCTCTAGACTTTCACCAGCAAATGGCATATCTTCTAAATCTTCAGCTTGAGCGACTGCTGAGTGCACGGTAGCGTCTTGAAGATCTTTATCTTTAGCTAGCTCTTCAGCTGTCATATTTTTAAGCTCACCTTCTCTTGCTTTAAGAATCAATCTGTCTAAATGAACTAACTTAGCTCCCTCAAGATTACGTAATTTTTTAAAAGCTTCATTTTTAGTACTATTAGCTAAAGTCATTTGCCTAGCGTATTTAGCAAAAGCTTTTGTTTGTGCTTTATTAGATCTTTGAAGCTCAAGGTTGCTTCTAACAATAGAATTTAAAACTCTTGCTAAAGGAGATTTTCTTTCATCAAAAGTATTTTCATAAGCAGCTATCGCATCTTTATGATCAAAAGAATCATCTGCGCGCATCTTATCAAGAGTTTCATCTAACGAAGATCTAATCGAGGTTTTAAAAGCCTCCTTGTCATTAGCTTTATACGCGTCTTGAAGATCCTGAGGCAATTTACTGCGCTTAGATTTTGACATTCTGCGGATTGCTAAGATCCCATCTTCATAGCCCTTATCTAAAGCTTTATCGCTCTTAAGCTCTTTAGAAAAATCTTTTAATTTACTAAAAGCTGTTTTAGAAGTTTTATCTAAGCTCTCAAAAACTTGTTGAATTTGCATTAACGGGGAGTAAATAATTGCACTAAAAATAGCTTGAGCGTCTTGCTTTTGTTTTTCTGTCAAATTTTGTTTTGTAACAAGCTTATCTTTTTTCTCTATTTTACTAGGCTTAGCCTCTAAAACTTCAATACTTGCTTGAGAAGAATTACGACTTAATTCAAGAGACTGGGCCTGTGGTGTTAAATTATTCGCACTAGAGCAATTTGAACTCATTTATTTTTCCTTCCTAATCCCTTCTTATATAAAAAGTGAATGAAAACACTGATTTGACAGGAATTCTCTTATCGGCAGACCATTGGGGTCAGACCCCAATGGTCTAGGGTGATTTACTCAAGCTTTTTAGGAATAACAAATAAGTAAGCTCCTCTAGGCTGATCTTCGTAATATTATGGAATCATGGCTCAAACCAGAGAAGCTCATGCTGCAAATATGCTGAATAACGAAATCTTCAATTCAATGACGACTGGGTTAATAATTCTTAACCTTGAAGCTAATTTGCTCGTGGAAGATTTAAATATTGCAGCTATAGAAATTTTAGGCTTAGATAAAGCTGCGATCAATTCTGATATTTCGAAATCACATCCAAATTTATATAAACTCCTAGAAGAAATCAAAGCAAAAAAATATGAAGGCGAGAAGAAAAGCAAGAAAATTGAGCTGAACACTAATGGACAATATTTAAATGCCTATATTTCTAAGTTCAATGGAAATTATCTTTTAGAACTTACAAAAATGGTTCAAAAAGATATTGGCAAAGCAACTCACGAATTAAAACGCCCAATCCAAAACATCAAAACTCTTTCTGAGACACTAATTCTAGGCGCCAAAGATGACCCAGCGAATAGAGATAAATTTATTTCAAATATAAATGAAGAAGCAGATCGAATGGCGAGCCTAGTAAAAGATATGCTTAGACTTAGCTCACTTAAAGAGGGTGGTATAGAAATTCATAGAGAAAAAATTAATGTCAAAAAATCTATTGAAAAGATACTAAGTTCACTAGATTCTAAAATTAAAGAAAAAAATCTAAATCTACAAACTTCGGTTAATGAAAATTTTGAAATTAATGCTGATAAAGAATTATTTGAGCACCTTCTTCAAAATTTAATTGAAAATGCAATCAAATATAATAAGAATGACGGAGATCTAGAAATTAAAAACACCGAAGATGACTTCCTTGAAATCAAAGATACAGGAATTGGAATCGCTGAAGAAGATTTAAAGAAGATTTTTGAGCAATATTACAGAACTAAATTAAGCCAAAACATACAAGGAAGTGGTATTGGTTTATCAATCGCAAAAAGTATTGTCGATTTACATAACGGCAAAATACTTGTAAATTCTAGCCCAAATAAAGGTTCTAGTTTTAAGATACAGTTATGAGTTAATTATTAAGAGGTTAAGGGAATAGTTAAGATATGGCTATCAAAATTTTATTAGTTGACGATGAAAAGAATCTTATAGACCCAATGGCGTACACGCTATCGCAAAAGGGCTTTGAAACAGCTATTGCATACAATGGCACGGAGGCCTTGGATAAGTGTAGAACTGAAGAGCCAGATCTAATTACTTTAGATTGGAGCATGCCTGATCTTTCTGGAATTGAGGTTGTGAAATCATTAAGAGACGCTAAGAACTATACACCAGTAATTATGGTTACGGGCAAAAGCGCAAAAGAAGAAATCGTTGAAGGTTTAGAGGCTGGTTGTGATGATTACATCACAAAACCATTTAGTTGGGATGAGTTTATGGCTCGTATCAGTTCTGTTTTAAGAAGAGCTCAGCAAGCTGGAGGCGCGCAACAAAAACGTGTGAGATACGGCGATCTTGTTTTAGATACTATTTCTCATAGAGCTTGGATTGGAGATAAAGAACTTACTCTTGCTCCAAGAGAATATTCAATTTTAGAACTTATGGTAACTCACCCTAAGCGTGTTTACTCTAGAGATGAGCTTATTGAAAAAGTTTGGGGACTAGATTTTGACGGTGATACTAAAACAGTTGATGTTCATATCTGTTGGTTGCGCCAAAAAATTGAAGAAGACCCTAATAAACCTAAGCTAATTCAAACTGTTAGAGGTTTTGGTTATAGATTAGGAAGCTAGGCTTTAGCTTTTAGATCAACAATTATTTTTTTACTGATCTCATTAAATTTAGGAATTAAATGGTCCTTTAAAAGCTCTGATGAGTTTTTTTGAGTTGGAGCTGCAATCATTTCAGCAATATACTGCTCCAATGAATCTAAATCCAGACCTTTCTGCTTAGATGCTCTCAATGATAAAAACTCTAAAGCTCTATCTGCAGCATTAAGCTCAGCCAAAGTGGAGTTGCTGGCATATATTTTAGCAATCCAATTTTGAATCTCGACATCAACTTCATCAAAATAAGCAGCAATAGCATCATCACTTAATTGTTCTTTAGCTAAACTAAAAGCTCTTAATAAAGTTCTAAGTGAAGCTAAAGCTTGATATCTTGCTTTTGCAATATCAGTAAATTTAAAACTATCACCAGGCTTTCCTAAAAGATCTAAATTTTTCTTCGCTCCAGCCACTAGTTTTCGCTCTTCCTTCGGCAAAGCTTTTAACTTAGATTTAAAAGATAAATAGTACTTTTGCTCATTAATAAAATCAATAAAACCTAATTCCATTCTTTCAAAAGCAGAAATATCAAATATATTTAATGGTTTTCTTTCTAAAGCAGTCAACGAAACACTTTTTCGAATTCCAGTAACTCTTCTCTCTTTAAAAGTTTCACTAAAAGAAGAGTTAATATCAGCAAGAAGAGCAAGCTTAGAAAGAGCTCTACCTAAGAGGTGTTGAGCATTTTCAACAGCTGCTTCTGAATCAAAATATTCATTAAAATAAAGAAGGTTTGTAATAGTAAATGCTAGTGCAGACAATTTACGAGCATTATCTCTTAAATGTTCTTTTACACCGAATTTTGAAGAGCCTGATTTAATTGCTTTATTAATATCTCTATCAATTTCACTTAAAGTTTCCTTTGTTGCTTTAAGTAAATCTCCTTTTACAGTAAGATTTTTTTCATCCTCAACAAAAGGTTCACTTTCATAAATAGCTCCAAGGAATGCTGCTGCAACGTTAGTATAAATGGATTCAAGGTTGACTTGAGGGCTATCTAGAGCTAGACCGAATTGATCTAAAGATTTTTCTGTTGAGCCTGATAATTCAATATGAGCAGCCTCGTTCAATGAAGCTTTCTTCGCTGAAGATAAAAATATATTTAACTCAGCGGGCTCCAGAGCATCAAAAGCCATAGCATCTTCAGTTAGAGAATTTTGTGCATAAGTGCTCTCCACTCTTTCTAAAAAAAGCGGTAAGTCGACTCTACTATGAAGCAAACCAGAAGTTTTTTTATCTCTAAAAAAACTAAAGCCTGGAGAAGCTTTAAGTGCAAGAGCGTCACTTGGCAATAGCGGAGCTTTAGCTAAAGCTTTTGGTATTTTTCTCTTTGCTTCAGTTTCTTTAGCTTCTGCTTTTTTAGGAGCCACTGTTTTTGCTGGAGATTTAATCTTAGTTTTTTGTGCTTCTTTCTCAGGAGCTTTTACAGGCTTCTTTGAACCTGGTAATGGTGCTCTTTTTACTGTTCTTCTATTATTGCTTCCAAAACCAGCTCCCATAGGCTGCGCTACTGGAAGTCTAGGTCTTTCACTGTTTGTACCTTTCAAAATTGCCCCCTTAAGCCAACTAGATATACGTAATAATATAGCAAAAAAGGCCAAAGGAGCAATATTTATATACTTTATTTAAATTTCACTTAAATATAATAGAAAAAGCTATACTCATAATGCCTTGGTGGGCAAGGATTTTAGGACTTTATTGAAGCTAATACTCACTAGATCAAATACTGAAAACGAAAAACTTGAAGCCAAGCTCAAAGCTGAAGCATTTGAGACTCTCTCCCTCCCCTGCATTGAATATAGCGACCCTAGAGATAATTACTCAAGCTTAGATCAAGCCATAAGAAAGAATCACGAATACGAATGGGTATTCTTCTTGAGTGAAAGAGCTGCTAAAAATTTATTTGAAAGGCTTTTAGAGATTGGTGGAAATTTATTTAACCTTGCGCCTCATCTGAAAATTGCTTGCATAGGATCTAAAACTGAAAAGTACATAAAAGAAACCATAGGATTTCCCGTAGATTTTGTACCAAGCAAATTTAATACCAATGATTTTATTAAAGAGTTTAGCCAAATTTTTAAAAAAGATTTTTATTTTGAAGGCAAGCCTCTATACCCATCTAAAAAAATTCTGATACCACGCATGCCAGTTGAAGACAGAGTTTTCATAGAAAAATTAAAAGCTATAAACCTTGAAGTCGATGAAGTTATGGCTTATGAGACCTACTTGCCTGAACTAAATGAAAAGACTGAGCTTAATTTAAAGAAACTAAAAAAAGCAATTGAAAAACAGGAAGAGATCATCATTTTACTAAGTAGCTCACAAGTTGTAAAAAACTTTAAAGAACTTTCGAAAGGTCTTGAGTTTCAAAAAAATAATATCCGCTTTATCAGTATTGGTCCAAAAACCACAGAAACACTTAAAGAGGAGTTCTCTGGCTGCGCAATTGAAGAGTCTGAAGAATCAAGCATAGAAAGCATGCTTAAAAGCACAAAGTTAATAGAAACTAGCTAAGTTTGCTAGAATATCCCTGTGGCTATAAAACCTAAGACTAGTACTGCAAAAAGCAAATCAAAAAAGATTTTTGATGCTGATAAATTCTTTGATACTTCACTAGATGAGATCGGAGATAGACTTGCTGAAAACTTTCGCAAAAACTCTGTAATAGCCAAAGATCTAATTTTACCTTCAGGGCAAATTGGTCATCATTACATCGATACCAAGCACGCACTTTATGGAGCAGAAGCTGGGATGCTTGCAAACTTAGGAATTTTAAAATCTTTAATGCCAGGAGTTAGTCAGGTAGGTGGAATTTCGTCTAACGCTACTTCTTTAGCAACAGGTGTTATCCAACTAGCTTTTCTTCAAGGCAGAGAGCTTAACTCATTTTTAGTAAGAAAAGAACCAAGAAAGTATGGAAAATCTCAATGGGTAGAAGGTCCTATTGAAGCTGGAAACACAGTTTGCATGATTGAAGATGTTTTGCTTGATGGCGAAAATATTATTAAAGCAATTAGAAGAGTTCAAGATGAATTTGGCGTGACTGTAGTGCAGGTAATTGCTGTCTTAGACAGACAAGAAGGCGGCAAGAAACGCATTGAAGAATTAGGAATTGAAGTGACAACACTTTGTAGCATCGAGGAAATAATCGATGTTGATCGCTGATTATCATAATCACCCACAAGCTCACAGAACAGACCTTCCTTACAGTGAAGCTGTGCTTCAGCCTTGGGCTGACAAAGCCAGAGAAACTGGCATTAAAGATTTAGCTTTAACTGACCATGATAGATATAAAGACGGTGTTAGTTTTGATGAATTGAAAAAGCTACAAGAAAAAAATCCAGACATCAAGATACGTGCAGGAATTGAATTAGACAATGATCCAGAAACTAGTGCTGATGGTAGAAAATGGGTTGAGAAGAATTGGGATAACCTGGATTTTATTTTAGGCTCAGTGCATTTTGTAAAAGGCTTTCCATTTGATCACCCCAATTATCTTGCTGAATACGAAAAATACGATATTAACGATCTCTACAAAGAATATTATAAAGAAATACAAACAATGGCTAAAAGTGGCTTAATCTGCTCTATGGCTCACTTAGACCTAATTAAAATCTTTAAATTCTTCCCTACAGAAGATCTTACAGAGCTATATAATGAGACGCTTGATCTAATTAAAGAAGCAGATCTTTCAATGGAAATTAGCACAGCTGGTTTCAGAAAGCCAATTGGAGAGCAATACCCAAGCCTTGAGCTGCTAAAAATGGCTAAAGAAAAAGGCATTAGTTTTACTATAGCTAGTGACGCACATGCAGCTAAAGACCTTACTCACAACTACGATAAATTAGAAACAATTTTAAAAGATATGGGTATAACAGAAATTGCAATTTACGAAAATAAAAAGCGCAGCCTAGTTAGCCCTTATGCCAATTAACTCTTTTCTGGTCCCTGAAAATGCATTTTCAGAGCAGTCCCATCACCATCTTTAATAGTAGTAATTTTTCTCTTCAATCTATCTGTGGGCTTAGTTTTTCTTGGTGGTGTATCTAAAGCTGTTACAGGCTTAAGAAAGATGCTTCCTGTTTCTGAAAGGTCTTTATGGGTTTTAGGGTCTCTAAGCTTCACAGCAAAAAAAGAACTTGCCGCTTTACCATTATCTATAAGTACTTCTTGTCTTAGATCTATTGACTCTAAAAAATCACTTAAGTTAGCCAGATAATCAGGATCCTTAAGATCTGATGCAGGAATATACTTTGTATCTGAGCTATCACCAATTATCTCAATAAACTTTAAATCTCTATCATGATCTCTAACAGCTTTATAAGCTAAGCCTTTGTATTCTTTTGATTTGTCAAAATTTCTATCTTTTATAATCAAATCACAAGCTCCATTTTTTATTTTCAAATTTTGCTCAAATTTTGGAAAATCAAACGCAGCACCATTAACTTCTTTCACTTTCACAAAAGACTTTCCATCTGCAATTAAAAATAAATCTAGATCAAATTCATAGAGCGCTGTTCTTTTAGCAAGGGTTTCTTCAGCCAAATATAAATATTTCTCAGAAATAGTTTCAAAGCCACCAGCAACTGGCACCCTCCTTTCAAGTTCTATGAAATCATCAGAAATAAGATTAAGCTTATTAAATTTCAAATTACGAATTTGCCCAAAATCATCTCTTGTTTTCAAGACAGGCTCTTTAACTTTAGTTCGACTCTCATCTGACCTATTAGGACTAAGAGAAGCAAAAGGACTTTTTGATATTTCTTTTAATAAATCTATAGCTTCCTCAGCTGAAAGTCTTTTATCCTTGACTGTCTCTGCTTTCTTAAATACAGGTATCTTCTCTCCGTTTTCACAGAGCAGATAACAAGAAATATTTTTATTTAAGGGTCCCCCGATTTTCATAGTTAATATCTGAATATAAAATAGCATGACATAACCCATTCTCGCAAGTCCTTATATAGACAGAATTTGCTTTTCAAATATACTAAAGTAGTGCAGCTAAAGGAAAACAATAAAGCCAAAGAGCTAATAATTAAACACCAGATCTTAGCTGAAAATGCATCAGCTAGCAGTTGCCCTGGCAGAATAAGCTTTAGCAAACACTGCGACTATATAAACAATGACCTTCTCTACATTGCAGATGATAGAGCTATCATCTCTGTCTGCGAGTTTATAAAAGATGAGAGCAATGAGGCTTTTGGGAAACTCACTTTGATTAATGAAAATCCTAATTTTAGAAATCAGAGCTATGACTTAAAAGAACTGTCTTTAAACGCTGAAGATTCTTGGGATTTTTATATTCGAAAATTACTAAAGCTAATCTATGAAAGGTATCTAAATAAAATAAAAGAAAATCATTTTAGATTCTCCAACCATGGGATAAAATTGATTTACTCTAGTAATTTGCCTGAAGCAAGTGGACTCAGCTCTTCGCACGCTCTTATACTTAGCACTTTTTTAAATTTAAACAAACAATATGGTCTTGAAATAAATGAAGAAACTGAGATCATAAAGCTCTGTCAAGAAGTTGAGCATGCACGCGGCTTCAAATCTGGACTAGGTGACCAAGCAGCCCAATTATTAGCAAAGAGAGATAAATTTCTTTTTCTAAAATTACATCGAAGCTTAAGCTATAGCTATATTGATATTCCTAAAGATCTCACAATTATAAGCGCTCCAAGTTTCATAAAAGCAGAAAAAAGCAGCCCAGAATTTAATGATGCCAATATAAAAATTGCTGCCTACAAACTCTCTAATTTAATATTTGGAAATCTAAGTCAGAGGCTCTTTCTAGGAGACATGCTTTATCAATATCCAGAAAAAGAAATTTTCCAAAAATTAAAAGAACTTCGTGACGATATGGGAATTGAAGAAATTATCAGGCTTACTCTTAAATATCAATTTGATGACAGCCAGGAGGGTAGCAAGAATGAAGATAAAATTAGAAATGCAGTTTCTGAAATTATTAGAACTGCCAAAATAGAAAAAATACCGAGCACTTGGCCTATTAAAGCTGTAACTCTTTATGGATTAGCTGAAGGAGCTAGACTAAAAGAACTGAAAGAAAATTTTTCAATAGAAAAGCTCGGCAAGCACTTAAATATGTCTCACGAAGCCGAAAGAAACTTTAATAGTAAAGACGGTGAATATAAACAGATCCCCAAGAAAGAAAAGACTTACATATTCGATGAAAGCAAAAAATTATCAGATCATATAGGGCTTTATTCAGCAAGCACAAAAGAAAACGATGAATTGCAAGATATTTGCCTTAAATTAGGGGGCAAGATATATGGCTCATCTATTAGTGGTGCTGGGCTTGGTGGCAATAATTTAATTCTTGCAAAAAAAGAATTCGCTGAAGAAATTATAGAAACTCTTATTAAGGAATTTTATGAAAAAAACAATTTAATAGAAAATGATAAAGATCTATACCAAGCTTTGCATATTGTCAAGAGCGTTGATGGAGCCAGGCTTATAAAAATCTAGATAAAAATTTTAAGAGATTTGAAAGAGTCCTCAAATCCATAATACAATGAGTTAAGTATGCTTTTAGAGCTTCACATTTTCAATAAAGAATCAGAAGATAGAATTGGATTAGCCAACTGGAACCTTGGTCAAGGTGAGATAATTGAAAGTGGCAATTTTTCTTACTCAACCGGTAAATTTAAAAGCAAATTATATAGATTTAAAAATATAATCAACGAGTTAAACTTCATTTATAAAGAAACTCTTGATCTCGAGCCATATTTTGATGATTTTGATATTGAAGTAGAAGTCATAAAGAACCATCACCACCTTCTCAATTACTGTCCAAGCGAAAAGAAACTTCAAATCGACTCTGCTGTTAAAGCCGAACTTATACCAATTTATCTATATGCCTTCTATTATGCAAGTGCAAGGAAAGAAGGGATAAGTGAAGAAGAGTGCCACAAAGAGCTAGGTCCATTTTTAGATCTTTTTAACGAAGCAGAGTTTGAAAAATTAAAGAACTTTTACACCGACAGCCAAGAACTAGATGCTGGCAATCATTTCTATGAATTTTTAAACAAAAACAAGAGCTACCAAGACATTCAACTATTAAGGAATAGAACTCTTGTAGGTAAGACTCCTTGGGATATAACCAAATTTGAAGATATAAGAGACTTTTACAAAAATGATGCCTTTTCTGGCGAGGCCATTAATGCATACTATGAAGCTTTTCTTGAATACTATAATAAAGATTTTGCCGAACTCTATTATGAAAAATTACTCAAAGCATTAAGAATCATTGGACTCAAAGTTGTCACACAGAGAGGCTCTAGAGTAGCTCACGAGCAAGGTCCCTTACTAATAAACTCTTCTGTTTTAAGTGATGTAGAAGATCTTGAACTTCATATCAAAAAATTGGAAAGCAATATTAACAACATAAAAAGTGACCTGAGATCACTCGCTAAATTTGATCTAGTCAATGACAACGAATACAAAAGAAAATTCTTAAATATTGACTTTTTAATTGACGAACTCTTTTATCTAGCTAACCTAGAGAACCCTGCTAAAGCAAGGTTTGAAAAAGTTTTAAGGAATATTGACAAGTCAACCAAAGATTTATTTGAATACCTAGAAACTAAACTAGATATGCTTAATGAGTCTGAAGAAGATTTAGCTAGAGTTAAATTAGACTTATTTGATAAATTACACGAAGCAAACAAATCATTTAAATCATGCTTCTTCAACCTTGAAGACGCTCTTCACAGCAGCACTCAAGTCAAAAAAGTGGCTATTGTTTTAATCCAAAGACCATCACTAAGATCTGGTCATTTCATCCCTCGCTTTGTTCTTGGAGAAAACTTATACCTAGAAACAGATGATGCAAGTGAAGAACATAGACTAAAAGCCATTCCTTATAATTTTGTTGCTCCAAGTTTTGAGAATGTAATTGAGTCAGATGCTTTTTTTGAAAATGCTTCTGTTTCTATAAGCACAGACAAAAATACTGGAGAGCCTAAGATTAATTGGGACAATGCTGAGAGTCTTGCTATAGATATAGCAGAGAGCATTTATTATTCAATAGAAGCAGCTGGCAAGCGTGGCGGGAAATTCCACTATCAGCTTGAAACCACATTATTTGGTCCATTAATTGAACTTTACAAATCAATACTTGAAAGCGAGCTTACAAACATTGCAAGCCTTGAATATGCAAGCAATCCACCATTAGAATCTGAGAGCGCGCAAATGAGCTTAGTCAACCACTCTGAACAAGTAAAAACTTTAATCAAATCCTACAACCAAGAAATTCTAGAAGCTGCCGAGTTTGTTTTCAACTACTACTTACTTGAAAATCATATCCAAGAGCATATGCTAAGAGAAGCATTGAGTAGAGAAGAAGCAATACTAGAACTGATTTTGACGATGCATGATGTTCAGCTTGATATAGCTAAGTTTTGTATTCTAAAAAGACAAAGTAGATTAAATCTTGAAGAAATAGATCAAAGCAAGCTTCTAGAAAAGGGCTTTAGCTACACAGAAGCAGCGAGGTATATTAGCAACGAACTCTCTACTGTTAATGACTTTGAAGCAAAGCAGTTTATTAAAAAGTACATCAAACTTCCTGCTTCAACAGCAAGAAAAGAGTACTTATCTAAGCACAAAGAAATAAAAAGAAAAATCATCTGCTCAAACAAAAAAATTAATGCTTATAAACATTTCAATTTCACAGTTGCTCCAAGTCGCATAGATTTTGGCAAACATGTAGTTGCTTCTATCACAACCCTTATGGGTAGAATGCTTGGTGCTGACGACAATGAATCACTTAAAGCTGGCAAAGAATATATAGATTTAGTTAGTAAAACTGATAACCATATTTTCGACACTGGCTCAGAAGCTGGAACCGCAAAAGTTATTGAAAATACTTGCAGAGCTATGCAATACGCAAAAACAATTGCTTTTCAAGGAGTTTTCCAAAATTTTAATACTGATGGGCAGAACATAAGAACAACTATCAACTCTAGAAACAGCGCGGATGTTGGAGTGCATGTAATAGAGCATGGCACAATGGCAGCGACTGGATACTGCATTACTAAAGAGCCACTATTTATATTACTTTCACTTGCAATGAAGTCAGATGATCTTCTTAAAAAACTAGGTGTAGTAGATATTGCGGCAAGGAACGAAATAAAAACACTCATGCATAGTGTTGTAAACAGAAAGAATGAATTCATATCTGACTTAGAGTGGCAAAGCTTCGCTTATGATGAAGTTACTAAATCTCCATCAATTCAAAAATATTTAACTGAAAGTGGAACTCCTTGGATACCAAACGTTAATGCTTTAATCACCCTCTTCAATCATCTTGGTGACAGCCAAAATATAGAGCTTACTATGCAAAAGACTTACGCAAACTTTGCTAGCAGTTTGGTGCGTTACAGTCGAATGATTAATGAGACTGGAATCATCCAAAGAATCCAAATAACCAATGATGCAATAAGACGAGCTCAGATCCTTTCTGGAAACAAGAAACCCTACGGCAATCTATGCATCGCACTTAACGCTGCCTACAAAGGCAATGTATCAGATGAAAGAGAAAATGCAAATCAATATATAATGGCTCTACTCTTAAAGCAAAAACAGTATATAAAGAACTTAAGAGAACCTTCTCTTGAAGAAATGGTCGATTTGCAAATAAAATCACGCGACTTACCTCAAGAAATTAGAATTGTTGACCCCCTCGTAGACCCTAATGTCTTTATGAGTGGTGAACTAAAGGCTCGAGCGGAGCAGACAGAGCAAAAGCTGATTAATATTAGTCAAGCTTTCATAAAACCATTAAGCCAAGAAGTTATTAAGGCTTCAGTAGTAAGCTATGGTTCAGACCCTAAAAACTGGCGCGTTCTTCAAAAGCGCATGAGCACTGTTAATAAAGAAGAACAAAACAAAATTAATGAAAAATTAGCAGAGCTTGAAATTGATTTAAAATATCTAGAGACTTACCATAAAGGCTTTGCCAAAAATCCTTATATCGGTTATCAGGGTGTCGATGTCATTCAATTAAATGCTAATCACGATATTTTATTAAACTTTGTAAAAAACTTAGTGCTCGTCAAAGCTACCATGCAAACTAGAAACTCTGACTCTTTGCTTGTTTTAGTAGATAACCCTCAACAAGGGAAAAGACCTTTACTAGACTATGATAAAAGTCTTGAATGGCTTGCGCTTGGTGGGACCATAGCTTCTCACATGATTTCAGGAGAAAAATATGAGAGCTGGAGAAAAAGAGTTAATAGTGAAAAGGATTGGGCAAGAGAATTTTTGAGAATTTCACTTAATGATTCAAGCACTGATGAATTAAAAGCCTTTACTGCAAGCTTTCAGCAAATCAAAGAACGAATAGATATTAGGCGTGAGTTTATAACTAGCAAATACCACGAAGCAAAAGAAATAAAAGAAGACATCAAATCTCTTAAACGCTATAAAGAATGGAACCTCACGCTAGCTAGAGTTTCTAAATACTCGAGCCATGAACAAATAAGCTTTAGTGATTGGTTAGTTCTAGGTGGTCGATGGCTCTTAAATGGTGCAGCAAAAAAAGATATTGATTATGTAATAAAGATGTTTAACGATTCTGAGAATCTTAAAAACTTAAACAAACAAGACTTTAAATCTTTGGAACTTTATATTAATCAATCAAAACCATTACCTATAAAACAACAAAAACGCATTGTTAGCAAAACCGGGTCCACAAAAGAATCAGATTTATTAGTCAGCTCTGCTGCTGACGGACTAGAATTTAGAGCTTCACAAGCTCAAGCATCAAAATCAATTGCAGTAAGATACTCAGAGCTTCAAAGCTATGATAAGGACTTTCCTATTGAAGATATTGATAAGGTCGTCTCTAATATAAATGCAGAGCAAGGCGAAAGAGAGCAAACACTTAACCAATTAATAGAGCTTTGGGATAATGAGATTAATAAAATTGACAGCTTTATATTCAAGGACTCAAAAGAATATAATCCAGAAAAACAAAGATCTTTTGCGCGTCTTTTAAAAATATTAGAAAAAACTGCACTTTGCTTTATTCATAAATACTACAAACGACCAGACAAACATGATATTTATGCTGTCAGGCAGTTTGTTACACAAAGAGATGGTTATTTACCGTATATCGAAGCGATATTTGGTGATCACAGAAAAGATGGTGGACTGTTCCAAAGACTTGCTGAAAAAGCAGTTGAAGCGCAGCAAAATGACCCTAACCCAAATGCTATAAACATAGAACTTTTCAGGTTAAGTAGGCTTGGAGAGATGTTTAATGTTTGCTTCTTACTTTTCCTTACACTTGAAGTTAACGATGAAAATGAGATGATCAACCAACTCTCTATTTTCTTTGACCAATACTTAAACGTTCACGAAGAAGATTATCCTCCATACATGTTCCACAGACTCTGTGCTGGTGACTCATATGGTTTCAGTGAAGGCTATGCATATAATCCAAGTCTCAGACAGAAAATGTTTGAGATCTCATGCAAAACTGGATCTTGGATTTACAAATATATTCATCACACCGTTTCAAATAGAACTACTCTTAAAAAAGCTAAGCAAGAATACAAAGACTGTTTAATTGGTGATTTTGATAGAGGTATAATCCCTATTTGTTATCAGCACGAGACCATTTCAATCGAGGAAAGGCTCTGGGACTGCATCAGATCAATCAGAAATTTTGTGAGAAATAATCACGACAAACATCCACTTCCTATAATAATTAAAGGTCCTGGAGCGACTCTAACTAATCTATTTAAATCAAAGCACTCTGTAGCAGCTGAACATGATCTAGTTTGGATTACAGGACTAGCAAACCCCGGCAAGCATTCTTGGGACGTCAACTGTGTATTCAGATCACCAATACTTAGGGAAATTCCAATAGAAGATAACGCTGGAAGCTACGTCAACGTTTCTGTTTTCACGCCTTACTTAACCAATAATGGTGAAATCAAACAAATTTACACAGCATTTAAACCTGAGATTATTGAATCAGGGAATTTCGATTTCATTGCACCATTTGATGAAAAACCACGCTATGAATTAAACGAAGAGGGCTTTGTACATGCAAGGGTGGTTCTAGAAGCTGAGAACGGGAAGCTTCCAAAACCTCACATTACAATGTCAGCTCACACTCACCCTCAATACATTGATAAATCAACATTAGAATGGGGAGCTCCAGAAGCATGGTCTTACCTTTCAATGAAACAAATGTATTCTAAGACAGAGGTGCCTAATATTTTAAGAGCTGTTGGCTTAGAGCCCTTATCTCAAATAGAATTTAATCAAAACGAGTTCAGCTCAAAAGATGAAATTAAAGATGTTTTACTAGAAAGACTAGAAAAAGCAGGCTTTGATCATATTTATGAATGGATCTTGAAGGCTAGCAAAGACTCTGGTGGTAGAGGAGTTACCAACAACCTAAATCTCAGAAAAGATATGGATAAGATTATCGATTTTATCTTTTTAAAAACAAAAACAGATGATGTTGTTATGCAAGAATTCTTACACACAAATGCTAAAGCATTAACAAGTCCAGATTTCATTCAATCAGTAAAAGATAGTTTTGTTGAGGATGGAATAGTTGTTGATCAATCAACACCTGAAGAACCGATGTATTTTACAACTCGCTCTTTCCAAAGTGTAAATGGGATTAGAGGTTATTTATATTCCGTCAATGTTGGCTCAGTTGCCGTGAATGCAGGTCAGGGAGCTAAGATGTTTTACGGCGAGCCAAGTTATATAATGCCATTATTTATTGCAGGTAAAATCCAAAGGTTAATGGATGAGCAAGGTGAGTTAATACTTAAGCAAGCAATCCCAAAACACGCAGAAGAATTCGCGAAGAAAAATAAACTTTCCATAAAAGGAAACCCCTGCGGCTTTAATAATACAAATATGATTAATGGTTTATTTGATTATATTCCTTATATCTTTGCAATAAGAAAAGATAAAGATGGCAGCAGAAGAAATTACAAGATAGCTTGTGAAGATAACGCTGAAGGTGGTTTAGATTATTTTTATGACTACCACGGCAAGAAAATTATAATTGCAAGTGGTTATGATCATAAGAGTTCATTATTATCTTTAGAAAATGCAATGAGAGAAACTATTTCAGATGAGAATAGAAGAGATGAAGAACTCATTGACATTGAACTTGCAAAAATTGAATTTAATAGTGGTCTTGGACAAGCAAACCTACTGCAAAGAGTAATTGAAGAAACTAACCCTTCAAATAAAAACATGTTCCTTGAATGGACTATGGACTTAGGCATGATTGGAAGAATGTACCAACTCCAGGGCAATGGCAGGGAAAGTCTTGCAAAGTAAAGCAAAAGAAGCTCTTAAAACTCTTTACATAGTTCACGACCTAGATGCAAAAGAACTTAAAAATACTCTTGAGTTCTTAAAGAAAAAGCTTTTTTACCAAGATATAAATCTAATCAAACTTAAAGAACTAAAAGAACTTCAAAATTATGAAGACTTAGAAATTCTAACGCTACATTTATCACTTGATAAAGAAATTGAAACTCACCAAAAGATCTCAAATTTTGCCAAAGAGCAAGGAATAGCTGAATTAAATCCATACAATGACTATATTGATGACAAATTTAGTTTTTATAATTTAATGCTCGCTAATGATTTTGAGCAGCCAAAGACCTTTTTAATCGAAATTCAAAAAAGTCTAGAAGGAATAAAAGAAGAGATTAAAACTAAGAAGCTAATCATCAAACCTAGACATGGTACTGAAAACCTGGATGTTAAAGCTTTCAGTGCCTATGATACAGAACTAGAAAATCATATTCAAAAGATCCACAAATATGATGATGCTTTAGTTCAGGATTATCAAGTTTTTGAAAAAGAAATAAGAATAGTTGTGATTGATGGAAAGATTTTCTCTAAATCAAGTCTTAATAATGAATTAAAAGCTCTAGCAAAAGAAGTACTAGAAGTAATCAACTTAAAAGCTGATCAAAAAACTAGAATACTTGCTTTGGATATTTTAAAAACAAAAAATAGCTATATGGTACTTGAAGCAAATCAAAGACCCGCTGGAATTTTCAAACTAGTAAATTAATCTAAGCCAACAGTAATAAAAGCAGTAATTAAACCTAAGGTTGCATAGTTCAGAACATTAAGAGCAACTTTACCTGAAGCTTTAATCAAACTTCTAGGCACATAAATGATGTCATCTTCCTTTACAGCATATCTATCCTGACCAATACCATCTTCATAAGCGTTAAAAATTTCTTTAGGAAAGTCAATAAGATATTCTTCGCGCTTTCCATCACGATATTGCCTAATGATTTTCACCTTGCGCTTATCGGCTACAGAATTGAAACCTCCTGCTGTTCCAATTGCATCGTAGATACTCATCAAATCTTTAACGGAGTAGCTACCCGGGCTTTTAACCTCACCAATGACGGTTACATGATGCCTCTGATGATAGTTTATGAAAAGATCATAAGTGCCTGGCTCCTCAGCATTGAAAGATTTCTTAAGTTCCTCTACTGTACGGTCAGAAGCTTTAACTTCACCAAGGAAAGGAAGACTCAGATGTCCATTTGGTAGGACTTGTATCTTATCAAAGATCATTGTATTTCCAGATTTATCAAAATGAATCAAGGTAACCTCATCATATGGCTGCAATCTATAGTTTTCATCACCAAATTCTCTTGCTTGATAACTTTTATTTAATGCAGAACAAGGCAAAAAGCAATTTGCAATCAATGCAGATATTAGAAGAAAAATTAAAAATTTACTTTTAATCACCATAGTCATTAATTATAAAAAATATGAGAACTTTGTGTTCCTTTTCAGCAAAGGATTTGAGAAAATAAAAAAAAAGACCCCCTAAAAAGACACAACCGCCATAACATTGCTGCTACGGCGGGGGGGATTTGTGTCATAAACTATTCTACACTAGTACAGTTTTTTTGCAGGAAAAATTTATATAAGTCATGCAAAGTTAAGAATCTTTTCTGAAATCAAAATTTCATTTTCCAATTTAGAATCGTTCTCAATAACTACACCGCTTGCTAAGATACAATTTTTCAGAGAAGATCCTGACTTAATTGTTACATTGTCCCAAAGCAAACAGTTATCTAATGTGACGTTATCTTCAATTATACAACTATCACCGATCTCATTTATGCCATTTAAGATAAGAGACTTATGAATTTCAGCTTTAGGTGAAATCGTTGGCTTAAAATCTAGCTTTATCTTTCCTTTTGCTAAATCTTGCATGCTAGTTAAATATTGTTCAGGGTTGCCAATATCAGCCCAATACGTATTCTCATGAACAGCAACAGCCTGCACGAACTTATCGGCGGCAAGTAACTTAGGAAAAAGGTCTTTTGCCACATCATAAAATGGAGCTTCTTTAGCACTTGGAATAAAATCATAAACTTCAGGCTCGAAAAAATAGATTCCAGTATTAGCCCAATTCGAAAGTGCGTCTTCTTTTTTAGGCTTTTCTTGAAAGCTTGTAACTCTACCTTCTTCATTTGTAACTATCACACCAAATTGGCTAGTATCTTCAACTTGCATTTGAGCAATAGTAACTAAGCAGTTATTTTTATCAACTGCTTCTTTATGTTTTTTATAAACCGTGGACAAATCAATATCAGTTAAAGCATCTCCCATAATTATGCAAGCAGTGCCTTTTTCTAAAAAATCTTTACAAACTCTAATACCACCAGCAACACCAGAAAGTTCTTTCTCGTTTCTAAATTCTATATTCGTGCCTAGTCTTTCTTTGGCATCTTTAAAATAGTTATGAATGCCATCAGCCAAATAATGAGTATTAGAGATCACATCAGTAATCCCATGGGTCTTTAAAAGATTTAGTATGTGTTCCATAACCGGCTTACCGCCAATTGGAACTAAAGGCTTAGGAATAATTGAGCTTATAGGTGCTAGTCTTGAACCAACTCCAGCAGCTAGTACCATTGCTCTTAATTTATCTGTCTTTGACATACAAGTGATATTGTAGCTTAAATTAAAGCTATCCGTCATTGCAAGCGACAGCGAAGCAATCCATAGATCACTTCACTACGTTTGTGATGACAGTCATTGCGAGTGGTAGCGAAGCAATCTATGAGATTCTTTTCAAATCATCCTGCATTCTAATAGCACTAGCTTTAATTGCTTCTTTAACCTGTTTGCGGCTAGTCCCGCCGGGGATATCACGCGAGTCCACAGAAACTTCTGGCTTTAAAATATCAGCGACATCAGCTGTTAAAGACTGATGAAAATCAGCCCACTCAGCATGAGATAAATCTTTTAAAAATCTTCCGCGCTCAATTGCATAAGAAACAGCCTTGCCTACTGCTTCATAAGCTACTCTAAAAGGCACGCCTTTTCGCACTAAATAATCAGCCACATCAGTCGCATCTGCATAACTGTTATAGACAACCTTATACATTCTTTCTTTATCAAGGCTTATATGCCCTAAAAACTCAGATGCTATGTGCAAAGATTTTTGCACAGTATCATTAGCCATAAATAATTGTTCTTTATCTTCTTGAAGATCTTTATTATATGCAAGTGGCAGACCTTTAAGTGTAATTAAAAGCGCGTTCATAACACCAATCACTCTTCCAGCCTTTCCTCTAAGAAGCTCAGGGATATCTGGATTTTTCTTTTGAGGCATCATACTACTGCCTGTAGCAAACTCATCATCAATTTTTATATACGAAAATTCTTGGCTATTCCAAGTAATCATTTCTTCAGCAAACTGTGAAAGGTGAACCATAACTAAAGATAAACAAAATTCATACTCTGCCACAAAATCTCTATCAGAAACTGCATCCAAACTATTTTCAGACATTCGATCAAAGCCCAAAAGCTCCGTGGTCATTTCTCTATCAATAGGAAAACTTGTGCCAGCCAAAGCTCCGCTTCCGAGAGGATTTACATTAATGCGTTTTAAAGAATCTAGAAGACGCTCAGTATCTCTAGCAAAGCGTGCTTCATGTGCAAGCCAAAAATGCCCAAGACTAATTGGCTGCGCGTGTTGTAGGTGAGTGTAGCCAGGCATAATGTGATCAATATCACTATTGGCTCTATTTAAAAAAGACTCTCTCAATTTAACTAAAAGCTCAACTAAAACTTTTATTTCATCTCGCATCCAAAGTCTAAGATCAGTTACCACTTGATCATTACGACTTCTTGCAGTGTGAAGTTTTTTAGCAGAATCACCAATAAGCTCTGTTAGTCTTTTTTCAATAGCCAAATGAATATCTTCATCACTAATTCTTTCTAATGCCCAAGCTTCTGGATCTTTTACAATTTCGTTTCTAATAGCTTCTAAACCACGTTCAATATCAGCAAGCTCTTCCTTGTTTATAATTTGAACTTTTTCAAGCATTGCAGCATGAGCAAGACTTCCTTTTATATCTTGTTCATACATCTTGTAGTCAAAAGCTATGCTCGCATTAAACTCATCGAGGATTTCAGCAGCTTTTCCTTCAAACCTGCCACCCCATAATTTTTGTTTTTTATCGTCTTGATCAGCAGCCATATTCATATAAATACCCAGTATCAGTAATAATACCCTGTTTCTCTTAACCAGAATTTAACTAAAAATAGGCTTAATTAGACTAATAACCGTATTTTTGGTCAATTTAAGAGACTAAAAAGCTTTGTATTTCCAAGGATCTCAGATCTGAGGATTAGGAAAATGGCAAAGGTCAACAGAGGAAAACTAAATAGCTCAACTGGCCCTGCTAAGGTAAAGCAGACCAATCCTGCTACGCAAAAAAAAGACGCCTCTAAAAAAGATCCGGCAAAATCAAAAGATAGTTTTGACAAGAAAGCTTTTAATGCAACACTTCATCACTACGCAAGAATAGGCGAGAAACTTTCTGACTCATATAAAGATGGAACTACTCTTATTTATGATCCAACAACTGGAGCTTTTATAGAAGCCAAGAATCCTGAAGAAGCAGAAAAAATAAAAAAAGATATTAACTACAATAAACGTCAAATGCTAAAACTCTCTGATGGTGGTAGAGGCAGCGAAAGAAAGAGTAGTTTAAAGTACGCAGACCTTAATCCAGAAGATTTAGCTAGAGAAATGAGAGAAGCAGATCATTTAGTTGAGCTGCAAGCAGACGGTTTATCTAAGAATCAACTAGAGCAATTAAAGACTTTGCCTGGTGGAGAAAGCCAAGGAATCTCTAGAGCAATTCAAAAAAGAGAAAGCTTAGTAAGTGCTATTAAAGCCTTAAACCCAAGTGCTGGAGTAGACGCTAGCATGTCAGGCGAAGAGCTTAGAAGAGTTTTAGATGATGCTAATAAAGGTAAAGGCAAAGAGAAAGTAGCTCCTCCTAAACTTAAAGCGCCTAAAACTAAAGAAGCAGAAACTATCACTATTAATTTAGACGAAGCTCCTGAAGCTAAAGGCATTGATAAAGCTAAAGCTGGCGAGAGTGGAAGACTTCGTGATTCTAGAGATAATAAAGAGATTGGCAAAAAAGCTTAAAACTGACTTTTAATCTATTTGAGCACGTTGTAAAGAGCCAGAATAATCTATCGCTATAGTTTTGTACTGTGTGTAAGTATCAAGAGCTGCAACCCCACCTTCACGTGATCCATTGCCAGTATTTTTCCAGCCACCGAACAAGCTCGCTCCACCACACTCAGCGCCAATAGTTGGAGCATTTAAGTAAGTAAGTCCTGATTCAAATTTATGAACTGCTTGCATACCAAGGTTAACGTTTTTAGTAAAGATCGCATTTGATAAACCATAATCAATACCATTAGCAATTGGCATAGCTTTAGCTAAAACTTCTTCATCAGTCTTGCCATCTATTTCAATCACAGAAAGCACAGGACCAAAGACTTCAGTAGTTGCAATTTTATGTTCATGCTTAACTTTTAAGATAGTTGGCTCATAAAAGAACCCTTTGCCAGGACCAATTTGATCTTTAGAACCAGTAGCTTTCCAGCCATTATCTAAAATCTTGCCGCCACAAACAAGCTCTGCGCCTTCAGCAATAGCCTCTTCAACCATGCCATGAATTTTCTCTAGCTGACCAATACTTATAATTGGCGCGTAATTATCAGCAGGCTTATCATTTTTATAAAGATCAGCAGCGCGTGATTTAATGCCCGCAAGCAGTTCATCAGAAACTGTTTTATCAATTATAAGACGGCTAGTACTAGTACAACGCTGACCGCCAGTACCAAAAGCACCCCAAAGAATCCCTTCTTCAACTAAATCCATATCAGCATCTTTAAGAACTATAGTAGAGTTTTTACCACCTAATTCAAGCGCGCATTTTTTAAAGTTCTCAGCAGCAACCATAGCAACATGCCTGCCAACTGGCACTGAGCCAGTCACACTAACTATTTTCACTTCGTCTTTGCGAATCAAATAATCACCAACATCACCAGCACCATAAGCTACTTGAGCTACGCCATCAGGGAGACCAGCTTCATTTAAAACATCAACAAAAAGCTGACCACTAAGAGGAGCAAGCTCTGAAGGTTTAAGAATAAAAGTGTTACCAGAAACTAAACAAGGAGCTCCTTTCCAGCTAGGTACAGCAGAAGGAAAATTCCAAGCTGTAATAAAAACAGCAGGACCTAAAGGCTGACGAATGGTCATGATCGTCTTATTAGCCATCTCAGATTGTCCAGTCATCCCATAGATGCGGCGACCTTCTCCAGCAAAGAACTCTAGAGTGTCTATAACTTCTTGAACTTCGCCTTCAGCCTCAAAAAGCGGCTTGCCATTTTCTTGGTGCAGCTTAGCGCTTAACTCTGCTTTTCTTTCTGTGCAAATTTTAGCGGCTTTTAAAAGATACTCAGCTCTTTTAGGTGCAGGAACTTCACGCCATTTTAAAAATGCGTCGTGAGATTTTTTTACCATTTTATCCAGCTCATCTTTAGTAGTGATTTTATGTTCAGAGACTTTCTCTATCATATTAGCCGGGTTGTAATTGTGGATTTTTCCTCCATCAATTACTTTTGTAGCGCTTAGCGCTTCTAATTTTTTATCTAATGCTGCATTAGTCATAATTATTATTATACTTCAGGCGCATATTTTACGAAGAGTTCAAGTAACGAAGTTAGGAAGCAACTGGAGCTTTACTATGTGCTTTAATCCCTGCAGCAATGCAGTCTATAGCTTTTTGCATATCAGCTTCAGAAACAGTAAGATCTGGAGCTAGTCTTATTACATTTGCGTATGTACCACATCCAAGAACCAAGATCTGATTAGCAAAGCAGTGTTCCTTAACTTTTGTAGCCACTTCTGCGCTTTCCATTTGAAGACCAATCATAAGACCAAGACCACGTACTCTAAGTTGCTTATTAGCAGGCTTATCAAACTTGTTTGAGTTAGAACCTGGGAACTGAGCTTCAAAATAGTCATAAACTTGACCTGACCTAGCTTCTACATTAGCCATCACATTATCTCTTTCCATTACTTCTATAAGTTTGAGTGCTGCAGCACAAGAAACAGGGTTACCACCGAAAGTAGTACCGTGAGAACCAGGCGGGAATTCTTGGTGATTTTTATGAGTCATTCCAATAGCACCAAGAGGCATGCCACCAGACATTCCTTTTGCCATCAATAAAATATCAGGCACTACTCCGTAATGATCACAGCAGAACCATTTACCAGTTCTCCCAAAGCCTGACTGAACTTCATCAATAATTAGCAAAATATCATGCTTATCACAAAGTTCTCTAAGTGCTTGGAGATAGTTTTTATACTGCATAGGTGCTGGTATATAACCACCTTCTCCCATCTGAGGCTCAATCATAATTGCAGCCACTGATTCAGGATGACAGCTTGTAGCAAAAAGTCTTTCTAATTCATCCATCATTTTGTTTTCTTCAAAGTCTTTACGCTCAGCTTCAGTATCATAAGCAAAAGTGTTTGGATATTCGATAACATTGACTCCAGGCAAAAGCGGGTCATAGAACTTACGGTAAGAAGATTTAGATGAGGTAAAAGATGTAGCTCCTAGAGTTCTACCGTGAAAAGCACCACGAAAAGCTATGAAGTTATTACGCCCTGGTCTTAATTTTTTAGCAAATTTAATTGCGCCATCCACTGTTTCAGCGCCACTGTTGCAGAAAAAAGAAGTTTCTAAATTACCAGGCATAAGATCAGCTAGCTTTTCAGCAAGCTCAATATTTTTAGGGTAGTGAACCACACAACTTGTGTGAATGCATTTAGCAGCTTGATCAGCGATTGCTTTTACAACTTCAGGATGCGAGTGACCAATCTGATTAACAGCGATACCACTTGTCATATCTAAGTATTTAGTGCCATCTTCATTAGTTAAATAAGAACCACTGGCTTCAGTAACCACAAGCTCAAATGCTCTACCTAATGCAGGGGAAAGGTATTTACGATCGCGCTCTAAATATTTGCTCATAGCTACTAATTTATCATGCTTTAAAGCTTTTTAGTTAGCATCTGTGCAGCCTGTCCCGCCATTGGAAGAGCACACTGAAAGTAGTGTTCTCATTAAAACTAAGAGCTCATCATTAGAATTTAAAAAATCAGCCGGGTTTTGACCAGCAGCTTTTGACTTTCTAAAGATTTCAGCTATCACTTTAGAAAGTCCAATTCTAGGAACCACAGCATCATTTCTTCTAGCTCTAAAAAGATCACCAAGCTCTCTTTCCTGGGGCTTATTAAAATTAATCCAATTAGGATTTTTAGATGCATGCATCATATCAAAGTAATTAACTGTTTCAGGGATTTCTGATTTCAAATATTTAATTGCAGCAATCGCTCTTAAAGCATCCTTGACACAAAGTTTAAATTTAGCCAAGAGCTGGTCCTCATCAGGGTCATAGGCGCCGGTTGACTTTTCTATAATTTCATTAGAAGCAGCATAACTCTCCATATCAACAGCCATAAGACCACGTTCTAGAGTATCTATCATATGCCTAGTAAGCCTAGTTTCTACTCCAATATCATTTTGATAAAAATTTCTGAGCTTAGAGATCAATTCTGGATTTTCATTAATTATATTAGTGAAACCATAGTAAGGAACATGATTTGCGCCAAGCAAAGAGAACATTGCAGCATAAGGAATAGCTCTAATATCATCAAGAATATTTACTATCTCTAAAACAGGAAGATCACTGACAAACTTATCAACATCATTATCGTATTGCCTTAAAAGTTCAGCTATCCTTGAACCAGAGCGGCTAGTCGGTCTGCTTGCGATATTAAAGAAATCAAGAAAGATTAAAGGTGATTTAATTACATGAGAGAAATAAGCTCTAAGCTCTTTTTCATGAGCTTTATCTACAAGTTCATTATCATTAAGTTTAAAACCAAAAACTTCTTTTCTAAGCGCGCCTCTAAGCGTTTCAGACAAGCTGTCCATGGCTTTACAGAACTCAATATTTAAAAAGAGTTTTGATTTAATCAAATCTTTTTTCTTATCAAGATCCGCTGACTTAAAAGCCAAATCAAAATTTGCACTATCAATAGCAATATCTAAATTCCCATCAATGAAATCCTGAATGTATCTTTCAGCAAGTGGTTTATAAGCAAAGCCTGTAGTGCCGCCGCCCTGAGAAGTTCTTTCATATTTAACAGCGCTGCCTTCTGGCTGAGTGTTTCTTACCGTACTATCAAAATCAAGACCACCACCTCTTTCAATAGGCTCACCCCAACCATCAAAATTCACCATCTCAATTTCATAAAGATTATTTTCTTTAAACGCATTTAGCCATAGCTCACTCTCGTTATCTTCAAGTGCAGGTTTTAAGTCTTTATCAAAGGATTTTAGTGCTTTTTTCACTACTAACATTTCAATAGCATCAGCAGCGTCAAGCTCTTGCCAGCTTCTTAAGTTTTCCTTATCACCATGCAAAAATGCTTTCAAATAATCATTGAAAATTCTTACAACAATGCCATCAAGATGCTTTGATTTAAACATCTCCCACTGAGCTGGCACAAAACCATTTTGCTTACCACTATCAGAAGGTCCGCGCATTTTTACAAATTGACCCTTTTGAGAAATTAAATATTTACGCCAAGCGCTATTAGACAAAGCTTCGATCGTTAAATCAGCAGATGCTTTTAAATCTGAAACTTGCTCTGTTAAAGGGACTATTTGAAGATTGAAATTAGTGAAGACCTTAGTTAAAGCAAGAGCCACAAGCATATCAGCAAAACTCTGATTAAAACTAATAATTAATCTTCTTATAGCTCCAAGCTTAGAAACTTCAAGCATCTCTACAGTTTGTAAAAGCTTTTCTTTACGCTTAATGCCAAGCTTGGAATCACTCTCTATTCTTTCTTTAACTTCATCAGCAGAAAAAGAAGTTTTAATATCGCCTAGAATGAATTTGCTTAGAAAAGCATTATCAATCTTAGTATTCTTTTCAAAACAATAAGAAAGAAGTTTACTAAGAACATCATTCTTCTGTCTTGTGTGACCAAAAGCACCAGCCTCACCAAAAAACTTTTGCTCTTTTTTTAAACCTTTTTTATGCTCACTAGCATTTACAAAAGGATTACCATCAATATCTCTGTTCACCCAGCTATGGATCTGCAAATAATCAGAATTTATTTTAATTGGCCTGTCTTTCGCTTTATTAAGTACGTTTTCAAGAGTCTTTGCCATTTCAGGGATAAGCTCAAATAAAGGCTCAACATTCACCAAGAACCTCTCACTCTCCATTTCTGGACTAATTATAGTTTCAGTGTATGAAGGCTCGTTTGCCATGTCCTTAATAGCTTTTTCTAATTTTAGAATTGAAGGGTCTTTTTGATCCAAACTTTCAATAAAGCCTCTAAAGTTTTCTTTGCTTGCCTCAAGCTCTCGCCTTTCTTTAACTTCTTGAATAGCTTCTGCCATTGATTTAATATGCTCAATGTATTTGCCAGGAATACCAGCTGTTGGATGAGCCGTAAAAACAATGGATGCGCTAAGTTTATTTTCAAAAATTTCTTTTATTTGATCTCGAGTTAAATTTGCATCAAGTTTTTTTACAAGAGCTTCAGCCCATGACTGCATGTCTGGTCTTGATTTCAGAACTTCAGCTAACCTCGCACTAGATTGATTTAAAAGCAAGTAGGCTTTATGAACAGCAATAAAAATATTTGGGTTTAATATCTCACCATTATTATTTATCAAACCTAAGTTTTGATAGATCTCACTTAAAGCTCCGATATCTCTTCCTTCACCATCACGCTCAGCGTTTAGTTGTTTGCGCAGCTCGTTTCTAAAACTAGAAATATGATGAACGATATCGGTGTTTAAGCCATCACGCTTAACCCGAGCATCTAGCCATGCTTGAATCTCTCTACCAATATCAACTCCAAGCAAACTATAAAGGCTACTTATATCTGATTTATTTAGATAATCAAAAGCACGCTCAGATTCTTCATGGATTGCTTCGGCTTTGCCTCGCAATGACCTCTCCTGAGAGTTTTTTTCTTTTTTTAAAGTCATTAACTAATTACCACTTAAGTAAGTTGAAAGAGTCCATGCGGATGTTGACTTTATTTTTGTAAATAAGAAGTAAAAGCGCAAGTCCTATGCCAGCCTCAGCTGCTGCAATTGCCATAATGAAAAGAGAGAAAACATGCCCCTTAATTCCAACAGGGTCAATATAGTGAGAGAAAGCAACAAAATTAATATTCACAGCATTTAAAATAATCTCAATGCTCATTAGCACTCTAAAAGCACTATTTCGTGTGATTAAACCATAAACACCTATAGAGAATAGAGCTGCTGACAGAATCAAGTAATGGTTTAAAGTAATTTCACAAATGTTTTCCATGTTTTTCCTTTTAAATTTATAAAGCCTATTCTTCTAATGATTTTTTACTAAGTATCACTGCACCGACGAAGATAATTAGCAGTAAAACAGAGATTAATTCAAATGGAATTAAATACTCCTGCATCATAAGTTTTCCAATTAAAGGTGTATAGCTAGCAGAAATGCCACTCACATCTCTAAGACTAGATGCCCCAGTAACATCAGCAATCTTAGTCCAATCTTGACTGTTTATTACATAAGTTAGAAGCAGAAATAAAATTAAGCTCGATATAGCAGCAAAAGCTCTAGGAATTCTAAATGAATCTTCAGCTTCGCATTCATCAATATTTGTATCAGCACTAACCTTTAGAGAAGTAAGCATTATTGCAAAAACAACCACTAAAGTGATCCCAACAGAGTAAATTAGTATTTGCGAAATGGCAACAAAGTTAGCAGATAGCATAAAGTATAAACCTGCAATCGCTGTAAATGCACCAACTAGTAAGAATCCACCACGAACTATATTACCTAGAAAGATCATGCCTAGTGAGCATATAATAGCCGCAAAAGCTAATAAATAAAATGGGACGCAAGATATCGAAGATAAAATTTCCACGAACTTCATTCTAGTACATTTCATGCCTCAAGTAAATTGAAAATGGTTCAGAAGGGACAGGCTTTTATAAAATACTAGACAAGAAGCGTAATACGATTTATTATTAGCTTATTCAAGGGAATAAAAACTATAGTAGGACGAACAGAGAACTTATTTTTCTAAGTTCAACTAGGGTTTTGAATATGAAAAAACTCGCAGAAGAAAGAATCAGCATAGACCCAAATGTGTGCTCCGGCAAACCTGTAATAAAAGGTACCAGGGTCCAGATTTCTGATATTCTGCTGGCGCTTGCTGAAGGACTTAGCAATAAAGAAATACTTAGAAATTTTAGACAAATTCGAGACGAGGATATTAAAGCAGCACTTGCTTACTCATATTGCATGGCTGATGGGATTAACATTTCTGTTAAATCTTCCAAAGGGAAGAGCACAACTTTTATTGATAATGATCTTGTTAAAAAAGAGGAAATTGAAGAAGCTGCTAAAAAAGTCTTCTCGCAATCACTTGAGGAACTAGCTTCAATGCAAGAAGAAATTACAGAGAAGAAATTAAAAGAAGTACAAATAAAAAAAGAAGCGGAAGGTCCTGTAAAACTCCAAGCTCCAGATAAAAAAGATTATGATCTTGAAATTGAGCTTGAGGATTATGCTCCAATGAAAATTTTTACAGCAAAAAATAAACACGAACAAGCTCTAGATATGGAGGTTGATAATTATATTTTCGAGTATCGTGACAAAGATTCTTGGTTAATCTATTCAGCAAAAGATGGCGTTGAAATAGATACTGAGATGAAAAGAAAAATAAAACTGATCTATAAAGGCAAGGAAGGGCTTTTTGAAGGCTACTTGACTACAGACAGAATGAATAAAATATTTATTGCAATTGACACAGAAAAAGATGCTGCTTGCGGTAGAGTGCTTTAAGCGTCATCACGAGGAGCGCAGCAAAGCTTGTCATCACGAGGAGCCGAAGGCTACGTGGTGATCCATGGATTGCTTCGCCAGTAGGCTCGCAATGACGGTTTCGCTTGCAATGACAAAATTATCTCGAAGTGATTTTTCCACCCTTAGAACTACTAGTCGACTGAGCCCATTGAGAATTTATATAAATAGTATCAGGCTGGTTAAACATACTGTACGCTCCCATAAGCATTTGACCAAAGAAACCTGCAACATCCATGCCAAGACCCCAGTTAGCTGCTTTCTTAGAAAAACTTCTAGAATCTAAAGTAGATGCTGTTCTACCTGTGTTTGTATAACTTGTTGGCTGGAGAGGAGTGTCAAAACCCAAACCATTTCTACTATCAAAAAGATCAAAATTACCGTTTCTAAAACTTCCTCTATTGTTAAAATTACCTCTTAAAACTGAATTGGATAATCTTCCACCAAGTGCACTGTTTTGGTTATATCTACTCGCCACTCGCTCGCGAATACCAGCACTGCTATAGCTTGCTCTATCGTTGGTTCTTATTCCCTGTGGTGGTATGTAGTTTGCCATGTCCTTAGATCTCCTTAGTACCAGTTAGCCTTTCCCTGGCTAGCTTGTAACCATTTACACATAGCTTGGTTAAGATGAGATTAAGGTAGGCTTAATTTAGTGCATCAAGTAGTTCTTTTTTACCTAGATCTAGAAGTGAGTCTAAAGGTTTTTTCTTCTTCTTTTTCTTAGTAGGCTCCGGGCTTGTTATTCCAGCAGGCTGAGTGCGTACAATATCAGATTCCTGAGTAGTTTCAGCTATAGGAGCTGCATTTTCTGGCTTTTTCTTCTCAATACCTAGAAGTTTTTCTAATTGGCTTCCAAATTTATCCTGAACTTCGTCTTTTAAGACTGAAGCAAAATCTACCTTAACTTTAGGCTTTTCAGTAGTTCCCTTTATTTCAACAGGAATATTTCTTTCTAGAACCTTGAAAATAAAGTCATAGTTCATTCTTTGATCAAATTTCACATGACCAGAGCCTTTAATTTTCCCTAATGGAGTATGAGCAAGAAGATTTGGAGTAATAAATTTCTCGTTAGCAACTTGAAAGTCAGTACTTAAAGAAGCAAATTTTGTCATATCTTTGTCATCCTGATCAAGCTTACTTTTTTTAGCAATTATCGCAATAATCTCCCTAGCTTTATAAACTAAACCAAGCATAGGAATATGACCATCCTCTAAATTTAACGAGCCTGAGCCTACTAAACTTTTAAAAATTTGGACTTCATCAGCACCACTAAACTTAAAGTTGAAATTAGGTATTTGAAATTTACCATAAACAAAATCTTCATTTGGGGTAAAGCTACTAATCAAATTATTAATCTCTAAACCAGAAAGTGAACCACTCACAGCACCACTTGTAATCTCGTTAAGATAAGAAAGGTTCATATTCATAGCAAGATTACTATCTTTATCAATAGCTATATTACATTTATTTATATTTAAATAAGCGCTCGGTATAGCCAGCAAATTATTAACGCGGTAATTAAAAGGTATAGTGCTTTCAACTATTACTTTACGTTTTTTGCTCTTGCCCATGCGAATTCTATCTAAGTAAATAGAACCATTACCAGAAAGGCTCTTAAGTAAATCACCTTTCACTGAACTATTTGCAAGAAATTTATCATTATCACGCGGCTCTAAAACAAGGTTTCCAGCAAATTTTTTACGTAGATTTTTAGGTATTTCTGAAAAGAGAATCTTCAGATCTAAAAAGCCATCAGCAGGAATCGCACTTGGGCTAAACGGTCCAACTCTACCGTTAAAAACAAAAGTCTCAGCCTTTGCTTTAAATAATTTGAAATCCATAGAAACTGGAGAGGATCTATCTGTAGCAAAATTATTAGATTTAATATTTAAAGAATGAAGATCAAAAAGTTCTTTAACCTTACCTTTAGAATAATCCATATATTTCACTGAGCCATTAGCCAGCAAGAAATTATCTAATGATAATTTATCCATTTGAAAAGCTTCTTCTAATTTTTTATTTGCTTCTTTTTCAAAATCTTTCTGTGCTTTAGCAACTTTCTTTTCAAGATCAGATTTTTCTTTAGCTGGAGCTTTAGAAGATGGAGCGCTCTTAGGGCGGGGGCTTGAAACCAGCATTCTTTTAAGCCAACGATCAATATTAACCTGCCTACTTTGATTTTCTTCAAAAGTAATTTTAGGCTTATTAAGAATAACTTTTTTGATGCTTATTTCTTTTTTTAATAAAGGAAGCAGATCAACTTCAAGAGAAAGACTAGAAATCTCTGCTAAATATGGAGAATTAAATCCCGGTGGGTTAGCAAGACTTATAGATTTAATAGAAAGCGATGGCTGGAATTTAAGTAATTTTTGCCAGTCTACCGAGATATGCTCAAGTTTAGCGTTGAGTTTTAAATTCTCACTTAGAGTTTGCTCAATAAAGACCTTAGTCTTTTCTAAAGATTGGGCTTCATTATAAACAATAAAACCAAGCGATGCAAAAGCAACAATTAATAACAATAAAGCTCCTGCAAAAATTCCGATTACAAGTTTCAAAAAACCTTTCATATAAATAAAAGCTTAGCAGAGCTGAAGAAATCAAAAGCACTATATCAAGTCTAAAGCCCCTGCTATTATATATATGATGAAGCCAGAACTTAAAAAGTCTGTATATCTCTTTTTACCAATCATTATTTGGGTACTACCCTACATAATTAAAGTAATAAATGTAGATATCTACAAAGCAAGTTACCTTGGTGAGTTTGGTATCACAGAGAACCTTACTATATTATTTTTAGTTTTTGCAGTTTTAGTTGGGACGCTAAGTTTTTTTAAAGCACTAAAGTTTTTCAGCAACCCGCATTATTTTCATCTTCGCTTTGTTCCTTGGTGGATTTTATTAATTACACTCGGTTGTCTGTATTTTGGTGGCGAAGAAGCAAGCTGGGGGCAGCATTTTATGGGTTGGGGCACTCCAGATTTTTGGCAAAGCATAAATGACCAGGGCGAAACCAACCTTCATAACACAAGTGGTCTATTCGATCAGGTTCCTAGACTTATTTTGACAACAGGAGCTTTAATGGGTGGAATAGTTTTCCCTCTTCTGCTTACAATAAAAAATATAAAATTAGAACCCAGTAATTCAATCTACTGGGTTCTACCAACTATAGTCTGTATGCCCGCTGCAATTTTAGCTGTCTTTATTAGCCATATAAACGAACTGATGAAAGATATTGGAAACCAGCTACCTTTCATAACTCAGAATCTAAGTATTAATGTGGGTGAAAGCAAAGAATGCTTCTTAGGGCTTTTTCTTTTAATCTACTTAATTTCTTTAATGAATAGGCTTAGAGATTTGCAGAAATAAAGACTCCATTCAGAGCCAAGCAGAACAGCCAAAGCAAACTGTTTTTATTCCAAGTAATTTTTGATCTAATTATGGGTATAAATACCCAAGTAGAGCCTTTTGAAACTTCTTTAAGGAGGCTTAACTCTGCATTAACATTAAAGTCATAGACTTAAGCTAGGACAAATGAAACGCATAATACTAGCATTCATATTAACTTTAAGCTTTCTACCAGCAGAAGCCGGGATCTTTGACAAGATCTTTGGCGGTTCAGAAAAACGCGGTCAATTCCTTATTCAACTGACTGACAATCTTGATAACGATAAGACCATCTCAAAAAAAGATAGAAACGTAAAAATTAGACTTTTTTATGAAAAACAATTTTTTAATGCCATTAACACCTCTAGCTTTTCTCAAGTGAGGCGAGCATTTAGAAAAGCTACTACAGTTAAAACTCAATTTCTTAAGAATGGACCTAAAACCGATCCAGAGCAGGATATAAGCTTTGAGTTACTAAATCTTAAAGCAGATGATCCTAATGAAGAATTTAATGAGATAGTTTTTAAAACTTCAGATTTTGTATTAGACAGAGCTCAAAGACTGATTTTCACTTTTGATATTGAAAGATTCGCTGAAGAACTAAACATTCCCAACGTTGATCTAATGATTGATAAAAGCGAAGAGCTAGTGAGATATAAAGCTATAACTATTGAACCCAAAAATTTCAATCTTGATCTTGACTCAGCCTCTAGCGCTGATGAGGAAGATGCTTTTAGCCCGCAGATAATCACAGGTACTTTTAGTACAAAGCGTGTTCTAGATCTGAGCATTCAAGAAACAGATTTTGATCTACAACAAGATGGTAAAACACTGATACCTTTTGCGAAAAGAAAAGGTAAGAAGTTTAAATTAAGCCCAAGCATAAATGGGACTAGCTTTCTGACTAACCTTGGTGACGGAAAGTATCAAGTAAGAGCACCAATTAAAATTAAAGCTAAAAAAGCAAAACAGCTTAAACAATTCAGAAAGAGCAAAAAATTCAAAGTAGGCGTACCTCTTCTAATAGAGACTCAGACTGATAATGGTCTTGAAGTGAAAATCAAATTAACAGCTATTCAAAAGCTTAATTCACTTTAATTCAACTGAAATATATTAATTGATTAAAAATGGTGCGCCAGGAAGGATTTGAACCTTCGACCAATCGGTTAAAAGCCGAGTGCTCTACCACTGAGCTACTAGCGCGCGAAAGAGGGTTTCTACAGTTCTAATTTCAGAAACTCCAAGGAAAAACTATAACACAGATGTATTTCTTGGTCATAATCCTGGGAGAATTTAACAAAATATTCCAAGGCCCGAGTTAAATAGCTCAGGGGACTTTTGACCCCTTTCAAAAGTGGATAAGAATTGCAAGAATTCTAATTATGCTAAATGTCTTAAAGAATGGCTGGGGAGGTAGGATTCGAACCCACGAATGGCGATACCAAAAACCGCTGCCTTACCACTTGGCGACTCCCCAGAGAAAGCCAATATCAATTAAATCACAAATTATCCCCAAAATCCTGCTTATTGCCTTTTCTTTATATTCAATTCTCAGCCCGCAAAGCGTATTAGCGAATGACCTTTTTGAAAGTCGCCTGATATTGAATAGCCCTAGCAATAGTCCCATCAAGACTTTAGCTTTTTTCAAGGATGGACTACTTTATTCTAATAGCCAAGATTTTAATTTTAACTTTAAAAAAGTGAATTTACTAAATGAAGCCCATGATGAAAATGGTGATTTAGGCATTAGGCATGTCATTTTAGATGATGAGACTTTTTATCTAAGTAGTTCTCAGGGGACTTTTCAAAACTACAAAAAGATTTTTTCGAGGCTTGCTACTAATCACACTCTTTTAACAAAAGAGAAGATTTTTATAGCAAGTGAGAATGGAATTTATAGCTCAGAGCACAGTAAGAAAGACTTCATGTTTGATTACAAGTGGCACTTAATGACAAGTAGCCCGATCAAAGCGCTGTTTTTATCCCCCAACAAAAGCGGATCAAACATCGAGTTCATAAGCTCTGAGCTAGGTTTTTACCACTACGACTCTAAAAAAAAGAGCTGGATCAACCGCTCTCATGGTCTTGAAAGTGACTTTCAAGACTCATATGGCCTAGGCAGGTTCTATGTAGATCATAAAAGCTCAAAAGAAAAAAGCATTTATTTACCAAGCAGTTCTGGTTTTTTTATCAGTAAAGATTTGGGTAAATCATGGATAAAGAAAAATGAAGGCTTAGAATCTAATAACGATGGTTTTTACACACTTAGAGAAGTTATCCCTTTTGAAGACAAGCTTTTTCTTATTAGCTCAACAGGACTTTATTACAGCGATTTTGATGAAATTAAATGGCATAAAGTAAGAATTTCTAATAGCCAATCAAATGAAGATGGCAATGAGGATTACCATTCTATTGCTATTAAAAATAGTAAGAATCCAGAGACAAAACAATGGGAAAGATCACTGCTAGTTGGAAGCTCAAATGGAAATATATTTGAAATTAAAAAAGAGATGAGACCTAATAACTCATATCAAAGTAGCACAAGCCCTAATAAATATTCAGAACAAAAGAGAAGAGAAAATACCAAAAGCATCGATCAAAATCCAATTGCTAAGAATCATTACAAGCAAAGAAATGAAACTATCCACAAAATTAAAGAGATAATCTCTAAAGAACCAAAAGTAACAGAAGTGCATAAAGAAGCACTTAAATTTGCAGGTATAGCCACTGGAAAAAAGTTTAATCGCTATAAAATGCAAGCAAGACTCAGAAACGCTTTGCCTAGTTTTGAAGTTTTTTCAAATAATAATAACGCAGGCACTTTTAGCTTAGAAACTGATGGTAGTGAGGATTTCGAGTCTGACACTGGCAGCATCACTAGCAAAGCGAACAGAGCAAGAGCAAGCCGTAGAAATAACGGGAGAGGCTCAGGCATGAAGCTTTCATGGGGTTTAAATAAGCTCATTTACGATCCTGAAGTTAATGATATAAATACCAACGCTAGAATCACAGCAAATATTAGAGAAAATATCCTTACAGAAATCACTCAGATTTATTTCGCTCGTAAAGAATCATTAATTGAATACTTGGAACTTAAATTTAAAGAGCCCGAGAGCTTTGATAAAGAGTACATAAAAAAGCAGATCGAAGTAGAGCAATACACCGCGCAGATAGACGCCAGAACAGGAGGATGGTTTAGTGAAGAAATCAATGACAGGATCAAAGAAGCTTATATTTAAAAAGAAAATTAGCAAAATCTCAAGATACAGCAAACTATGCACAAAAAGCATAATGCTTATGATGTTTTACTTGGTTTTAACGCTAAGCTTCGCTAGCAAAAGCTTTGCTCAAGAGTCACGCTTTCGCAAGATCGCAGCACCAAGCAATTTAAAAATCACAAAGGCTAAAATCGCAGCTAATGGAATTCTAGAAATAGAAGGTTCTGGTTTTATTAAAAACTTTAATATAGCTAATAAAGTTTATTTAAAGCCAAGCAAAAATACAAGCAAAACAGTCCTTGCGAGCCCGAAGGGTAGAGGCGTCATTGCGAGCCCGAAGGGTGAAGCAATCCATAAAAAATCCAAAAGAAAAAAGAAAAAAATTAAACTTGAAGTAATAGAAGTTAGCTCTAATCTTCTTAAAGCAAAAATTCCAGAAAGCTTAGTCTATGGAGATTATGAACTTTACATAAAACTAAAGACCAAGTTTTTCAAAAGCAAGCTTAAAAAAGTCTCAGAAAAGATCCTCATAAGACCCAAAGCACCAGCAAAGCCTGTACTACAGTACACAGTTATAGACTCTAGTGATCAAATATCACTTTTAATTGATAAAAACATAGAGATAGAAGCTTTAAGTAGTTTTGAGCAAAAGAATGGAAAGATAAATGATATAGAGATAGAAATAGAAGGACTGAAAACAGGAATAAATAAAATTCAAAGTTATTATATAGACGATGGCTTTGAGAGTATAAGAAGTGAGGCTGCTGAGTTTTACTATATCCCTGAAAGTGAGTTTAATAACGAACTAGCTATCGAATCAGAAGAGCCCGTAGAGGCATTTGCAGTAGATAATAGCCTGGAGAAGCTTGATGTGAGTGAGATAACAGAAAGAAGGACAGAAGAGTTAAGCAAAAGCTTTTTTCTAATTAGCCCAAATCATCCTAGATATCTGCTTCATCAAAAAATACTAAAAGCTCTTTTTATAGAAAGCGTGCATGTAAAAGCTGATGAGTTTGTGGTCATAGCCAATCGTTCAAGTGAGGATAAAGCGCTAGAAGGCTGTACTCTCTCTGATAGCATACGAGTGCGTTTTGAGCTGACTGAGGAGATAGTAAAAGCTAAAAGTAGCCTGAAAATCACAGCAAATCTAGGGCTTAATGATACAAGTCCTGACGAAATTTCACTGCATTGCCCTAATGAGGCTGGTGAACTCGAGCTAGTAGATAAACTATCCTATGAAAAATTAGATGAAGCTGGATTTGCTATCTAAGCTGTTTTCTTAGCTGGGTTAACATCAACTTGTCCGTCATCATCTCCAGATGACTGATCATCAGAACCTTTCAAAGGAAGGACCTTAGCCAGGTTTAGATTTTTCACCATCTCTTCAGTGATAGTTACTTTCTTCACATCTTCGCGTGATGGAATTTCAAACATTATATCTTTCATAATCGCTTCAACGATACTGCGAAGCGCTCGAGCACCCATTTTACGTTTAAGAGCTTTTTTGGCAATCATTTTAAGTGCATCATCTTCAAAAATCAACTCAACACCATCCAGTTCAAGAAGTTTTTGGTATTGCTTAATGATAGAGCTTTTAGGCTCTGTAAGAATTGTGCGTAAAGTGCTTTCATCAGGAGCATCAAGACTTGTGAGCACCGGCATACGTCCAACAAACTCAGGAATCATTCCAAAGTGCACAAGATCTTCAGGCTCTACATGTTTTAAAGATTCAGAAAGCATTTTTTGTCTTTCATCTTGGCTAAGGCTTTTAGACCCGAAGCCAACATTAGCTTGCGAGCTCAAACGTCTTTTTTCAATCACACTATCAAGCCCTACAAAAGCTCCACCACAAATAAATAAAATGTTTTTTGTATTTAGTTGAAGCATTTCCATATGAGGATGCTTTCTTCCACCTTGCGGAGGAATATTAGCCATAGTACCTTCAATAAGCTTAAGAAGCGATTGCTGAACCCCTTCTCCTGACACGTCTCTAGTGATAGATGCGCTCTCAGATTTACGCGTAATTTTATCAATCTCATCGATATAAATAATCCCTCGCTCAGCTTGTTCAAGATCCATATCAGCAGTTTGATAAAGTCTTTGAAGAATATTTTCGGCATCTTCGCCCACATAACCAGCTTCAGTAATTGAAGTAGCATCAGCAATTGCAAAAGGTACGTTTAGATATTTAGCTAAAGTCTCAACAACGTGAGTCTTACCACTACCAGTAGGTCCTAAAAGTAAGATGTTTGATTTTTGAATTTCAACATCACTCTCGCCTTCTATGGCGTTATGAGCGATTCTTTTATAGTGATTATAGACAGCTACTGCTAAAGTTTTTTTAGTGTCATCATTACCGATTACGTACTCATCTAAGTGAGTTTTAATTTCTGCAGGCTTTGGAAGCTTCTTAGCTTCTTTAGAGCCAGCACCTTCGGCATCAACTTCATAATCATGATGCTCATGACCTAAGCCCTCATCTTTCAAAATGTCATTACAAAGATGTATGCATTCGTCACAAATGTAAATACTTGGGCCAGCTATAAGCTTATGAACTTGGTCTTGGCTTTTTCCGCAAAATGAACATTGTAGTAGTGGTGGTTCTTTAGGTGACATATATTTCTTATACTGATTTTAGCAGCAATATACTAAGACTCCATTTAAGCCTAGGAGTTTCCCGGAACATAATTTTAATCTAAAGTGAGCTTAGGCTACTATCAGATTCACTAACAGAAGGGCGCTTAACGATAATTTTATCAACAAGACCATATTCTTTAGCTTGGTCTGGCGTCATGATGTTATCACGATCTGTATCTTTAACTAAATCCTCGTAAGGTCTCTTACAGTTTTTCGCCATGATCTTATTAAGCATTTCTTTCATGCGTAAAATTTCATTTGCTTGAATCTCAATATCAGAAGCCTGACCTTGAGCGCCACCTAATGGTTGGTGGATCAAAATTCTAGAATGTGGAAGAGCCATTCTTTTACCAGGCGCTCCTGAGCTTAAAAGGAAAGCACCCATACTAGCGCACTGTCCCATACAGATAGTATTCACGTCAGCGCGAACATGCTGCATAGTGTCGTAGATCGAAAGACCCGCTGTCACAGAGCCTCCAGGACTGTTGATGTAAAGGTAAATGTCTTTTGTAGAATCTTCAGAATCTAGAAGAAGAAGTTGACCGACAATAATACTTGCTATCGTGTCATTAACTTCACTAGCTAAGAAAACTATTCTTTCTCTAAGTAGGCGAGAAAATAAATCAAAACTACGCTCTCCTCTAGGAGTAGACTCTATAACGCTTGGCACAAGACCAGTTGGGTCTTGGTGCTTGCTCTTGCTAAATAATTCTAAGTGACTCATATCGTTATGCATACTACTTATATTAAACCCTATTTGGAATAATATCGAACATTTAAAAGATAAAAAAATCAATGAAACTTTCTGAAAAACATCAAGACAAAAAAAAGGGTGAACCAAAGCCCACCCTTTAAATGTAATACAAATATCGTCGTAATTACTAGTCTTTAGAAGATCTTGCTGTGCAAAGTTCTTCAGCAATATTTGGAGGCACTTCTTCGTATTGAGCAAACTCCATCGTGAAAGTACCTTGACCTTTAGTTTTGTTACGAATATCAGTTGCGTAACCAAACATATTAGCAAGGGGTACAAATGTTTTCACTTTAGAAACACCTTTATCAGTAGCCATACCATCGATGCGTCCTCTTCTTGAAGAAACATCACCAATAACATCACCCATAAATTCTTCAGGTACTTCAATATCAACTTGCATTACAGGCTCAAGAAGAATCGGTTGTGCTTTTTTCACACCATCTTTAAATGCCATAGATCCAGCAATACCAAACGCCATCTCAGAAGAGTCAACATCATGGAAAGAACCATCATGAAGAGTAGCTTTAATACCAAGAACTTCATAACCAGCAATTACACCACCAGTCATAGCTTCTTTGATACCTTTCTCAACAGCTGGTATGTATTCTTTTGGAATAGTACCACCAGTAATTTTGTTCACAAACTCAAATGTTGGAAGTTCTTCGCCTTCATCATCTCTACCGATAGGTAACGGCTCAAGATCGATCACAACGTGACCGTACTGCCCTTTACCACCAGATTGTTTAGCGTATTTGCACTCAGATGTAGTTTTAGGAGCTTTAATAGTCTCACGGAAAGCAACCTGCGGTTTACCAACATTCGCTTCAACTTTAAATTCACGCATCAGACGGTCAACGATAATCTCCAAGTGAAGCTCACCCATACCAGCGATAATAGTTTGACCTGTTTCGTGATCAACTTTAACTTTAAAAGTTGGGTCCTCTTCAGCAAGCTTGTGAAGAGCATCAGAAAGTTTTTCTTGGTCTTGCTTAGTTTTAGGTTCGATTGCAACCGAGATAACTGGCTCAGGGAAGTCCATTGCCTCAAGAACCACTCTATTTTTCTCATCACAGAAAGTATCACCTGTAGTTGTATCTTTAAAACCAACTATAGCGCAAATATCACCAGCTCTGATTTCTGGAATCTCTTCACGTTTGTCAGATTGCATTTTAACTAAACGAGAAACACGTTCTTTTTTATCTTTATTTGAGTTGTAAACATAAGAACCTGATTCGATTACACCAGAATACATTCTGATAAAAGTTAAACGACCTACAAATGGGTCTGTCGCTACTTTAAAAGCTAATCCAGCCATAGGTTCGTTATCATCACACTTACGCTCAACTTCATTACCATGATCATCAAAACCTTTAATAGTCTCAACTTCAAGTGGGTGAGGAAGGTAATCAATTACAGAATCAAGAAGTGGTTGAACACCTTTATTTTTAAAAGCTGAACCACAAAGACAAGGAATAATGTCTAGGTTAACCACAGCTTTTCTCAAACCAGTTTTAAGTTCTTCAAGACTAAGAGCTTCTTCACCATTCTCTAAGTACTTGTTCATAAGAGCTTCATCGTTCTCAGCGATTGACTCAACCAATTCAGTTCTAAGCTCAGCACATTTAGCTGCAATATCTTCTGGGTAACCTTCAGTAACAGTAAAGTCCATTCCCATATCATCGTTATAAGTAACAGTCTGCTTTTCAAGAAGATTCACAATACCTTTCAGATCTTCTTCAGAACCAATTGGCATTTGAATTGGTCTAGCATTTACTCTAATATTTGTTTTAAGTTGCTCAACAACATTTAAGAAATCCGCGCCGTTTCTATCCATCTTGTTAACGAAAACCATACGTGGAACTCTATATTTGTCAGCCTGTCTCCAAACTGTTTTTGTTTGCGGCTGAACACCACCAACACCACAAAGTACGATGATCACACCATCAAGTACACGCATTGAACGCTCAACTTCAACAGTAAAGTCAACGTGTCCCGGAGTGTCAATCAGGTTAATGTATTTGTCTTTCCATTCAGTAGAAATTGCAGCAGCCGTAATTGTGATACCACGTTCTTTTTCTTGCTCCATCCAGTCAGTTACTGAAGTACCTTCGTGAACTTCACCAATTTTGTGAACTTTTCCTGAGTAGTATAAAAATCTTTCTGTAGTAGTAGTTTTACCAGCATCAATATGAGCTGCGATACCAATATTTCTATAATCTTCAATCTTTACTTTTCTACTTGTTGCTGTTGCCATTTTTTTCTCCGTTTCTACCTTATATATTTTTTTAAGTCCTAAATCAGACTATTAAGAAGCCTTTTCGACGTCCAGCCTATAATTCTACAAGAAAAGTGTATATTTTACGCACTATATCTAGTATTTAGACAAATTTCAGAAAGTGTTAATTAAATCTATTTAAAAATCAATATAAAAGTAAAAAGACCAGCAAGAATTAATCCTGCCGGTCTTTTCAATAAAATATTTACTTAACTTAAGCTGCAGCTTGTGCTACTGGTTTTTGAGCTAAGGTAACGCCTACGCTTCTGTTTCTTTCAGAAACATTAATTTCAGCAGGTCCTTTATTAGCTTGGTAGCCAGTTGCTCTAGCACGGCCTGTAAAGTCTCTTTTAGGAGTCTTTAATAAACCAGCTAAGTTAATTGTCTTAGTAGTAGTTGCCATAACTTTTACCTCTGAGCTAATTATAGCAATTCTCAAGATAATTTGTATGATTTTTAACAATTCAAAATAACAAGTATTGACTAAGCTGCCATTGATTTTTGAGACCAAAGTGTCAAAAGTGGGACAGCAGTCTCCATAAAATCAATATCTGAGCTAACAAGATCTTTAATACCTATGAGATTTGAATTAAGTCCAAATTTATGAGCCATTTGACTATCTTCTCTCACTAAATCACCTAATCTCTGAAAATAGAGAGTGTCTATACCAAGATCAAAATAGTCAGAAGTTTTATGAGTAGCAAGCTTTTCTGAACCAAACATACAAAAAGCAATTTGAGTAGGTTTATCAGGCTTAATTAAATTAGCAAGAAAAAATTTAGTCTTAGATCCAGTTTTAGCTGTTCCATTAAAATTAACTAATGCAAGCCTTGCACCAGAAAAATCAGCTCTATCTAATTTAGAATCAGCCAAATTATTTAAAAACCAAGTAGAGTCACTAAAGTTTACTCCACGTAAATCTACCCCACCTAAGCGGTTTTGATTAAAGCTGGAACCAGATAAATTAACAGCTTTAAGAGATGCTGCTTTTGCATACTCTTTAACAGCTTTAGATTCTTCGCCTGTGATTCTATTTGTTTTTTTAAATATTCTAGTAGAAATTTTATTAAATTTATTTTTGATAAGTGTAGAGTTTTTCAAGCTTGTTTTATCAAGAATCGCAGCAGCAAAATTTACTCCTTCTATATAAGAACCATCAAAGATACTGTCTTTGACCTGAGCACCACTAAAGTTTACATTTCTAAACACTGATGTTTCTGCAGCTGAATTTGCAAAAGAAGGATCTTCAAATTCATTAACAATTGCTTTTTTAGCAATAAGATTATCAAAGAAAAGCCTTCCACGACTAGCTGTCAGATTAAGTTTATTAGCTGTTGAGTTAGTAATTTCAAGCTTCCCGTCAAAATTAACTTTAGCAAGTTCCACATCATTTAAATCACAATTATCAAATTCTACTAGACCAAATTTAGTTTCAAGCTCCATTACAGGAGCTTCTATTCTCTCTTTTAATAAAGAAGAATTTTCACCTAAGGGTTCATGAAGAGACTCATCAAGCACTAAAACTTTTTTAGTTCTCTGAACACTAACTCCATCCAGGCGGCAGTTTGTAAAAGTACAATTATCAACAGTTGTTCCATATAAAGATAAAGCACCAAGCCCTTTTCTTTGAGCAGTAGCTGCATCCGTATTTAAATCATTTCCCAAATCTACATTTTCAAAACTACAGTCTTTAAAAACAGTTCCATAAGTCTGACCATCAGAAGGGTCAAATGTTGAAGTGATCCAATCTCGCATCACCAGATGCCCGCCTCTTCCAGTTTGCGAAGGTCTTCCTCTAAATTTACAATTAATAAACTTAAGCCCAGAAACATCTAAGGGGACTCTTTTTAAATTCCCCATACTATCAATAGCTGTGTCATAAAGGTTTCCACTATCAATAACTATATTTTTAAGCTCTAAATTTTTACCTTTATTCTCTTTAATAAGATTAACTAAATCACTTGCGGAAATCACATCTCTTTTTTCTTTTAGATCTTCGATATATTTATCCAGAGACTCTCTAGCAGCCTTGGGACTTAGAGCATTTAAATTTTTTGGAGGTTTTGGAAGATTAGCTCTAGCTTCTTTTAAAACGATATCTCTAGAGTCATCAACTTCTCCAGCATTAGATATAAAATCGGTCTGTGTTGTTTCAATGTTTACTAATCCAGCAGCTGAAGATTTTCTTAAAAGCCTTGGATCTTCAGTTTCTCTTCTCTGAGGTTTTGGAACTTCTTGAGCTCTAGCTGCTTTTAATTCTTTGCCGTGATTAATAAGCTCATCTAATTCATCAGCTTTAATAGATTTACGAACAGGACCGCCATTGATTTCAGGAATACTATTAGTCATTCTATTTGGTTGTCCTGGTCCCCCGGTTTCCATATCTATTTAAATCCTTCTTAAAGACTTGCTTTTTACAAGCATAGAGAATCTTATCATAACGTATTGCTTTAATCTAGCTCAAAGAGATTTATTAAAGAATTTCATTAGTTTTATAACTGAAAACACCTATGGATTGCTTCGCTTTGCTCGCAATGACGAAGCCGCTTGCTATAACTGTCATCACGAGGAGCGTAGCGACGTGGTGATCCATAGATTGCTTCGTAAGCGATGACTAAATCACCATAGCCTCTTGCGTGCTTGGTCTTAAACCAGAGAACTTCAAGCTTGCAAAATTTTCAGACCAATCAATACGACTAACTGAAGCAGGTGGAATTTCGATTCGAAAGAAATTTTCTACTGGAATATTAAGTGCGTGCATGATTAAAGATTTGATCACACCAGCATGACTCACAAAAGCTACGCGATTTCCTTTATGGTGGTTATTTAAAATATCTGTAATTGCTCTAAGTGTTCTTGCATGAAAAGCTTTTACACTTTCGCCTCCAGGAGGCTCCACTCCAATTGGATCCTTAGACCATTTTTCCCATTGCTTAGCTTGGGTATCTCTAATTTGCCAATAAGAAAGTCCTTCCCAATCACCTTCTTTCTTTTCTACTAAACCACTATGCTTGAAGTAAGTTGGGTGACCCATAATTTTTGCCATTACATCTGCTGTTTGCATTGTACGTTTTAAAGGGCTAGCAAAAATAGCATCGCACTCAACCGAGCAAAACCAGTGAGCAAGGTCTTCTACTTGATTAACTCCCTCAGGAGTCATATCTAAATCTAAGTGCCCGCAAATCTTTCCGCCATCAGTTGCTTGAGTAGAACCGTGACGCACCAAGTAAATCTTAACTATTTTTTCTGAAGAGTCTAACAAATCAACCATCTATAAAAAATTCTATCAGGCACGAGCCTTTTTGACTCCTTTATAAAGCATAACGCTCAGAAATGCAGTAATTGGAATTGCCAATAAAAGACCAATACTTCCAACAATCGCTGAAGTCAGTTCAGTTACTATAATTTCCATATTTAAAACTTTGTTCATAGGCTCATTGCCAAGTAACAGGAAAAGAGGAATCGCTGAACCTGTGTAAGCAAGTACTAGAGTGTTAGTCATCGTTCCCATAATATCTTTGCCAACATTCATCGAGTGAGCAAAAAGCTCCGCTCTACTTTGTCTAGGATTAGAAAGATGAATTTCAAAAGTAGAACTCGCTATCGAAATAGCAACATCCATAGCCGCCCCCAGACTGGCGATAAGAATACCAGCAGCAAGAACGCCCTGAAAGTTAAAACTCAAACCAGCATCTCCAAGATTACCTAAAAGAATTCTTGCCTCAGTACTTGCAAGCCCAGTTAGTGGTGCCATTTTTATAAAGAAGTATGCAAGCACGCCAGCGACTGTAACCCCGCCAGTTGTGCCGAGGGTCGCCGCCAAAGATTTATTATTCCAGCCAGCAACGAGTAGCATTGTCGAGGCTGTGGCTATAGCTGCAATAAAGACAGCTGCAAGAATTGGATTAACACCTAGTTTGATTGCCGGCAGCAAACCAAATAAAATTGCAGCCATGATTAAAACTAAAGAAAGCATAGCTTTTACACCTTTATAACCACCAATTAAAATTAAAAGTGCTGTAAAAAGAGCCATTACTAAAAATAACGAGCCCTGCCTAAAGTAGTCAGTGATAAAGACCTCATCACTTGCTTTGTCAACAGCAACTATATACTTCTTGCCAGTTTCAGCAATTATTGAATAAGCCAAACTAGGAGGAATTAAATTATGCGCAATAACTATCTCACCTTTTTTAGGTCCCTCTAAAAGTTTCAACTCCACTAATTGCTCAAGTGGCTTACCCCTTGAATCTAGCTCAAGATTAGTCACCTCTTTCACTTTAGAAAGAGTAAGCGCGTAATCACTATCAGAAGGCTGATAATCATCAGCCGCTAAGCTTGCAGACGGAAAGAAGAAAAGTAAAAATAAAAAGACCGATAAAGCCACGGTTTTTAAGCTCGTGCTTTTTGACTTTCTTTTTATAGGAAAAACTTGAGAGGACGCCAATTTTTCTCGTTGCGAGCAAGAATTTAACATAGTTAATAAGCATATTATACTCTGCTAGATTCTTGATTCTGCCCTGTTTACCCTTAACTGTAGCTTCTTCAGAATTCATAGTTGTATTCAATTATATGTATATATAGTTTCCAGAATGCCTTATTTTACATCTATTTTCATGATTTCTAGGTATTTTCATGCATTTAAATTAAATAACGTATATGGACTACTTAAATCATCAAAAGTCACGGGATTAATCAGCCTATGGCAAGTGCAACATCAGGTAGTCGAATAAAAGGTTGGAGCAATCGAATGAAGGTTGCTGCATTTTTGCTTTCTATAAATAACGACGCCTCATCAAAATTACTGAAGAGCATAAGCAACGATCAAGAAGTCGCTGCGCTTGTAAAAGACATCTCTCTCGTTAATAGCTTGACTGAAGATGAGCAAGTTGAAGTACTCGCTGAAATTTCTGAAGTCGTAGATTTGCAAAGCAAAATAGCAAGTGGCGGTTTAGACGTTGCTCAAAACCTTTTAGTAGAAGCTTATGGCGAAGAGGGCGCAAATAACATACTTCACAAAATGGCAAACACCATTCAGCGTGTTCCATTTGAATTTTTAAGGTTAATTGACTCTGAGCAAATTGCAAACACAATTCAAAATGAAAATATTCAAGTAATCTCACTAGTGCTTTCATATTTAAAAGTAGATAAAGCAGCTCAAGTAATCCAGAATTTACCAGAAGGAATCCGCTCAGAAGCTTCAATCCGAATGGCAAAGATGGACAGAACAAACCCTGAAGTTCTAACAGAAGTCGAAAGAGTTTTAGAAAGAAGATTTGCTGCATTAATGGCACAATCGGATATCGGCAGTGATGTTGGTGGCGCAGACTTCTTAGCTGAAGTTTTAAATAGAGTAGATCGCACTACAGAGAAACGCATCATTGAAGACTTAGAAATCGTTGATCAAGTACTAGCTACAGAAATTAAAAACCTTATGTTTGTCTTTGAAGACATTAATAGACTTGATGATAAATCTATCCAGAGACTTCTTAGAGACATTGAAACTAAAGATCTTAGCCTGGCTCTTAAAGGCGCTAGTGAAGAGATTCGTACACTGTTCTTTGCAAACATGGCTGAACGTGCAGGGAAAATTCTTAAAGATGATATCGAAATGATGGGACCAGTGAGAATGAAGGATGTTAACGAAGTGCAAACTAAGATAGTTGGCATAGTTAGATCTCTTGAGCAAGCTGGTGAGATTATGATCTTTGGTGGCGGTGATGATGACGCCATGATTGAGTAAAGTCTAGTAAAAGCAGCAAGAAGACATAGCTTTCGTAAGCGGTCGTCGCGATGTATATAGAATCTAAGACCTCGAGTTTATGAAAGTGCCGCCAGAATGCTTTCTCAACCTACACCTTCTTTCTGCTTTAAACTAAAGTTATTCAATCATGGCGTCATCACCACAGATCATTAATGAATTACTCAACCATAATATCGCCAGGGACAAGGTCTAGGGCGTGCATGATTTTATGTAAATTGTTTTGATTTGCCTCAGAGCCTGTCGTGAAGTCTTCAAACTTAGCGACAAGTCTTAAATTAATATCAGAAATTTTATCTCTAATTACAGAATGCACCGAATCAGAATTATATTTATTTAAAACCAAATGAGTACGATCAGACCAAGAGATCTCAGAAAGCTCATCCAGAGACTTTTCTGTTGGTTCAACCACCAAAAGCATTACACTCTTTTCTTCAAACTGAGGATTGAATTTAAAATTGTTTGAGTTAATAATTACTAGCTCATAAGAATTAAAAAGTTTTTTTAGAGATTCGTAAAAAGCTTCTTTAGATAAATCTAAGCTATCTTTTGAAAAGAAAATATCCAAGTAATCAATAAAACCTACACTCTCAACAGACTCAACAATCATCTCGTCCCAAAGAGGAATAAAATCGTGAACCTCATGATTATCCATATTTACTTCGTTATCATTCTTATAAATTAATATAGACGCATCGTCCTTGAAATCAAGGAATTCCTTAGCGATTAAAGAGGCTATTTTGCTAGCTCCAGCTTCTTTTGTACCTTTTATATAAAAATGTTTCACAACTCTTAATTGTTCGCTACTTGAAAGCTAAAGTCAACTGTTATAATCTATTTCGTTGCTATTCTAGGCTTTTCTAGAATTAGTAGCATTCCTGGGCAGATGTCCGAGTGGCTAAAGGAGGCGGACTGTAAATCCGCTCGCGCAAGCGTTCACTGGTTCGAATCCAGTTCTGCCCACCACTTCTCATCAGATACCTCAGATTCAGACAAGAGCCCCGGCTCGGCACGCACTGCCTGCGTAGCCTCGCTGTCTGTAACCCAGTTACCGTCACCTGTTCCCTCAGAGATTGGTCGCTGACGCTCCTCTTTTTGTTTTCCCTCCCAGCCCGGTGACTGGATTCTAGAAGATACCAAAGAGTGAGTTAAATCATTGCTGCGGCACGCCCTAGTCTGCAAGAGGATCTCGCTCAAAAAATTCAAGGGTTTAGGAAACTCTAGACTGAGCTTTTTATTCAGTAGAGTCGGGTTCAAACTTTCCTTCTTCAGAATTTGATTCATTTCATGATAATTTTCGGCTTGGACGCTGTGATAGGCTTCGTTAGCAGTTTTCAGCATTTGACATACGAGTTCAAACTTCTGGTTTTCATTTTTTAATAATTGGCTGATTTGAGACTCTAGATTTATTTTTTGATTCATTAGATTATTTTTCTTTGCTTTGTATTCACTTAGTTCTAGTTCTCCTTCTAGCTGGAGATCTAGTAGTCTTTCTAGTTTTGTTTTGGTACTTTCTAGATTCGAGCTTAATCTCAGAATTTCATCTTGTGACGATTGCTGCTCTTCTTCTTGCAACTGCTTAGCCATCTTAGTGAGCTTCTCGCAGCAGCCATCACTAAGTGAAATTCTTGAGATTATGTTTTTCACTTGATTAGAGAGGTCTTCTTCTCTTAGATATCGTGTTTGGCTACATTCATAGCTTCTCGATCTATGAGTACAGCGATAATATTTAAAAACTAGACCTGATTTCTTTTTATGCCACTCTTGAGTTATTGCAAAGCCGCATTCACCGCATCTAGCTAGTCCTGGGAAGAGAAAGTTCTTCTCTGTTTTCTTTATTCTTGACCAATCAACCTTTCTTGGATTCTTTGTTAATTTAGCTTGAATTTTATCGAAGGTTTCTTTAGAGATCATAGGCTTATGAGAGCCTTCATAAATTTCACCCTTCAGTCTAAACATTCCAAAATAGAATGGATTGCTTAGCATTCCTCGAAGAGTAAAGTAGTTAAGCTTATGGTTACCTTTTGATCTAATACCAGCTTCATACATTTCTTCTCTTAGCCTTGCTTGAGATATTGGTTCACTCGCAAATCTCTCTAGAAAGTATTTGGTTTTTTCAAAAGTTTCTGGATTTGGTTCTATCGTTCTTGATTTTGGGTGATTAAAATATCCTATCGGTGCAAGACCAGGAAATTCGCCGCGGCGTATCTTTTCTCTGATGCCACGTTTGACATCCTCTGATAGGCGGTCAACGTACATCTTGCTGAATCCAAATGCAATGGACAAGTTAAATTTACCGTGAGGGCTTTTTTCAAAATAGTAACTAGGGAATTTAAGATCCTGAATTATTCCTTCGTCTATTAGATAAATAATTTTGCCGCCGTCGACGCTGTTTCTGCTTATGCGGTCTGGTTGCCAGGCAACTATTCCATCTGCTTCACCATTTTCCAGAGCAGCAAGCATTTCATTAAAGACTTCGCGTCCTGGTGTTTTAGCTGACTTGCATTCAATGAATTCTTTTACAATAGTTAGGTTTTCTTTATTTGCAAACTCTCTGAGCTCTTGTAATTGGGACTCTATTGAGAGAGCCTGACGCTCTTCTTCCTCTGATGATTTACGGCAGTAAATAAAATACTTGGACATGAGTAGGCTCCCTTTTGCTTTCCTTCTTCAGTTGTTTCAGCCCAATCATGAAATGCTTGAGTCTATTTAGCCTTAATTTTAAAACATTCATTCAAAAAAGGCCACCTGAAGCTTAGACAAATCAAGATATGGGTGAATCATCAATAAAGATTAATAAATTAATTGTTTTATTGATGATTCAAAAGATAGACACTAGCTTTGATAGAAATATTAATATTCTTGCTTGTCCATTGGTTCCTGAATTTTGGAATTTATTTTGCACCACTTAGTATGTCTTTTAATTCTTTAGACTTGGATGATATAGAGGTCTTCTTAGCACTTTTCTTCATTTGAACAAAGTCCTTAAGTGCTATTTCTACATCTTGAATTTTTATACGTACCTCATCACTGCCTAATACCTCTTCTGGATTTAATGAATCTAGGTTCCTTTGGAGAAGTAGTTGGTTTATCCTCATTTCTGCAACGACTTTCAAGTCTTGAACTATCGACTCTATATCTCGACCAGACAGGTCATGTTTGGCAAGTAAATCTCTTAAAGCATTATTATCATTTTCTATTAAACTTTTGTAGGCACTGGATTTCAATCCTTGTTCTTGCAGCTTTTGATTAAATATATCTGTTTTTAGTTCAACGCTAGGATTAGCTAAGTTAAATACATAAGATCTGCTTTGTATGGCACTATCCATATCTGAAAAAGAGTTAGTAGCTAAAATTACTCTGACAGGTTTTTCTCTTTGGTACCTATTGAAAGTTTCTAAAAATGCCTGTGTTACTTTGTCACTGCGCGATCTTATAATTGCATCAGCTTCATCAATAAACAATATTGCTCCTTTTTTATGAGCAGCTTTAAATGCTGCTTCAATAGCTGAGCTACTAGAAGATTCTGAAACTTTCAAACTGTGTATGGGTTTCTTCGCATGATTACCTATACCATAAGCAATGGCTGTTTTTCCATTACCTGGAGGTCCCGCCAAGATTAATAGACCCTCTCTATTGGTTCCATGCAATTCTTTTGTTGCTTTTTTAGCACCCAAATAATTTGTTGTATCTCCCATAAATAATTTCAATGTCCTTCTGAAGCTATCAAGATGTTTTTTATCCCAGCATAAATCTTCTAAGTTCACTTTAGGTGTTTGAGCAGGTACTTCAACAAATTCCTTCAATGAAGGTTTGATAAAATAATCAAACCCTAAGGAAGCAACAGCGATTCCCAAAGGAGCAATCATTTTTCTAAAAGTTTCTTTAAGCCCTTTTTCTCCAACTTGCATTAAGGCTGTTAAAGAAAACCAGACCCCAAACACCGAAAGCACTTTTGGCATTATGCTAAAGAGCTCTGAGTTAACAACCTTTTCAGCTTTACCACGAAGCAGACCCGCACCATCTTTCGTGATATTACTAGCAGGCTTTGGTTCTTGCCATTTTATATTGCCTAGTCCCAAATCTTTTGCTTTAGAAGCAATATTGCGACTTTGTGCTTGCTTGGCAACATTTGTTGTGTTTTGATTTGTAGCTATTTTAGACATCTAATTTTCACCAAAGACAATATATAATACATATTGTATCAATACGCAATATGGCATGTCAATACCTTTTTTGTGGAATTCATGATAATTCACTAAAATAGGTGGTTTCCCAGTTTTAATTGAGCTAAATTAGCTCAATATCGAGAAACAAGGGTAATGATCCGAGGCATTAGGTGCATTCAGAGCCTATTTTCTCCTTATTTAGGTCATTTTGCTACTCTAAAGGGCTATTTCAGACTTGTTCAAAGGCATTGCATGACTTTAAAGGGGTTTTGAAAGACTTCAAAGAGCCTCTGCAGCCTTGTGCACCATATTGCATGGCTGTAAGGGGGTTCTGAATGATTATAAAAGCTCATTACATGACTGTCAAAGCTCACTGAATGAATGCAAGAAGCCATTGCGTCACTGTCAGAGGCTAGCCTACCTGCAAAACAGGCATTGTTTAACTTACAGAGCTCATTGCAGAACGGTAAAGCCTTATTGCATGACTGCAAAACAGGACTGTTTGAAATTGAAAACTCTTCCAGTCAAAGTAAAAGTTCTATGTTTTAGAGCAAATGGTCATTACCTAAGAGTAAAAGTTCATTGATTGATCTGTAAGTGCAACTGCATAAATTCAATAATGTTTTACTAAGAATAAAATCAAGAAGGCTTGTTAGTAAACAATTAAAAGACAAGCAAGGAATAGGACTGTCGCTCGGTCAAAGTGAGGAGAGGTTCCACTTCATTTAAAAAAGACTTTAATTATATTTTCTCCTCACTTCTCCCTCACGTTCCCTTTAATGTTTTTGAGCTCGTAACATCATTGCTGCCTAGGGCGTGCCGCAGCAATGATGAAACTCACTCAAAGGAGTCGTCGAGACTCTAGTTACCGTGATGGTTGGGAAGACAGGAAGGAGTAGCGTCAGCGACCAACCTCTGAGGGAACAGGTGACGGTAACTGGGTTACAGACAGCGAGGCTACGCAGGCAGTGCGTGCCGAGCCGGGGCTCTTGTCTGAATCTGAGGTATCTGATGAGAAGTGGTGGGCCCTGTTGCGCGCGGTCTGAACCGGATTGCCGCCGAGAATTCACTGCTCTTGATCTGTTAAAACGGATCAGAGATCCTAACAGATCTTTCGAGTACTAGGACATGATTCGCTTCACTGTATACATACGGTTATATAATCCTACACAGTGAAGCTCACATGTCTTTTCTTTAGTCAGTGAATTCTCGGCGGCAATCCGGTTCAGACCGCGCGCAACAGGGCCCACCACTCTGACTCACACCGAATATCCCCACCACTTCCCAAAGGCTCGGCGCCCTTCGGTCGCCTCGCCAATCTCGTAACTCGCAGACAGTTTTTCTGTAGTTGAATTTCAGAGTAATTTTTGAGTGAAGTTTTGCAGGTCTGCTGCAGCTACCAGTCAGAGCTGTGAAACTGAGCGACAAAAATTTAAGGGGAACGCGACCATAGGGAGCGATGGAATCACTGATTTTGTGCTTTTACTTGGTATTGCTGCTTTGTAATGACTTTTGTTGCCAAACTAAATATAATGCTGGAACTATTATCAAAGTAAGAATTGTTGACGAGAACATACCACCAATCATTGGTGCAGCGATCCTTTGCATCACGTCTGATCCTGTTCCTGGAAGAAGAAAAATTGGCAATAAGGCAATCATTGTTGTGGCTGCTGTCATTGTTTTTGGTCTAAGTCTTTTAACAGCGCCACTATAGACAGCAGATTTGAGACCACCAAGGGTTAATTTGCCATATTTTTCTTTGGTTTCATCCACTGCTTCATCTAAAAATACAATCATCATTATGGCGGTCTCAGCAGCAACACCAGCAAGTGCGATAAACCCAACAGCGACAGCAACACTAAAATTAAATCCGTAGAACCAAAGAAGCCAAAAACCACCAATTAAAGCAAATGGAATTGAACTCAAAACAATAAGGGTTTTTGGAATTGAATGGAAAATAGAATAAATAAATCCGATGATTAAGAAAAGTACAATTGGAATAATAACACCAAGTCGTTTTTTAATTCTTTCAAGTGATTTATACTGTCCTGTCCATTCGATTACATAACCTGTTGGGATATCGAGATTTGCTTTAATTAGCTTTTTAGCTTCAGCTACATATGAGCCGACATCTCTTTTATCCAAATCAATGTATACGTATGAAGTGAGAGAAGCATTTTCATCTCTGATGGTCATCGGACCTTTTTCTGATCTTATGTTTGCAAGCTCGGAAAGTGGGATTTGATGACCCATTGGAGAAGCGACGTAGATGTTTTTGATTTTTTCTGGGCTATCTCTTAGTTCTCTTTTATAACGAGCAATGACAGAGTATCTTTCTAACCCCTCAACTGTCCTTGTTATAGTGTCTCCACCAAGCGCTGCTTCAATGACTATTTGCACATCTCTAATGCTCAACCCATGCCTAGCAATTTTTTCTCTATCTATATCTATATTCAAGTAATATCCTTCTGTTGATCTTTCAGCATAAACACTTCTTGATCCTTTCACTGGTTTTAAGATTTGCTCAAGCTGCGCGCCTATGTTTTGAATAATATTTAAATCTGGACCATAAATCTTTATGCCAAGAGGAGTTCTAAGACCAGTTGAAAGCATATCCACTCTGGTTTTGATTGGCATCGTCCAAGCATTTGAAGTGCCTGGGATTTTTAACTTTTGATCCATCTCATCGATCAATTTATCCCAGGTCATTCCAGGACGCCATTTGCTTTTCGGTTTGAGATTGACAACTGTCTCATACATATCCAGTGGCGCTGGGTCTGTTGGTGTATCTGCTCTACCAACTTTTGCAAAAACTGAATCTACTTCAGGAAAGGACATCAGTATTTTATCTTGAATTTGAGCGAGCCTTGAGGCTTCTGTTATTCCAATGCCTGGCAAGGATGAAGGCATATATAGAATAGTTCCTTCATTAAGTGGTGGCATAAATTCTGAACCCATCCTAAAAGTTATAGGAATAGTCAAAGCCATAAGCACTAAAGCCCCAAGAATGATTTCTTTTGGCTTATTAATTACAAACTTTATAGATGGCTCATAAATTTTGGTTAGAAATCTATTGAGTGGATTTTCATTTTCTGGTTTAACTTTCTTTGGCATAAAGAAAGTAATTAATGTAGGCGTTAGAGTTACAGCCAAAAATGCAGCAAAGAACATTGCAAATGTTTTGGTGTAAGCTAGTGGCTTGAATAGTCTACCCTCCTCAGCTTCTAAACCAAAGATTGGAAAGAAAGAAACCGTGGTAATTAAAAGCGAAATAAACAAAGGCACAGCCATATCCTTTATGGCTTGAGTAATAATATCTATTCGGCTTGGCTTATTTTTAAGAACTTCAGGATCTGTCTCATGATCCCATCTCTCGAGTCTCTTATGAGTATTTTCTACCATAACAATCGAAGCATCCACCATGTCTCCAATTGCAATTGCTATACCCCCTAAAGACATGATATTTGAGGTGATCCCCATAAATTTCATTGCAATAAATGCCATTAATATGGCAATGGGCAATGTAAGGATAATCACAAGTGCACTCGGGAAATGATAAAGAAATAAAAGCATAACTAAAACTACTATTATCGATTCTTCTATTAATGTCTCTTTTAAATTATTAACGGAATCTAAGATCAATTCTGATCTGTCATAAACTGGAACAATCTCTACACCTTCTGGAAGTCCAGGTTTTATTTCTTCAATTTTCTTTTTGACATCATTAATAACTTCAAGAGCATTCTCACCAAAACGCATCACGACAATGCCGCTTACTGTTTCGCCCAAGCCGTTGTAGTCAGTTGCGCCCCTTCTCATATCAGGACCTAGCCTCACGCTCGCTACATCAGAGACCCTGATTGGCACCCCATTTGGTTTGACGCCAAGTGATATCTTTTTAATATCTTCTATGCCTTTTATGTATCCAGAAATATTTATAAGATATTCGTGCCCTGCAACCTCAAGGCTTCTTGCTCCTGTGTCTTGATTATTATCCTTGACTGCTTCAATGAGTTTTTTGAGTGGGATATTAAAAGCTCTAAGCTTATTAGGATCAACTTCTATCTGGTACTGTTTAACAAATCCTCCCACGCTGGCAACTTCTGCAACGCCAGGAACTGCAGCCAACCAATACTTCAAGTACCAATCATTTAAAGTCCTCATATAAGCCAGGTCATAGCGATTATCTTTGTCAACCAAAGCATATTGATAAACCCAACCAACACCAGTAGCATCAGGACCAATGCTTGGATTAACGTCTGGTGGCAATTCTTTTTGGATAGTGTTTAGATACTCTAATACCCTGCTTCTTGCCCAGTAAATATCAGTACCATCTTCAAAAATTGCATAGATAAAAGAAAGCCCAAAGAAGGATTGCCCTCTGATTACTTTTACTTTTGGTGCTGAAAGAAGTTTACTTATGATCGGATAAGTAATTTGATCTTCAATTATTTGGGGGCTTCTACCCTTCCATTCTGTAAAAACTATGACTTGAGTATCAGAAAGATCTGGAATAGCATCCAGGTTGATTCTTTTCATGCAGTAAATAGAGCTAACAGCAATAAATGCTGTCAGGATCAAAACAATCAAGCGGTTTTTTATACAAAAATCTATTAATCTACTAATCAATGATTATGACCTCCCGAAAATTGCTTGAGTGCGTATTGTAAATTACTTTCTGAATCTATTAAGAAAGTGCCGTCTGTGACTACATCCTCACCTTCTGATATGCCAGATTTGATAACTAGATAATTACCATCTTTTAAATTTACTTCAGCACCTGTTTGAACATCCTTAGGTATAAAATAATCATCCTCAGTTTTTACAAAGACTATTTTTCTTTCACCGGTATCAATGACGGAGCTTTGGGGAACAATTAACTGCTTGCCGAGCCCTTGACTTACGGTGGCATCAACGTAGCTATTTGGTTTGAGTGTTAAATTTGGATTTGCAACTTCTATTCTGACTTTGCCAGTTCTATTCATCTCATCTACTTCAGGGTAAATGTAGCTAATTTTTCCAATGAATGATGCAGCAGAGCCATGAGGAAAATTGATTTCTGCACTTTGACCCAATTTAACAAAAGGCAAATCCTGTTCAAAGACTTCTCCAATTACCCAAACTCTAGACAAGTCTGTGATCTCGTATAAATCCATATTGGGCATTACAGTTAAGCCTTCAAAAACTGTTTTTTTATTTATAAATCCACTAGCTGGAGAATAAAAAGTCAGTGTTCTTCTAACTTCCTTGCTTCTCGCTAGTTCTTCAATATCTTTTTCACTAATATCCCACAATTCAAGTCTTCTTAAGCTTGCTTCTTTAAGGTGTTGTTGTGATTTATCAACTGCATCATATTTATGACCAGCAAGCTGCTCTTCTGCTTTAAGCGATAGTAAGTATTCCTCTTGAGTGCTTACCAAATCAGGACTATAAATAGTGAAAAGTGGATCGCCTGCAGAAACATACTTGCCTTCATAATCAGCGAAAACTTTTTCAACATAACCAGAGAACTTGGTATGAACATGAAAAACCCTTCTCTCGTCAGGAGTAACAGTACCAAGTATTTTTATAGACTTTGAAACAGGAATGGAAACTGCTTCTTGGGTTTTAATACCAATAATTTGCTGTTTGTTGTGGTTTATGTAAACAGAGCCTTCTGCTTTGTGTGATGAACTACTTTCTTTACCACCAACTTTATTGAGCTTCATTCCACATATTGGACATGTGCCAGGTTTATCAGATGTGTAGCTTGGATGCATTGGGCATTGATACATTGTTTTTTGTTCTTTCATTGAAGACATATCATGTCCCTCATGACTAGACGAGCCTCGATTTAAAACTTTATCCACCAAGCTACATCCTGATAAAGATACAGTGAAGAAGATTAATATAACTAAGCTCTTGATTATTCTTTTCATGATTGATTTATATCCTCTAATTTTTGTCCAATAAGGGGCTCTAGGCTTGAAACATTTTTTAGACCCTCAGCGACTCTCATATGATATTCAATCTCAAAATTCAAGAGATCTCTAATACTATCTAAAACTGAAGGGAAGTCAGTTTTACCGACTTTGTAAGTTGAGATAGATGAGTCTGCAGCAAGTGAAGCTTGAGGGATAATAGCAGTGCCAAGGAGTTCGGCGAGCACAACGTTTTTAGAAATGAGCGTATAAAGTTTTTCAACTTGAAAAAGGGTATCAAGTTCCATCTTTTCGTAGTTAGCTTCTTCAGCTTTCACTATCGCTCTAGCTGCTTTTAGCTTCTGACTTTCTTTTCTTCTAAAGAATATTGGCAAAGTAGTTTCAAGTCCCACCCCAAATAAACTACCCAGTTCATCATTATTTCTAAAACCATAAAAAGTTTTAACTGTCACATTAGGTATGTATTCTCTCTTAGCAAGCTTTACAGCCTCTAGGCTTTTACTGATTTGGGCTTCTTGAGCAAGAAGCTTTGGATAGTTTGCTTTAGCAAAATCTATAATCTCTTCTTCTTCGTGTCCAATTGGTGTCAGCCCAAGATCATAATCAGGACTTAAGCCATCAAGCACAGGTCTATAAACAAGACTATTTATCTCTGCAACATAAACTTTCCTGTCTTTTTTAAGAGCCTCTATTTGCTCTATTATCTTGGAGATCTCAAGCTGCACCCTAAGCAAATCATATTGTGAGCTTTTACCTACTTCATAATTAGATTTGACTGTTCCTTCTACTGTTAGAAATAAATCTTTGATTTTGCTATAGATTCTTAGGGATTGATCAATAAAATAAAGATTGTAAAAGCTTTGTTTAAGTGATGAGATTAAAACGAGCTCACTTAAATTCAAATCTTCTTCGAGTCTAATAGTCTCAAACTCTTCTATATTACCTTTGAACTTTAATTTGCCCGGAGTGGTGAATTCCTTAGACAAAGAAAGTCCAACAAAATTATTTGGCAGATCACCAATAGACCCAAAATTTAAAGGGTAATCATTGGTTCTTACTTCGACTCCTATCCTAGGATCAGGGGGAGCGCTTTTATAGATTTTTTTGGCTCTTTGAGCTTCAATTTTATACTTGTATTCATTTAAAAGAGGGTGCTTTAATATTAGTTCAGTGATAAGCGTAGTTAGTGAATCATCAATTTGAGGAGTTTCTAGCTTGACGGCTGGTGCGCTTTCACTTTCAGTTGCTTGAATTTGCTTAATGTCTTCAAAGTTTATTGTTTGATTAGTCTTCTGAACTGGAGATGCCAGAGTGAAATTAGTTTGATAAAAGAATATAGAAGCAAGAAGCAAAAGCTTTATTGCCAAGTTTTTTCTTTTTATCAATTTTTTAGGCTTATCCACCATTTTTCTTTGCTTTCAATTTCTTTAGTATCGGGCACTCTTCAGTTGACATTTCTCCAGAGCAGCTATCTGTTAGGTTTTTCAAATGCTTTTTTAAATTCTTTAGACTTTCCATTTTTCTATCAATTTCTTCGATGTGTGCTTCTAAAACTAATTTGACATCTTTTCCTTTAGCTTTAGAGCTTCGCTGAAGCTTGGTAAGCTTTTTGATCTCTCTTAAAGTGAGTCCTACTTCCTGTGCATTTTTTATGAATCTAATTTGTTCAATATAATCAGAGGTGTATTGTCTATAGCCCGAGTCTGTTCTTTTTGGTTCCTTGATCAAATCAAGACCTTCGTAATATCTTACAGTTTGTAGCTTGACTCCCGACCTCTCGGCCAGTTCGCTAATTTTCATAATTTCAACTTTTTCTTTTTTTATTCTAGGCATCATATTTCTCCGCTGCTTGTAGTTATTAACTATAAACCCTATAGTATACTTTAGAGTCAAGGCTTTTTGATTGATATTTAAATAGCTAAAAATGCTTAGCAAATAGGCTATATAAGCTAGCGAAAACCCTAGGGTTAAGATAAGTTCTTCGAAAATTTAAAGCAGATATAGACAAAAATTAGCCCTGAGAGGTTATTTAAATGAATAATTATTACAGTCTTTGGGGTAAATAAACTTTGTAGGTATATAATTAGAAACCAGGAATTGATCTTGTTTAAACACAGCACTAAAACAAAAATTTTTCCAATTGCAATTTGCTTAATTGCATATCTTTTTGCTTGGACTAATGCCGCAAGCGCTAATATTTTATGTTTTGGTTCTGATGGTCATATTGCAATTGAAAAAACCTACCAAGATTCATGTAGCTTAGAAGATAACTCGCTTGCAAAAGACTCTGTCATTGAGCTTAGTATTATGAGTGCTACAGACACTTGCACAGACACAACAGTTCCTTTTAATTCTTTAAACAAAAAGTTTTCATCAGATAGTGACAATAATTTTATTGCTGCTACAGTTGTCCAAAATGTGAAACATCCCATAGAATTTGTTGAGCCAAAATCAAAAGTTCCAACTAATTCCAGAAACTTGGAAAATCAAAATCTTAATTTCCTAAAGACAGTTATACTCACAATTTAATACAAATATCTATAGAGAATTAGAGCGCTTATTAAAGTGCATGTTATTTCTTTGGAGATATTTGTAATATGAAAAGTAAATTATTCTTGGTGATTCTCGTGGCTGTTCTTGCTATTACAGGGCTCTATTATTTCACCAATAAACAAAACAACAAGAACCAGCACCACGAGGAAACACATGACTCAGAGTCAATAAAACTTAGCCCAGAGCTAATTAGTGAGTTTGGTATAGAGATAAGTGAGGCAAAAGCTGCAAGCCTCAAGTCTCAAATAAACCTGCCAGGTGAAATTAAAATTAATGCTGACAGGCAAGCGCATATCGTTAATTTTTTGCCAGGAGTCGTTTCAAATGTTTATAAAGACTTAGGCGATAAAGTTTTTACTGGTGAAGTTATGGCTACTTTAAATAGTGGGGAGCTTGCGCGTTTGCATGAAGAATATCATGAGGCGTCAAATAGCCTTGAAATAGCAATAAGTAATTTTAAAAGAGAAAAGGCGCTTTTTGAAGAAAGAATCACTACTGAACCTGAATATTTAGATGCCAAATTGAAAATGGTACAAGCAGAGCATGAGCTTCATGCAATTGAACAAGAGCTTACAACACTAGGATTCTCTGAGGATTACATAGAGAAGCTAGAAGCGCTAAGTGAAAGTGATTATAGGAACTATCCAATCCTCGCACCTTTTACAGGAACAGTTGTTGAGAAACATTTGAGCATTGGTGAAAACTTGGATAAAGATTCCAGTCTTTTTGTGGTTGCAGACTTAAATAGTGTTTGGGTTGATTTAAGTGTTTATCAAAAAGACTTACCTTACGTAAAAGAAGGACAAAAAGCCCTTATTAATTTAGCAGAAGGCATAGCGGAAGTCGAAGGTAGCATCTCTTATGTTGGACCAATCGTTGGAGAAGAAACGCGCACTGCAATAGCAAGGGTTGTTTTAGCAAACAAAAGTGGAGATCTAAGACCGGGCTTATTTATAAACGCAAAAATTTTAATTGATTCAACTAGGGAAGGGCTTTTGATACCAAGCTCGGCAATTCAAGTCATTAACGATAAAGATATTATTTTCATTCAAACAGAAGAGGGCTTTGTGCCACGTGATGTAGAGCTTGGGCAAAGCACTGGAAATAATATCGAAATTATTTCTGGATTAAGAGTTGGAGAGAAATATGTTTCAAAAGGATCTTTTACCTTAAAGTCTGAAATGATGAAAGATGAGTTTTCTGGGGAGGATGAACATTAGAATATGAGCAAGCTAATAAAATTCATTATTCATAATCACTTGCTAGTACTTTTGCTTGCAGCTTTAGTCATAGGTTTTGGTGTGCATAGCTATAAAAAACTGCCTATTGAAGCTTTTCCTGATGTTTCTCCATCTTTAGTACAAGTTTTTACCGAAACTGAAGGGCTTTCACCTGAAGATGTAGAAAAATATGTTTCATTTCCAATTGAAACAGTGATGAACGGCTTGCCAAAAGTAAAAACTATTAGATCCGTGTCTAATTTAGGATTGTCAGTTGTAAATATTTACTTTGAGGATGACACTGATATTTACTTTGCAAGGCAAATAGTAAATGAAAAACTTCAAGAAGCCAGAAATAAAATACCAGCTGAATTTGGCAATCCTAAATTAGGACCAATATCTACAGGCATGGGCTTGGTGCTTTTTTATTATTTACAAGACAAAACCGGCAAGCACTCTCTTGAAGAGCTGCGCACAATTCAGGACTGGATAATCAAACTTCAATTACAAACAGTGCAAGGGGTAACGGAGGTTCTTAGCATCGGGGGTTTTGTTAAACAATATCAAGTCATCATCAAACCAAATTCCCTTCTGCGTTATGACTTAACAATAAATGAGCTGGTAGATGCAATTAGAAGAAATAATCAAAATATAGGAGCTCAGTTTATTGAGAAAAATGGTGAGGAATATATAGTTCGTTCTGTTGGTTTGATCTCAAAGCTTGAAGAGATCGAAAATATAACCATTAAATCAGTTGATGGAACACCAATACTATTAAGAGACATAGCCAAAATTAAAATTGGTGGAGCCGTAAGAAGAGGTATACAAACTCACAATGGCACTGAAGAAGTTGTTTCTGGCATGGTGATAAAACTCTTTGGCACAAACTCTTCAACAGTAATTAAAAGAGTAGAAGAAAAAATTGACCAGATTAATGAAAACCTTCCTGAAGGTGTAGAAATGGTACCTTACTATGAACAAAAATCTTTGATTGAAAAATGTGTTTCAACTGTAAAAGATGCTTTGTTTCAAGGCATCTTTCTTGTCATTTTAGTAATCATGCTTTTTATCGGAGCTATTAGACCAAGTATTGTTGTGGCCTTATCAATTCCTTTCTCTATTCTTTTTGCCATGATTGCAATGAAATACTTTGGCATAACAGCAAACCTCATGTCCTTTGGAGGACTCGCTATTGCAATTGGGATGATGGTGGATGCTTCTATTGTAATTGTTGAAAATATTGACACCAAGCTAAAAAATAAAAAGCTTAGCCTGCAGGAATTTAAAAAGGTATTAGTTGAAGCATCTACAGAAGTTATTCAACCGATTATATTTGCGATTTTAATTATCATTTGTGTTTTCTTACCATTGTTCACATTGAGTGGTGTTGAAGGAAAGATGTTTAGACCGTTAGCCTACACAGTCTCCTTAGCTATGTTTGGCTCGCTAATTTATGCAGTTTTTATAGTGCCGGTGATATCAGATCTTATGATGAGATTTAATGTAACTGGTAATGAAAAAGCTAAGTCCTCTAAGCTTGTAGAAATTAGCGAATATTTGATGGCTAAAGCAATTTTTTACTATGAGCCTTTAATAAGATTCTTTGTTGCAAATAGAAAGTTTGCCATCAAGTTGGTGCTAATTTTATTAGCTGTTGGAGCTTTATTCTTTAGCTTTCTTGGCTCAGAGTTTACTCCAAAGCTTCAAGAAGGAACTATTGTTGTGAGGCTAACGATGGCTCCTTCAACAGCACTTGAAGAGAATAAGCGAGTTACTATGCTTGTAGAAAAGCGTCTCAAGAAAATTCATGAAATAAAGGATGTAGTAACTCGCATCGGCAGAGGAGAAGTTGGAGCTCATACTGATCCTGTTAATAATTCTGAAATGTATATAATTCTTAAACCCAAAAATCAATGGCGCTTAGCTAGAAATCAAAAAGATATTGAGTCGCTTATTCGCGAGCAGTTAAAAGACGTTCCTGGTGTTCTGATGAATTTCACTCAGCCTATAGAAATGACTGTTGATGAGCTTCTTGAAGGGGTGAGAGCAGAGCTTGCAATAAAACTCTTTGGCGATGATCTGGATACCTTAAAAGAAAAAGCTGATGAGCTTTCATCAATTGTCAGAAAAGTAAAAGGTGCTAGAGATGTTCAAGTTGATCAAATCAGTGGTACGCCACAGCTATTAATTACAGTTAACAAAAAAGCTATTAGCAAATATGGCATCAACGTTAATGATGTTCAAGGTGTTATTAAAGCTGCTGTTGGTGGTGAAGTGGCTGGTCAAGTATTTCAAGGCATCCGTCGCTTTGATATCCTTGTGCGCTTTAAAGAAAACTATAGAAAATCGGCTGATTTGATTGGTCAGATAATTATACAAGCACCTAATGGAGTCAATGTGCCATTGAGTCAACTGGCTAATATTGAAGAAGTTGTTGGACCAAGACAAATCACCAGAGAGAATAGTCAGAGATTTATTACTATTCAATGCAATGTGAGGGGCAGGGATATTGGATCTTTTGTTGAAGACGCGCAAAAGCTAATTAAAGAGAAGGCTAAGCTGCCACTTGGCTACTATGTGACTTGGGGTGGTCAGTTTAGGTTGCAACAAGAAGCTAATAAACGACTGCTTATTGTTATTCCAATAACACTCTTGCTTGTTTTTATTTTATTGTATTCAAATTTTCATTCAGTCAAAAATTCTTTACTGATACTTTTAAATATTCCTCTTGCTCTTGTTGGAGGTATAGTCGCTCTTTGGCTATCAGGGCAGAATTTATCTGTTCCAGCTTCAATAGGTTTCATTGCACTCTTTGGTATAGCACTTGAAAATGGCATGGTGCTTTTAGCCTATTTAAACCAATTAGTCCGTGAAGGTGTTTCTATCGACGAGGCTTCAATAAGAGCTGCGTGTATGCGTTTAAGACCTGTAATTATGACAGCTGTCACGACTGGACTTGGATTGATTCCATTATTGTTTTCCTTTGGAACTGGAAGTGAGGTGCAAAGACCACTAGCGACAGTTGTGCTAGGTGGCTTAATTACATCCACGGCTTTAACATTATTGGTTTTGCCTGCTGTTTACAAATGGTTCGCTGAAGACTATAGCTCTATTGATTCTGAGCTTGCGGGGGAGGATATCTAAATGAAGAAGATATTAATTCTACTACTCTTGCTTAACTTCAGCACCAACCTCTGCTTTGCGCAGGAAGGTTTAACTGAAGAAGAACAGAACCTTAATTTGCAAGCTGGAGAGAAGATAACTTTAGGAGATGAATTCGAGCAAGCCATTAAAACAAAGTTTCATGATGCCGAGCCATCCAATCTTAAGGATCTAATCACACTTGATGAAAATGAAATAAAACTTCAAGCAGATGCACAAGTTTATTCAGTATTGAAACCCTTCAGCCTCGATGAAGCTATTATTTCTGCAATTGATAATAATCCTGAATTCAAATCAATTAAAACAAACTTGGATATTGGAGATGCTGAGATTATGAGCGCAAAAAGAAGGTTTAATCCAAGCCTGATGTCTGACAATGGCTTTGCTGAAGATACTTACAGGCTCGGTATCTCAAAAACTTTTGAGCTTGGAGGCAAGAGAGGTAGAAGAATAGATTTAGCAAAATCTCAAAAGAAAATTATCAATGAAGAAGTAAAAAAAGCCTTTCTGGATTTGAGATACAAAGTTAGGGGGAAATATGTCGAACTCTATTTTGCCAAGCGAAAAGAAAAATATTTTAAAGGTCTGCTAGAAATAACAGAAATCCTAAAAGAGATAACAAAGAAACGCTTTGATGCAGCTAAAATTCCAGTTGTTGATTTGCTTCAAATTGAGATTGCCTCAACTAATGTGAAAAATAATTATAGAAACGCAAACTATCAAGTCCAAAAAGCAAAAAATGATCTCACGACTTTAATCAACAGTCCTATAAACTTGGATGGTTTAAATAAGCCAGATAGTTTTCTTAAAATAGAAGCGAAAAATTCTGAAGAAGCAATTGAGTTTTTGATTAATGAAGCAATAGGAAACAGACCAGAAATTAAAAGAAATTTTTATCAACAAGAAGCTAGTAAAGATGAGCTCAGACTAGCCAAGGCAAATAGAATACCCAATATATCTTTAACTGCAGGCCCTGACATTGTTATACCAGGAGGAGATGATAATCAATATGGAGTTTTTGCTATAGCTCAAATGGAACTTCCCTTGCTTTATCGTCAGCAAGGTGAAATCGCAAAAGCAAAAGCTCTCCAGGAGAAATATAAATTTGAAGAAGAAAATATACAAAATCAATTAAGGCTAGATGTGCTTAATGCTTTTAATGCTTATGTTTTAACTAGAGAGCAAGTGAAACTTTATGAATCTGAAACGCTTGTAAAAGCTGATGAGCTCCTAGAAAAATCGATGAAAAGCTTTAGAGTTGGCAAAGTTACTTTTTTAATACCTCTAAAAGCTTTGGAGGCTTCTATAAATGTACATTTAGACTATTTGCAAAGAGTGGTTGATTATGAAACCGCAATAAGTGATTTAGAGAGGGTTGTTGGGATAGGGTTGTAATGTTTTTATGGTAGAAAAATGTAACGATTCATGTGGAAATATATCAATTGAAGGGGCTTCAGAGACCTATAAAAAGATTCTGTGGATCGTTGTCGCAATCAATGCTGCCATGTTTTTGCTTGAAGCTACTGCTAGCTTCTTTGCTGACTCAATGGCTTTAAGAGCAGACGCTCTAGATTTTCTTGGCGATACTGCTACCTATGCAATAACAATTTGTGTTCTTGGAAGATCTTTAAAAACACGAGCGAAGGTGGCTCTAATAAAGGGTTTGAGCTTAGGAGGAATGGCACTTTTTGTTTTGGGTTCTACTATATATAGAGTTTTTGTTTTAGGTTCACCCGAGGCTTTTGCAATGGGTGCTATAGGCTTTATGGCACTTTTTGCAAACTTACTTAGCGTTTTTCTCCTACTGCGTTACAAAGAAGGTGATTCTAATGTTCGTTCTGTTTGGCTGTGTAGCAGAAATGATGCAATCGGCAACGTCGCTGTCATTTTAGCTGGAGCCGGGGTCTTTATGACAAAAACATCATGGCCAGATTTGATTGCAGCTTTTCTCGTTGCTGGCTTATTCATGCATTCATCAGTTGAAATCATTCGCCAGGCTTTAGCTGAGATGAGAGATAATGTTTGATTATTACTAGACAGTTACTGTTATGGGTAACTTCTTGCGTAAACCATACGAATCTCGAACAAAAAATTAAATTGCAATGCGAAAATGGTGTAGCCATCGAGCTATTATTCCTTGTTTTGTTTTGGATGTGGTGCAACCATATTTAGTTTGTACTTTACTGGGAGTGAGCTTGATACTTCTTCCTCAGGTACTTTGCTGATATATGAAATTAGTGCGCCTCTTTGCTTATTTATTGAATTATCACAAGAGTGTAATAAAAACAACTCACCAAAAAACAGCAAGTTAAACTTAGTCGTTTCTAGCATCTCCTTTAGATCACCCTTCATTCGAGTTATAGGACTGTCTTTTTGCTTTGTGGAGAAGTCAAAGGTTGGGCATAAGATAGAAGAATCTTTTTCCAGTGTAAAATCATTGATTCTCAGCCATTTACATTTGGGGTCATTCTCATCGAACTCAGGATGTTCAATTGCATTTCTCATATCAATAACGAGTTTAATTTGTTTATAACTAGCTTTTAAAAAGGTGAGAAAGTCTGAATTCTTTCCAAATCTTTCTGAATAAGATTTGATCAATTTATCAAACCTTGGTTCGTTAGGAGTTTCCAAGTCGAAAAAATATCTTTGTGTCTTCATTAATGATCTGAGATATTTTTTAGCCAAGCTTAAAGCATTTTCTGTACGTGTAGCAAGGTTTTCAATTTGAGGAATATCAAGATGATTACCTTTGACCTTTATGTCTTCTGGTTCCGACCCTGAGATGGAATTTATTTCGTTTATTATTTCATCTACTGTTTGAGAAAAATCATATAAATAATCTCTTGAAGCAATAAGATGTAACAAAATAGTATTTTTAGTTTCCTGAGAAATCTCACAAACCATTGAATTTACAATTTCCCATGGTTGTATAACAATGGCGATATTTATCGGATCATTAAATGGTTGATTTTTATGAGTTCTTACTTCGGGTTGCAAATTAGGATTAGTATTTTTAGGATCTATATCTTCTGGCATTCTCAGTTTTACAATTGAATTGTCAGTATGCAGTTCCATAAAGGATCCAACAGAAAGCATATACCTAACACCACCGTGTCTCTCATCAAGTTCTATAAATCCAGCCGAATTTCTATTAAACATTTTAATCAAGTTTAATTATAGCTGTGTATAATTGAAATTAAATAGATCCAAGCATTAAATGCTTGAATTGAAACAAAGTAATAATCTGAGAGGAGTTGGAATGTCCAAATATTTCATATATTGCCGTAAAAGTTCAGAGGAAGAAGAACGACAAGCTTTGTCTATTGAATCCCAGCTTCAAGAACTCAGAGAGTATGCTCTCAAGCATGATCTGAAAATAGTTAAAGAATACATAGAGAGTAAATCTGCTAAAACTCCAGGCAGACCCATCTTTAATGAAATGCTTGTGGCAATAGAAAAGGGTGACGCTGATGGAATTATTGCCTGGCAACCAGATAGAATTTCGAGAAATTCCGTAGATGGCGGCAAAATTATTTACCTTATTGATGAAGGCATCATAGAAGATTTAAAATTTCCAAGTTATTACTTTGAGAAAAGTCCACATGGTAAATTTAATCTCTCAATAGCATTTGGCTTTTCAAAGATGTATGTAGATAGGCTTTCTGAAGATGTAAAAAGAGGCATTAGAGAGAAAGTTAGAAGAGGAGAGTTTCCTGGCAAAGCACCTGTTGGATATATTAATCATCCTAAAACTAGGACTATAGAAGCTGATCCAAAGAAATTCGACACTATTAAATATTTTTTAGAAAAATTTGCTAATGAGAATATCTCACAATCCCAACTAAGAGATGAAATGTATGAAGTAGGTATCAGGTCTAGATCTGGACATAAGCTTCGATATTATGGTTTGAGATGGATATTAACAAACCCGTTTTATTATGGCGTCTTTAAACTTAATGGAGAGTTGCACGAAGGCTCACATAAAGCCATGATCTCAAAAGAAATCTTCGATAGAATTCAGAAAAAATTAGAAAAGAATCCGAAGAAACGCAATTTTAGAAATAACAAAAAAGAAGAGAAAGATTACTGGTTTCAAGGGCTTGCTAGCTGCGAAAATTGTGGATATGCAATAGTGCCTGAATGGCATAAAAAGAAATCTGGTTTAGTTTTTAAATATTACAGATGTAGCCGTAAGTCTAAGACTTGCAAATGCACAGAAAAACCAATAAATGAAAAAGATCTAGCTCTGCAGGTAGAGGGTTTTGTGTCTCAAGTAACTATTAATGATAATTGGTATGAGAAATTCAATGGCAAGATAGATGAATGGGTACAGGAGGAACACTTAGAGGCTAAGGCAGAGCTTGAGAAGCTTGATTCTGAGACTAAAAACATAAGAGAGAAACTAGATAGGCTTCTAGATATTCATATTGATGGAGATATTTCAACTGATGAATATAAAGCTAAGAAGAATAAACTTGTAAATAAAAAATCTGACTTGGAAGAAAAATCTAAGAGGATTCGAGAAGAAGGGAGCTTGTGGGTTGAACCACTTCAGGATTTTATTAAAACAGCTAATCAAGCGCATCATAGTGTTTTAAATAAAAATTTTCATGAGATGAATAGAATTTTGAAAAAAGTTGGGTTGAACTCTCAAATGAGTAGTAAAAAACTTAAATTAGATTTTTTAGACCCCTTCAATTTTTTGCGTGAAGTTCACTTGAAGACTGGGAGCTGCAGCAGACCTGAAGAAACTAAACTTAGCAATCACCGTGATATTCAACTACAGAGCGGTGCTAGTCTTGTGCAACATGACAGCACCGCTGTCTGCGAGCCCCTTGGGGCGAGATTGGCGAGGCGACCGAAGGGCGCCGAGCCTTTGGGAAGTGGTGGGGATAT